>CANHGR010000026.1 GCA_947460875.1 Sphingobacteriaceae bacterium | reverse complement strand
TCAATCCTTGAAACAGATTATCTTTTATATCGTAAAGCACTCGTTCACCCACAGGGTATAGCTCTGCAAGGTCTATAGTCACTAGGCCGCTTTGAGCTACTTTATTTATGATATTTTCTTCGATGTTCATGTAAAATCCATTATTAAATGGAAAAAACTGCAGGATGTGTACTATGTTAAATCAAAATCTGTAGGTATTTAAAACAATTTTAAAGAGAAAAAATTGTTTTAAAACAAAAAATCCGGAAGTTTTACCTTCCGGACACAATTTAAACTAAAATAACTTCTTAAAAGAAACTAGCACGATTATCCTTGATGTCAGCCTTTTCGCGCAAAGCATTGAACGCTTCACCTTGACTTCTCTGAATTAGCGTTTGCTGTATTTGCTCTTTCTGCTTAAATACGTTTGTTAAGGCCGGAGGGTTACTGAAACCATTTAAACTAACTACATATACACCACTCTCACCTTCTATAGGCTTAGACATTTTTCCTGGTTGCAAACCAAAAACTGTCCCTATAACTTTATTTTCTTGAGATAAGCCTGGAATAATCGGATTCGCAAAGACGATGTTTTGCACCGGCATTGGAACTTTACCGAGCTTTAGGCCTACTTGTGCAATTGTCTTCGCACCTGCGTCGAAAGCACCGCTAAACTTTTCTTTTAGCATTTCAGCTTTAACATGCTTACGTACAGCCGGCTCAATGGCCGTCTTTACTTTTTCAAGTGGCAACGTCCCCTTTTCACGGATATCAATTAATTTACCAATAACGAACTTGTTATCGATCGTAAAAACTTGATCTGAAACATCTCCTTCATCGGCTTTATATGCCCAGCGGACTAATTCCCGAGGACTTTCAAGTCCGGGAATGCTGGCCTGCGCTGCTACGACATTCTCTGCCACTAGCTTGGCTAATCCCTCTTTCTTTGCCTCGGCATCAAATTCTTTAGCGCTATTCACTCTACTTAAAAATGTTGTGGCTTTTGTGTATGCTTCTTGTTGAGTCTTGTTGCTGCTACCTAGAGCTTTATCAACAATTGCAACTTTAACGACTTTAGATGAACCTATTTGCTTATCAATTCGAATTACATGCACACCAAACTGCGTGGTCACGGTTCGCATGTCCCCCGTTTTTCCGTTAAATACCGCTTCTTCAAAGGCTGGAATCATAGCGCCTCTTCCGAAAGTACCTAAATCGCCCGCTTTGTCTTTTGATGCGTCTGTTCCGAACTGTGCCGCCATCACCGCGAAACTAGTTCCTTTTCGAATAACGTTTAATATAGAATCAGCTTTAGCTCGAGCTTTATCAGTTCCTCCTTCCGTAGCTGGATTTATTAAAATATGACTCGCCTTTACTGAATCCGGACCTGTTCTTACATCAATTACTTTCGCCATTTTATAAAAACCGTTACTTAATACCGGTCCTATCACTGTACCTACAGAGGCACTGAATACTGCGGTATCTAAGGCTGGGTCAATTTGACCTTTCTTGACATACGCAATTGGCGCTTTAGTATCTGAATTTATTCCAATAAAGAGTGAATCATTTTTTGTGCCTCTCAGTTCAGCTGCGATACGGTCGGCATTTGCTTTCACCTCAGCAGAATCTGACTTGGACGGATTCGCATCAAAAGCAACATATTCAAAAGTCCGGTTTTCTTGCTCGTTTTTAAAACGCGCTATATTTTGTTTGTAATACTCCTCATAATCGGCATCCGTTATCACAACTTTATTATCAGCAATAGTAGAGTAATCCAAATAAATATAATTAAAGTTAGCCAGCTTGTTTCTCTGCACATAATCTTCTCTAGCCTCTAGCGAGGTTACATAAACACTGCTTTTGACAAGATTGTAATACTTCTGAGATAGGCGCTCTTGCTTAAGCGAAACAAGGAAGGCTGTCCACTGCTGACTAACAGCACTTGCAGCGTCTTGTGTTTGAATATTCGACAAGAATGAACTTAACTGAGTGCGATCGATCTGGCCAGTCTGAGGATTTCCAAAGGATTGAACCACCTGTGGATGGGGATTTTTGCCGGTTATCATATCATTCAATTCAGTCTTGCTAACAGCTAAGCCTAGTCGTTGAACTTCTTTGTTTAAAAGTATTTCTGAAATAGATTGCGTCCAGGTATTTTCAACTACATATGCAGTCATTTGAGCATTGAGCGCCGACTGCCCCATTTGCTGCTTAAAATTAGCAGTATTCTGCTCCACCTTTGCACTGAAATCCACTATATTGATAGGTTCGCCGCTAATTGTTCCCACAACGTTTGCGTCGCCGGACCAAAAAGGTTTACCCATGGTAACTGCATCGCTTACAAGAAATGCAACAATTGCCAAACCAATCGCTCCAACGATGATAATTCCTGCACGGTTCCGCAAAAAGCTCATTATTCCCATATAACTCTAATTTAAAAATTCAAAAATATAAACTTAAATTCGGTTCTCATTTATTTACAGCGCATTCTGCACATGTATAAAAAGAGGCGCAAGATACAATTTTTAGAAAAAAAACCTATGCAATTATTAAGCTGAAAGGTTCTTCTAAAAATTTGACTAGAAGCCTTCATTTTCGGGCACATTTATATTGCCCCTCGCTTGATAAAAGTTGAATGGATACAAATCCTGATCAGACCAAAAACCATCGGCATTAAACTTGCTTCCGTTTGCAAAACTAACCTCGACGGTCTTATTCGAAAAAAACCTTCCTTTTGCTTCATCCCAGATCACCTCATCAGATCTCAGACCATCCCCTTTTATATTGGATACAACCACATTTTTTCTAAACTCAACGATCATTTGGTTCTCTTTCCTTATCGCGTAATCGGAGGTGACTCTGCCATTTTCTCGATGGTCTTCATCATAAAAAATAATTGTAACCCCTTTAGTCATCTCCAGGTAGGGATTTATCGTTTTGTAGTTAAGAACCTCTGGCGTTAGTAATTTAGCTTTTACTACAGCGGAGTCGCTATAGATGACCTCTACTCCGAAGGATTTATCCACAAGAATTGGAGCTTTAGCCGAAGATACTTTTTCTACTTCTTTAATATCATTTTCGCAGGATGAAAGCAGGACCAAAATATTCAGAAAAATGACTACCGAACGAACATTCAGGCTTCCCACAACTACTCAATTTTGTTGCGGTTAAACCATCTGTCGTTAAGTAAGAAACCTAAGTGGAAATTCATAAAACGTTCTCGCACAAGATTATTCTCTAATTGTCCACGTTTACCAATTTCTGCGCTAAGATTTATTTTATACAACGATCCGCGATTAGATGCTAGCGGAAATCCGAATCCGAAAGTTATAGCGGATTCAATAATATCTGTATCATTTATATTGATGTAGGACTTATTATATCTATACCCCAAACGATAGTCTACAAATTTATAGTAGCCAGAAACTGCATTGATATTAGGGGTAATTTGCCCTCCTACAGCAACCCCATAACTATTGCCTAGATCAGGGTTGGTAGCGCCCTCTCTATACTCAGACCAATTTGTCATTGAAAAATCGGCACCAAATAGCCATTTGCTAGTTCCTTGCAAGGAAAATCCAATGTTGTGACTCATCGGCATCGTTATTCTGGAAGCCCCCTCTTCTGTTGCATAAACTGTATCAATGGCAGGCGTCTCATCTCCAAATTCAAAATTCTTCTTGTAATTAGTTACGATCTCATTCGAAAAAGAATTAAGCTTGTTACCAGCAGTGCCTGAATAGCCCACAATCAGCACAACCTTAGGGCTCACTGCGGTGAAATATTGAACCCCATAATTTAGATTAAAACCATTGATACTATTACTTTTCTGCTTTCTGGAGTTCAATGCGCTAGGGTCTTTTGGAAATTCAGTAGAACGAATCGATTTTAGTTTACCAAAAAGATAACCCAAATTAAAGCCAACACTAATACTCTTACCCACGTTTAAGCCGTAGCCAAAATGAAGTTTAGAGATACCACCCTCGCCGCCGTATATCTGGTCTATGGTAGTTGTATCTACAATACTGCTCGTTTTAAATTGATATCCAAGCTCACTGTACGGACTAAGACCGAAACTCAATGTCGACGTCTTATTAACCGGAATTGCAAAGACTAAATGACTTAACGTGCCATTAAAGCTTTTTTTAGAAACACTCCCTTTTTCTAATTGTGATAGACTTGTTGATAGCCCTACATCGAAAGTTGTAAGCTGTATAGACGAGTACGAGGCAGGGTTAGCGATATTAATATTATTATAAATGGATCCTAGGCTGCGTAAACCTACTGCAATACTACCCATAGCCCTGTGCTGAGGAAGAAACGATCCTTTTATGGTTCCTAATCCATATTGAGAATAAGGAGAACTTGTGGTGGTTTGAGCGGATGAATTAAAACCGACCGTAAAACAAGCAACTACAAATAAGTATTTTAAAGATCTA
>CANHGR010000025.1 GCA_947460875.1 Sphingobacteriaceae bacterium | reverse complement strand
TAGTTTCTTTTAAGAAGTTATTTTAGTTTAAATTGTGTCCGGAAGGTAAAACTTCCGGATTTTTTGTTTTAAAACAATTTTTTCTCTTTAAAATTGTTTTAAATACCTACGGATTTTGATTTAACATAGTACACATCCTGCAGTTTTTGCCATTTAATAATGGATTTTACATGAACATCGAAGAAAATATCATAAATAAAGTAGCTCAAAGTGGTCTAGTGACTATAGACCTTGCAGAGCTATACCCTGTGGGTGAACGAGTGCTTTACGATATAAAAGATAATCTGTTTCAAGGATTGATACTCAGAGAGAAAGACTTTAGAGAATTTCTTAAAACCCATGATTGGAGCCAATATAAAGATAAGCATGTTGCTATTAACTGTTCTGTAGATGCCATTGTGCCCACTTGGGCGTATATGCTTCTTGCCAGTAAGCTTTCACCCTATACTGCAACTATCTTGTTTGGTGACCTTTCAATGCTTGAAATCGTCTTATTTAAATCGGCACTTGACGTATTCGATATTGAAAAATACAGAGATCAAAGAATTGTATTGAAAGGGTGTGGAGATATTCCGGTCCCGGTTTCAGCGTACGTTGAGTTGACTTCAAAACTCACAACAGTTGCAAAGAGCATTATGTACGGCGAGCCTTGCTCAACGGTTCCAATTTTTAAGCATAAGGATTAATAGATTAACCGAGCAATGATTGGTCTGAAGAGAGAGTTTCTGGTTTGCTTTTTATAAGATTTTTATTTATGAGACAAATTATTCTATTAGTCACACTGTCTTTTTTGGTATTTATTTCTTCTGCTCAAACCCTTGAAAATACCAAGGAAACAGTTTTTGTAGCGGGAGAGGAGCTCAGATACAAGTTACGTTACGGATTTATTACTGCCGCAGAAGCTACTCTACAGGTGAAACAAACAGAGATCAAATTTAGTGAAAGGTCCGTCAATCATCTGGTAGCGCAGGGAAAGACTTCCGGGTCATTTGATATTTTTTATAAAGTCAGAAATCGTTATGATTCTTATATCGATCAGGCAACTTTGCTGCCTTATCTATATACTGAGAACATTAGAGAAGCAAATTATAAAAGAAATGATAAGGCTCGATTTTATCAGGACCAACGGAAGATTGTCGCCAACAAAGGAACATTCAAAGCGCTTAATCAAACCTTTGACTTGGTTTCGGCATATTACTTTGCACGGAGTCTCGACTTGACAAATATATCGGTAGGTGAGAGAATTAAAATGAATTATTTTCTGGATGATGGCGTTTCAGAACTAGAAATTCAATATCTGGGCAAAGAACGAGTTAAAACCTCTATTGGCTCTTTTAACTGTTTAAAATTTAGTCCGGTAGTTCAGCCGGGTCGCATATTTCGCAAAGACGGCAGACTATATTTATGGATCACAGATGACGGAAATCGCATACCTGTTAAAGCTCAGGCAGAACTATTAGTTGGGTCTTTAACAATGGAAATTACTAGTGCGAAAGGCTTGAAATCTCCACTAACAGCAAATAATTAATCTGTTACATAGAAAATGTTAGAAATCCAAAGCACTCTTGTGCACGAAGACATCCTATCTGAAAATTTCGTTTGTAACCTAAATCGCTGCAAAGGCGCATGTTGCGTAGAAGGAGATTCTGGGGCACCCCTTGAAAAACCTGAGTTAGCGATTCTTGAAGAAATTTATCCGCTAATAAAGTCATACATGACTCAAAAAGGGATTGATGCGATTGAAGAATCGGGTACTTGGGTGAAAGATTTTGAAGGGGATTACACAACTCCCTGTGTAGATGGCAATAAGGAATGCGCCTATGTAACTTATGAAAATGGTATTAGCAAATGCGCAATTGAGAAGGCATATGAAGACGGAATAATCCACTGGAAAAAGCCGATATCTTGTCATCTCTACCCCATTAGGATTACTTCTTATCCTGAATTTGATACCCTACATTACGATCGCTGGAACATCTGTAGCCCGGCGTGTTCTTTTGGCAATGAATTAAAGGTTCCTGTTTATAAATTTTTAAAGGATCCTCTGATTCGGAAATATGGCGCAGATTGGTATAGCGATTTGGAAAAGGCTATTGCAGAATAATAGATTTAATAGTTGCACAAGTGGTTTATAAATCAGATTTCCAAAGTGTCGGTTTCGGCCTAAAAAATTATCTTTGAAGCAAATTAAAAACTCTTGAAAGGAATTATACTCGCAGGTGGCTCCGGCACCAGACTCCATCCATTGACGCTAGCGATGAGCAAGCAAATGATGCCTGTTTACGATAAGCCCATGATTTATTATCCTTTGTCTACCCTTATGCAGGCCGGCATTAAAGATATTCTGATCATTTCTACACCTCATGATCTTCCACACTTTGAAAAATTGCTTGGTGATGGAACTAGAATTGGCTGTAAATTTTCTTACGCTGAACAAGCAATTCCAAATGGTCTGGCACAGGCTTTTGTGATTGGCGAGAAATTCATAGGTAAGGATGCCGTTGCACTTATTCTGGGCGATAATATTTTTCACGGCGATTCGATCAGCAATTTGTTGCCAACCCTTCAAAATCCAGTAGGGGGAGTAGTATTTGCCTACCAGGTTTCTGATCCTGAACGCTATGGAGTTGTAGAGTTTGACAAGGATTTTAATGCATTATCTATCGAGGAAAAGCCATTACATCCTAAATCTAATTATGCAGTCCCAGGTTTATATTTCTATGATAATTCGGTAGTTGAAATAGCAAAAAATATACAGCCTTCGCCGCGTGGAGAATACGAAATAACAGATGTTAACCGTGAATATTTAAAACAGGGCAAGCTTAAGGTAGGGGTTTTAAGTCGCGGTACGGCATGGCTAGACACAGGCACATTTAATTCACTAATGCAGGCTGGGCAGTTTGTTCAGGTTATCGAAGAGCGCCAAGGATTAAAGATTGGCTGTATTGAAGAGATTGCCTACCAAATGAACTTTATTGATCAAAAGCAGCTCACGGCAATTGCTGAACCGCTCCGTAAAAGTGGTTATGGGGAATATCTTTTGGGGTTGGCGCGGTAATTCTAACTACGAGATTTCTCCACCTTTCACGAGCGCACTCCAGTAAAAAAATACTGCAGCTGATCCAAATGACGATACATTGATATATTTGTCTCAATCAATAGAAAATAAATGCAAGTAGTCCTTTCACCTGATCTGAAAATTGGAATCATTGGGCTTGGCTATGTAGGGCTTCCACTGGCTCTAGCGTTTTCTGAAAAATATACGGTGTTTGGATATGATTTGGATTCAGCTCGTGTAGCGTCCTTGTGTTTAGCCAATGATAAAACCTTGCAAGTTTCCCAGCAAGAGTTAATCGCTTCAAAATTGACCATCACTCATAATCCGGTTGACCTGGATACTTGCAGTATATATATCATTACAGTTCCTACTCCAGTAGATGAACATAAAGCACCCGATCTAACAGCATTGTTAAATGCATCCAAAACAATAGGATCAATGCTTAAGGAAGGAGATATTGTAATTTATGAGTCTACCGTATATCCAGGTTGCACAGAAGAAGACTGTGTACCAGTTCTTGAAAAAGAAAGCGGACTAAACTATAATCAGAATTTTTTTTGCGGCTATTCACCCGAACGAATTAGTCCGGGCGACGCGGTACATACCCTGAAAAATATCATCAAAGTCACCTCAGGTTCAAACCTGGCAACAGCAGAGTTGGTCAATGAGCTATATGCTTCAATCATTCATGTAGGAACCTACAAAGCATCCTCGATTAAAGTAGCAGAGGCCTCGAAGGCGATAGAAAATGCTCAGCGCGATGTCAATATTTCATTTGTTAATGAGCTTGCACTGATTTTTGATAAAATGGACATCGATACCTCCGAAGTATTGGATGCGGCAGCAAGCAAATGGAATTTTCTAAGTTTTAAACCTGGATTGGTTGGAGGGCATTGTATTGGAGTAGATCCCTATTACCTGTCTTATAAAGCAGAAAAGCTGGGCTATGTTCCACGGGTTATATTATCAGGAAGAGAGGTTAATGACCAAATGGCTTTGTTTGTTGTAAATAAGTCGCTTAAGCTGTTATCAGCAAGAGATATTCCATTTAAAGGGTCCAGAGCATTAGTAATGGGCCTAACATTCAAAGAAAACTGTCCGGATACCCGAAATAGTAAAGTGGTAGATATTGTGAATGAATTAATTCAATTTGGGCTGGATGTTGATGTGATTGATCCACTTGCCGAGAAAGAATATGTACAAGCTCAGTACAATATTAATCTGATTACAGATATCTATCAACATCACTATCAGCTAATCATTTTGGCAGTTGCTCATGCAGAATTTCTCGAAATTGATTTCGGTCAATTGAAGAATGCAGATACTGTACTTTTTGATACCCGCGCAGTATTGAATAGGGAATGGGTTGATGGGAGGTTGTAGTCTGAAGGATTGCGAATTACTTTTTTAGCAATCGATTTAGCTAAACAAATGAATTTAATGTCATCTTATTACCAAAACTATCGAGATGTATGCGTTCTAGGTAAGTCAATTTACGTAGTATCACTACAGTTTTTGAATTTGGATGTTATACAATTTTCATATATTTGATCAATATTGAGTATTAAAATTACTCAAAAAGTATGCTAGAAAGCCTGATCACTTCTAAAACCAGAATTAAGCTATTGCTTAAATTCTTCTTAAATATCAATAATCAGGGCTATTTACGTAGCCTAGAGAATGAGTTTAATGAGAGTACTAATGGTATCAGGCAGGAACTCAATCGTTTTGAACAAGCTGGTCTTTTGATGGCAGAGTCCGATGGCAATAAGAAGTTGTACAGAGCGAACACACGTCATCCTTTATTTAAAGACCTCAATAGTATTATCCGCAAGTTTGTAGGTGTTGAACAATTAATCGAACAGGTTATCGATCGATTGGGCAATGTACAACAAGTATATCTGGAAGGCCGAATAGCCCAAGGGCTCGATTCAGACATTATCGATCTGCTGATCATAGGAAATGATATCGACCGTAATTATTTGAGCTCGCTGGTTGAAAAGGCCGAACCTTTCTTGAAGCGTAAAATTCGCTATCTGGTTTTTGACGAGCAGGACGCCAAGGTATATGTTGAGCGGCATTACAAAGAATTGGTATTAATAGTTGATCAACCCAAATGAGCTGGTACGTAATCTATACTAAATCACGTTGTGAGAAGGCGGTTGCTGATAAGCTAAGTTTATCTGGTATTGAGGTGTTTTGCCCACTTTTAAAAAGGAAAAAACTGTGGAGTGATCGATGGAAATGGGTAGAAGAACCGTTATTCAGATCTTATTGCTTTGTTAGTTTAGATGAAAAAGATAAGGATTTGGTTTTTTCAGTACCGGGCGTAGTACGTTATGTTTACCACTGCGGGCAACCAGCAATAATCAGGGAAAAGGAAATGAATTGCCTTAAAAACTGGTTGATGGAATATGATCATGACAGTATTGAAGCAACAAATTTAAGTGCGAATGACCGGATTCGAATTCGCTCAGGTGCATTGCAGGATAAAGAAGCTGAAGTGTTAGAGTGTACAGGCAATTATGCGCTTTTACTGTTAAAAGACCTTGGGCTACACGTTCGGGTTGATTTAAGAAAGAATGTTATTGAGAAATTACTAGCTTCTTAAGTCAGCTTTTTACCCGATTACAAGTGGATGTCAAAATCGAAAGATGTGACTGAAGGGGCGAAGCCGTGCACGAAGGGCGTAGTTGTCGGTTATCGGTCTGGGCGGAGATGATTAGCATCATCATAGTATTTAGCAAGAAATTTTTATACTATCGCTAGCCTGACAACAGACAGCAGATCGATGAAGGAAGCAAAACTATCAGCAGAAACAAGATTTTCCGGATTAGCACCGGGTATCTAAATACGTAATATTCAACACACAATACTCTACTCATGAAAACCGCATTAATCACCGGAATCACAGGCCAAGACGGAGCCTATCTAACTGAATTACTTTTGAATAAAGGGTATTTTGTTCATGGTATAAAAAGGAGAAGCTCATTATTTAACACAGACAGGATAGATCATTTATATCAGGACCCACATGAAAGTCATTTGAGGTTAAAGCTGCATTATGGTGATCTAACAGATTCAACGAATTTAATCCGCATCATACAGGAAACGCAGCCTGATGAAATCTATAACCTGGCAGCTATGAGCCATGTGCATGTGAGCTTTGAAACTCCAGAATATACTGCAAATGCAGATGGAATAGGAACATTACGAATATTAGAGGCAGTACGAACATTAGGTTTGGAAAAGAAAACCCGAATCTATCAAGCATCAACTTCCGAATTGTATGGATTGGTACAGGCGGTGCCCCAATCAGAAACAACCCCTTTTTATCCCCGTTCTCCTTACGCTGTGGCTAAAATGTATGCGTACTGGATTACAGTGAATTACCGGGAGGCTTATAATATGTATGCTTGTAATGGAATTCTATTCAATCATGAAAGTCCGGTTAGGGGTGAAACCTTTGTAACCCGTAAAATAACCAGGGCTGCTGCTAAAATAGCTTTAGGTCTTCAAAATTGTATTTATCTGGGTAATTTATCTGCCCGGCGCGACTGGGGTCATGCCAAAGATTATGTGGAAGCCATGTGGTTGATCTTGCAACAGGAGAAGCCAGAAGACTTCGTGATTGCAACAGGAGTAACAACAACCGTGCGCGACTTTGTAAAAATGAGTTTTGCAGAATTAGGGATTGAGGTTGAGTTCAGTTGTAAAGATGAACATGAAAAAGGAGTGATTATTGATATTGACGAAGCGAAAGCCGAAAGCTTAAAGCTAAAGGTGGAAAGCTTAAGGCCAGGCACTACTGTAATCAAAGTTGATCCGAAATACTTTAGACCTACCGAAGTAGACCTTTTAATAGGTGATCCAACAAAATCAAATACAAAACTAGGCTGGAAGCCAAAATATGATCTACCTGCCCTAGTCAAAGAAATGGTCTTAGCCGATCTTCAGTTAATGAAAAAGGATGAGTATCTGAAAGAGGGAGGTTTTGGAACGCTGAATTATTTTGAATAGTAGGCATCGAGTGAATAACAACTACACACTAGTTGACCAATTGTTCTTTGCGTCTAGTATCTCCCGCTGGTCTGGAGAACTTGATTGGAGCCGGAAAATTAAAGGGGATGCTCGCGATCAGAGGATGTTGAACCTAAAAAACAACATCCTATCTACAAACAATCAAATTATTGAGAAATTCATAAATTAAGTAGCTTTGTGTAAATTTTTACTATGAAAATTAATAAACTATTCAGTCTTCTTGCCTTATTTCTTTTAATAGGTTTAACAATACCAGTACTTGCACAGGTTAACCCACAGAACTTAAGCAATATCCGTGTAGATGAATTGAGTGATGATCAAGTACGTGCTTTTATGCGTCAGGTTGACGCTAGTGGCCTAGGTGAAGCGCAGCTTGAGCAGATTGCGCAATCACGTGGCATGCGCCCTGAAGAGGTTAAAAAATTGAGAGAACGGGTAGATAAACTCAAAAAAGGCGATAAAAAGAGCCAAGATCAAGCCGATCCTAATAAATTAAGCACAAAGAAAAATAGTGATGATGGCCGTAGCTTTGAGGCTGATCAGGATAGCATAAGCATTGAAAAGGATCCTGAAACTGAAGCCGATAAAGCACTTCTAGAACTTCGCTCTAAAATATTTGGTGCCGATCTTTTCAAAAATAAAAGCCAAACCTTTGAACCCAATTTAAATATCGCCACG
Source organism: Sphingobacteriaceae bacterium (assembly GCA_947460875.1). Lineage (GTDB taxonomy): Bacteria > Bacteroidota > Bacteroidia > Sphingobacteriales > Sphingobacteriaceae > CANHGR01. The sequence goes on along the minus strand of CANHGR010000025.1, from coordinate 1,391 downwards.
CCAAAGGGCTATATCATTGGGGCTAATGACCAGTTATTAATTGATTTAAGCGGTAACTCAGAAGCTTCTTATGAACTTAAGGTAAATCCGGAGGGTACAATCAAGGTTGAATATGTAGGTATCATTCCATTAGCTGGGTTAACCATTGAAGCGGCCACGACACGTATTAAATCGCGCATGGCAAAGGTTTATTCAGGCTTAGCGAGTGGAAATACACGCTTAAATGTAGCAATTGGAAATTTTAGAAGTATTAAAGTAATTTTAACGGGAGAGGTAAAAACTCCCGGGACATATACGCTATCTTCCCTGGCGACAGTATTTAATGCACTGTATTCTTCAGGTGGACCTACAGAAAATGGTTCTTTTCGTGCTATTGAATTGATCCGCTCGGGTAAGAAAATTGCCATTTTAGATATTTATGATTTTTTAATGAAGGGCGAAATTGCCACTAATTTGAAATTGCAAGATCAAGACATCATTCGCATTCCGGTATATCAATCGCGCATCGAAATCGTGGGCGAAGTGAAAAGGCCAGGAATATATGAATTGAAAAATAGCGAAAGTTATGCCAATCTCCTTAATTATGCCGGTGGCTTTACCGAAAATGCCTACCAGGCACGAGTAAAAGTGCTTAAAAATACCGATACCGAACGTAAGATTGCCGATATCGCTAAAGAGCAATTTGCTAGCTATCAGCCTGCTACCGGAGATAAATATTTTGTAGATCGGGTATTGGAGCGTTTTACCAATCGCGTACAAATTGAGGGTGCAGTATTCAGGCCAGGAGCCTATGAGCTGGCAAGCGGAATGAAGCTTTCTCAATTGATACAAAAAGCCGATGGATTGAAAGAGGATGCATTTTTATCAAGAGGGTATCTCACTAGGTTGAAGGCCGATAATCAAACCCAGTTAATTTCATTCGATGTAGCGGCAATCATCTCAGGTAAAACACCAGATATTCAATTGCAACGGGAAGATTTAATCTCAATTTCTTCCATTTTTGATTTACAGGAAGAGTTTAAAGTGAGTATTGATGGCGAAGTTAGAGAGCCCGGCGAATTTGATTATGCGCAAAATATGACGATTGAAGAATTGATCATTCAGGCAGGTGGTTTCTCTGAAAGTGCAAGTCCGCAGCGTATCGAAATTTCTAGGAGAGTACGTTCAAGCGATCAAAACTCAGAATTGTCTAAAACTGCGCAAATTTTCTTGATTGATATCGATAAAGATCTCAATTTTTCTAAGCCTAAATTTGAATTGCTACCTTTTGATATTGTCTCGGTACGTAGCTCCATGGGCTATGAAACACAAAAACAAGTAAAATTGGAGGGCGAAGTGCTTTATCCGGGTATGTACACCATCAGCAATAAGAATGAACGGATTTCAGACCT
>CANHGR010000024.1 GCA_947460875.1 Sphingobacteriaceae bacterium | reverse complement strand
CTTGTCAAGATATGCTTACCCAATACTAAAATTACTCGGCAATCAATTTAGCATAACAGACAAGCAACTTGCTAAAGCTATGTTTGATGTAGGCATACATGGGTATCATCAATCTATTTTAGAAAATAGGGATATGAGGCTACTTAGTGTGTAGAAATAAAAAAGGTCTATGAATTTGATTTCAAAGGCATTTTTTTTAACTCTAGGTGAAAAATTTAGTTCCAGCCAAAGCCAAGTGAGCGGTTAGTATTTGATTAAAGTTTTTCTATTAAAAATCAAATTAATCCCCTGTGTGAGGAAAACTCCCCCTGAAATAGGTCAAAATAGGTTGTTTTCGGTTTTGTAAAAACATAACTAACTACAAATCAATGCATTCTTTTTCTTAAAAAATCTTCATAACCCTGAGGTCACGAGTTCAACTCTCGTTCTCGCTACAGGAAAATCAAGGACTTACGTTAAATCGTGGGTCCTTTTCTACGTGAGGTTTGCGTGAGAAGATTTATCATTATTACTAATGGAAACGCACGACTGATTTAAACTATATTATAGAGCATTCATTTAATCCTTATATTCACGTAAATAATGAAATCAATATATATAGATGAATAACATCAAATTTAAACTATTACCACAAATTTTTTTATTTGTTACATTGACATTGGTTGGCTGTAAGAAGAGTATTTCTAATGATGATATTGTTGTTGCACCTCCAACTATATCATCATTGAAAAATAAGACAACTACTTTTTTTGTTGGTGTTGCAACTAGAACCCCGCAAATTGCACTAAGTAGTTATACACAATTAATAGAGAGTGAATTTGAGAGTATTACAGCAGACTATCAAATGAAAATGGATGTCATTCTTCCAACAAAAGGAAATTTTAATTGGGTAAAGTCTGATGAAATAGTGAACTATGCAATTACTAAAGGGTTGCGAATTCATGGTCATGCACTAATTTGGCATGAATCTACTCCAGACTGGTTGATTGATTATAAAGGGACAGACACAGAGTTTGAACTCGAGGTTAAGAATTATATCACTGCAGTCGTAACCCGCTATAAAGATAAAGTTACGTCTTGGGATGTTGTGAACGAGGGAGTAGCCGATGTAGGAGGAACCCTAAGAAATACTATCTTCAAACAACGTATGGGGGATGATTATATGGCAAAATGTTTTAAATGGGCTAGGGACGCAGATCCTAACTGCAAACTTTTTTACAATGATTATGGGTTTGAAACAAATACATCAAAGCAGAATAAAATATTTGAATTGATTTTAGATTGGAAAAATCGAAATATTCCTATCCACGGTATAGGTTTTCAAATGCATATTAATTATTTAACTCCAAAATCGCAAATGCAGGATGCCATTACTAGGGCAGTGGGTACTGGTCTTCTAATTCATTTTTCAGAGCTGGATATAAGAATGAATCCAAACAATGATATTTCTTCTTTTATCACAGAAAGATCTACTGCGCAACAGTTAAAATATAAAGAAGTTGTTTCAATGTATAATGCTATTCCTTTAGCAAATAAATTTGGTATTACTGTTTGGGGAGTCAAAGATGATGACTCGTGGCTTCTTAAACATCACAATAATTATAATGAATGGCCATTATTATTTGATGCAACTTTCAAAGCTAAAAAAGCTTATACCGGTTTTTTAGAAGGGATAAATTAATTTCTAAGGACTTACGTTTAATCTAGGGTTTTTTGTTGTGCCATGCCCCCCTGAAATCGACTGATTTCGGTTTTGGTAGAAAATAACCCATTGCAGATCGACGCTTTAATGTTCTGAAAAATCTTAATAACCCTGAGGTCGGCAGTTCGATTCTGGTCCCCGTTACTATTTAAATACAGTTTTTAGCATGGCGATGCTGGAGCGCTCCATATAGCGCCAGTTCGCGATCACAGCTTCTAGTCCCGCAGGTTTTAGCGTCTCCACTGCTAGTAGCTTCTGACTCATTCTTTATTCCAAAACTGTACAAGCTGCTCCGTCACGTGGTCGGTCAGGGAAATTTGGGGGAGATTACATGGAGAATTGAATTTAAGTGTTCGAACTGTTCAAAATCATATAAAAAATTTGACTAAAACAGCTGGAATTAGGTTTATAAACAATAGCCCACCCCTAAACAATTTTCTCTCTAAAGCAAAATTTTCACTTGGAAACTTAACATTGAATTAATTTCCCGTTCATGCTTAAGTCAAAAGAATCATAATCCGAGCAGATGATCGTCGAATTAAATTGCGCAAAAAATTATCTGAATTATGGCAATATCTTCTTATGTTTAATTGATAAACCATTTTACAACCACACATAGATGAAAAAAATCAGGGTCATTCTACTTTTTTTATTTTCCTTGCCCTTGCTACTATCGGCTCAACGAGGACCTCAAGCAATCAGAAAAAATGTGCCTCTAGATTCAATTGCATTAAGCGATCCAGCCATCCTGGCAGATAAAAAAACAAATATGTATTACATGACTGGCACCGGAGGCATGTTATGGAAAAGTAACGACTTAAAAACCTGGGAAGGTCCGTTCAGAATAAGTCAAACTGATGATAATTCTTGGATGGGGCCACAGCCAATGATCTGGGCGGCTGAGATTCACGCTTACAAAGACAAATATTACTATTTCGCCACTTTTACGAACCGAGCTGTTAAAATTGATACAGTAGGCAAAAATGTCATTGAACGTCGGGCCAGCCATGTACTTGTAAGCGACAGACCCGACGGTCCATACGCACCAATGAAGGATCCAACTTATCTACCGGCCGATCAGCCTACATTGGATGGAACTTTTTGGGTAGATACCGATGGAAAGCCTTACATGGTCTTTTGCCATGAGTGGTTGCAGAATTTAAATGGCACAATGGAAAAAATTGAGCTCAAGCCCGATCTAAGCGGCACTACAGGTCCAAGAACATTAATGTTTCGCGCTAAAGATGCTCCATGGAGCCGTCAGAAAGATGAGAATGGCAAGGATGAGCCTAACAAGGTAACTGACGGACCCTGGTTATTCAGGACCTCTACCGGCCGCTTAGGAATGATTTGGACAAGTTGGGTATATGATGTTTATACACAAGGCGTTGCCTATTCCAGCAGTGGAACATTAGACGGGCCGTGGATACAGGAAAAAGAGCCTATTACGCCGCCTAACTTTGGTCATGGCATGTTGTTTAATACGCTAAGCGGGAAACTACTGATGTCTGTCCATAGCCACAAAAGCGTTAACGGTCGCTATATTCGCTACCCACATTTGTTCGAAGTGGACTTGACCGGTGATAAACTCATGCTGGGGAAGCCATACAAACCATAAATTTTTCGAATAAAAGGTCGACTAGACTGTCTTATATTTATAGCTGGAAATTCCTATCACGAATATCCATTTTGAATTATATGTCCGCTATCAATAAGTATATTCTTGTAATTGGATGCTTTGACACAAAGGAAGATGTTTTCTCTCACCTATACGCCTCTATTCGAAGCCATGGCGAACAAGTGATAACGATCAACACAGGGGTGTTAGGCAGTACCAAACGATTTCCTATTGATTTTGAAGCCGACAACGTTGCTATGGAAGGCGGTATTGACATCGCTCGATTGCGTGATGAACGCAACCGAGGCATGGCGATGGAAATCATGGGAAAAGGAGCAGCAAACATTGTACAGGCTTTAACTGCCGAAGGAAAAGTAAAAGCTGCAATTGGAATGGGAGGTTCTGGTGGAACACACATGATCCTCTCTGCCATGACAAGGATTCCCCTGGGTATACCGAAGCTATGTCTTACTACTGCAGCTGCGAAAGATTTATCCAGACAGATTGGAGATAAAGACATCACGCTTATGCCTTCAGTGGTGGACGTAGCGGGCCTCAACAGTATTATCATCCCACTGATAGAGCAAGCGGCGGCAGCGCTCTGCGCAATGTCAAATGTAAGGGTTTCTTCGAAAGCCAAAGGCAAAGGAAGTGTTGCGATAAGTATGTTTGGAAATACTACCGCTTGTGTAGACCGATGCACACAATTACTACATGCAGAAGGCTATGAAGTCTTTCCATTTCATGCTAATGGCGTCGGTGGCAAGACCATGGAGGCCCTCATCCGTGAGGGATGTTTCAACGCTCTATTAGATATTACTACGACAGAATTAGCAGACGACTTATGCCGTGGCGTTTGCAGCGCTGGTCCAGACCGAATGAATGCAGCAGCCGAAATGGGCTTACCGCAGGTAATTGCTCCTGGATGCTTAGATATGGTCAATTTTTATCATCCGGATACGGTTCCAAAAAAATACAAAAATCGCAAGTTTTACAACTGGAGTCCCGACGTGACTTTAATGAGAACCGATCAAAGAGAAAATACAATCTTGGGAAAGCAGCTTGCCGAAAAAGTAAATCGTTCTTCCGGTCAAGCAATGATTATATTACCGTTAAAGGGTATCTCTCAGATCGATGTAAAAGGAGGTCCCTTCTATGATCCAGATGCCGACCTTGCTTTATTCGACTCAATAAAAAATTATAAAAATAAAGGGCTGCAGATAATAGAAGTTGATGCCAATATTAATGATGCTATTTTTGCAGAGACGCTGGTAAAAAATTTACTGGACCTAATTCAGAACAAAAAATAAAAAACAAGATAATATGCCCAATCAATGGACAGGCGTAGGCAACCCCTACACGAGAGAAGAAGTTAGAGATCGCCTTCAAGCAACTTTAAATCAAAACAAAGCCATTATCGCTGCAGGAGCTGGTAGCGGCATTAGCGCCAAATTTATTGAAAAAGGTGGCGCAGACATGCTGATCATCTATAATTCAGGTCGGTTTAGAATGTCTGGTCACGGATCAACCGCAGGTTTAATGGGATATGGCGATGCGAATGCTGTTGCGATGGATATAGGCGAATTTGAAGTATTGCCTGTAGTGAAAGAGATCCCGGTTATTTGTGGCGTACACGGTTCTGACCCTCGGCGTAGAATGTGGCATCATCTGTTAAAAGTGAAAGAAATGGGTTTTTCGGGAATAAATAATTTCCCTACCCATTGTATCATCGACGGGCAATTTAGAGCAGCGCTAGAAGAAACCGGAATGGGTTTTTATAAAGAAGTTGAGATGGTAAGCCTGGCTAATAAAATGGATCTGTTCTCTATTGTCTACGTAGCAACGCCAGAAGAGGCAAGACAAATGGCAGAGGCTGGTGCCGATGCCATTATCGCCCATGTAGGCGTAACGGTTGGTGGCTCTATCGGAGTGGTTGACGTTACCTGTACGATGGATGAAGCTGCAGAACGGACGCAAGCAATTATTGATGCAGCAAAGACCGTTAATCCTGGTTTATTTTTCCTCACGCATGGCGGACCGGTAAACACACCGGACGATGTACGCACAATATTAAGAATGACTACTGCGCATGGCTTTGTGGGTGCGTCCTCGCTTGAGCGCATGGGAGTTGAGAAATCGTTAACGGAGCTTACGGAGCAATTTAAATCTATTGTGTTGCCGTAGATTTGACTAATTATCAGCGCTTTTACAAGTAAACTTCAGGGTTCACGATATTCGGTAACCTTTCCCCTTTTGCTGCTGCAATTACGTTAAAAGCCGCAGTTTTAGCCATCGCATTTCTGGTTTCGACGGTTGCCGAGCCTATGTGGGGGAGAACAGCCACTGTGGGCATGTTAAGCAAAGGATTCTCAGGCAGCATTGGTTCAGGGTTAGTCACATCAAGCCCTGCTCCCCATATCTGCCCTGTTTGAAGAGCCTCAATTAAATCCACTTCATTGTGGAAGCCCCCGCGGGCCGTATTGATAAAAATTGAGGATGTTTTCATTCTTTCAAAAGCCTCTTTATTAAATATTCCCTCAATTTCTGGCACAAGCGATGCATGTACAGAAAGTACATCACTTTGACGTAGCAGCTCGTCAAACGAAACTCGTTGCGCGTTCAGAATTTGCTCGGCATGAACATTCGCAGAGCGATTATGATAGATAATTTTCATGTTATAAAAGTCGACGCAGCGCTTTGCAATTGCAAATCCAATGTTACCGAGCCCGAAAATACCCAAGGTTTTATTCTTTAAATCAATTCCAAGATTAGCCGTTGGATTATAATAAGTCCAATCGCCATTGACGATTGTTTTGTGCATAAAGATCGCTTTGCGCGAAACACTTAACATCAATAGAAAAGCAATATCCGCGGTAGCATCTGTTAAAACATCAGGTGTATTACTCACGGGGATTTTATGCCGATTAGCCTCCAGAATATCAACATTATTATACCCCACTGAATTTAAAACAACCGCCTTCAAATGGGAGCAACTATTTAGAAACTCCTTGTCGATATTGCTCCGACCGGCACATAAAAGAATATCACTTTTCTTGGAGTAATTGATGAGTTCTTCTTTTGAAAGATCCCGATTTTCATTCCATTGAGCAACTTCGCAGCCAGCTTCAAGTAAAAACTTTAACGCGGTGTCTTGGATTGCTTTGTTTACAAAAACTTTCATAAAACTCTAAGATATGTATTCTATTCAAATTCTGCCGTTGCGACAAAATATCCGACAGTAGCTAATAAATTAAATACCAACCTGACTATTGAGATTTCAGACTAGGATTAAAAAATCTAAATAAAGTAATTGAGCCGACCTTAATTAGCCCTTTCTTTCAAACTTATCTTATGAAACTGACATGATGAAGTAAAACGAAAACGCCCGAATTATGCCCGAAATTGGGTTTTAGGCGCAACTCTGAAATCGGAGAGCCCATCGTATCGACTACAAATCCTAAAACTTTTTTCCTGCTTTGTGAACAGGTTGGTTCCGCTAAAAATACTTTAACAGCCACAAATAACCGAAGTAACGTATTCAATCATCGGGGATCTTACAATATCATTTTGCCTTAGCATCAACGGCGCCGTATAGTTGCTGCGCCAAGACAAAAGCTTTATAGGCATTTACTACACCCCCACTAATTGAAATCTCCGACAAAAGCACTTTGTTGTTTACACCGTTCTCGGAAATTTTAACCTTTTGATCCGGCTTTACAACCGATTTCATTATCAGATCTTTAATCTGAACTGCGCTGAGCGAAGGGTAATGCGACCATAACAATGCTGCCAATCCGGCGACAACCGGAGAAGCCATACTTGTGCCATCATTGTCTTTGTATTTTGAATCTGGCATCGTTGAGTTGATTTTAACACCTGGTGCAAAAACATCAACGGATGCTTTACCATAGTTAGAGAATTCGGCAACCAAGTCTTCATGATTTTTCCACGATACCGCCCCAACTTCTATCCAGTTCTCTGCTTTCGGACGAGCTGCTCGAATAGAATCGAGGCTGGCTCGTTGAACAGCAGAATTATTCATGCCGCCGATACTACCCATCCCTCTACCCGGCATTCCGTTCGGCGGGCCACCCGGCCCCATTCCACCTTGAGGAGATCCACCGATATTAGGTCTAATATTCATGAAATTAGCATCAGTCGTATCTCCATATATCCTGGTGGGGAAATTATTTGACCGATCTGTATTCTGCCCGTCATTTCCTGCCGCGTGAACTAGTAAGACATCTTTTGACACAGCATATTTAACTGCTTCGTCTACAATAACTTTATCCCAGGAATATGATTTACCGAAACTCATATTAATCACTTTCGCGCCGTTATCTACTGCATATCGTATGGAATTAGCTACGTCTTTGTCGCGCTCATCACCGTTAGGAACTGTTCTAATTCCCATCAAGCGTACATTATTTGCAACTCCTTTAATTCCGACACCATTATCACGGACAGCGCCAATTATGCCAGCTACATGGGTTCCGTGTTCTGCATCAGGCCCTTCAATGTTAGGATTACCATAGAACTGCTCTCTGCTATCTTCATAATTATCGCCAACGATAGTTCGCGGATCAAAATCAGGATTCAGATTATACTTTATTTGCGTATCATAATACTTAATGGCATCTTTAATTTGTTCCACAAACTTGTTATAATCCGGCTCTTTTCTCAATTCTGCCTTTATGACTCTCAGTACCCTCGATTCCATATCGTTCGATGCCTTGTAACTACTTAAATCGTCTGCAGTTGGGATGACCTTACCGATTTTAACTGCAATTTCCTCTATAGTTTTCATTAAAAGCGATGTGTTCTCCATTCCGATTTTTGCCTGCTCTAACTTTCCAACATATTCACTCATTGCTCTGGTATACAATTGAAATTCTCTTCTTTGCTTAGCATCCATTGGGGTTGAAGTAACAACAGAAGCATATTGAGGTTGTAGCTTCTTCATGATTCTAACAAACTCCATATGGTCAAACTCAACATCACCCTTGGCTGAACCTATAAAGTTCCAGCCATGTATATCATCGACATAGCCGTTCTTGTCGTCATCCTTACCATTGCCTGGCACTTCCTTTGGGTTAACCCATAAAACAGATTTTAGGTCTTCATGCTCAACATCAATTCCCCCATCTATAACTGCAACAATTATCGGTACACCCTTCTTGTCCTTTAATAACTGTTCATAAGTTTTTTCAGTGCTGATCCCAAAACTATCATCCTTTTCCAAATCAAGATTAAACCAATTTGGCTTGGGTACATCTTTCTTTTCTTCCTGTGCTATTGTGATTAAAGGCAGGGCTGTAATTACAGCTGCAAACAAAATTTTAAAAAACTTCATATTTTTTTGTAGTGTCAATTTTTAAGTTAACGCGGTTTTCGGCTAGGCAGTTTCAAGCACTAAACTATTACATCAATGTATAGATCATCGTATTAATATCTAATATAGTAAAAACTATACTTATTTATAAGTCAACGGATCAGACAAGACAGATTTAACGTATTTTAACATCTTAAGAGACTTTTTAACAAAAGTCTGTCAAATTATAATTTGCTTGAAGACGTTATATCTTTATTAATAATTACATTAGCGTTAAAATTAACTAAACTAGTTAAACCACAACCAACTTAATTAATCGATCATGAAACAACCTTTTTTGTTGTTTGTCTGCTTCGGATTACTTTTCTTAGCAGCTTGTAATAATTCAAACCAAAACGCCTCAAACACTGATTCAGCAACAATTATGATTCCAGATGCAAAGAACTTTCAACAAACGGTAGCTGGAAAGCCCGTTGATCTATTTATATTAAAGAACAAAAATAATATGCAAGTTGCTATAACCAGCTTCGGAGGAAGGGTAGTAAGCATCTTAGTGCCTGATAATGCCGGTAAAACAACTGACGTTGCGCTCGGCTATGATTCTTTATCTGCCTATCAAAAACAAGGAGAACCATATTTTGGTGCAATTATCGGCCGTTATGGTAACCGAATTGGCAAAGCACAATTTGCACTAGAAGGTAAAACATATAATTTATCCGCAAATAATAATGGCAATACTCTGCATGGCGGGCCTCTTGGGTTTCATAACCAGGTTTGGGATGCAACGCGAATTAACGAGCAAATTTTGGAATTTTCTTATTTTTCAAAAGACGGGGAAGAAGGTTATCCTGGTAACCTGAAAATTAAAGTAGTTTATACCCTAACAGACAATAACGAAATCAAAATAGAATATACCGCTACAACAGATAAAACAACAGTTTGTAATCTTACTAACCATACTTATTTTAATTTAAACGGCGATGGTAACGGCACCATTCTTGACCATGAATTGCAAGTTGATGCCGATCAATATACCCCAGTAGACAGCACGTTGATTCCAATCGGAAAAAATATAACCGTCGAAGGCACGCCATTTGATTTCAGAAAAGCAACAGCCATCGGCGCACGAATTGAAACAGATGACGAGCAATTAAAGTACGGATTAGGGTATGATCATAATTTTGTCTTGAACAAAAAGGGCACTGATTTGAACAAGGTAGCAGAAATAAGAGGGCCTAAGACAGGAATTGTGATGGATATTTTAACAACTGAACCGGGTCTTCAATTCTATAGCGGAAATTTCTTAGACGGTAAAACCAACGATGGCAAAGGTGGCAAGTCCTATCCTTTCCGAACCGGATTCTGCCTGGAGACTCAACACTTTCCTGATTCGCCCAATCAGGCGGCATTCCCGAGCACCACATTAAAACCAGGTGAAACGTACAAAACAACCACGGTTTATAAGTTCTCGGTACGATAATTTAATCAGTGCAATACTGTGCATGCATGGTATTGCACTTTTCTTTAACCTAAGGATGTGGAGATTATTTCTAATGGTCGGTGTTTTCTTGGGCATCTGCTACAACGCAAAATGCCAGGAAAAAACCCAGCCTAAGGTAGGTCTTATAACAATTGCAGACGGATGGGCAAGCAACTCAGTTAATGCTGTTGTTTTTAGAAAAAACTCATTAGTAACTTACCGCGATACCCAGTTCGCGGCTTTTTATAATCAGGACAAATACGTTGTTCTAGCAAAGCGAAGATCCGGCTCACACAACTGGACAATAAAACAAACTCCTTACAAAGGCAATACAACAGACGCACATAACTCCATCAGCATAATGATTGACGGGCTTGGCTACCTGCACATGGCTTGGGATCATCACAATACTCAATTAAAATATTGCCGTAGCGTAACTCCCGGCTCGCTTGAACTAACCGATAAAATTAGAATGATAGGCGATGCAGAACAACAGATTTCATATCCCGAATTCTTTAAGATGGCCGACGGTAAACTTCTTTTTTTATACCGAAATGGAGCATCCGGCAGAGGAAATCTAGTGATGAACAAATATGATCCTGAAACTCAGGGCTGGACTCGTCTTTTTGATAATCTAATTAGTGGAGAAGGCGCAAGAAGTGCTTATTGGCAAGCCTTTATCGACTCTAAAGGCACTATCCACATTTCTTGGGTATGGAGAGAATCCGCCGACGTGGCGAGCAACCATGACATGGCCTATGCAAAATCTTCTGATGGAGGCCTAACTTGGCAAAAAACCAATGGGGAGCAATATCAACTACCTATTACGGCAGTGTCTGCTGAGTATGCTGCTAGAATTCCTCAGAGAAGTGAGTTAATAAATCAAACCTCAATGTCTGCCGACAATAATGGTAATCCATACATTGCTACTTATTGGCGTGAAGTAGATTCTGAAATCCCACAGTTTCATATTATCTACTTTGACGGAAAAAACTGGAACTCCAAAAATCTAGGATTTCGAACCACTCCGTTTTCATTGAGCGGCATCGGCACTAAAAGCATTCCTATTTCAAGACCTCAAGTTATGGTTAAAGGTACGGGCAAAAACGTTTCGGGCTTAATGATCTTTAGAGATATTGAACGAAATGAAAGTGTTTCGGCGGTTGTGATTGAAAAACTAAAAAAGAAAAAATGGACGATAGTTGATTTAGGTAATTCTTCTGTTGGCTCATGGGAACCAAGTTTTGATACAGAACTTTGGCGAGAAAAAGGAATATTGAACTTATTTGTGCAAAAAGTTGCACAAGTTGACGGCGAAGGAAATGCAAACATTGAACCTCAGCCCGTGCAGGTATTGGATTGGAGACCCTAATTATTCTATTAATTTAAATTATGAAACAGTCGTTTGTATTTTGGACAGCCTTTATTGCATTAACCGCAGTAATAATTTCTTCTTGCTCAGCTCAAAAACTCGGTACTTTCAAAAAGGATACTGATTTAATTAAAGCAATTGATAAAAACTTTCTTGACGCTGCCGCTCAATACAAGGTGATGATGAGCACCCTTCCGGCAAATAGGTTCCCAAGAAATTTTGATCCAAAAACCGATCGCTTTGTTACCAGCGGCTCAGATTGGTGGTGCAGTGGTTTTTATCCCGGCACACTGCTCTACTTATATGATCAAACAAAAGATCAGGCCCTTTATTCAGAATCTGACCGAATCTTAAAACTATTGGAAAAAGAAAAGAACAATAAGACCACCCATGATCTTGGCTTCATGATGTTTTGCAGCTTCGGAAACGCTAACATGATCGCGCCAAAACCTGAGTATAAAGACATCTTGCTGACAAGCGCGAAATCGCTTACGAGTCGATTCAACCCGAAAACCGGTACGATAAAATCCTGGGATTCAAAGACCTCCGATTATCTGGTAATCATTGATAACATGATGAATCTCGAATTGCTGTTTTGGGCAACCAAAGTGACAGGAGACTCAAGTTACCACAAAATTGCAGTTACTCATGCCAATACCACCATCAAAAATCATTTCAGACCAAATTACAGCTCCTACCATGTAATAAATTACAACTCACAAACAGGTGAGGTACAGGAGAAGCGCACAGCACAGGGCTTTTCTAATGAATCTACCTGGGCGCGCGGTCAAGCGTGGGGTCTATATGGCTTTACCGTTATGTACCGAGAAACAAAAGACAAAAAATATCTAGTACAAGCAGAGAAAATTGCAAAATTTTTATTGAATCATCCTAATTTACCTGCCGATAAGATTCCATTTTGGGATTTTAACGCTCCTGATATTCCGAAGGCTTTACGCGATGCATCCGCAGGAGCAATTATGGCTTCCGCCCTACTTGAGCTTAGCCGGTATGCTGAAAAAGCCGCTAACGGAAAAACCTACTATAACGTTGCTGAAACAATGATAAAAACACTCTCGTCTGACACGTACAAAACCAATCAAGGAACTAATGGTGGATTTATCCTAAAGCATAGTGTCGGACATCTACCACAAAAATCAGAGGTAGATGTTTCATTAACGTATGCCGATTACTATTATATCGAAGCGATGGCTAGATACAAGGGAATGAATCAACCTTTTAAGTCGATTGCTAATTAACATAAGCGAACAAGCATAAATACAAACGCCAATTAAATAAATATATATTGGCGTTCCACCGCTTCTTTAGCCCAACACTCAGCGGGCTATGTCGGGTGTTCTGCTATTCCAAAAATATCCATCGGAAGAAGTCTCCTTCCTTTCCGAGCGCTTCAGCAACCAGAAAAGACGCTAGTTCTAGACGCTCCAACGCACTTTGCAATCAATTAAACCCTCTCTCTGATTATAATTGTCTCACTAGCATATCATTACGTTATAGAGACGAGGTACCACACAACAACATTTCCCCAACTTCCTCTGCCTGGGGGTCCATCCCTACCGATAGCTACCGGGAAGCTCCTGGAAACCCGTCCGGAGGGAAGAGATAGACAACGCTTTTAAACAAAAAAGCCCAATACTTTTCAGTATTG
>CANHGR010000023.1 GCA_947460875.1 Sphingobacteriaceae bacterium | reverse complement strand
TGCGCCACCCGCTCACGCTTCGGACTTATATCCTACCTCCGTAAAGGTCAATACTTCTTTTCTGTTTAACCCAAGGAATCGCTCCCTAAGTCTCAATCTCCAATTTCTATCCCCCCCCGTTTTGGGATTGCAAAGGTAGAAGAAGTTTTCGGTAAATCAAAAATACTTTAAAATATCTTTTCTCAACGCTTATCTCTTCTTTGCCTTATCGGCTAAATCGGGGTTACAAAGATACGTAGAATGATCGCTCAGACCAAATAAATTAACATTTTTTTAACCTGTAGTGTCATAGCGATTTAACACATTGTAATACAGGAAAATAGTTAAAGCCATTCCTGCTAGTACACCTTAATTTTCTAAACAACCAGGAAATAATTACGACGCTTCCGCATCCGTATAGCTTTCAATCGGCGGACAGGCACATATTAATGTCCTGTCGCCGTGCGTGTCATTAACACGCCCTACCGAAGGCCAGAACTTGTAGGAAGCAACGTAAGGAAGCGGGAAGGCTGCTTTCTGACGGCTATAGCCATAACTCCAATCATCGGCAGTTACGACGGAGGTCGTATGTGGTGCGTTCTTTAACGGATTGTTTATCTTATCCAACAAACCCTTCTCTACTTCATCAATCTCCTGGCGTATTGCGATCATCGCATCACAAAAACGATCCAGCTCATGTTTAGGTTCAGATTCTGTTGGTTCTATCATTACGGTTCCAGCAACCGGAAAAGAGACAGTTGGTGCATGAAAGCCATAGTCCATTAATCGCTTGGCGATATCTGTCACTTCGATTCCGAAATTTTTAAACGATCTGCAATCAAGTATCATTTCGTGAGCGCAGCGACCCTGAGATCCACTGTATAAAACTGGATAATGACTTTCAAGTCGCGCTTTAATATAATTTGCATTCAATATTGCAGACTTCGTAGCGTTAGTTAATCCGTCGCCGCCCATTAAAGCGATATATGCATGAGAAATTAGTAATATAGATGCAGAACCCCAGGGCGCCGCAGAAACAGCAGGAATAGATTTATCATTATTTATATCAACGACGCTATGGCCGGGCAGGTACGAAACAAGATGCTTGGCTACACCGATCGGCCCCATACCTGGCCCACCTCCCCCGTGTGGGATACAAAAAGTCTTATGAAGATTAAGATGGCAAACATCGGCACCTATCATGGCCGGACTAGTAAGTCCAACTTGTGCATTCATATTTGCGCCGTCCATATATACTTGTCCGCCGTGAGCATGGATTATTTCACACACATCAATAATACTTTCCTCAAATACGCCATGGGTGGATGGATAAGTAACCATTAAACAGGAGAGGTCGTCTTTGTGAGTTTCTGCTTTGGCCAACAAATCAATCATGTCGATATTACCATTTTCATCACATCGAACAACAACAATTTTCATTCCGGCCATTGCCGCTGAAGCGGGGTTAGTGCCATGTGCTGAAGAGGGAATCAGTGCCACATTACGGTGACCCTGGCCTCTGTCAATGTGATACGCTCGAATCACCATCAGTCCGGCGTATTCGCCTTGCGCCCCCGCATTTGGCTGCAAACTCATCGCCGCAAAGCCTGTAATTTCACTTAGCCAGTCGTTTAATTCTGCAAAAACCTGCATATATCCTCCCACTTGATCGGTAGGTGCAAATGGATGCATCTTGCTAAACTCCGGCCAAGTAACCGGAATCATCTCAGTTGTTGCATTCAATTTCATGGTACATGATCCTAACGCGATCATTGAATGACAGAGAGAAAGATCTTTAGCTTCTAAAGATTTAATATAGCGAAGCATTTCATGCTCAGACTGATGGGTATTAAATACCGGATGTGTTAAATACTCTGACGCACGTTGAAGCTGCGATGGAATAGTTGACGCTAAGTCAGATTTAAGCTCCTCCATGTTAACATCATGCAACGACTTGGCCTTAATTTTTGCAAAAATTCTTACCAATTCATATACATCTTCTTCGGATGTGGTTTCATCCAAAGCGAGGGTAACTACAGATCGGCGATAATGTGCGTTGATCTCATTATTAATTAATTCAGAATGAATTGCATTAGTAAGATCACCTAAATCGAATTTTACGGTATCAAAAAAACTTTGATTTAGTTGCTTATAGCCTAATGATTCTAATGATCTAGCTAACAGAATTGTCAAAGCATGTGTGCGTTCGGCAATTGCTTTTATCCCTTTAGGGCCATGATAAACTGCATACATTCCCGCCATAATCGCTAGGAGTGCCTGAGCCGTACAAATATTAGAAGTTGCTTTATCTCTGCGGATATGCTGCTCGCGGGTTTGCAGTGCCATGCGAAGCGCGTAATTACCCGCATTGTCAATAGTTACGCCGATGATTCGACCTGGAATTGACCGCTTGTATTCCTCTTTGGTTGCAAAAAACGCTGCATGAGGACCGCCAAAGCCCATTGGAACACCGAAGCGCTGCGTACAACCAACCACTATATCTGCACCCCATTCTCCAGGAGGACTTAATAGTGCAAGACTTAAGATGTCTGCGACAACCGTTAATTTGATTCCCTTTTCGCGACCTTTACCTGCAAAATCGCGATAATCATACACAACCCCATCCCCTGAAGGGTATTGCACAATAGCACCAAACATTTTATCATTCAGTTCTACCAACCGGTGATCGCCCACTTGGATGTCAATCCCATATGGCGCAGAACGTGTTCTAAGAATATCGATTGTTTGAGGAAAAACTTCTTCGGAAACAAAGAAAATATTGGCGCTATCTTCTTTACGGAGCGAATATTGCATAAACATTGCCTCCGCGGCTGCTGTACCTTCGTCAAGTAGAGAAGCATTTGCAATTTCCATCCCCGTAAGGTCGATGACCATGGTTTGGAAATTTAGTATGGCCTGCAAACGTCCTTGCGCAATTTCGGCCTGATAAGGTGTGTATTGCGTGTACCATCCCGGGTTTTCAAAGATATTTCTCAAAATGACTCCGGGGGTGATATTGTCATAATAACCTTGACCGATATAAGATTTAAAGACCCTATTCTGCGATGCAACCCGCTTTAAATCCTTCAGGTATTTGAACTCGCTTTTCGCAACTGGAAGATTTAATGATGATTTTAGTCGAATTTTAGCGGGCACAGTTTGAGAAATCAAATCATCCACTGATTTTACTCCAATTTCATGGAGCATTGCAGCTGTATCCTGCTCATTAGTAGCAATATGGCGCTGTTCGAATTTTTCTTGGAAGGCTGTATTTAATTTCATCAAAAATAGGGGGCGTTAGAGCCGTAAAAGTACGGATTTCCTATGATTTTTGAGGAAACAAAAAGTATAGTATAAGACTAAATCTCAGCTAAATATCTCAGAAATTACTCGCCCGTGACTTCCCAGCCTTCGTCTTTCTTTAATCGCAACTTGTATGTTTTAGTCATAAAGTCTGCAGCGTTACTTCCTTTCTCAAAAACCGAGAATTCAGTTCTCTCTTTCTTTAAGGAAACCGTGGCCTTCGCTATTTTATCATTTACTGTCACAAAGTTAACCGGCTCTGAATCGTCTAAAACATAGATCACAGATTTTACTGTCGCTCTGTTATTGTTCTGCTTCAAAACAAGGGGCGCAGCTTCTTCAGTCAGCTTCACCAAATAAACAAATGTTGAATCTTTGGAGAGGAAACGTTTCTTTCCTTCTTGCAGAGTCATTTCTATAATGCCCTCGGCTTCTAAAGCTTTATATTGGTCAAGTTCTGCCTGATCTTTACTGCCTCTAAAGGTCATTTCGCCGAAATTAAAACTTGCGGTACTGTAGACAGGATGAGTCTCAAGATATTCAACGATAACATCCGAGGCCTCATCTTGATTGATCGAGGCACTATCACCACAGCTACTCAGAATAAAAACGATAGTGGCGATACTTAACATGTAAACTAATCTATTCATAACTCAATTTTCTTAGATAAAGTTGAATGGTATTTTCCAAGCCCAAATATAAAGCATCTGAAATCAATGCGTGTCCAATGCTTACCTCCAATAATTTTGGTATCTGCTGCGCAAAGAATTGGAGGTTGTTTAAATCCAAATCGTGACCGGCATTTATTCCTAATCCGACATCATTTGCAGCTCTTGCAGCATTGATATATGGCTCAACAGCAGCTTGCCTATCTTGATGATACCTAGATGCGTAAGCCTCCGTATACAGTTCAATGCGATCAGTGCCGGTCGTTGCGGCAGCTTCAACCATCTTAATAGTTGGATCGACGAAAATGGAAACACGAATTCCGGCCGACTGAAACTGAGCGACAAGATCTTTAAGATATTGCTGATGCTTCATGGTATCCCAACCGTGGTTAGACGTAAGCTGACCTTCAGCATCCGGCACTAAAGTAACTTGAGTAGGCTTAATAGCTAAGACGAGATCTACAAACTTTTTTTCTGTGGGATTTCCCTCAATATTTAACTCATTGTTGATCAATGACTTAAGATCATATACGTCTGTATAACGGATGTGTCGTTCATCCGGACGGGGATGGACAGTGATGCCTTGTGCGCCAAATCGTTCGCAATCTAGAGCAACTTTAATGAGATCAGGATTGTTAGCACCTCTGGAATTGCGTAGAGTGGCTATTTTGTTGATGTTGACGGAAAGTTTAGTCATTTTTCAAGACATCTTCTTTAGAAATTCCTAAATGTAAAGCTACATCAGAAATTATTGCAGACAATGTGCCTAATTTAAGTGGATTATGATCCGGCACGGTGATATGATGAGAGCCTTTTTGGTTCGTAGGGGTTAGGCGAATATGGCTTCCCTTTTGTCTTGAAACTTCGTAACCTAGCTTGACCAATATTTCGATCCGATCACGAGCGGAAACATTACTTCCTAATTTCATTTGATTAAACAATAATTGTTTCTTCTTTAACCATATGCAAGCGAAGAATTTTAGGTTTAGCATCAGCGTCGAAGTGACATTCTACAGCTTCTCTTATCTCATTTTTTAACTCTTCCATAGTCTCAGCTTCAGTGAATATCGACTCGCCAATTGCCTTTGCTGTATAACCGCCTTCTAATGCCTCCTCCACCAGAAAAAATAATTCTTTCATTATTTTGATCTTTTTATGATATCAAAGATAAAGAAAAAGGAGCTAATGGGTTGGAAGTTTTCAGAATAGACCCAACGATGTAAACCTGGGCGTAGCGACAGCTTTTTGTTGCGGAGGGAAAAGGGGTGGCACGAAAACTACAGCGTAGAACGGGATTGGCGGATGATAGCAGCACTAAATTGCTTTTCAAAATAACAATAAACTATTCTTGATACTTCAATGACGATTGGCGCACAAAAAAACCCTTCCGAAATAAATCGAAAGGGTTCTAATAATTTTCCAAGATCCTTCGTGATACTCAGGATGACAAAACACTAGTATCTATACGTATCCGCTTTAAACGGACCTTGAACCTGAACGCCGATATAATCTGCCTGATGCTTGTCTAATACTTCTAGTTCAACACCAATTTTTGCCAGGTGTAAACGAGCCACTTTTTCATCCAGATATTTAGGAAGAACGTAAACCTTGTTCTCATATTTATCTGTGTTTGACCAAAGTTCTAATTGAGCTAAGGTTTGGTTAGTGAACGAGTTAGACATTACAAAAGAAGGGTGACCGGTCGCACAACCTAGATTAACTAGACGTCCTTCTGCAAGAACGATCACATCTTTTCCGTCGATGGTATATTTATCTACTTGAGGCTTGATTTCTACTTTAGTGTGACCATAGTTTTGGTTTAACCATGCCATGTCAATCTCATTGTCGAAGTGACCGATATTACATACGATAGCCTTATCTTTTAATGCTCTAAAATGCTCGGCACGAACGATATCGCAGTTTCCTGTCGATGTTACCACGATGTCTGCTTCTTTAATCGCAGTAGCTAGCTTCTTTACTTCATAGCCTTCCATTGCTGCTTGCAATGCGCAAATAGGGTCAATTTCTGTAACAATAACACGCACTCCTTGTGAGCTTAACGATATTGCTGATCCTTTACCCACGTCGCCATAACCACATACGACCGCAACTTTACCCGCCATCATTACGTCTGTAGCGCGACGGATCGCATCAACTAAAGACTCACGACAACCATATTTATTGTCAAATTTCGATTTTGTAACTGAGTCATTTACGTTAATTGCAGGTAAATGCAATGTTCCGTTTTTCATACGCTCATACAGGCGGTGGACTCCAGTTGTCGTTTCTTCTGAAAGGCCTCTGATTGCCGAGATAAGTTCAGGATACCTATCAAACACCATGTTGGTTAAATCGCCACCATCATCAAGAATCATGTTTAATGGTTGCTGATCTGCCCCGAAACGTAGGGTTTGTTCGATACACCAATCAAATTCTTCTTCATTCATGCCCTTCCAAGCGTACACTTGAATACCTGCAGCAGCAATTGCCGCAGCGGCATGATCTTGAGTTGAGAAAATGTTACAAGATGACCAGGTAACTTCAGCACCAAGTGCTGTTAACGTTTCGATTAGCACTGCTGTTTGGATGGTCATGTGTAAACATCCGGCAATGCGAGCACCTTTTAATGGCTGAGAAGGACCGTACTCTTCGCGAAGCGACATTAAGCCCGGCATTTCTGCTTCGGCTAATCCAATTTCTTTGCGGCCCCACTCTGCGAGGCTGATGTCCTTAACTTTATAAGGAACGTAAGTTGTCTCTACTGATGACATAGTTTTTAGTTTTCTAAATGAGCCGCAAATCTAGGAAATGGCGCTGAAAGTAACAAGTGGTTCCATAGCAAAGAGCTTGGAGCAGAGGCCAAAGAGGCTGGCTGAATAAATTTTTACATAGAAAAAACATTTCCACTGTTCATTTCTTAATCTTAACGTAAAAAACGCGAAGTTCTATGCTCAATGCTCTTTGCTTATTTAGTATCTTTGAAAATTAAATAAACACATTATGTACCCAGAATATTTAGTAGCGCCAATGCGCCAAGACCTAACAAATGCAGGTTTTGTTGAATTAAAAACCGCCGAAGAAGTTGATCAAAGCATCAAATCGGAAGGAACCGTGCTGGTTGTAGTGAACTCGGTTTGTGGTTGTGCAGCGGCCAATGCACGTCCGGCGGCGAAAATTGCTGTGCAGAACGGCAAACATCCCGATAAATTAGTGACCGTTTTTGCTGGAATGGAAAAAGATGCTGTGGATACCGCGCGGGCTTACATGTTGCCCTATCCTCCATCTTCTCCATCAATGGCTCTTTTCAAGGATGGCAAATTAGTGCATGTTATTGAGCGCCATCAGATCGAAGGCAGACCTGCGCAAATGATTGCTGATAATTTGATTGGCGCGTTTGAACAAAACTGTTAATCGGATTACGCCGATATAAGGATTACACAGATTTATAAAGATTAAACAGATTAATGAAGCTGGCTTTAGGGCCGGCTTCATGTTTTTAGGGTTTTCTAAACTTAAATGTCTTTGTTCAACAGACGTTCAAGCTCTGCAAAACTGACATTAGCTTTTACTCTACCCTGTTTAGCATAGGCTATTTCGCCGGTTTCTTCAGAAACGATTATAGCAACCGCATCACTAACCTCAGAAATCCCAATTCCTGCACGATGCCTTAGTCCGAAGTGAACTGGAAGATCTTCATTGTCTGTTAATGGGAGTATGCAACTTGCGCATTTAATCTTACCGTCTGTTATAACCATAGCGCCATCATGCAGCGGACTATATTTTTGAAAAATACTTTCGAGTAGACGTTTAGAGATAAACGCATCCATCGACTCGCCACTATTTTGGTAATACTGTTCATCAAAATATTTTGCAAAAATAATTAGCGCCCCGGTACGGCTTGCCTTCATGCTTTTGCAAGCATCAATAACTGGTTTGATATAGCTTGAGTTATTGCTTCCAATTTCTTTTTTCCCGAAAAAGAAAATCCACCATGCAGTTTTCTTAATAGAGACATTTTTTCCTATTAGAAGCAAAAAACGCCTTATTTCTGTTTGAAATACGATTATTAAAGCAATCGGACCAACCAAGACAAATGCGCCTAAAATTTCGGCAAGTAGATGCATATTTAATTGCTTGACTAGCAAATAGACTACATACAAAATTAAAAGACCGAAGAGAATATTTAACGCGATAGTACCCCTAATGAGGCTATAGATATAATAGATAATCACAGCTACCAGCAAAATGTCTATCACATCCAAGAAGCGAAAATCAAGAAAACTAAAACTACTATCGGTCATAGATCACTAAAATAAGAACTTTTATAGGATTAAGCTGATTATTTGGAATTGCTGCAGATCAATCTAGTTGTTGGACGATCTTAATGGCGTCAATCGCTGGCTTAACATCATGTACTCTAAGAATGGAAGCGCCTTTCATCAAAGCAATAGTATTTGCCGAAATTGTACCATTTAATGCCCCTTCGGCATCGGTCTCTAACGTTTTATATACCATTGACTTACGCGAAAGTCCCGCCAACAAAGGCAGCCCAAGGCTCTTAAATTGGTCGAGTTTATCAAGAAGTACGTAGTTTTGTTCCGTAGTTTTTGCAAAACCGAAGCCAGGATCAATAATCAACTCATTTATCCCCAGCGATTTAAGTTTAGCAAGCCTTTCGGTGAAGTAGAAATATACTTCATCGAAAACATTTTCATATTGCACGAGCTGCTGCATTGTTTGCGGAGTGCCTTTCATATGCATCAGTATATATGGAACATTTAACGAAGCGATGGTTTCAAACATTTTTGAATCTAACTGGCCAGCGGAGATGTCATTGATCAGCGCAGCACCCTCACCGATTGCTGCCCGTGCAACATCAGACCTGAATGTATCGACACTAATAATTGCCGCTGGAAACGTCTTTTTGATTACCCTCAGCGGTCCAAGAAGACGATTAATTTCCTCTTGGACGCTTAAGCGCTCTGCGTTTGGACGAGAGGAATACGCACCAAGATCAAGTAAATCTGCTCCTTCATCTAACATCTTTTCAGCCTGTATCAAAATTTGATTTTCAGCAGGCAGATACCCGAAATCTTTCCACTTCGGTTGATAAAATGAATCGGGGGTTAAATTAATTATCCCCATTACTTTAGGAACAGAAAAATCGAGCTGACCACCGTTCACATTTAGTATTTTCTTTTGATGAATTTCTGTATTTTTAGCCCTCATAAAGTAGCAAAATACCAAATAATTTATAGTTCAAACAATAAAAAAGACCTGTTTTGGCTAATAATACCTCCGCGGAATACGATGCAGTGATTAAAATTTGTAAAAGCCTTTTTACAAAAAAGACAAAAGACTATGGCTCAGCGTGGCGTATTTTGCGTTTACCTTCCATTACCGATCAAATCTTCATAAAAGCGCAACGCATTCGCACGATAGAAGAAAAGAAAATATCACTGGTGGGCGACGATATACAGTCAGAATACATTGGCATTATAAACTATTGTATCATAGCCGTCATCCAGTTAGAACTGCCAGATAACTCCCCATTTGAGCTCGCGCACAAAGATCTTGAAAAGATTTTCGATGAAAAAGCAGTGGAAACCAAGGACTTGATGTACGCCAAAAATCACGACTATGGTGAGGCTTGGAGAGATATGCGGATCAGTTCTCTAACCGACCTTATCCTAATGAAAATACTCCGAATTAAACAAATCGAAAATAATAAAGGAGAAACATTAGCATCTGAAGGAGTAAAAGCGAATTACCAAGATATGCTTAACTATTCAGTTTTTGCGTTGATAAAATTGGGATTAAAATAGGAAATGGATAGAAGGAGCACGGAGCAAAGCCGATTAGGGTACTCGCTATGAACAATAAGTTTTTAATTTCTTTCTTCAGGGTTGCCGTTGGTCTACTATTTATTTTTTCGGGCCTCATTAAGGCAAATGACCCCTTGGGCTTTGGGTACAAGCTGGAGGAGTATTTCGAAGTGTTCCATATCACTTTTTTAAACGATCTAGCTACAACAATAGCAATCTCGCTTTGCGCGGCCGAGATCATACTTGGAGCTGCGCTATTATTGGGAATAAGGTCCAAGCAAGTTATCTGGGGGTTGTTAGCAATGATCGTTTTCTTTACTTTTCTAACGTTTTACTCAGCTGCGTTTGATGTTGTAAAAAATTGCGGCTGCTTTGGGGATGCGATACCGCTTACGCCATGGCAATCCTTTTTTAAAGATCTTGTCCTTCTCTTAATGATCGCGGTGCTGTTTACCAAAAGCAACGAAATCAAGCCTATCTTCCAGACGAAAAAAGTTCAAACAACGGCATTATTAATCATAACAGTATTGGCGTTTGGCTTTGGAATCTACACTTATAATTATTTACCAATTATTGATTTCCTCCCTTATAAAATCGGTGCTAACCTACCTGAAGGGATGCGTATACCAGCCGGTGCGGTTCTGGACGACTATGAGATCACCTACCAACTAAAAAATAAGACAACCGCCGAGGAAAAGGAAATGACCGATAAGGACTATCTAAAGACGGAAATATGGAAGGATGAGAGCTGGGAGATTATCGGCGAACCTGTTAATAAGCTGCTAAAAAAAGGGTTTGAACCGAAAATTAAAGACCTTAAGATATCTGACTCGCAGGGTACAGATTATACGACAGAACTTATAGAAAATCCATACTACAATCTTGTTATCGTGGCTTATAAGCTCGACGACGTAAATACGAAGGCTATTGCGGATTTAAATGCATTAGCTATTGACGCCGTTCAGAATTATAATATACGCACCGTGTTGTTCACTTCTACCTCTGCCGAAGATGTAGAAAAGTTCAATGAAGACTATAAACTTGCTATGGAAGTTTTCTACGCGGATGCTGTACCATTAAAAAGCATGGTGCGTGCGAACCCAGGCATATTATTATTGAAAAATGGCACGGTGATTAACAAATGGCATTTCCACCTGCGTCCGACGTATGATGAACTCGAAAAGAAATACTTTCAACGCCAATAATGCTAAAAAACAAACAAATCACTTGGAATAACTTCACATGATTTTACTTTAAAGAGACGCACGATGAAAGTTTTTTTAATAGGTTTTATGGGATGTGGGAAGACGACGCTCGGCAGAAAATTAAGCAGCCGTTTAGGGTATGAATTTATTGACTTAGATGAGCACTTTGAGAAAACCTCGGGACTAAGTATAACTGAGTATTTTGAAAGATATGGTGAAGAAAAGTTTCGCGCAAGCGAGAAAGAAATCCTTCAGCACAGCTCCTTTCCTTCAAATACAGTTGTTTCAACCGGCGGTGGCGCTCCCTGTTTTTCGGATAATATGGAATGGATGAATAATAATGGGCTAACGATTTATATTTCGATGAGTCCGGAGGCGCTGGCTAGTCGGCTTGAACGAGGAAAGTTAAAACGTCCATTAATCAAAGATTTTAACCAAGAAGAATTAGTACTATTTATTCGGGATAAGTTGTTGTCTAGAGAGCCTTTTTACAAACAAGCGAGTGCTTCAATTGATGGATTAGCAGACAACAAGGAAAATTTAGTTGTCGAACTAATTAATCGACTTGACGGTCGGAAAAGCTTTTAATCAACGATAAGGTTCGTGTCAAGCTCCTCATAAACAGAGTTATTACTCTTAAATTCTGGAACAATCTCCTTCATTTTAATCACTACTTGCATGTCTTTGTATTCACAACTTAGCTGGATAAGCTCTTCTATGTGTTTATTTATTGTTTCAAAATTATACTCTCGGGTTTTGGCAATCATGATCTTCGAATGATGGGTAGGCACTGTGTTTTCTAGATCATTCAGTAACTCTTCATAAAGCTTTTCGCCCGGTCGCAGGCCACTATATTCAATTGCAATGTCTTGATTGGGTATAAGTCCGGAGAGACGAATCATTTTCTTAGCTAGCTCAGCGATTTTCACGGACGTACCCATATCGAATATATATATTTCTCCCCCTTCGCCCATAGATCCAGCTTCCAGAACCAGTCGACAAGCCTCAGGGATCGTCATAAAATAGCGAGTGATTTCAGGATGCGTAACCGTAATTGGTCCGCCCTTTTGTATTTGAGCTTTAAATCTTGGAATAACAGAGCCACTTGAGCCAAGAACATTTCCAAAACGTGTGGTAATGAATTTAGTAACGCCTTTCGTTTCACCGTTTAACTGACTGAGGCCATTAGTATATAAAACACCTTCCTGTTTAAACGAATTAAACAGCGCCTGAACATAAATTTCTGCGATTCTCTTAGACGCACCCATCACATTAGTAGGATTGACAGCTTTATCAGTAGATACCATGACGAACTTCCGTACATTGTATTTAACTGCAAGATCGGCCAATACATGCGTGCCCATTACGTTAGTGCGTATTGCTTCGGCAGGATTATGTTCCATCATGGGAACATGTTTATATGCTGCTGCGTGGTAAATATAATGGGGTTTAAAAGTTTTCAATAACGAATCCATCCTGGACTGGTCTCTGACATCGCCAATAAAGGCGTGAAAGATATTGCTAGTATTTTTTTCTTGAAGTTCAAGATGCAGTTCATGTAGCGGAGTTTCAGCCTGATCATTAAGAATAATCATCTGAGGATAAAATCTCGCAATCTGCCTCACAATTTCACTTCCTATGGAGCCGGCAGCTCCAGTTACGAGTACTCTTTTCCCTTTAAGTTGCCCGTCGATAATGTCATTTTGTATTTCAATTGGTTCTCTTTCTAGTAGATCTTCAATTCTAATATTTTGGATTTGGCTGGTATTTATCTGTCCGTTTATCCAATTGTGTACTGGAGGAAGAGTAAGAACTTTGATATCGTTCTCTAAGCAAAAATCTACAATGCTGTTTTTGCGCTCAGGCGAAAGATTGTCAGTAGCAATAATGAGGTCGTCGACTTTCCCGCTGATGACTACATCCCTGAAATTATCAGCATGAAATATCTTTACTCCTTCAATTGCTTTCCCCGTTTTTCGCTCATCATCATCGATAAATGCAACCAAGGCCATATTTACTTTTGAATCATGGTCTAAGGTACGTTTCGCAGCGATACCAACATCTCCAGCACCATATACGACAACCCTCCTTTTATCAATCCTCATGTTTTTGACATACATAAAGAAATATTTGACCATTGCCCGATACGTAATGAGGAATAGAAAACTGCAAAGGCCGTTAATAACAAGAACTGCATTTGAAATAATCGTAGGCTCTCGTAGAGATATCAAAAGTAAGTTCGCGAAGAACAAGAGAAAATTACTAATGA
>CANHGR010000022.1 GCA_947460875.1 Sphingobacteriaceae bacterium | reverse complement strand
CCTCCAAAAAATTGATTTGATATGCCTTTGACGCATTGTATGATGTGGCAATCCCGTTTCCCCATATTCCAGCGATAGAACTAATGTTAAAAAGATGGACATATCCTTGTTGTTTAAAATATCTCAGACCCCAGTCAGCCATACACGTAAATCCCTGAATATTCGTTTTGATTACACTATTCTCAATATCAAAAATTAAATTTTTATTCTCCTCGCCGATTCCTGCTGAAATAATCAATAAATCCAAGCCTCCCATTTGACTCACCAATTCATTACAGATTAGCTCTAAAGTTGATAAATCCTGAACATCCATTTTCTTAAAGAAAATTCGACTGGTCTCTTGGGTCTTTATGGTTTGAAATAATTCCTCACGTCTACCGGTTACTACCACTTCATACCCTTCAAGCAAAAGTAACTCAGCAACTGATTTGCCGATTCCACTTGTTGCTCCTATGATAATAGCTTTTTTCATTTTCATAAAATTAGATAAACCTGTTATGAATGCCAACTTCTTGTAAAATTGCACGAAGTTCAACCCTTCAATTTCCTAATGGTCACATACTCAATCATCGCATTATAGTTGCATCTTTCGTCTGTAAGGGGAGCAATAATGATAAAAAGGTTATACTTTTATAGTGTAACCTTTTTTGCATTAAAAGAGACCGTATGAAAATACACATAACAATGCCTGAAAGGCTAATCCCCTTTTTTCTTAACGAGTTAGAAATCGCGGGTAGATATTTCAAAGTGAACGATTTCAGGTCAAGCTGGTATCATCTTGAGCGTGCCCATATCCTTGGCCAACCTTATCCATATCATCACACGTTGGTTCATTGGAAAATGTTACTCTTTGGTATCAAAATAAAGGATATAAAAGAAATCATTGGTCAAATACCCCGCTTACTTATGGGTGGTGTTAAATCTTTCGTTGGCGAAATTCCAGTTGGAAATACCGGCGGAGCAAATGTGCCACCACTTAAAAGTATGGAGATACCTGAAGAATTAAAAAGAATTATTGAGGAGAATAGGTAAATCAAAACACTACTTCCTATAATTTTGCACGAAGTTTAACCCTTTAATTTCCTAATAATCACATACTCAATCATCGCATTATTCTGTATCTTTCGTCGAAAAGGGGAGCAAAACAAGATAAGTCCCGTCCCGAGCAATCGAGACGGGACTTGTTCTTTGTCTATCAGTGAGAGTTATGGGAGTTGCATCTTGTGTTATTTTCTAAGAAACATTTTTTAATTTTGATCTAAAAATCAAGTTAATATGAACTCGCCATTCAATAAGTTCCTCTATATTGGATTTTTACTATTAGGCTTGTACCAAGCAATTATCTCTAAAGACTATATTCAAGCGGCAGCGTCTATGGGTATTGCGTTGGCCTTTGACCCATTCAATCAAGAGCAAAAATGGAATGACAGGCCATTTTGGCAAAAGGCAATTTTAATTATTCACCTGGCCTTGGTTGCAGCGATGTTTGGATTTGGGATTGGGTTGAACGACAAATAAATTTTTCTAAAATTTACATACTCAATTCGAGTGTCCTATTTGGACCTATTCTTTTTTCTTTAACTGTAAAAATGATATGCCAAGCCAAATAACAGCGGCTGTCATTGAAATAGCACCTATGAGTACAAATATTGGAGGTAAACCAAAATAAACCTCTGTTAAAATTCCGATAGGCATTAATAACCCAATCATTGCTAGCCAGGAAATATTTTTAGCGGATTGTATTTGGCCGTTAAATTGAATTAATAAAAATCCAATGATAATATTAAGAATTGAGAAAAGATTTCCATGAACATGGGCTAGCCTTGATTCAAAATGCTTCCCAATACTATAATTAGTTATCCATTCTAGTTTATTCGGAGCAAAATCTCGAAGGTAAATGAGTAAGAAACCGTATAGCATAAAAATACCCATTACCAAAAATCCTATTCCAATGTTTTTCTTGCCTTCCATTTTGTTTATAGTGATGATGAAATGCAATTTACCTTCTTTTATAATTCTCAAATGTGATTTCAATCATATTTTTCTTCATTATCACTCATGGAGTTTCTCATATTTATTGATTTGATCAAGTAGTTTATTTCTTCGTCATTTGTATTTATTATTGCCTTCTGGACATCCAAATGACGTTTAGAAGACGTCTATATGTCAATAATTTATTTAGTTATTCAAATCATATTTGCAAATGGAGTTTGGTGCAAGATTAAAAGAGATTAGAACAAGTTTGAATTACTCTCAAAAAGAACTTTCTGAACAAACTGGTTTAACCCTAAGAACAATTCAAAGAATTGAGAATAACGAGGTAAAACCAAGTCTTTATTCATTAAAAGTTATTGGAGAAGTATTAAAAACCGACTTATCTGAATTTGTAAAAACAGCTAAAACCAAACCCTATGAATTTAATTTAACCCTTAAAATCACAGATATGAATCAGTTTTTAAATGACTTAAAAACGCTAGTAATAACACATTGGAAAACAATTTTCCTTATTGTTTTAGTTGTTTATCTATTTACAAGTTATACGGAGATTAAATTAGGTATAATGGATGCTTGGAGTGGGAAGTAGCTTCCTGCCATGTGACACGACGTTCAACCTGTCATTTCCTGCAAATTGAAAGCTCAAATAATGTGACCGGCTACAACAGTTCACCTATCAAGGGGCGCTTAATAATCAAGGAGTTACATTAATTTGTAGCTCCTTTTTTATTTCATAATCGCTCGGTTTTTACTGTTTTTAGGGGTTTAGTTTGCACATAAACTAAAAAAGAGATAAAATAGTAGGCCGAAAGAGCTCAGTGGGCTAGTAGTTCGCACCCGCAGGGAATTAGTCAGAGTCTTCCTGGGCTACTTAATTAGACTAAAAAAAATAATCGTTGATTGTTATGATTTCAACTATCGATCTCACTATCACAGATTAATCCTTTATACATCGACACGATACAGCATCTGATCGGTAAGGACCGGTCCAATTTAAACTTTTTTCAGCAAATGAGATGCTAGTAACTGTAATACCAGTATTGGAACTAGACCAATATATCCCGTGAGTACCAACTCCATCTAGGGAACCATCACTGGTATTTCTCGAGCCTGCTAAAGGTAATTTAAGTGGCGAAGCATAAGCGCCTGCTGAGTTAGCAGGAAGCCATCTTCTTCTTTCAACGTCCCACTCAGCCTCTGTTGGAATGCGAAAACCTGTTGGACAAGGATTATTTTGCCCATTTAACCCCTGCCAAAGATTATTATTTGGCGTAGTTCTCCAATCTAAAGAATTGGATGATGCAGTTGCAGTAATAAATAAATTATTGCCAGGGGAATCAGTACTTGAACGAGCCGTTGTAGTTGCAGAAGTTCTTAACTGATGTCCATCTGGCCCACGTCCCCATTGGTATAGATCACCATATGATGCCACATCGGTACTGCTTGTTGCAACTTGTGTAGCTCCAAGGTTACGGTCCATCCAAATTCTGCCATTCGCTCCTGTTACTGTTTCAAATGTGAATGCAGAAATAAAAACCTCATTTCCATAACTAGTTCCTGCACTGTTAGTTGCATACGCTCTAACGTAATACCTGGTATTTACAGTTAGCCCAGTAATTGCACTTTGGAAGGATCCCGTACCTGTTCCATCACTTGTTTTTGTAGTTAATGCGATGGTAGGATTAGTGGAAGTACCCCAAACAACCCCTCTGGCAATTACTGCAGCGCCTCCATCAGAACTGATATTACCTCCTGATTTAGCCCCAGTTGATGAAATATCTGTAAGTGGGGCAGTGGTCAATGTTGGAACAGTATTAGTTTGTATACTCTGTTCATTGGAATTTTGAACAGACTTCCCAACCTGATTAAAACTGAAAACCCTATAAATATTAGTTGTATTCAGGGTCACTGATTTATCAGAATAACTAGTAATATCAGCTGCAGTGGACGCAATCTCTATAAAACTACCCGCATCAGCTTTTCGCTCAATTTTAAATCCCGTTTCATTATTAGAATTATCTTTCCAGGTTAAATCGATCTGATCTTTTGAAACAATAGTTACTTTTAATTCTGTTGGTGCTATCGGTGCAGCTGGAACCAGATCCATCTTGCCTTCTTCAGATTTTTGACACCCAATAAAAGTTACGATGATAAGGAATATTGCTATTTTTTTCATAAACGTGCTTGAAGCTCAATGATATCTGTAAACTCAGATGGATTTTTTTGTACATATTTTGGATTGATACAAATATATTTTTTTTCATGAATTTTAATTGTTGTAGTACCATTAATTTTTGATTCAGTTTTCTTTTTGATTGTATATAGTAGGCTTCTGGCTGATTTAAATATCCTTCAAAAAATATACTCCTGTCTATAATTTAAGCCTCCCCACTGGTTTAAATTTCTCAAATACGCTGATTCCGTGTGGAGCATCTCTTAATTCATCTGTGAGGTCTTGCCCCGCCCAATGTTCATAATGTTTTCCGTTTTTCCATAGCCGACTTGTTGTTACATCATAAATAATCTCGCGGTAGGCGATCCAGATTTCGGGCTTATCCTGACCATTTTTTAGTGCAAGCTGCGATCTAGTGTAAAAGGGCAAGTCGGTGAATGACATATTAGCTTTTAACGATTTTATTTTAAGGTTAGGAAAATTTGAAAAATATAGTCAAATTGTTAGTATAAAATTTGACGAATATGAAAGTTTTAAAGGGTTTATTGATACTTATTCTGGGAATAGTTGCCATATATTTTATCGGAGCGATGTTTCTGCCTAAATCGTATACATTGACGCGCTCTACAGTAGTTAATGCACCAGATAGTGTGGTCTACAAAAACATTGTTGATCTTAATGAATTTATGAATTGGAATCCCTGGAAAAGAATGGACCCAACAGCCAAAGTAACGATCAGTGGACCAGAAGCTCAACCCGGGCAAGTTTATCGTTGGGAAGGCGAAGCAACTGGTAAAGGTCAAATGCTTATAACCGCTGTTGAACCCAATAAGTCGGTTAGTCATTTATTGACATTTTATGAACCGATGGAGGGCGCATCTAATAATATCTTTACACTTGAGCCTTCTGATGGAGGAACAAAAGTTACCTGGACGCTTAGCGGGGAAAATAAAACAAACCTAGATAAGTGGATGGGGCTTGCGACAGATAGGATGATGGGTGCAAGTTTTGAGGATGGCTTGGGTTGGTTGAAGGAAATAGTTGAGAAGGACTAGTTAGTGTTTAGAATTTAGAGATTGCTGATAGTTGCTTTGAAAAAAAGCGCCGGGCTGGGAGCCAAAGCGCTTTACTATTGATGAGTTAAAAAGGGGCTATTTAATCAAGCTCTGCATACATTGGCTTTTTTGCACCATTATCGTATGGTTTTAAGCTGTTCTTCAGCAGCTTACGGGCAACGTGAATTCGAGTTTTGACAGTGCCGATTGGGATCTGAAGATGATCAGCTATTTCGTGGTATTTATGCCCCTCGAAATACATGTTAAATGGAACATAATATTCTCCGGGTAATTTATTTAGGGCATGCTTAATATCGTCCATTACAAATTTAGATTCGCCCTGATTTTTTGTAGAACTAAATACAAGATTTGGTGACGAAATCTCGTTATACTTAGTAACGAACGCACTGATCTTTACAAAGCGACGGTAGTTATTTATAAAGGTATTCTTCATGATGGTGTATAACCAGCCCTTCAGGTTTGTACCTTCTTTAAATTTATTGTAGTAAGTAATGGCCTTTAGTAGGGTTTCTTGTACCAGATCATTCGCATCATCCGCATCACGAGTAAAATGCAATGCATACATTTTTAATGAACTTGCCTGGCGGATCACCATGGTGTTAAATTCGATCTTTGTCATTTGTTTAGGCTTAGGTTAAACAGTTGGTTGTCTTGATTGAAAGGATCATTGCAACAACTATGCTTAAACGAAATGAGGGTAGCAGAAAAAGAAGAGAAAGGCTAAAAAAATCTAATAGATACCCTAAAAGATGTTTACTTCTCGATCGAGAATGATGCCGAAAAGTTTTGCAACATCAGAAATTATAGCCGAAGATAAATCATATATATCTGATCCTGTGGCATTTCCATGATTGACTATAACAAGCGCCTGATTCTTCCAGGTCCCGGTTTCACCGATACTCTTTCCTTTCCAGCCACATTTTTCAATCATCCAACCTGCCGATATTTTCTCCATTCCATTTTCTGCTTCAAAATGAATTATGTCTGGAAAAGTAGACTGCAAGTGTCTGAATTGGTCGACTGATACTACAGGATTCTTGAAGAAGCTTCCGGCATTCCCAATTGTAGAGGGGTCTGGTAGCTTGCTAACGCGAATATGCGACACAACTTGCGAGATGTCTTTGATTGTCGGCTCACGTACGCCCCTATTGTTTAATTCCTGCTGAATAGCGCCATATTTAAGGTTAAATCTAGGAATTAGCGATAAATCAATCGTCACGGATGTAATAATATACTTTCCTTTCAAACTAGATTTAAAAACACTATCTCGATAACCAAATTTACAGTCGCTATTGGAAAAAGTTCGGATTAAGCCGGTATTGCGTTCAAATGCGCGGCAGCTGAAAAACACATCGTTTAGTTCAACCCCGTAGGCTCCAATATTTTGTATTGGCGATGCGCCCACCGAGCCCGGAATTAGGCTCATATTTTCTATCCCATAGAAATTATGGTCGACAGAATAATTTACTAAGTCATTCCACTTCACACCCGCACCGGCGGTTAGGTATACTTGATCTCCCCTAGATTCGTATTCAAGCCCAAGGATATTCATCCTTATGGCTAAGCCTTCAAAGTCTTTTGTCAGTAGTATGTTACTGCCTCCCCCTAATATCAAAATCTCTTCGTTTCTCCATCGCTCATCGGTGAAAAGCTCTGCCAAATCCGCTTCAGAATTTATTTCTACAAACCAACGCGCCGAAGCTTCAACTCCAAAGGAATTAAAAGGCTTCAGAGAAATATGTTCAACGATTTCGAGCATCGTGCCGAATTTCGGTAATTTTATGCTAATAAAACAAAGTAAGCTTCGGCAAAACCTTATTTTTATCAAAGGTATTGATAACGATCGCATGACATCATTTTTCTTTGCTTTTTTGTTGTGTTTCGGAGTGTCTTCTTATAGTCAACAATCTACTGCAGAGGTGGAATTTATTCGATGGTATTTCAAGGATAAAAGCATTCACTACGCTAACGAGATTCCGTTCATTTTTTCTAGGCTTACTGAACCAGTAAAAAATGACACGATTTTAGGGGGAGCGTCTGGCAGAGAGTTGTTGGTGTTAAACGCGCAGGAGCAATCCGGTCTTGAGAAAGCGATGCTCGAAATGGCCGGTGGAAAATGGGTAGACGGACTATTGCCCGGTTCAGAAATCATCAATCAAACGACAATAAACTCCATTTTAGGCGATAAAGGCCATGGTTGGTCTTCTTTTCAAGCAAGTTATGGCACAGGATATTATAGCATTTCGCGGCCAATGTTCTTGAAAGGCGGTGCCTTCTGCATCTTTTATTACGACTATACCTGCGGCGCTGTCTGCGCCGAAGGTGAATTAGCTGTGTTTAAGAAAGTGACTAGTGTTTGACAGAAATGGCGGGTATTGAGTAAGTGGAAGAGTTGATCATACTTAAAGTACCTTCCACAAGGACTTTCCCTCTAAGATTCTGGATATTGCTTTCGCCATTCTGTCAACTTTTTGGTCTTCAGAGCTAACAGTCGCGATCCATTCTAAATATTTTTTTGTTCGGATTTCGGAAAGGAGTTAAATATTTTTAGGCCCTCCGGCTCTTCCTCGAGGCATGTTAGGAAGTCGCCATCGCTTACGGGGTCAATTTATCGGTGTTGTATAGAAGTATTTTAACAAATTCACCGTCGTGCTTATTGATCTTTTTTCTGATTTCGGCTTTGACTGGAACAAAAAGCGCTCCATTGCCCATCGGCATTAAGTGTGTTTTATTTAATTCATAGTCATCAATAAAGCCCCTTGCTTTTCGCCAATCGAAGTGCTTCTTTTTTTCATGCTGCAGTTGAGAAATACGGGCGTAGGTCCAGCCACCTATTTCCGGTAACTTTTCCAGCCGAACGGTTCCTCCAGAATTGGAGTTTCTTGAAATTCGGCTGCCATTTTCACATATGTAGAGACCTGTTATCGGTAGCCGCTAGCGCCGCCTCTTTGAATGCTTCCGTGAAAGTTGGGTGTGCGTGACTAATCCTTCCGATATCTTCGGCAGATGCTCTGAATTCCATCGCTACCACAGCTTCTGCAATCATGTCCGCGGCACGCGGACCAATCATGTGAACTCCAAGGATTTCATCCGTTTCTGCATCCGCCAATACTTTGACGAATCCGTCTGTATCCATACTTGCACGTGCGCGACCACTGGCCTTAAACGGGAACGAACCGGTTTTATATTTTTTGCCCTGTTCTTTTAATTGCTCTTCGGTATACCCTACGGCGGCAACTTCAGGCCAGGTATAAACAACTCCGGGTATCAGGCTATAATTTATGTGAGGCTTTTGGCCGGCGATTGTCTCGGCAACAAATACACCTTCTTCCTCAGCTTTATGCGCTAGCATAGCTCCTTGGATCACATCGCCGATGGCATAAACTCCTTTTACCGGTGTTTCTAGATGCGCATCAACAGGGATTTTCTTGCCACGCTCTTCTAGCTTTATGCCTATTTTTTCTAACCCTAAACCTTCAGAATAAGCTGTTCGCCCAACGGCAACAATGCAATAATCACCATCGAAACTGACTTTTTCTCCTTTTGAATTTTCAGCGGTGACAGTCACTTTCTTGCCCTTAACCGAAGCGCCCGTAACTTTATGGCCCACCATGAATTCAAAACCGATTTTGCCAAGCACTCGCTGCAACTCTCGTCCTAATGATTTATCCATCGTAGCGATGATAGAATCCATAAACTCAACAACCGTCACCTTCGCGCCAAGACGGGCATAGACTGACCCTAGCTCTAATCCGATTACGCCGCCGCCAATAACAATAAGATGTTTCGGTACTTCCTGTAAATTTAATGCTTCTGTAGAAGTTATGATTCGTTTTTTATCGATTTGTAAAAATGGGAGGCTTGTTGGCTTTGAGCCGGTTGCGATAATCACATTCTTGGCAGCGATGACTTCAGAAGTACCATCAGCTTTGCCGACTTTAATAGTATTCTTATCGACAAAAGAGCCAAGTCCTTGATAGGTTGTTACCTTATTTTTTTTCATCAGATAGTTAATGCCTGCAGTTGTCATTTCTACGACTTCATTTTTGCGTTTAATCATCTGAGGCAGGTCGACAGAAAGATTTGTCAGATTTATGCCGTGAGTTTTAAAAGTATGCGCGGCGTTATGATAATGCTCGGACGAATCAAGCAGGGCTTTTGAGGGAATACATCCAACGTTTAAACAAGTCCCACCAAGAGTATTGTATTTTTCTATCAATGCTGTTTTTAAACCCAATTGTGCACATCGAATTGCGGCTACATATCCACCAGGACCACTTCCAATTACTACTACCTCAAATTCCATAAAAGTCGATTTTTTAATATTCTTTGAATCTCAGAAAACAAAGTTAAGCAATATCACGCTTAGCGAAACGGCATTAATTTTGTTTTCCATTGACGTGTTTTGTAAATTGCTATTCTGTCTGCGCTTATGAATTTAAAGAACATCGTTTTGCTTTTTGTTTTTGGCTGCACTAGCTTTTTGTCTAACGCTCAAATGCTTAATAGAAGAGTTGAATTTAGCAGAGCCGATTCTCTACGAGGATACCTAAGTGATACTAGAAGTTCATATGATATAAATTATTATCATCTCAGTGTCCAAGTGGATATTGGTCGTAAATTTATAAGTGGCTCTAACTTGTTTAGATTTACAGTTTTAAAGGATATAAAGCGCTTGCAATTCGATCTTTTTGATCACCTTACGATCAGAAGAATAGTGTATAGGGGGATTGAGTTACCTTTTAGTCGCGAATATAATGCTGTTTTTATAGATTTCCCACAGACGATCAGCAAAGGAAGTATCGATGAATTTACTGTTTTTTACGATGGTAATCCAATTATTGCAAAGAAGGCGCCTTGGGATGGTGGTTTTGTGTTTTCTAAAGATCAGGCCGGTAATCCATGGGTAGCGGTCGCTTGTCAGGGTTTCGGAGCCAGCTCTTGGTGGCCGGTAAAAGACCATCAGTCTGATGAGCCTGACAGCATGCAGATTAGCGTTTCGGTACCTGCTGGACTAATGGATGTAAGCAATGGCCGACTGCGCTCAGTTATTAATCAGTCTGATGGCTATGTTCAGTACAACTGGGCCGTTACCTATCCGATTAATTCTTATAATGTATCACTGAACATCGCAGATTACGCAAGCTTCCAAGATAACTTTGATGGCGCAAACGGAAAGTTGACACTCGACTACTATGTTTTAAGAGAAAATCTTGAACAAGCGAAGGCTCAATTTGAGGCTGATGTCAAACCCACTCTTTCTAGTTTTGAAAACTGGTTTGGTCCTTACCCATTTTATAGGGACGGTTATAAACTGGTTGAAACCCCTTATTTGGGCATGGAGCATCAAAGTGCGGTTGCCTACGGTAACAAATATATGAAGGGCTATTTGGGTGACGATCTTTCAAGAACCGGACTAGGCCTCAGCTGGGATTACATCATCGTGCACGAAACTGCGCATGAATGGTGGGGCAATAATGTTACCTCCAAAGATATCGCCGACATGTGGATTCATGAGGGTTTTGGATCTTATGCAGAAGGTCTTTTTGTAGAATCACGCGAGGGGAAGGAAGCGGGGGCGACTTATATAAAAGGACTTAGAAGAAATATTAGGAATAATGGGCCCGTTATTGGTCCATATGATGTTAATAAGGAAGGCTCTGGAGATATGTATTATAAGGGTGCTAATCTATTGCAGGCGGTGCGCACAATCATCGACGATGATTTCAAATGGCGTAACATCCTAAGGGGCTTAAATAAAGAACTCGGCTTAAAGACAACGACCACAGAAGAAGTGGTGAATTATATAAATACCAAAGCCGGAAAGGATCTAACAAACGTATTCGATCAATATTTGCGTTTTAAAGATATCCCCGAGTTAGAAGTAAAAACTGCTGGAAATTTAGTTTCTTACCGATGGAAGTCAGATGTTCAAGCCTTTGACATGCCACTTCGAATTAAGTTTAAAGATTCTGGCGATTGGAAATTTATCCGGCCGAGCAGTGAATGGAAACGATTAACTCTGAAACCCGGACAAAAATTCATCCCAGACACAGATAATTTCTATATAAAATATACCAAGTTACAGAGCTGATGTAACTAAACTAAATTGAACGTTGTCGTACATAAAACTCTAAATATCCTGAACGAAATATTCTTGGCTGACGTAAATGTTTATATAACCGCTATTCAGCTCAATAGCTTGACGTTAAGTAGGATCGGGTAACATCAAAGTGGAGGGTCGGATTAACGCAGAAAAGATGCAAAATGCCATGATCGGTTCGGGGTATCTCTTGGAATATGGAAGCGACTACTTATACAGCAACTATCAGCGGATTCAGTAAATTCAACGTCAACAGAAAAGCGTCGAATGCAACCGTATCAAGAAGTCGGTAGGCCATTTCTCAGGGGTAAACACTTAAAGACAACTAATTCGGATATAAAGGTGAGTGGATTCGGAGATGTTAGTATTTATGCAGCAAGTTCTTTAAACGCTGTCAGTAGCAGTTCAGGTGAAATTAGATATTCTGGCAACGCTCGTATTTCTTCAACTAAAGACCGAAGACGACTCTAGCAAGGATCTAACAATAAGTTCACACCCCCAAGAGCAATCTGGCTGGGTCTTCCAGTAGCTGTTTAACCCTTACCAGGAAGCCGACAGACTCACGTCCGTCAATTATCCGATGATCGTAAGATAGAGCAACATACATTATCGGACGGATCACTACCTGTCCGCCGACAGCTACAGGACGTTCAACAATATTATGCATCCCTAGAATAGCAGACTGCGGAGCGTTAATGATTGGTGTCGATAGCATTGAGCCGAATACGCCTCCATTTGTGATCGTAAACGTCCCACCCGTCATTTCCTCGATAGTCAGTTTATTTTCGCGGGCTTTCACAGCCAGAACCATAACAGCCTTTTCAATTTCTGCCAGACTCAAGCTTTCGACATTTCGGATAACCGGTACAACCAGACCCTTCGGGGCAGAGACTGCAATAGAAATGTCTGTAAAATCATGGTAAACAATTTCTTCGCCGTCTATCCGAGCATTAATACTCGGAAAATCCTTTAGTGCTTCTGAAACTGCCTTCGAAAAGAACGACATAAATCCTAAACCTACACCATGCTTTTCTTTGAATTTATCTTTGTATTTGGTTCGCAAATCCATAATAGGCTGCATATCTACTTCATTAAAAGTAGTCAGCATGGCTGTTTCATTCTTAACTGCCACTAATCGCTTTGCGATGGTCTTACGCAATGAAGACATTTTTTCGCGTTTTTCGTTGCGAGAACCCGGTATAACTTGAACTTTTGTTGGTTCAACTTTCTGACTTTCAGACTTGCTAATTTCTGGATTTCCAGATTTCAAGGCATCATCCTTCGTTATTCTGCCACCCGGACCACTTCCCTTTACACTTGAAGCTGCCAAATTTTTCTCTGCCAATATTTTCGCCGCCGCCGGAGAAGGCGAACCTGCTGCATACGAACCTTGTTTTGTATTGGCAGTTTCTTTCGCAGGGGCAAAGTCTTCAACAGGCGCATCTGATTTCTTGGCTGATGCTAAACCTTCTTCAATTGAGCAAACCACGGCCCCGATAGCAAGTGTATCACCTTCTTTTGCTATCGTTTTAAGTATTCCGCCCTTTTCAGCCGTGAGTTCAAAGGTTGCTTTATCTGATTCGAGTTCTGCGATCACTTCATCCATTCCCACTGCATCACCGTTGTTTTTTAACCACCGTGATAATACCACTTCTGAAATTGACTCACCAACCGGTGGAACTTTTATTTCTAGACTCATTATTCTAAATTTAATCTATGTTAACGACTCTTTTTGTTGCCTTCTCAAGTGATTTTTTGGTTTTCGCGCCTGTACTAGTTTCAAAGGCTTTACCGATTATATATAACTGCTGTGAGATGTGTTGCTTCATATAGCCTGTGGCAGTACTACTACTTTCCTTGCGGGATATCAGTTCAAGATCAAGGTCGGAAGCGCGGAACTTTCTGCAAATATACGGCCATGCGCCCATATTTTCTGGTTCCTCTTGAACCCACACAAATTGATCCGCTTTTTTGTACTTCGTTTTAATAGCGCTAAGCTGCTCAAATGGAGTTGGATATAGCTGTTCAAGTCGGACTATTGCCACATCTGAGCGTTTATCAGACTGCTGTTTCTCAAATAGATCATAATAAATTTTTCCACTGCAGAACAAAACTCTTTTTACGTCGGTAGCGTTGACGTAATTGTCGTCAATTACTTCAGCGAAACCAGATTTAGTAAAATGATCAATCTTACTAACACATAAGGGGTTTCGTAATAAGCTTTTTGGCGTGAAAACAACCAATGGCTTTCTGAAATCGCGTTTCAGCTGTCGTCGCAATAAATGGAAAAAATTCGCAGGCGTGGTACAATTTGCAACCTGCATATTGTTTTGAGCACAAAGTTCCATAAAGCGTTCTATGCGTGCCGATGAATGCTCCGGACCTTGCCCTTCGTATCCATGGGGGAGAAGCATCACCAAACTGTTAGAGCGCTGCCATTTTGTTTCTGCGCTGGCAATAAATTGATCTACTATGATTTGCGCACCATTAAAGAAATCGCCAAACTGAGCCTCCCAAATAACGAGCGATTTAGAATTTGCTAAGGCGTAGCCAAATTCGAATCCTAATACTCCAAACTCCGACAAATGTGAATTAAAAATATCAAACTTAGCACTGCCCTTATCAAGCTGGGCAAGCGGGATATACTCTTCTTCAGAATCTTCAAGTGTAAGCACGGCATGCCTGTGTGAAAAAGTTCCGCGTTCAACATCCTGTCCGCTTACGCGTACACGAAAACCTTCTTCAAGCAAAGTGCCATAAGCCATTAACTCGCCCATTGCCCAATCGAACGCCTTGTTGGCCACCATTTTTCTGCGGTCTTCAAACAACTTTTCTATTTTTCTGAAAAACTTTTTATCGGGAGGAAGAGAGGTTATCTTTTCGGCGATATTTAGAAAGGTCTTTTCAGAAACCATAGTTTTTACAGGAACTTTGAAATCTCCTTCTGTAGCCGCTCGTAAACCTTTCCAGGCACCGGAAAACATCGGGTTACCTTGAGAATAATACTTTTCTTCCTTGGATTCATTCAAGCGGTTCTGCAACAGTGATCTAAAATCCTTTTCCATCTCTGTCGCTAGATTGGCGTCGACACTACCCTGCTCAAGAAGTTTTTTGTTATATATCTCTCTTGGATTCGGATGCTT
Organism: Sphingobacteriaceae bacterium; assembly: GCA_947460875.1. Classification (GTDB taxonomy): domain Bacteria; phylum Bacteroidota; class Bacteroidia; order Sphingobacteriales; family Sphingobacteriaceae; genus CANHGR01. The sequence continues at coordinate 768 of CANHGR010000022.1, read as the reverse complement.
TTCAATGATTTTATAAAGTAGAGGCTGCGTAAATTTAGGTTCATCGGCTTCATTATGGCCATAGCGACGATAACATAGTAGATCTATAAACACATCGTTATGGTACCGCTGGCGGTATTCAACAGCAAGGTTTATAGCATAAACCAGTGCCTCAACATCATCCCCATTGACATGGAATACCGGCGATAAAGTAACCTTAGCGATATCCGTGCAATAAGTAGAACTGCGCGCGTCTTTAAAATTAGTGGTAAAGCCTACCTGGTTATTGATCACCAGATGAATAGTTCCGCCAGTTTTATAGCCATCCAGTTTTGCCATTTGCAAAACTTCATACACAATTCCTTGTCCGGCAACAGAAGCATCCCCATGTATAAGGATTGGCGCTATCTTATCATAATCGCCATTATACTTGAAATCCACTTTTGCCCTTGTCATGCCCTCTACAACAGCATTTACAGCTTCAAGGTGGGATGGATTGGGGCATAAACTTAAATGAACGCTCTTTCCTGAACCCGTTTCAACATCGGCTGAAAAGCCTTGATGGTATTTTACATCCCCACCAAATGGCTTTTCGTCAACATAGTTTTTCCCTTCAAACTCTGCAAATATGTCTTTGTATGTTTTATGCAAAATATTGGCAAGGACGTTTAATCGACCGCGATGCGCCATTCCTATGATGAATTCTTGAATGCCTAGATCTGAACCTTTCTCGATCACTGAATCTAAGGCCGGTATAACGGATTCTGCGCCTTCGAGTGAGAATCGTTT
>CANHGR010000021.1 GCA_947460875.1 Sphingobacteriaceae bacterium | reverse complement strand
GCCTTGAGCGCAAATAGTATCAATGAGAATTCTGCGATTGGTACAACGCTGGCTAACTTAAGTAGCACCGATGTGGATGCAAATGATACGCATACTTATTCTTTGGTAGCAGGCAGTGGTGATACCAACAATTCAAGTTTTGAGATTGTAGGTAATCAATTAAAAATTAAAGAATTGTTTGATTTCGAATCAAAATCAAGCTATGTTGTTCGTATTCGCAGCACAGATGCTGGATCATTAAGTTTTGAAAATACCTTCACCATCAGCATTACTGATGTCAATGAAACGCCAAGCGCCATGGCCATCACTAAATCTAATTTGTACGAATCAAATACCATCAACCAGGTGGTTGGTCTATTGAGTACAACCGATCAGGATGCTAGCGATAGTCATACCTATAGCCTGGTTTCGGGTCTAGGCTCAACAGACAATACCGCATTTAATGTGAGTGGTAATCAAATCAGAGCATCGCAGGTATTTAGTTCTGCAACTAAGAATTCGTACAGCATTCGTGTTCGAACCACCGATAAAGGAGGCTTGAGCTTTGAGAAAGTGTATACGGTAAGCATCAGTCAGCTGCCAACACTTACAGGTACAGGTAATGAAGTTGGCACAAAATTACAGGCAGTAGCGAGTACCAATCCTATAATCAGTAAGGGTTTTACCTCGAAGCTGAATGTGAGCGGAATAGATACGGCCTCTTATAATTGGAGTCCGTCGGCTAGTTTAAGTTCAACAAGCATTTATAATCCTGTAGCTAAACCTAGCCAAACGCAGAGTTACTCCGTTACGGTAACCAACAATTATGGAAGTTCAACTACCCTAAGCATTACAGTAGAGGTGATGGAAGATTGGAATCTTCTTGCAAATAATATTCTAACACCAAACGGAGATGGAGTAAACGATAAATGGGAGATAGAAAATTTAAGTAGCTACCCTAATAATCAGTTAATTATTATGGACCGTTCTTCTAGAGTGCTATACAGAAAAACAGTCTATGCCAATGAATGGAATGGTTTGTTTAATGGCATACCACTTCCATCGGATACCTATTACTATGTTTTGACCTTTGATTCACCTTCAGGTCAAAAAGTAAGTAAAAAAGGATTTATTACGATAACCCAATAAGTTTTAGTACAACCAACAGATGAAAAACAATTTCAATCCATTTATACAACTAGGTTTTCTAGCACTGGTATTTACCGCAAGTATTTCTAGTTCAACGGCTCAAATTAATCCTTTAGGCGCTCAGTATTTCCAGAACCAATATTTGGCTAATCCAGCTATGGCGGGATATCAAAGTGGCATGCGTTTAAACCTGGTCTACCGTAACCAGTGGGATAACATTCCGGGTTCACCCAAAAATGTATCGGTCACTGGCGATTATGGTACTGAAAAAGTGGGTGTGGGTCTTAATTTTTTCAAAGATGAGGCCGGCTTGCTTAACCGCAGCCGTATTCAGGGAAGCTATGCCTACCACTTACCCTTGAATGATGACAGCAAAAAACTGCATTTTGGTATTTCATTGGGCTTACAAACCGAACGATTAAATAACCAGGCCATTGTTGGTTCAGCAAATGACCAAACAGCCATCCGTTTTAATGATCAGGAAAGCATCCTAGATGGCGATTTTGGGATGGCATATACCTCAAGCAACCTGAGTGTTATGGGTTCGATATCGAACTTGAAGCGTCAATTAAAGATTGAAGATCAGCAATCAGCAGATTTCGGTACATTTTTTACGTCAATCGGTTATAAGATCAACCTTACCGACTGGCAGGTTGAGCCTAAAGTGGCTTATCGCGGTGTTCGTAATTTCCAGAACATTCTTGATGTGGGTGCAGAAATCAGAACTGCATCCGATCAGCTAGGATTCATGAGTATGTACCATAGTAATAAGAGCATGAGTTTTGGACTGAGTTATCAGCAAAAGAAAGACTGGCAATTATTCTTAATGTATAACAACCCAACTCAAGAATTAAAGAGTTATGCTACCGGCACATTTGAGGTAGGCTTACAACTGAACTTGATTAAAAAGAAATAAATTTCCTCTTTTTCGGCCCCCAATCGCAATAGTATTCGCTGTCTGTCAGTGCTGCAACTGAAATTTATATATAACTTATTGATTTTCAATTTTATACATCTTATCAATTATAAAACATAACCATTTATCAAAACATGGTACTTGTTGTATAGGTGGAAAAATACCGATATGGATCAGTCGGCTGGCTTTTTATCAAACTTAAATTGATAACAGAAACATTTGTATTCTGTCCAAATATTCCTTTATAAAAAAAGTATGAACTACTGGGTTCTAATCCCGTTAATACATCCAGAGACTTGCCATTTATAGTAATTATATTTTGGGCATATTGGACATCATTTCCATTGGTAAATGGTATTGGATTGAAATATACATAATAGTATTGATTTGATTCCGAAAATGGCACTATTGTGCCATCATAATCTTTTATAGTTGGTGCACCTATAATGTCAGTGCTCTTTTTTATGATTAGTATATTAGTACCAGAACCAACTGTGCCAAAATCTTTTGGTTGTAGAATTAACTTATTGTATTGAGGTGTAAGAAATCCACTTACGCCATTGTTAGGATTACTTGGGCTAGATGAAGTCCAATTGCTAAGAAGTCCATCATTCCTGATTATTAATCCTTTCAAAACACGTATTTTTTGAGTGTTTGGTAAAGATGATCTATTTGTTCTGATTCTTGTATCTACATAGTTCCCATACAACTCCTCTGAATCTTTTGGAATATTATCTTTAGGAACATTAATTACGAAAGTTTTACTTTCCAAATCTTGAAAAGTTGTTCCAGATGGAATTGTACAACTTTCAACATAAGGTGTTTGTCTAGTTGCTCCACCAAGTATATTTCTTTCATCAACTTTTATAACGGTAGAATCTAACTTTAAAGGTATATCTGTATTTTTTACTAAATAAGTACCTGATGGAGATATAGTTACAGAAATACTGAATGGAATCGCTTTTGTAGTTAAATCACTGGTAGGTAAATCACTGGATTTTGAACAAGAAATTACAATAAAACATAAAAGAGCTAAGATAAATTTTATAAATTTCATAGGTTAAATTATGTAAACCAAATACACTAAATGTGTAGGCCTTCAGCGTAAAATGCGTTAATTATAGCTAAAAATTTTCGTTAAATCAAACCACCTTTAATTTAACTTCAGGCGCCCCCATGCGTTGACCTTTACTGCCGTTTTCTGTTACTTTCACCCACCTTGCAAATGACTTATAATCCTCGTGTCGGCTAATTGTCATCACTTCTTCAGCAAATTAACTGTAAACTACGATTATTAAAAGACCAAAAATAATAGCGCATACTGTATGTATTTAAATTAAAGGGAACTAAATTTAACTAATACTAAACGAGCATTTCTGATAATAGAGGGGGAGGGGCAATTCAGAATTTGTACTTAACTCTATTAAAGCAGAGAAAGCAAAGTCTGAAATTATTAGAGAGGCGCTTTGGGAATTTTACACAACGAAATATCCTGAGGTAATATGATAAAAAGAAGCATCAAGTGTGAGAATGAAATTCTATTCAAAACCATAAAAAAAGCAGATTTTTCGTTCAAACAATACCCGCCATTCAGCCAAACGCTTGTATGTGCTGTTTTATAACCCATTGTAAATTTCATTTTCATTTAAAATTCGCCGAAAACCGCCAAGAATTCATCATTGCACGGTTTCCCGTAAGTATTAATGCTAAAAATAAAAGATTTTTCAATTCATAAATTTTATCTTGGTTAAAGCAGTTTTCTAATCGGTATGTGCTTAAGATTGAGCTTAATAAAATATTCCATTAAGTTCACTAGGTCCAAAACATGAAACAAAATTGTGTTCAATTTGAATTTTGCGCTGATTTGGTTTGTATTGTTTTTGCTAATGACAGCTATTGGAGCTTTTATTGCTATATTTAAAATTAATAAAGGCAAAAGAAGCTCTATATCAAACGATTACTTTTGGAATTCGTTTCACTCATGTGGGACTACAGGGCTTTTTAGTTATTGGCGTGCTTGCAATTTTTGTAGTTTCGGGATGGCGGTTGGTGGGGTGATCAGGTTTGATACTTTGAATATTATAATTTAAAAAATATCAACTAGAAAGAGGGCAATAGGCTCAATAATGATTAAAACATGCATAATAACACCTTTAATAATATTTAATACAACTTTTTGTGTTGCTCAAAATTTTATCGAAGAAAACGATAAAGTTATAATGTCAGTTGAACCGACTCAATTCGTTAATTCTATCAATAAAAAGGAATCAGCTGCTAATGACTATATAGGGTTTTACCAGAAATATATAAGTGGTATTCGTGGACAGGAGTGCCCGATGTATCCAAGTTGCTCAAATTATGGCCTGAAAACATTCACTGAATCTAATTTTGTATCTGCTTTTGTTTTAACTTCTGATCGTTTATTAAGATGTGGTCATGATCATGACAACTATTCTTTAACCCTAAGAGAAAATGGCTTTAAGCAACTTGATTATCCTGCCTATGACAAGGCACCAATAGAACTTTATTATAGCCGTAATTCATATCACTTTGCTTACTCGGATACTTTAAGTGATGACTCTTCTTTTGTCTTTATAAAAAGGTTAATCAATAATCAATATCATCAGGAGGCACTTTTAGAAATCATGAGAATTGAGTTTGAACTTAAAAAGTTCGATTTGGAGCTGTTTGTAAATAAAATTATTTGTTTAAAAGCTCTTGAAGAATATGAAAAAGCATTATTTGAATATGAAACAAAGTGCCCAAATGAGTATAAGTCAAATAATGAACTGGCTTTTCAAATCGCGTTGATACAATTCAAACTTCAAAATTTCGATCAATCACTAATTGCAACATCTGTGGCAATGGAATCTTGCAATGATACATTTTGTAAACCTAAAATACACATGTTAAATGGTTTACTCTATGCTAATAAATATGATTGGGAAAATTCGATGAAGTCCTATCAATCATTATCAGCGTTCGAGTCTCACAAAAAAATAGCAAGTTCCAATTTTAAACTTTCAGAAAGTGCACTTCAAATTAAAGATAAACACCCGGCAATTGCTGGTTTGTTTTCAATTATTCCTGGTGGCGGATATTTATATACGGGACATAAGCAGACAGCTTTTTCAGCATTGGTCGTAAATGGTCTTTTGGCTTACGCAACATATACAAGTGTAAAAAACAAAAACTATGGCATGGGGATTTTGACAGGCGTTTTCAATCTGAGTTTTTATGTAGGAAATATTTATGGTGCTACAAAGAGTGCAAAACGATTTAACGAAAAACAAAGAAAATCAATAACTAGTAAACTAGAATATAATTCACACTTTTAAAAACTAACAAACAATGATTATTAAAATCTTAGAATCAAATTATGTAAAGCACTGTGCTTTACTTTTAGCCGTATCAATTCTTACTATGTCATTTAAAATGCCAGGGAATGCGGATGTAGTATTAAATGCTGGCACTGGTATTCCTCTTGAAACTGTCTCAATGATTCAATCGGATTTAGTATCGGTTGGACAAACAATAGACTTTAGAGTAAAATATGATGTGAAGGTTGATGGTAAAACTGTTGTTGCTGCTGGTGCAATTGCTAAAGGACAAGTTATGAGAGCCCAAAGAGCTAAAGGACTTGGAAAAGAAGGTTTCATAGAAATACAGATCAAATCGGTTACAGCCGCAGATGGACAAGAGGTGTATCTTACTGGTGGTAATGTGTATCAGGAAGGTGAAGACAAACAAACTTTATCAATTGTGTTAGGTTTATTCGTTTGTATTTTATTTTTAACCATGAAAGGGAAAAATGCACAAGTGCCTCCAGGTTATTCAGTTAATTCCGCAGTTGCATCTACAATAACCATTAAAATGTAAGTAAAGTTATTACAGATTAAAACAACAGCTATGAGATTTTCAATTTTGTAGCTGTTGTTTTTTATTAATTCTATATAGAACACTGCAAATCAAGCCTTTGCACAATAGCGACAAAGCACAGGACAAACATAACTATAGTTTTTTGCATTTTAAAAGCCTGAATCTGCCACCTGTTTATTTTATTCAATTAAAAAACCCTATTAACTTATCTAAAATAGGGTTTATTTAATTTACGTGGCGGAGATGGTGGGATTACCTTCGCTCTGCTCCGTTGATCCCGATTGGGGGAGGCATCAAGCAAAATGCTAGCGCTATGCGCCTGACATTTTTGATTTCCGCAATCTCGAGCACGCTCGGCTTGCAGCAATAAAAAATGCCACCCTTCGGGCAGCATTTTACATGGCGGAGAGGGTGGGATTCGAACCCACGGTACCTTGCGGTACACGAACTTTCCAAGCTCGCTCGTTCGGCCACTCTGACACCTCTCCTTTTTTTATTCTACTTCTTTTCTAAATTATCTATACAAAATCCCGTCGGACTGAAATCTCTTGATTCGGGCTACAAAAGTATAAAATTTAGCCTTTCTGCGGAGCTATTTATAAATTACTTTTAATGTCATTCCTTTAGCTCATCAGCAATATTATTACCCATATTTCTTTATGTTTGCAGCAATAGCACAAAAAACTAAACAGTAACTTAATAGATGTTGAATCTCAACGAGATTAAAAAACCTATTGACGGCGAACTTGACGTATTTGAACAGAAGTTCAGAGCTTCGATGAAGAGTTCTGTACCTCTACTTGATCGAATTACCTATTATATTGTAAAGCGCAAAGGGAAGCAGATTCGTCCGATGTTTGTATTTTTCGCTGCAAACCTTTGTGGCGGGATTAACGAAGTAACACATCGCGGGGCGGCATTAGTTGAATTACTTCATACGGCTACGTTGGTACATGATGACGTAGTAGACAACTCGTCAGAACGGCGTGGTTTTTTCTCCATCAATGCTTTATGGAAAAACAAGATTGCCGTACTTGTGGGTGACTACCTGCTCTCAAAGGGCCTGCTATTATCTATCAACAATAACGATTTTTCCATGCTTAAAATCGTTTCTGAAGCTGTTAAACAGATGAGCGAGGGTGAGCTATTACAGCTCGAGAAAGCCAGAAGCATGAATGTAGATGAAGCTGTATACTTTGAGGTGATTCGTAAAAAAACTGCATCACTGATAGCTTCCTGCTGCGCTTGCGGGGCGGCTTCGGCTGGATCAGACGATGAAACCATCAGCCGAATGCACCTTTTCGGCGAAAAAACAGGAATGGCATTCCAGATCAAAGATGATCTTTTCGATTTCGGTACCGATGATGTTGGTAAACCACTAGGGATCGATATCAAAGAGAAGAAAATTACCCTTCCACTAATCTATGCTTTAAGTAAAAGCACGCGCAGCGAAAAAAACCGAATTATCAATCTGGTAAAGCATCATAATGATGATACCAAAAAGATATCCGAAGTAATCGATTTTGTGCGCAATAGCGGCGGCTTGGCATATGCAGAAATGCAGATGCATAAATATCAGGAAGAAGCTTTCGAAATTCTAAATACTTTTCCAAATCAGGAAGCGCGCAACAGCTTAGAACAATTGGTGCGCTTCACAACCGAACGTAAAAAATAATGTCTAGCGAACTCATATTCTTTGGCGGCTTCTTGCTGTTCATTATCCTGATGCTTTCTATCGACCTGGGTGTTTTTAACAAAAAAGAACACGCCGTAAGTTTTAAAGAGGCGGCTATAATGAGTTTTATTTGGGTGGCTTTTGCAATAGGATTTTATTTCCTACTGATTACTAACGGACAAAAGTTACATGGGATAGAAAATTATGCCCAACTATCTGAGATTACAAAAAAACATCTTCACGCCATCACGCTAATGCCCGAAAATTTTGAGGCAAGCCTTCATATCTACAACCTTAATTTGGGTCTAGAGTTCTTAACCGGCTACGTCATTGAATACGCACTTTCGGTAGACAATATTTTTGTAATGGTATTGATATTCACTGCCTTTGGGGTAAACGAAAAATATTATCATAGGGTGTTAATATGGGGTATTATTGGAGCGGTAACCATGCGTTTCCTGTTCATCTTTCTGGGCGCAACCTTGATTAATCGTTTCGACTGGATCATTTATATGTTTGGAGCATTCTTAGTTTATACCGGCGGAATGCTCTTTGTTAACAGAAATCAGGAAGAAGAGATAGACACGAAAAACCATAAAATTGTTAGACTGGCATCTAAATACTTTTCCGTTCATCCGGATTTTGAAGGCAATAAATTCTTTCTCCGTAAAAATGGGCAAAGATTTATAACACCTCTCTTTTTGGTATTGCTTATTGTAGAATTCACCGATCTAATCTTCGCCGTCGATTCAATACCCGCCATATTTGCTGTTACCAAAGACCCTTATATCGTCTTTTTCTCTAATATCTTTGCCATACTCGGACTCCGATCTATGTTTTTTTTGTTGGTAAATGTGATTCACAAATTCCATTATCTAAAGACCGGCTTGTCTTTTCTGCTGGTATTTATCGGAGTAAAAATGCTGGGCCATCATTGGTTGGCCAGTTTGGGCTTTACTACAACACACTCTTTATTGATTATACTTTTTATCCTAACTGCCAGTGTGGTGCTTTCTTTAGCATTTCCTAAGAGGCCTCTGCAAAAGCATTAGGTCTTTACAAGAGCCGCTATTGTTTCTTTATGTGGCCCAGTATCTCATCTACATATTTACGCTCGTTGGCTAAGCGCGGAACTTTATGCTGCCCTCCCAGCTTCCCGCGAGCCTTCATCCAGTTGTAAAACGTACCCTCCGGTGCAATATGGATCAGAGGTTTCTTAAGTGCTAGGTCCTTATATCGTTTGGCATCATAATCAGAATTTACGTCCCTTAACGTTTTATCAAGCAAGTCTGAAAAACTGGTCATATTGCCCGGATGCTGCTCAAACTCTATGATCCACTCATGACCGCCCGCTTCGTTATCCTTGAAATAAATAGGGCACGCTGTATAATCACGTATAATTGCACCGGTTTCACAGCATGCCTTACTTAGTGCCCTTTCGGCATTGTCAACTATTAGTTCTTCGCCAAAAGCATTAATGAAATGACTTGTTCTACCGGTAATTTGTATTCTATACGGCGATAAAGAAGTAAAACGAACTGTATCACCGATCATGTATCTCCATAATCCACCATTAGTAGAGATAACGATCGCATAATTCTTATTCAATTCAACTTCCGAAAGATCAAGGGTTTTCGGATTTTCTTCGCCAAAATGTTCCATTGGAAGAAACTCATAGTAGATGCCATAATCCAACATTAAAAGCAATTCTTCAGAATCTGATTGATCCTGGATACCAAAAAAGCCCTCGGAAGCATTATACGTTTCCAGATAGTACATTTCCGATGATGGGATCAGCTTTTTAAACTGTTCACGATAAGGCTTAAAATTGACGGCACCATGAAAATAAAACTCAAGATTTGGCCAAACTTCAAGAAGATTGTCTTTTCCGGTTATTTCAAGGATCCGCTTTGCTAAAACAATATTCCAGGTTGGAACCCCCGAGATATTCGTCACATTTTCATTTATCGTTGCATGAGCCATGTTCTCCACCTTCTCTTCGAAATTATCCATTAGGGTAATCGAAATATCCGGAGTTCTATAGAATTCTGCCCAAAAAGGCAAATTTTTGATTAGAACCGCAGAGAGATCGCCATGAAATATTGCTTGATTTGTTTCGTTGATCTGGTGGCTTCCTCCGAGCACGAGGCATTTTCCAGTAAAAATGCGTGTATCCGGACGGTTAGTACAATAAATGGAAAGGAGGTCTTTACCTCCCTTAAAATGACATTCGTCGAGAGATTCCTGACTGACGGGTATAAATTTACTTCGATCGCTAGTTGTGCCTGACGATTTAGCGAACCATTTTATTTCAGACGGCCATAATATATTTTGCTCGCCGTTAAGCATACGCATGATATAAGGCTTCAGTGAGTCATAGTTCTGTAATGGAACGCGCTCTTTAAATTGTTGCGGGGTGTAGATTGATCCATAATCATATTCCCTACCCCATTCGGTGTTCCTGGCAGTATCAATAAGATTCTGAAACCATTCTTCCTGTACTTCATGGGGATATTTCATAAACAATTCAATCTGATGAATTCGTTTCTTCATTATCCAGGTAAAAATGGAGTTTACTAAGGTCATTGGGGGGCTTAATGGTTTAAGGTTAGGCCTTCTTTTTCTTCCGTAGTTCGAAATGCTGTCCAAGATAATACTTCCGTGCCATTTCATTATCAGCAATTTCGGCTGGGGTGCCGGTTAGCATGATTTTACCTTCGGCAAGTAGATACGCTCTATCAGTGATCGATAGTGTCTCTTGTACGTTGTGATCGGTTATGAGGATACCGATATTCCTAAGTTTAAGCTTCGCTACAATAGACTGAATTTCTTCAACCGCGATGGGGTCAACTCCGGCAAAAGGCTCATCAAGCAGGATAAAATTTGGATCTGCCGCAAGTGCCCTTGCAATTTCTGTTCGCCTCCGCTCACCCCCTGACAATAGGTCGCCGTTACTTTTTCTAACTTTATGAAGACTAAACTCATCAATCAGCTCTTCAAGTTTCTCTTCCAAGTCGTCCTTAGTCATTTTTCTGAGTTCCAGAATAGCGCGGATATTATCTTCTACTGATAACTTTCTAAAGACAGAGGCCTCCTGGGCAAGGTATCCAATGCCTTTTTGCGCTCGTCTATACATCGGATCTTCTGTAATATCCTGATCATCAAGAAATACATGCCCCTCATTGGGCTTTATTAATCCAACAATCATGTAGAATGACGTGGTTTTACCGGCTCCATTTGGCCCCAGTAACCCAACTATTTCACCTTGAGATACATGGAAAGACACATCATTTACAACTGTGCGTTGCTTATATTTTTTTACAAGATTTTCCGCTCTTAATATCATTTTGGTTATTGCCTTTGTTGGCTTGTCCGTATTCCTTTAATGTTTAACTGGATAGAATGTTTTTCTTTCCAAATCTTTTCTTCGATTGAGTAACATATATCAAATGGCACGTTATTGGAAATTTCCTTCAGATGTTCTCCAAGTCCAAAACCAATGCATTCAAAAAGCAATGAATCATCCTGCTTCACGATCATTTTCAAATGATTTGATCCAACAATTGATGGCTCGCCATAAGTATAAACATTTTTACTTAAAAACACAGGCGCCATATTTTGGGGACCAAATGGTGCGAACTGGTTCAATATTCTAATAAATTTAGGCTGTATTTGTTTGAGTTGCAGGCATGCGTCGATCGAAATCTGTTGAATTAATGCTTCATCGGTAATAGATGCAGAAACCACTTCTTCAAACCTTTGCTGAAAAGCCAGAATATTCTCTGGTTTCATGGTGAGCCCGGCAGCATATTTATGTCCGCCAAACTGCTCAAGTAAATCACTGCATTCGCTCAGCGCTTCATATAAGTCGAAGTCGCGTACAGAGCGTGCGGAACCTGCCACATGACCGTTAGATTGCGTTAGCACGACAGTAGGACGGTAGTACTTTTCCGTTAAACGGGATGCAACAATCCCAATTACACCTTTATGCCAGTTCTCGTTAAAAACCACGGTAGTTTTCTTTGCGATAAGTAAGGGGTCTTCGTCGATCATTGCCAAGGCCTGCTCAGTAATAGAAACATCATGGTCCTTCCGCTCGATATTTTTTAAATTGATGAGCAGACTCTTGTCGCGCGCAGCGGCATGGTCTTCCGCTATTAATAAATTAACAGCGTGTTTTGCATCGTCTATTCTACCTGCGGCATTAATTCTTGGTCCGATACTAAAAACGATATCAGTGATTGTATAATAATCCCTCCGTCCGGCCACATCCATCAAAGCAGACATGCCCGTACAAGGTGCAGAATTTAACCTTTGCAATCCGTACCAGGCCAAAACACGATTTTCGCCGGTAATTGGAACAATATCTGAAGCAATACTCACAACAACCAGATCCAGATAACAGCATATCTCTTCGAAGGGGATATCATTTTTCTGCGCATAAGCCTGGACTAGCTTAAAGCCAATTCCGCAACCGGATAACTCTTTATAAGGATACTCGCAATCAGCACGTTTCGGATCGAGTATGGCAACTGCATCGGGCAGCTCGTTCCCCGGCAGATGATGATCACAGATTATAAAATCTACGCCTAGCGAATTTGCATAAGTAATTTTATCGACCGACTTAATTCCACAGTCCAGTGCAATGATCAGACTACAATTGTGCTCTACTGCGTAATCAATCCCCTGATTGGAAATTCCATAACCTTCTTTGTACCTGTCGGGAATGTAAAAATCAATATTCGGATGGTACTTTTTAAAGAAGCCATACACTAGCGCAACTGAGGTTGTACCGTCTACATCATAGTCGCCATAGATTAGAATCTTTTCTTCAGCGGCGAGGGCTTTCTCAATGCGAAGGATAGCAAGCTCCATATCCTTCATCAAAAAGGGATCATGAAGGTGCTCCAATTGGGGCCTGAAGAAAGACTTTGCTTCATCAAAACTATTAATTCCACGGGCAGCCAAAAGAAGTGCAATTACTTCATCTACCTGTAATGATTCTTGAAGAGAGCGTATAATTTCTTGGTTTAGAACCGAATGTTCCAGCCACCTTTTTTGCATACCTTTGTAAAGTTCTAATTGTAAATATACATTTAATCGGCATTATCCGAGCCATCCCGGAACCGGATATTTGTTAAATAATTAAAGAAATTTTGAAAGTATTTGCACTGCATGAAGGCTCTTATTCTGTAGACGCTTCTAAGAGATTTATTCCTTTTGACCCGGCTATTCAAAACCCAAAAGACCGTCCGGGTTCTTTGTTCATTTATGTGCAACCCTTTTTAATTAAAACGGATACCTCGCTCATCGTTGTGGATACCGGCCTAGGATACTCCAATGAAAATGGCGAGTTGATGATACATCATAATATCCGCAAAGCGGGATTTGATCCTGCAGATGTCACACTCGTTTTGATGTCGCATCTGCATTACGACCATTCCGGCGGAATGGTGATCAACAGAAATGATAAGCTAGAACTCGCATTCCCAAATGCCGACTATATTGTTCAGAGAAGCGAATGGGAATTGGCTTATAGCCAGCCATCGCGCTCATATAGAATCGAAATTTTCGATGTTCTACAGCGTAGCGGAAATCTACGTTTCGTTGAAGGAAGCGGGAGGCTAACTAACGAGGTCAGCTTTGAATTAAGCGGCGGTCATTCAGAATTTCATCAGGTGTTCCTGATTGAAAACAATGACGAATCTTATTTTTTTGGCGGAGATGAGATGCCCGAGCCAGAACAATTGCTGCGTAAATTCATGGCGAAGTATGATTTTGACGCTCGCAAAGCGATGGAATTACGCAATGAATATGGCAAACGTGCGGCAAAAGAAAATTGGGTTTGCCTTTTTTACCATGCAAAAAGTCATGCTATGGCTCGGATTTCTTACGAAAATGACGCCTTCAATATATTGCCGATCTAAGAGACTGACAATCTCGCTACCAGAGTAACACTCAATTCAAATTGATTTTCGATGGCTTTGTCGCCCAGATCGCCAAAGAAATTGGCAGAACGGTATCTGATATTATATTTAGTTCGGTCCACTTTGATATTTTTCGCGGTAGCAACAATCATATTATTTTGTTTTCTGATCGAAGCCGTGAACGTTACTGGTGCCGTTATCCCTTTGATGGTCAAATTGCCCATTATCGTTGCTTGATCTGTACTCAAAGGCATCACCTTAGTGATCCTGAATGTTGAAATCGGATTTTTAGCAACAGAAAAAAAATCAACTGATTTTAAATGATCGGTAAGCATTTGGTTTGAGCCGTCATCAAGATCATCGCAGTCTATAGAAGTCATGTTCATGGCGAATGTTCCGGACACCAGATTCGATCCGTTCAACATCAAACTTCCAGAACTTAATTTTACCGATCCTGAATGCTGGCCCAATATTTTTTTAGCAAGCCATTTAACAGATGAGCGTTCCACATCAACTACGTATCGTTCCTCGGCATCCTGTTTAAATGCAGATATAAGGGTTACAAAGAGAAATACGGAGCAGATTAATATTTTTTTCATTTGTTACATTGACACCAATACAAAAATATCTAAATTCTATAATCTAACGCTGATCTATGTCGATTTTACATTGTACTGATTTAAATGATAATTTTGAGTGATGAGTAGTATTTTACCTTCTGCCTTTTTAAGGGCTTTAAAAAAGGATTTCAATATTGAAGGCGAAAGATTATTTGACGACAATGCTGAGCCGGTTACTTCCATTAGACTAAACCCATTTAAGCCTTCAGAAAAATTCAGTGCCGATGACGCAGTGCCTTGGTGCATAAATGGGCGATATTTAGATCTCCGACCATCCTTCATCGCTGACCCACTTTTTCATGCCGGATGTTACTACGTTCAGGAAGCTTCATCCATGTTCCTGGAGCAAGCACTGAAGCAAACCGTAGATCTTAGTAGTTCGCTTCGCATACTAGACCTCTGCGCATCGCCGGGAGGCAAAAGCACATTGATCAATTCGTTAATAAACGATGAAAGTTTGCTGGTCTCAAACGAGATAATTAAAACAAGAGTTCCTCCGCTTGCCGATAACCTTGCAAAATGGGGTACCATGAATACGGTTGTAAGCAATAATGACCCTAAAGATTTCAATCGGCTCGAAGGGTATTTTGATGCTCTTGTTGTTGATGCACCATGCTCTGGCTCGGGGATGTTTAGGAAGGATCCGGAAACAATAAAGCAATGGTCTGAAAGTGCCGTTGAGCTTTGCAGTCAAAGACAACAACGTATTTTGGCCGACGTGTACCGAGCATTGAAGGAAGATGGCATTCTGATTTATTCTACCTGCTCTTATTCAAAAGAAGAAAATGAGGTGATTGCCGATTGGCTGAAAGATGAATTTGAAATAGAGTCGCTCAGATTGGAACTCAAGGACGATTGGGGCGTTGAAGAAACCCAATCTGATAAACATCACTGTTACGGATACCGTTTTTATCCACATCAGGTAAAAGGAGAAGGATTTTTTCTTGCCTGTTTTCGTAAAAAAGAATCGACTTCAGACGCTAAGTTCTACAAGGAAAGGCTACCTAATATTAATAAAAATAGTCTTGATTTTTTGAAACAATGGACTGATACTGTCGAAGATCTTTTTGTTTTGCCTGCCGGCGATGATTATACAGCTATTTATAAACACCACCAAATAGACCTTGCTATTTTACAAGCCAAATTATATTTAAAAAAATCAGGTGTACGTCTTGGAAGAATGGCCGGAAAAGATCTTATCCCAGACCATGAACTGGCGCTGAGTCTTATTTTGAACCCCGACTTAAGCAGAATTGAAGTTAGTGCCGAAGAAGCGATTAGCTATCTCCGGAAGGATGAATTAAAATTAGCGGGGTACCCACTGGGCTGGACACTAATAACCTACAAGGGTTATCCTTTAGGCTGGGTAAAAGTTCTCCCTAATCGAATCAATAATTATTATCCGAAGGAGATTAGGATCTTAAAAGAGTTTTAATATTGACCTGTAGACAACAAAACCAATGTACAAGCTTCTTCAGTCTGAACTCCCTTTTCTTCGAGCATTTTTTCCAACTCCAGATTTTCCGCACCAGGGTTAAAAACTACCCTTTTCGGATTAGTCTGAAAGATATAATCGTATAATGGCGGTTGGTTTTTCGGACCAACATATAGTGTGATGGTATCAATATCAGTGTGAATCTTTTCGGGCAATTCGATCGGCACCCCCGCAACCTCTCCGGGCTTCATCCCCACGTTAACAATCGGGTGTCCGTATTTTACCAACTTATTGGCGGCAAGATAAGCGTAACGATCTGCATTGGTTGTGGCTCCTAAAACAAGTGTCTTTTTCATAATTTATTTGAATAATCTATTAACCGCTTCTGCACAATTCATGCCATCTATTGCCGCCGATACGATTCCTCCTGCGTATCCAGCACCCTCACCGCAGGGGAACAGGCCTGTTATTTGTGGATGCTGCAGTGTATCACGATCTCTGGGAATCCTTATTGGCGACGACGTACGGGATTCTACCCCAACAAGCAATGCTTCATTTGTGTAGTATCCTTTCATTTTTTGTCCGAATAATGGTAAGGCGAGCTTCAGTCGATGATAGATAAAATCCGGCAATATCTCTTTCAAATCAGCACTTTTAGTTCCCGGCAGGTATGAATTTAAAGGCAAATCTGTCGACAATTTTCCGTTGACAAAATCAATCATTCGCTGCGCCGGCGCCACCTGCTTTCCTCCTCCGGCGGCATAGGCAAGCTGTTCTACCTGTTCTTGAAAATGCAATAGCTTAAAGGGGTCTTCAGCTCCCACGATGTCTTCCAGATTGATTTGTACAACCGTTCCGGAATTTGCAAAAGGATTATTTCTTTTGGATGGCGACCAGCCATTTACTACAATTTCGTTATCGTTGGTTGCGCAGGGAGCTATAATTCCGCCCGGGCACATACAAAACGAAAATACCCCTCTGCCGTCTACCTGTTCTACAAGGCTGTAGTAAGACGGAGGCAGATACGGTCCACGAACTTCACAATGGTACTGCGCTTGATCGATAATTTCCTGGGGATGCTCTATCCGCACACCCAGTGCAAATGGCTTAGCTTCCAGAAAAATGTTCTTTCGCTTAAGCAGATAAAAAATATCTCTGGCAGAATGCCCTGTAGCTAATATCAATGCCGAAGATGCATATTCTCCTTTTTCCGTTTGAACGCCGGCAACCTTTCCGGATCGAATAATGAAATCTGTTACCCTACAATCAAAATGAATTTCGCCACCGGCATTCAGAATACTTTCTCGAATGGATGTTATTATTGCAGGCAGTTTATTTGTACCAATATGCGGACGGGCATCGACCAGGATATCTTCAGTTGCGCCATGGGCAACAAAAGTCTTTAAAACCTCATTCACATCTCCACGTTTATTTGATCGAGTATAGAGCTTTCCATCAGAATAGGTTCCGGCGCCGCCTTCACCAAAGCAATAGTTTGATTCGGGGTTTATAATACCTTCTTTATTTATTGCTGCCAGATCACGCCGGCGCTGCTTCACATCCTTGCCTCGCTCAATTATTACCGGCTTTAATCCTAATTCTATACATCGCAAGGCGGCAAACAATCCGGCCGGTCCGGCGCCAACAATTAAAACTGGCGTTTTGTCAGTGACATTTGGATAGGCTTTTGAAAATATTTCAACCATCGGTGCCTCATCAATAAACACTTGAAATTTAACCCAGTAGACCACTTGTTTACTCCTAGCGTCAATTGATCTTTTAACTAAACGTACGTAATTGATGCGTTCCAGGGCTATTTTAAGATGTTTTGCTATCGCTTTGCGCGTTAATGGCTCACTGGCCTCTACTTCGGGGAGAAGTGCAATTTCAATTTCAGAAATCATAATTTTTGCCGGGTTTTTATCCCGGGATGCAACAAAGGTATGAAATTTGACTTCTAAGTTGTAAATTCATAGACAGAATCAAAAACATGAAAAAACTAATTTACGGTATAGCATTATTTTTCTCGGTAACTTCTTTAAGTTCCTGCGGGTACAACAGTATGGTTTCTCTTGATGAGGGAGTTAAATCACAATGGGCGCAAGTAGAAAACGTTTATCAACGACGCTCAGATCTTATTCCAAATTTGGTTAACACTGTAAAAGGATACGCAAATTTCGAACAAGAAACCTTAACCAAGGTGATTGAAGCCAGAGCAAAAGCAACTTCAGTTACAGTCGACCCTTCTAAACTAACGCCTGAATCTATTCAGCAATTTCAAGCTGCGCAAGGACAGCTATCTCAGTCTTTAGGACGTTTATTAGTAACGGTAGAAAAGTATCCTGACTTAAAAGCCAATCAAAACTTCTTAGAACTTCAGTCTCAGCTCGAAGGAACGGAAAACAGGATCACGGTTGAACGTATGAAGTTTAACGAAATTACACAGCAATACAATTCAAAGATCAGAAGCTTTCCTAATAATCTAACAGCGTCGATGTTCGGGTTTACCGCTAAAGGATATTTTCAGGCTGATGCCGGAACTCAAAATGCTCCTAAAGTTGAATTTTAATGTCGGCATTTAGCTCAGAAGATCAGAAACGGATCGGCGAAGCGATAGCTGCAGCTGAAAAATTGACATCTGGAGAAATCCGGATTGTTATAGAAAAAACCTGCTCAGACGACGTACTAGACAGATCGGCGAAATACTTCCATAAACTTGGAATGGATAAAACCGAACTGCGAAATGGGGTGTTAATCTATCTGGCTACAAGTGATCATAAGTTTGCCATCATCGGTGATGTCGGGATAAACACCGCGGTCCCAGAAAATTTCTGGGACCAAACAAAAGACGCAATGCTTGGCCATTTCAAAGAAGGTATGCTCGCTGAAGGCGTTATCACCGGAATTCGCCTTGCCGGCGAGGAATTGAGACATTATTTTCCTTGCGCCGTAGGCGATAAAAATGAATTATCAGATGACATTACGTTTGAAGATGGTCATTAATCGTTCAAAACTAAACTTTCCCTCGGTGCAATTAAAAAGAACCATTTTAATAAGTAGCGTTTTATTGCTCACCATGTATGGTGCGATTGCGCAAACCTTTCCTTCGCGGCCCAACAGGCTTGTAAACGATTACACCAGCACTCTCTCGGCAGAACAGGTAGCAGTGCTTGAACAAAAGCTGGTCGCTTTTGATGATTCCACTTCCAATCAAATTGCCGTTGTCATTATTAAATCTCTAGAAGGATACGATGTTGCAGATTATGCTGTTCGGTTAGCTGAAGCTTGGGGAGTAGGGCGAGATAAGAAAAACAATGGTGTCGTTCTACTTGTTGCTCTAGATGACCGTAAGGTTACAATTCAAACCGGCTATGGAGTAGAAGGCGCCTTGCCGGATGCTATCTCACGAAGGATAATTGAGAACGAAATTACGCCAGAGTTTAAAAGCGGTGATTATTATGCAGGTATTGAACGGGGAACCAACGCAATTATCTCCTATACCCGAGGAGAGTATAATAACGAAGATGCCGGAAAGAAAGG
>CANHGR010000020.1 GCA_947460875.1 Sphingobacteriaceae bacterium | reverse complement strand
CCGGCAGCTTCCATTACTTGTTTACTTACAAAATTCTCGGATGCAATAAGTTCAATGCCGGTTTCCTGACGTTCTTGCTCTTCATCGATCAATTTAAATATAATTTTATCTCTCTTCATTGGTATTTTATATAAATCTATATGCTAAATAATGTGTTTTTAACTGCCTGACAAGTTTTTTGAAGCCGAAACGCTAAAATTATTATATCCTAGTCCCAACTGAATCGAAATAAGATGTTGTTGAAGCATTTCCAGTAGCGCCAAAAAATTAAATACAAAATGAATCCTGCCTTCAGAATGCCGCGCTATCTGTTGAAAATCTAACTGTTGATTAATTTTCAATAACTCACCCAAAACTTTCTTCTGTTCTTCAATGGTGTAAGGATACTGGGTTACTGTATGTTTCACCGCTGCATGACGCTGCTTATATTTCTCCATTGAACGTTCATACAGGAGCATCAGCTTGTAAAGATCGATCGAATGCAAGTCTTCTCCCGGCTCACTGTCGACTGTTACTTGCCCGATGTCAAGCAATATGTTTCCTCGTTTTTCTTGTTTAAACCGTTCTTCTTCTAGAATCAAAAGATCTTCAGAAACAATTTTAAATCTCTTATACTCGATTAACTTCTGAATAAGGTCCTTTTTCAGATCCAACTCAGTACCTTCATCGTTAAGCTCCATACGAGGCAGCAACATCTTCGCTTTTATACGCATCAACGTTGCCGCGACCACTATAAACTCACTCGCAAGCTCAATGTTTAGAGTGTGCATATGATGAATATAATCAAGAAAATCGCCTGTGATCTTTGCTACAGCGATATCATGAATATCCAATTCATCCCGTTCAATAAAAAACAAAAGCAGATCAAACGGCCCTTCAAACTGAGGCAAACTTATTTCAAAACTTTCTCGCTGTATCAATGTTCCAAAATTAATTTAATTTATAATTATTCCCTTTATAAAGTAATAAAAGGTTAAACGAAAAATTTACGGAAAGATAGCATTTAACGAATTTGACAAAAAAGCTTTCTTACTTTCTTACTAGACCAGCTCTGCGCGCCAAATCTTCTGATGATTATACTCGTATCTATTAAAGTAAATGTTTTAATTTGTAAATATTTTATACCTGACCACCATGGAAGTTAAGGCGGGAGCATTGCTAGAACAAATAAATTACCCATCCGATCTAAAAAAACTTAAGAAAACCGAGCTGGAAAAGCTATGTAAAGAGCTCCGACAGTATATAATTGATATAGTATCTGTAAATGGAGGGCATTTTGGTGCCAGTCTTGGCGTTGTTGAGCTTACTGTGGCCTTGCACTATGTTCTGAATACCCCATACGATCAGCTGGTATGGGATGTTGGGCATCAAGCCTACGGCCACAAAATACTAACCGGCAGACGAGATACTTTTCATACTAATCGGATTTACAAAGGCATAAGTGGATTTCCAAAACGTTCCGAGAGCGAATACGATACTTTTGGAGTAGGTCATTCTTCGACCTCTATTTCTGCAGCATTGGGAATGGCGGTTGCTTCACAATGTAAAGGAGAGACAGACCGTCAACACGTAGCCGTAATCGGCGACGGTGCAATGACCGCAGGAATGGCATTCGAGGCGTTGAATCACGCTGGTATAGAGAACTCTAATCTTCTTGTCATTCTGAATGATAATTGCATGTCTATCGACCCTAACGTTGGGGCTTTAAAAGAGTATTTAACTGATATAACAACTTCTAAACCTTACAATCGTTTTCGTGATGATATTTCCTATGTATTAGAGAAAATTTCTGCACTAGGACCAAATGCACATGAAGTCGTTAAGAAAATCGAGAAAAGTATTAAGGGCTCCCTTTTACATAAAAGCAACTTTTTTGAGGCATTTAAGTTCCGTTATTTCGGTCCGATAGACGGCCATGACGTAAAACATTTAGTCAAGATCTTAAACGATCTACGAGATATCCCGGGGCCAAAGTTGCTGCACTGCATCACGGTTAAAGGCAAAGGCTATGCTTTGGCTGAGCAGGATCAGACTAAATGGCATGCACCAGGCCTGTTTGATAAGATCACTGGAGAGATCAAAAAAAATATTCCGGATAAGCCTCAAGCGCCCAGATATCAAGATGTTTTCGGACATACTATTGTTGAACTTGCGGAAAAGAATTCAAAAATTATGGGCGTAACTCCTGCCATGCCTTCCGGGAGCTCTCTTAATATCATGATGAAGGCCATGCCAACTCGGGCATTCGACGTCGGCATCGCAGAACAACATGCAGTGACATTTTCTGCTGGATTGGCAACTCAGGGAATGATTCCCTTTTGTAATATTTATTCAACATTTATGCAAAGGGCTTATGATCAGGTTATTCATGACGTAGCTCTTCAGAGACTGAATGTTGTTTTTTGTCTAGACCGTGCCGGTATAGCCGGTACTGACGGACCAACACATCATGGTGCATATGATTTGGCATATATGCGTTGTATTCCAAATATGGTTGTTTCTGCTCCGATGAATGAAGAAGAACTTCGCAACCTGATGTTTACGGCTCAACAGGATAACATGGGTCCGTTTAGTATACGCTATCCTCGGGGAAACGGAGTAATGCCCAATTGGAATCGCCCGATGAAAGCCATCCCGGTAGGCAAGGGACGAAAAATATGCGATGGAGAAGAAGTGGCAATCCTAAGCATTGGAACCATTGGGAACGAAGCTATTAAAGCCTGTGCTGTGCTAAACGCAGAAGGCATTCATCCAGCCCACTATGACATGCGATTTGTAAAGCCGCTTGATGAAATCTTACTGCATGAAGTATTCACCAAGTTCAATAAGATCATAACCGTTGAGGACGGCTGTCTGCAGGGGGGAATGGGTAGTGCAATTATCGAATTTATGAGCGACCATCACTATTCTGCGAGACTCGTACGTCTGGGCATTCCCGACCGAATCGTCGAACATGGAGAACAGCCCCAACTTTGGGCAGAATGTGGATATGATAGTTCAAGCATTGTGAAAGCAGTTGAGAGGCTCGCTGTTACGAGGGCGACGAAAACAATTGCATCGTAATCATTCTTGTGCTAAAAACTTTAAAGCTTATTCGATCGTTCCCAACTCATTTTATCTTAGTAAAAACAAATGGACAGAAACATATTATCGCAACTAATTAGATGTCCAGCGTGTAAAAATCCATTAGAAAAAGCAGCCGAAATTTACAGTTGTACGAACGAAACATGCAAGGCGACATACCCTGTTTTTAATAATATCCCTGTTTTCATCAACCCGGCAAATGAACTGTTCGATCAAAAAGATTTTGAGCGTGAAGACGATATATTCTTCAAAACCTATAACAGTGGCATTACCCGATTTCTTAAAAAAATACAGCCTGACATTACGTATAACAATGTAAGTGAAAAAAACTATCTCCACATTGCTTCGTTACTAAAAACACAGAAACCAATTCGAATTTTAATTCTAGGGGGAAGTGTAGATGGTGTCGGCATCAAACATTTGAAAGAAATATTAGACGAAAGTGATCTCATTGTGGAGACGGATGTATCCTATGGACCAAACACTACCGTTATTTGCGATGCACACGAAATTCCGTTTAAAAATGAGAGTTTCGACCTGATTATCGCCCAGGCAGTGCTGGAACATGTACTCGACCCATTTCTATGCGTGAGAGAGATGCAGCGCGTCTTGAAGGACAGTGGACTCATTTACGCTGAAACTCCATTCATGCAGCAAGTCCATGGAGGAAAATACGATTTCCTCAGATTCACGCACTTGGGCCATCGGCGGATGTTTAGAAATTTTAGAGAAATCCAGAGCGGTGTGGTTGCAGGCGCAGGCTCATCCCTAGTTTGGTCTTTAAAATATTTTCTAACAAGTTTCGCAACTAGCAAGAAGATAGATCGAATTTTGAGTTATGGTGGAACTTTTTTGTTCTTTTGGATTAAATATTTCGATATCATCCTAAATAAAAGCAAAGGCACAATAGATGCGGCCAGCGGCTTTTATTTTCTTGGAAGAAAGGAAAAAGATTATTTGCTGAGTGACAAAGAATTGCTTGCTTCGTATCGCGGATTCCGGTATTCCTCAGAAAGCTAAGTCTAAAATTCGAAAACTATGCTCAATATCCGCTTCTGGTCGGAAGGAATGTATTAGCGATGCAACAACGTCTTACAACAAAGAATCACTTTTTCATTTTCAGAATAATGGGCTGTAAAAAATTAAATATTTTTATAGGCAATACCAGCTTTAATATCAGAATCCAGTTGTGTCTTTGATAAATTACTTGAAAATCTCTCGCTATAAAGTTGTTAAATCCTCGTTTAATAATTTCTTGATTAAAGGGAATGTGTTCACAAATTGCTTCTAGCGGATTCAGGGGATTCATTACAGTTTTATAATGAAGATCCTTTATTGCATCATAATTGTACACTCCAACACCGCCAAAGGCGGAAATGACTCTGTAGAAGGGTGCTTTTCGGAGATTTTTGTTGATGGATTTAAAAGTTGCGGCCTGGGATGCTGGCGAATGACTGAATTCATTTTCTAACGGATATTCCCACACTGCAAATGTGTCATAATAAATTTCTGATAATCCGAACGGTATTTTCATTATACTCTTGCCGTTTGAAAAGATAGCTCCGGTCTTCTCATCAAAAGAATTTATGACATCGATCAAGCCCGATAAAGAAATTCGCATTACGTCAATATCTATTATAATAACCAAGTCTACCGGGTGATCTAGTTCCTTGATATAGTCCAGGTAAGAGTTTCTAAATGAAACCATCTTATCGATGCGCTGATAACTGGTCCATGGATCGCCTGGCACATCGCCTTTATTGGGAATAGTTTTGGTTCCGCAGTCAGTAGAAATTATTGTAACGTTTTTATAATTCTTCTTCCATTCATCTAAGAGGACTTTTGTTCCATCAACACTGTCATTCTCGACAACAACAACTTGCGACCATAACAAATGCGCCCTTAATTTTTCAATTAAGGGAATATTAGCTCTCAATGAATCCTCGCAATCTCTAGCCAGAGCCGCTATGATGATATTTTTTTTAATCATTTTTTAAAGAAATTTGCGAGCAGAGGAAAGAGCTTTCATATTGATCGAAACAGAAGAAAATTTTTGGCTTGAGGGCAGTAAGCCTTGTTTCAGGCATTTATAAAACGAATTAAATTATATTTTTGGTTAATAAAAGAAATCAAATGCAAGCAAAAATCTCTAGATTTTGATTCCTCGCCACGTAATAAGTAAAACCTCGGTTTATGCAATCTGAAATTTATAAACCAGCTTCACCACACATTCTCCATACTTTCCTTTGTATAGGTATAGTTTCTATCTTTAAAATAACTTTGAGCGCCCGGCTTAAGAAGTATCCCATTCTTGTTGCCAAATATTCTTGATAGAAATGCAAGCGGCAACAATACTACGACGTATACAAGGGTAAGTAAAACCTTACTCATAACATAACCCATTATGTGAGCAAGTTTCATCCAGGCCAAGTGTATTTTATCTGCAATAAAAGGAATGAATATTCCTATGAATGCGAAAATACCGGCAGCAAGCAGCAGGTATGTTTTATGAGATAACCAGAAAAATACCCCCAGCGCTAAAACCAATACCAAAATCGTTTCTAAATGTTTTACCCTGTTCATACGATTAAAACAAGGTGTAAATAAATGGTGCAATTGCCGAACTTCCACCCAGCACAATTAAAATTCCAATCATTAATAGTATAAAGATCAACGGCGCTAACCACCATTTTTTCCTAGCTTTCATGAAAGCCCATATATCTTTAATAAAATCCATATTATTATTTTTTAAGAGTGATAATTTTTTGTTAGTCTAAGGAGAACTCGTCTCGCCAGTCATCTTCTTCCTTCCATTCGGGTTGGAGCTTTTTATCGAAAATGAAATTGCCCGCTATAAGGTAATCCATATCTGTCCGCATAAAGCAACGGTATGAATCTTCAGGAGTATTAACAATCGGCTCGCCGCGAACATTAAAGCTTGTATTAACCATAACAGAATAACCGGTTATCTTTTTAAATGCATTCAGCAGTTTCCAAAATTTCAAATTTGTTTCTTTATGAACCGTTTGAAGTCGTGCGGAATAATCTATGTGAGTGATTGAAGGAATATCACTTCTTAGAAAATATAATTTATCAAGCAATTCCTTCGCGGTGAAATCTGAAGGGTAAGGGATTCGTCTGTTTTCTTTAACCTGTTTAACAAGCAACATGTAAGGCGAAATATCATCGTGTTCAAAATACTCGCTAACATCTTCGATTGGTACTACAGGCGCAAACGGGCGGAAACCTTCGCGGTATTTAATTTTCAGATTCAATTTTTTCTGCATTTCCGGATTCCGGGCGTCTGCAATAATACTTCGTGCCCCCAAAGCTCTGGGACCAAATTCCATTCGCCCCTGGTGCCAGCCAATTATGTTACCATCAGCAATCAATGCGGCAGCCTTTTCCACGAGGGCATCTTCCGTTTCAAATTGCTGGTATGGGGCACGATATTTTTTTGCGACCGTAAATATCTCCATATCAGAGTGCTCAGTACCCAGATAAGATCCCTTTAAACCATCAAGCCTTGTAGGGTCAACCTTTCTTTCATTGCCATAATAAATATAATTTGCAGCGTATGCTGCTCCTAAAGCTCCACCTGCATCGCCGGCTGCGGGGGTAATAAAGATCTGTTTGAAAATTTTAGCATCATCAAGCTTGCCATTTGCGACACAATTAAGTGCTACGCCACCCGCCATACACAGGTAATCAGCATTTGTTAGCTTTTTTGCTTCTTTGCCAAGGTTAAGCACCACTTCTTCAGTTACTTGCTGAATTGCCAATGCAAGATCGCAATGATGTTGCTCAAGCAGAGATTCTGAACTGCGACGCGAAAATCCGAACAGTTGTTTCCATTTGTCATCGTTCACCATTCTTAATCCTGTTGCATAATTGAAATAATCCTGATTAAGAAAAATTGAACCATCTTCTTTCAGTTCCACAAGATTGGTTTTGATAATAGTTACAAAGCGCTTTACCTGTTCAGAGTTATGGTTGCCATAAGGTGCAAGTCCCATTAACTTATATTCTCCTGAATTCACTTTAAAACCGCAGAAATAAGTAAAAGCAGAATATAGCAATCCCAGCGAATGAGGAAAGTCCAGCTGCCTTAAAATCGTGATCTTATTACCTTCTCCAAGACAAATAGAAGCAGTAGCCCATTCGCCTACACCATCAATTGTCAGGATAGCGGCCCGCTCATATGATGATGGATAAAACGCGCTTGCAGCATGAGATAAATGATGTTCAGGAAACAGAAGTTTTACCTTTTTTCTATCAACTTTTTCAATGGTATCCAATGCCTCCCAAATCAGTTTTTTCAGAAATAACTTCTCCTTTAGCCACACGGGCATTGAAATCATGAATGATTTCAATCCTTTTGGCGCATAAGCATAGTAGGTTTCTAACAATCGCTCAAATTTTAATAAAGGCTTATCATAAAAAACTACTGCATCCACCTCATTAATTGAACGACCTGCATATTCAAGACAAAAACGGGCTGCATTTACCGGAAAATCCGGGTCATGTTTTTTGCGGGTAAAGCGTTCTTCCTGTGCGGCCGCAATTACTTCTCCATTCTCTATAATAGCAGCTGCGGAGTCATGATAGAATGCGGAAATGCCAAGTATTATCATTAGGCGGTTTTCTAGATTAATAATTTTAGAAACAACTCAAGCAACTCAATTTACCGCCTTGAGATTTGATAAAATGTATTCACTGATCTTTTGCCCCATCATCTTATGAGTTTCTGCTGAAATATGTCTGCTTCCATGTTTAACGTGAATTAAAGACACCTTGCTGTAATCTTTGATCATATTGTCATAATTAAACAATGTGTCGCAGTTTTTCTTTACATGCGATACCAAATGTTTTGGAATTGAGGGTGCGACAGAGTCTTTAGGATCTAGCTGGGGAATATCAAGAATAATTAATTTAATTCCCTGTGCTTCACAGTAATCATGGAAACGGCCTATCAACTTTTTCATAAGTTCTTCAGAATATTTGGTATTTGCATTAACTGCAATAGCAAATTCAGTATCCTTAACTGAAGCTGCTTGTTGATTCCATTTTTTAACTAAGTCCCACACAGTATTAAACGCATAGGCGTACAAGTACGACTTTTCTCCTAACCATCTGAATATTCCAAATTTATAGAGTTTGTTCTGAATGCTAACACCTGGGATATATTCACGATTTTTAACAACAATGGTGTCATTCCTGAGTTCAAACAAATCACTTCTAATATTATCTTGATAATCATTTGCGAATAAAGCCAACACTACATAATCTGGTTTATATTTATAGCCTTCGTTTTCCAAAAAGACTAATTCTTCTGCAGTGCTAAACCCTGAAACACCAGCATTGATAACAGTGCTTTCTAAACCATTCTTTTCTAACATGTTTTCAGCAACACTTGAAAAGGTTTCTTGCTGGTCTACATCATAGCCCTGCGTATGCGAATCACCTAAAGCGATAACCCTAATTTCTCCCGATTCTTTTTTGTAATTAATATCCTTATCACTTCTAAATCCTTTATTGTTGGTTTTAAAATGAAACGTGCCTTCAAAACTTGTGTGCGTGAAGGTCATATTAGGTCTAATCCGTCTAATCCTATAGTCTCCATATGTAGCATCGGTATGGTATCGCGGATACAATAACATCTCTTTTTTAAACATTAGCCTAACAATCAACTCCCCGATTAATAAACCTATAATTACGGATACACTAAAAATCAAAAGAGCTCCGAGAAAATGTTTTAATTTATTTTTTTTTTTGGATTTTGTTTTCATCGTGTAGATTTCTGTGTTTGCATGTTCAAACTTAATCCTTATTTAAATTTTTAAAAATAGATATAATTAATGTATATCCTCTTACAGCGGAGCCTGACTAGTCAGCAAAATCTAATCTCAAAGAATTAATCAATAAAAACTGCGCGGGAAGGTGAGAGTCAAAACAAATGCTTTCGACAAATATTCCGGTCAAACTAATGATTTAATGTATTTTTATACCGGAAAATCAGAAACCATTTTTTTACTCCGATCTCGCATGTTTGTATTTCCGCTTCTTTATTTTTCAGCTTTCTTAAAAGCAATAAAGGATATTTTTAATAAAAATCCTCAGGGCGGATTGTTATTCATAATCTTTGGATTGCCAATCTACATTACCACACTTTCGATTCTTAATGAGACGGGGTATCAGTCACTCATATTTGTATTTCAACCTTTTAAGGAAATAATAATCCTTGCGATGCTGGCAGTTGTACTTTGGGGCCTAAAAGAAAAGATTCGATTTCACGTCATTGATTATTGCGTAGCAGGATATCTCCTGTATACAGGCTTTTATGTTTTTCTTCCGTTGGGAGATTTCGGCTTCACAGAACGGCTGTTAGCCTTTAAAAACACTTCGTTTTTTACATTGATTTATTTTGCTGGCCGTCTGACAGATCCTCGCACATTACAGATAAGTAAGTATTTCCATTTCATCTTGATTGTGGCAATTTCAGCGGCAATACTAGCTATTTACGAGGCCACATCTGACCAGCACTTTCAATCATTAACTGGATATTCTGATTATGTATTTGATTTTTTCGGGCAAGAGAAAGAAGGAGATTATGGTTTGACATGGACCTTTCAACGAGACGCAGATGGGCTAAAGCGATTTGCCAGTTATTTCTCTGACCCGCTGGAACATGCTTCAGCTACATTACTTTCAATTTGTGTCATCGTTGCATTATTCACAAAGAAAAATAATGCTTTTAATCCCACCAGGCTTGGCATAATAGCCTTAGCAGCATCTTTTGTTTCTTTATTTTTCACCCTCTCCAGATCATCAACGGTGAGTTTCTGTTTAATTATATATGTTTATGCATTAATAACTCGCAAAAAGTACGTTTTGCACACCTCCCATGCACTTATTGCATTGGGCTTTATATATATTGGCATTCTCCTGGAAAATACAGATCTGTATGACTATCTAATATCAACAATCACGTTACAGGAAGCGTCAGCATTGGGGCACTTAATCGCATGGATTGAAGGCATGACAGCGATTATCAGCAACCCTTTTGGGCTCGGGCTCGGCATGTCAGGACGAGTAGCAACTAGCTTGGGATCTACAATTGGGGGAGAAAACCAGTTTATTGTTCTTGGTGTACAGGTGGGTGTTGTCGCTGTCTTGCTTTACATATTTATCCATTTCGCGATAATTTCTTACTCCTACAAATGGTTCCCGCATCTTGAGGGCAAAGAAAGGATGGTAGCTTTATGCATATTTCTACTAAAAGTTGGAATTACCCTGCCTCTTTTTACGGCAAGCCTAGATTCTTTTTCATACATAACCTATATAAACTGGTTCCTATCAGGAGTTTTTGTACATATGATTATGAGAAAGGAGAATATTAACCATCTACTTCCTTAAAATTTACTCATTTTATCTTTTATAACTAAGTACCTATACTGAATGCTATAGTTTCACTGAACATGAAGCTTATTGGAAAGCAGTACAATGATAGTAAATAGCACTTTGTGCAATTCGATTTTAACGTCCTCGGGTATCACAAAAGCTGTAAAATCCGATTTCTATATTCCTTCGGCCGTCTTCTTTGAATATTGCCGTTGTTGTTTAGTTGGACAATTTGTTTACTCTTCATCAGGAGATTTATTATCAATCTCCAACTCACTTCCGGGCTTGAGTCATCTGTTCACGTCTCTGTAATTAGTTTGTTTCGGCTGGAGTGCTTATCAGCATGCTAGAACAGAAATCTGCCCGAAAATACGAGTTAAAACATATTAACGTTTTAATACTTTATATTTGGCATCTCTATAATAAATGCAATTTTATGAATAAGTCTCTTATTATAGGTATTGATATCCGTGATCTAAAAATTGCTAAAACTGGTGCTAAAACCTATCTTGAAGAAATACTTAATGAGTTTAAGAGTGATGACCATGGTTGCGAAATTAAGTTTTTTGATACGTCCATACCGGTTTATACAGGTTCAAATAAATTTCTTAAATTAATAGAACATGTGCGTTTTTTTTTCTGGAAGCAGCTGGCACTTCCAATAAAGGCTTATGCTCATCACTGCGACTTGCTTTTCTGTACCGATTATTTTGTGCCTTATATCCATTTGGGTTATAAGCCGATACCGATGTTTTACGATGCTTTCTTTTACGAGTACCCCGAACAATGCAATCCTTTATGGCTGAAAATGTTCCAGACATTGGGTGTGAATGCGGCGAAAAGAGCTCCATACATCATCACCTTATCGGAATATTCCAAAACCCGGCTTGCCCATTTTACTGGAATTGATCCTGATAAGATTATTCCAATTCACCTTGCACCAAAAAAAACAGCAGCTAAAAAAACAGACCCTGATTTTATACCTTCGTTCAAGACGCCCACATCAAAATTTATCTTGCATGTTGGAGTGTTGGAAAAAAGGAAAAACCTAGTAAGACTGGTAGAAGCTTTTAAATTACTTCGCAACGAAGGATTTACAGGTTACTCCCTCGTGTTTGTAGGACAGCGAAGTTCAAAAGATGAAATGGATGGATCTACGGAGTTACTAGCAGCTATTCAACGTGAAAACTTGGAAGATTTTGTAATGATGTCTGGATATGCCAGTGATGATGAGCTAGCTTATTTTTATAAATACGCTTCGATGTATGTATTCCCCTCTCTATACGAAGGATTTGGTTTACCGGTACTTGAAGCATTCTATCATCAATTACCGGTGCTTGTCGCCGACAATACATGCTTGCCGGAAGTAGGCGGAGACTCGGTTTTGTGTTTTGACCCCCTTGACACAAATGATATATTTCTAAAGATGAAATTACTAATTGATCATCCAGATCTACGGGAAAACCTTATCAAAAAAGGCAATGAGCGACTAAAATTGTTCACCTGGGAAAAGAATGCAGCAGAATTAGTTGAAGTTTTTAAGCGCGCTGTCAAGAAAAATTAGCACCTTTATATCAATTAAGCTCTTGTTATGATGTTGGATAATAAAAACATCAAATAAAAACGTATCACTTTGAAGAAAGCTTTAATTTGTGGAGTGTCAGGACAAGATGGTTCATACCTGGCAAAATTTTTACTGGACAGGGATTATATCGTTTACGGAGCGTCGAGGGATGCTCAAAATTCTCTTTTTAGTAATTTAACAGAACTAGGAATTAAGAATGACGTAAATCTGATATCTTTAAATATTACAGAATTTGGAAACACTCTTGAGTGTATTAATAAAATCAAACCAGACGAAATCTATAATTTAGCTGGCCAAAGTTCAGTACGATTATCATTCGAGCAACCACATGAAACCCATGACAGTATTAGCACGGGCACTTTAAATTTGCTTGAGGCGATTAAATTTAGCAATCTTCCTATCAAACTATATAACGCAGGGTCCAGCGAATGTTTTGGAGATACTGTCACTCCGGCGAATGAAAGTACTATTTTCCATCCTAGAAGTCCCTATGCAATTGCAAAGGCGACTGCTTTTTGGCAGATTGATAACTATAGAGAAGCCTACAATCTTTTCGCATGCACCGGTATTTTATTTAATCATGAGTCGCCTCTGCGTCCGGATCATTTCGTTACAAAAAAGATAATCACTACTGCTTGCAAAATACACCTAAACAAAGCAAAGAAGCTAAGTCTTGGAAATATTAATATTGAGCGCGACTGGGGATGGGCACCGGACTACGTAGAGGCAATGTGGTTGATGATGCAACGAGATGAACCCAAAGATTATATCATTGCCACTGGAACTAGCCATACACTGAAAGAATTTATTTCAATGTCATTTAAAGCACTAAATCTTCATTGGGAAGAACATGTTGAAATTGACGAAGTGCTTAGGCGCCCCACCGATTTGCAAATCGGGCGAGGAGATCCTTCTAAAGCAAATGCCGAGCTTAAATGGAAAGCGCAGTTGGGCTTGACTCATATCATTGAAAATATGATCGAAGCGGAATTGAGTAATTCAGCATTAAATACTGCAAAATCGTATTTATAAATTCAACCTTTAATTGTCGGAACCCTCTGACAATAGAATAAGCTCTTTAAAATATATAGCTTTGACTATTATTATGGCCTCAGAAACATCCTTCCTTCACAGATACAACTATATAATCAATAGATTTCCAACTGATTGGGCAGGCCGAGATATCCTTTCCACGCTTTTCCGACTTTCATTCTTTTTTATTCGAGGCACTTTTCAGCGCCTATTTTTCAAATCTGCAAAAGGATGGGTAATGGTAGGCAAGGGGGCTTCGATTCGATATGCCAGGCACCTTACTGCCGGAAGAGATTTTATCGTAGAAGATTATGCAGAAGTAAACTGCATGACCTCTCGGGGCATCGTGATCGGTGATCGTGTCACAATTGGGAAGTACGCGATCATAAGGCCAACAAATATTTATGGCTCTGCAATTGGAGAAGGGCTCAAAATTGGGAACAACTCGAGTATCGGCCCATACTCTTACATTGGCTGCTCTGGTTACATCGAAATTGGAGAAAATGTGATGATGTCGCCAAGAGTTAGTATCTACGCAGAAAACCACCTTTTTGACCACCCAGAATTAACGATTAAAGAGCAGGGCGTGAGAAGAGAATTCGTAAAAATTGAAGATGACTGTTGGATTGCTGCCAACACGGTGATTCTTGCTGGCGTTACAATAGGAAGAGGCTCTGTTATTGCAGCTGGAAGTGTAGTAACAAAAGACGTACTCCCATACAGTATTGTAGGTGGAGTACCTGCAAAGCTTATCAAACACCGGAGATAAGATAGTTTCAAAGCGATGAACTCTAATTTATCATGTGCGGGCTGATCGGGGCGATATCTAAAAAAACATCCCAAACGGGACAGATGTACGCGGCGGCGATAGATTTGGCATTAGAAAAAATGGCTTATCGCGGTCCAGATAACAAAGGAGTTTGGTTCGATAATCAAACCTGCTTTGGACATAGGCGCCTTTCTATTATTGATCTGTCGGAAAATGGGAATCAACCGTTTCACTACAATGGCAGCGATTGTATTGTAGTATTTAACGGCGAAATCTATAACTATCAGGAACTAAAATCGAAATTAATTTCATTTGGATACACCTTTAAAACGGAAACGGATACCGAAGTTTTAGTTGTTGCTTATCGCCATTTTGGCGATGAATTTTGCAAGGAATTTAGAGGGATGTTCGCGCTTGTGATCTATGATCGAACTCAAAAAAAGATCCTCTTTGCTAGGGATAGGCTGGGGAAAAAGCCTTTATTTATTTACGAAGATGAAGACCTCATCGCGTTTTCATCCGAAATAAAGTTTCTCCATGCCTTTGATATCCCACTCGATATAAACCCCATTGCCCTGAAGAATTTTATATCGCTTCAGTATATTCCTGGTCCGGAAACTATATATAGAAAAGTCAAGCAGGTAAACCCAGCCGAAGTAAGAATCTATGATCTGAATACGAGAAAGACATCCTCAAAAAATTATTGGAGTGCTTTCGATTATGTTGGAAAGAGTCAAAAAATACCCGATCTAGAAGAAATTGATTCATTGATTAAAACCAGTATCAAGTATAGGCTAATTGCGAATGTGGATGTTGGCCTTTTACTAAGTGGTGGCATAGACTCGTCATTGCTAGCTTCTTACATGGAAGAATTGGCAAGCAAAAAAGTTCGAGCATTCAACGTTTCATTCACAGACCAGCATCTCGATGAGTCCATTTATGCAGGCAAGGTTGCAAACGCGCTCGGCATGGAGCTCACAACGCTGAACTTCCAAGATGTAAACCAGGAAGATTTTACCCAAGCCATTTTTCATGGCGATCAACCTTTGGGAGACGCTGCCATTGTACCAACTTACCTGATATCAAAGTCGATTGGCCAACATGTAAAGGTCGTTTTGTCGGGAGAGGGGGCCGATGAACTCTTTCATGGGTATCAACATTATAACTATGAAAAGCATTACCATAGAATAGGCGATTTCCCGTTCAGAGCTGCGGAGGCGCTATTGGACTTGTTGCCTGAATCAGGGAATAGGAATCTTGAAAAATTTAAAAACACGCTCACTAAGCTAAATAGCTTCACCTTAAGTCCTGGCACATCCCGGTGGTCAGCAATTCTCAGCCCTTCCATGGCCAACCAATATGTAAAACTCGACGAGAGCGAAAAAAAAGAGAGCTTTGAAATCCAATTCAATGACCTCCTGAACAATTTTAGACAACATGCTGGCAAACTCGAATCGAGCCTGATGCTCGATCTGATTACTTGGTTGCCTGACGATCTGCTAGTAAAAACCGACCGAATGATGATGGCAAGTAGTGTTGAAGCACGGACCCCATTTTTAGACCACAAACTCGTTGAAAGGGTGCTCGAATCCTCGGGGCATTTCAATGACACTCTTTTTCAATCAAAGAATTATTTGCGTAGGCTTTTAAAAGTAAAGCTCCCTTCATCAATTTCAGAAATTATTGCTAACCGCCCAAAACAGGGTTTCGAAACACCAAAAGTAAAGTGGATGAGTAGTAATTTAAGCGAAATTTCTTCCTATCTGTTTTCCGATGAAAATTTGAACCAAAACCCTTATATAAATGAACAAGCTGTAAAAAAAGAATGGGAAAAATTTAAAAATGGCGCCCCAACGGCCAAAGATCGACTCATTTGGAATCTCTTTTGCTTTTTGGAATGGTATCGTCAACACTGCGAAAAATTTGGATTTAAACGATGAAGAAAAGGATATTGTTAATTGGTCATAGCGGCGACCTTTATGGCGCAAGTCGCTCATTGTTAAAGCTAGCAGTAATACTAAAAGAGGCAGAACATGAAGTGTTTGTTCTCATCCCTGAAAAAGGAACAATTTACGAAAGGCTTTCTCAGATTCTCCCGACTACATCAATCTTAACGGATCATTCTTTATATATCTTCACCCGAAAATCATTCAAGCTACGCTACTTCAGCTCCACGGTCATTCAATTTATTAGGAATGTCAGCTACATCAGCTCAATCATCCGCAAACTAAAAATTGATGTTATACATACGAACTCAGGTGTAGTACCAGGAGGGGCACTCGCTGCAAAATTGACAGGCAAAAAACATTTCTGGCATATTAGAGAATGGTTTGGCGACTTTCGCAAATTTTGGCCTTTATATTCATTTTATATGACCGCCCTTTCAGATAAAATAATTTGCGTTTCTGATACAATGTCTAAACAATTTAAAAAGTCGGAAAAGATCGTAACCATCTATAATGGCTTTTTAATTCCCGAAGCAATAGAGCTGCCTAATCTTAACCAGCAAATCGCTTGGCAACTTCGTGACGCAGATCTAGTTATTGGCTGTACATCTCGAATAAGGTTAGTCCGCAAAGGACAAGAGTATCTAATAGAGGCAGTAGGATTATTGACTAAACGTATAGAAAAAAACATCCAGATTGTCTTAGTGGGAGATTTTGTTCCAGGCTATGAGGAACAACGACAAGTTTTAGAAAAATCTATCGAACAATTCAACCTTGTCGGTCGTGTACATTTTTTGGGGCACGTAAATGATGTCCTACCTTATTATAGGCTATTTGATTTATTTGTCCTGCCTTCGGGCGAACCTGAACCTTTTGGCGGCGTGGTAATGGAAGCAATGAGTGTAGGCTTACCTGTCATTGGATCAAATGTTGGAGGTACAACAGAACAAATAGCCCCCTGTATAAATGGCTTTCTATTCGAAAACAAAAATCCAGCAGACCTCGCAGAGAAAATTGAACGATTTTTAATCGAACCCGAAAAATTAAAAACCTTTGGAGAGGAATCCAAGAACCGTGTTAATACGCTTTTCAGTATGAGTATTCACAAATCAAAGATATTAGAAATCTACCATTCCATCTAAGATTGTTCCAACGGAAATTCATAATTCCTTCATTAAAATTATTTAGGTAGTTTAGCAGAATCTGCGGGGCATTATGGAAAAATACTCGGACAATAATTTAGCCAAAGGTGAAAAGGTAAAGATGTTTCCCCCGAATAGATATCTGTAAGCGAGCGGATGACACTAGCGATTATAGGAACAAGAGGATACCCTTATGTTTATGGCGGATTTGAAACCTTTGCGAAAGAGCTCAGCGAACGGTTAGTGCCTAAAGACGTGGAAGTCCATATCTACTGTCAAAAAAACCTATTTCAAGATCGACCAAAAATGATTAATGGAATCTATCTTCATTACATCCCAACTTCAAACCGGAAGTCGCTAAACCAATTAATTCATTCATTTCTATCCATATTACATGCCACTTTCAGTTCGGCAGATGTTATACTGGTACTTAATCTAGCGGGCGGACCGATGGGCTGGATTCCCAAACTCGCGGGCAAGAAAACAATTATCAATGTTGATGGCTTGGAATGGCTCAGGCCTAAGTGGAAAGGGTTTGGTGCATCGTACTTTAGAATAGCTGCGAGATTGGCTAGTTATCTATATGATGTAATCATAACTGATGCAGATGCAATGCGAGATATTTATTTGAAGCAGTTTAAAACTGATTCAACTGTTATTGCATACGGCGCGCCGCCATTTGCAAAGGCAGATTTAAGCTTATTGAAAAAATTTAAACTAGAAGAAAAAAATTATTACCTTATCGTTGGAAGGCTAATACCAGACAATAATGCAGATTTGATCATCAGGGGCTTTTTAAGCGCGAAGACTGACAAGAAACTGATCATTGTCGGAGACGTACCTTACTCGGACAAATATGCCGAAGATCTAAAGAAAATGGCCTGCGAAAAATTAGATTTTGTGGGATATATTAAGGATAATAAAGAACTTATGGCTTTATATCAAGGTTGTTTTGCTTATTTCCATGGCCATCAATTTGGCGGTACAAATCCGGCGATGTTAAAAGCGATGTCTAACAATTGTGCTATACTCGCCTTAAATACGGTTTTTAATAGGGAAATGCTAGACAATGGTCAGTTTGGGTTGTTGTTCGAACATGATGACTTATCGGTAAGAAATGCTATAACGAAGATCGAAAATGACGAAAAAATGGTCAATTCTATGAGAGCCAAGGTATCTTTAGGGCTGACTGAAAAATACAATTGGGATCTGATTACTGATAAATACCAATCAGTTATGAAAAAAATACTAAATAAACAATGCGAGAAATAAGTAGATGACGAAGCCGTATTTTCTATATAACTCTCTTCGATATTTAATCGATATTCCGCTCTTAATTTTAGCGTACCGAACAACAGCTTATTTGAGTGTTAACGAGGGGTCGCTGTTACTTGAAGTACGGCCTTATCTATTTCCCTTTCTATCTATATTAGCATGGTATAGCGCCGCTCAAGTTTCAAGGCTATACACCGACCTCAGAACAAATAAATATGCTGAAGAAATAGTCTATATACTAATCACAATACTTTTATTTGCAATTCTATTTAGCTCATTCTTATTTTTCTTTAGAAATGACATTCAGCTCAACAACAAATTTTTTATTATCTATTTTCCAGTACTTTTTGGATATATATCGTTTACCAAGTATCTCTTAAGAAAATCCCTGCATAGCCTTATTTACAGTGGAAAGCTTCTTGAAAATATAATCCTTGTTGGCTCCACCCCGGCCGCAAAAGATTTTTACGATACAATAAACCTGCATAAATACTATGGATATCAATGTGTAGGCTTTTTAGATGATGGGGATACGAAACTTAACGGGTGTTCATATTTAGGGAAAATTGCTGACTTAAGCCAAGTCCTTTCAAACACTGAAATTGATGAAGTAATTATCGCCTTGCCTAATTCGAAACATGAGCAAATAAGTGCAACTATTGAAGTATGTGATTTTCATGCGAAACGTGTGAGAATGATTCCTGATTTGTATTTATATGCCGCAAGTAATATCAGTATAAACACAATTGGGTTACTTCCCGTTATTAATCTTAGATCATTACCTCAAGATCGACTGACAAACAAATTGGTGAAAAGGATTTTTGACCTTATTTTTTCAGCTCTATTTTTCCTTGTTATCGGATGGTGGTTCATGCCAATAATCGCCGTCTTAATTAAAATCACTTCAAAAGGTCCGGTATTTTTTAAGCAAGAACGATGGGGACTAAATAACAAAAAAATTAACTGTTACAAATTTAGAACAATGTATACGGGAAGCTCAGAAACCGATGAAAATGGTGTTTTCCTTCAGACAACAAAGTTTGACCGAAGAATAACCCCCTTAGGTAAATTTCTGAGAGAATGGAGCATCGACGAGTTTCCTCAGTTTTGGAATGTTTTGAGGGGAGACATGGCCGTAGTTGGTCCACGACCGCATGTGACGCCTTTAAACATTTCTTCTATTCAGCATGTTGATAGATATATGCTTAGACACTTGGTTAAACCCGGGATTACAGGACTCGCCCAAGTAAATGGTTGTAGAGGCGAAACTAGTAGTCCCGGGGCGATGCAAAGGCGTATTAATTACGACCTGTACTATATTCATCGATGGACCTTTTGGATGGATTGCCAAATAGTCTTACAAACAGTTATTAATACTATTAAAGGAGACCAGAATGCTTATTAAAAGAATAGTCTATTCGATTCTTATCATAATTTCTTGTGTTCCTGATTTATCATTTGGGCAAGTTGTCTGGGAGCGATCTAACAACACCGTGATCCCATTTTTATCCAGACAAGCACAGAAAGGGAACATCAGTATCGACGATTTTATACTTCCCCTGAGTCGCAAAACGATAGCCGAGAAGCTGCAAAATCTGGCAGATTCTATTCAAAAACTCACCGAAATTGAACGTGAAGAACTTCAGTTTTACCAAAAAGAATACTCAGAATTTAATCCTTCGAGAGATAGTACGATTTTATTAAAAAGAGACCAGCATAAACGTCTAAGGTTTTTAACCGTTAATAACGGTGATAATTTACTAAGGGGCGATCCCGTTATCGGATTGGAAACTTTTTTAGGCAAAGGGAAAAGCATTATAAAATCCTCTTCTGGATTGCAATTTTGGGGACATATTGGGAAAAACCTTTCCTTTCAATCGTATTTTTCAGAAATCACTGAATACGGCACATTGCTTGACACGATAAAGCAATTCACTAATGAAACCGGAATTGTCAGAACTGCGAACATTAATCCGGGTTCTAAAATGCTGAATTATACAGAACTCCGAGGCCATGTGACCTATGCTATGCCGAATGGTTCGCTGAGTTTTGGTAAAGATCAAATTCTTTGGGGATATGGGGAGAATGGCAGGATAATTATGTCTGATAAAGCTCCTGCCTACCCATATTTGCGTTTAGACTACCAGCCAGCAAAATGGCTTAAGTTTCACTATGCTCACGCATGGCTACAGTCGGGTATAATTGATTCAGCAAGATCCTATTATAAAAACAACGATATTTATGGCGATGTGCGTGAAATGTATGTGCCAAAGTATATGGCAACCCATAGCCTCAATTTATTTCCACTAAGAGGTATTTCGTTGAGTCTGGGAGAGTCTGTTATATACAGCGACAGGCTTGATGTTGGCTATCTCATTCCTATTCTCTTTTTTAAAGCTTATGATCAATATGCCAGCAGATATAAAATATCGACCGGATCAAATAGTCAATTCTTTTTTCAGGCAAGCTCAAGAAATAATATTCCTAACACACATCTGTACGCGAATCTTTTCATAGATGAAATCCGTTTAACAGAAGCGTTTAACACCGCAAAAAGCAGAAATCAAGTTGGATTTAATATTGGGGCATCGGTAACAGATGTATTTGCAAATTACCTCACCTTTGGTGTAGAATACACCCGACTAAACCCTTTTGTTTACCAGAATCTAATACCGACTCAAAATTATAGCAATCAAAATTACCTCATCGGAGATTGGATTGGCCAAAATGCCGACAGGATAACTGCTTGGGTCAAATACAACCCCAAAGCTCGTTTAAACACCAGCATAAAGTTTAATTACATCCGTAAGGGAGAACGTGGAAGTTTAGAAGACCAATATTATGCAGAACCGCAACCTAAATTCTTGAGTGGCTCAATTGACGCTCAAAAACAACTTTTGGTTGAAATTAAATATGAAATAATCAATCAATTACGGATTTACGGATTTTTCATGAAACAGGCCGGAATCATCAACCCTATATTACAGCCTTCTGCGATTGCCAATGAGTTTAGGTTCGGAATTACTTATGGGCTCTAAGCTTGGCCGTTTCAAAGAACAACTAAAGCACTAATCATTAAATCTTTATATTTGCTTTTGTTTACCAACTAATCACTTTATGCGCATCAAACAGCTTCTTTATATTTTATTTTTCGGACTAACATTTTCTGTCGCAGAAGTGAGTGCTCAAAGCTTCAGTCTTGAACAAATTCAAAATGTAAAAGTCAGTCTTTTAAGCGATGCCCAACTAACCGACGCATGGAATAAATTACAAGATCTTGGAATCCCTGAGCAAGAGGCCTACAAGTTGATGGAACAGAGAGGAATGGATCCGATTGAAGTAAATGCCTTCAAACAACGTGTTATCCTTCTAGGGTTAAATAAAAATAGCACAAGGAATTCAAGCGTTGTGAAGAAAGAGGATATCGATTTTAGCAGAGACACTATTAATCGCGTCGAAAAACCCGTAGCAATTCAACCTTTGAAAGCTACAGAATCATCTGAGCTTGCTATTTATGGCATGGATTTTTTTAACCTTGGAAACAACAAATTCAACCCTGATTTTAACGTGGCTACCCCACTTGGTTATGTTCTCGGACCAGGCGATGAACTGATCATCCTGCTAACGGGACTAAATGAAAGCAGTGTAAATTCTAGAGTTAGTCCCGAAGGAAAACTTCAAATACCGTATGCCGGCATTGTTCATGTTAGTGGATTTACAATAGAGCAAGCGACATCTTTGATTAGAAGGCAAATGAGTCGCTTCTATCCAGCATTGACAGGCGGACAAAGTAAGCTTTCCGTAACATTAGGAAATACAAGAGCAATCAAAATAACTTTCATCGGTGAAGTTAAGACTGCAGGCTCTTATAGTTTATCTTCTTTAGCAACGGTCTTCAACGCGCTATATCTCTCCGGCGGT
This sequence comes from Sphingobacteriaceae bacterium, assembly GCA_947460875.1. Taxonomy (GTDB): domain Bacteria; phylum Bacteroidota; class Bacteroidia; order Sphingobacteriales; family Sphingobacteriaceae; genus CANHGR01. The sequence goes on along the minus strand of CANHGR010000020.1, from coordinate 3,696 downwards.
CCAACAATCAATGGATCTTTGCGGACTATACAAATAATTCGCAATAACAAGCTTTACCGAACAGTAGATTTTTACTCATTTCTACAGAGAGGATTGTTAGATGGGAATGTCCGACTTGAGGATCAAGATGTAATTAACATTCCAGTTTATACTAAACGTGCCGGAATTAAAGGAGAAGTTAAACGACCAGCTATCTATGAACTGAGTGAAAACGACCGACTAAGCGATCTAATTTCTTATGCTGGTGGATTTACCGACATTGCCTACCGCGGACTAGCGAAAATAGACCAGATTAATAGCTCGCAACGGGAGGTTAAAGATATTTCATCGAACTTATTTGTTGATTTTACGCCCAGAAACGGCGACATCGTTGACATTGGCTCGATCCAAAACAGATATTCAAATAGGATATTTTTGGAAGGAGCAGTAAACCGTCCTGGCACGTACGAACTAACAGCTGCTTTGAGTTTAGCAGAATTATTAAAAAAAGCTGATGGGTTAAAACCTGAGGCTTATTTGGATCGCGGCTACATACAACGTACGCTACCAAATCTTGATAAACAATTGATTTCGTTTAAGCCGGATGACGTGATAAGAGGAGTTGCGGACTTTCCATTACTTCGAGAAGACTCAATCATCATTCAAGACCGATCAAGGTTTATTACCGATCAATATGTTACGATTAATGGAAACGTCCGCAATCCCGGACAATTTTTGTTTCGATCAGGAATGAAACTAGCCGATGTTATAACCATGGCGGGTGGATTGAATGATCAAGCAGCCGGTCATCACATAGAGATCTCAAGGATCATTAAAGACAACTCTGATCGTGTGGCTAATCAATTGGTCCAAACTTTTACGATCAACCTGACTGAGACCGGGCCAGGAACTGAAACTGTGCTGCAAGCATTGGATTATATCAACGTGCCACGCCTTGTTAACTATCGTCCAATTGGAAATATTAGCGTTACCGGCGAAGTCTTATTTCCGGGAGTATACACCGTACAGAAAAGGGATGAAACTGCTATGGACTTTGTAAGAAGAGCAGGCGGTCTTAGTCCTTATGGCTCTTTAGAAAGTGCACAAGTCTATCGAAACCGTGTTCGAGTAAACTTGGATTTAACTAAGGGCACAACAGATGCTTTAACAAGAAAAAGCATGATTTTGCTTCCCGGAGACAGTATATTTATTCCCAGAGTAATTTCGTTTGTCAAAGTATCAGGAGCTGTTAATAATCCACAATATATTAGCTTCCAAGGACGACGATTTAAATACTATGTCACCTCTGCAGGCGGCACTATTGAAAATGCCCGACTTAGAGGAGCTTATATTCAGTACCCCGACGGTTCAAATAAACCTGTGAGAAACATCCTGTTTTTCCGCAACTACCCGTCTGTTAAGGCCGGAAGTATCGTAAATGTTCCCGAAAAAGATCCGAATAAGCGAGTCAGAATAGGTTTCGCGGAGATATCCGGAATAACTTCTGCGGTTACAGCATTAATTGGTCTGATCGCAATCCTAAATAGATAAACAGAATGAGTCGCGAATCGTACCCCTATGAATCTGAGTTTTCATTCAAGGAAATATTTAATCAACAGAAAGACAATATTAGGTTTCTATGGAAAAATCGGCTTAAACTGATTGCTATAGGGCTGATTGGAGCCTCTATTGGCGCACTTTATGCCTATCTAAAGCCTGTGACCTACACGGCAAACCTGACCTTTGTGGTAGAGGAAGGAAAAGGTTCGAGTGGGTCATTATTGTCTGGCCTTGCCGGGCAGTTTGGATTTGATATCGGAGGGATGTCTGGCACGGGAGGCGTACTTGCCGGAGACAATGTCCAGCAATTGCTTAAAAGCAATAAAATGATCAAAAATACGCTGCTGACCCACTACCGGGATAGTTCTAAGATGACACTAGCCGACATCTATGCAGAAACAGCAAAGCTAAAAGGTCCTTGGCAAAATAAATATTCGGATGGAAATGCTATAAATTTTCCTGCTGATCATAAAAACTACACGCGACTTCAGGATAGTCTATTACAAGTGATCATCATTACCATAAAAGATGAAGAGTTGGTGGTGAGTAAGCCTGATAAAAAGCTTAGCTTCTTCCAGGCAACTGTAACTATGAAAAACGAGGAGCTTGCTAGCTTATTCACAGCACGTCTAATAGAACAAGCAACGAGGTTTTATATAGATACTAAGACAAGCCGTCAGCGTACTAATATAAACCGCCTCCAGGCAAGAGCAGACAGCATTGGACGCTTACTAAATCAAAAAACCTATTCAGCCTCTGCCGCAAACAATATTACCCTTGATCTAAACCCAGCCTATCAAACTGCTAATGTTGGCGTCGAACTTAAAGAACGCGATAAGTTCATGTTGCAGAATATATATACTGAAATTATTAAAAACTTAGAAGTTAGCAGGACGATTTTAATGCAAGAAACACCTACATTCCAAATAGTTGACGAGCCAGAACTGCCTTTGAAAAAGAATCGAACCGGCTATCTGTTATCCTTGATTTACGGGGCACTTGTTACCGGCTCTTTATATGCCCTTTTTCTTATTCTAGTTAGGAGTAAAACGGCCGAGTAATTTAGATTTTTTGAGGTTTATCGCCACTTCCCGCGAAAAGAAATTCTAAATGCAATTTTCTTGTATATATAACCCTTTCCCTGAAGGTTAAGGAAATTACCGATTATTCTTGATTGCCCTTCAGTAAATTCTTTATGAAACCGGCGATAAAATAGATTGACAACGCTCAACTCTTTTTCAAATAACGTACTCCCCTCAAAAATATCCAAAACTTCTCTTATTAGACGCTTCCATCTGCCCCTTCGGCTAAACTTTATAAGTTCAGTTGCATTTTGTTGGTGTCGCCGATAAAGTATCGTTGGCGTAGAAACAACTCCAACTGTTCCAAACGTGTAGGCAATTAAAGCTATCCATGTATCATGAGTGGCAAATCGAGAATCCGGAATCGTTGAAAAATACGAAGCCATCTTTGGATTCATTAGCATCGTACAGCCATTAACAAAGCCACCAAAAAGCAGCGTCTCTAAGCAATAATCGTAAGTATCCTGACTAATTTCATTTCGAAAAGATTCGTTAATTATTTTTCTATCCTCGTTGATGAAAATAAGATCTGAATAAACCATCGCAGGCTTGTTGCTTTCTTCAATTTCTACTATCAACTTCATCGCTGAATGGATTTTCTCAGGAAGCCAAATATCGTCTTGGTCTGCGATGGCTATATAATGCCCTTCGCTGCATAAGGAAACTGCCCTTTTAAAGTTCTCAATATATCCAAGAGTCTTGTTACTTAAAAAGCACTTTAGCAAACCGCGTTGCTGATACTCTTCTAAAATATCGATAGTATTATCGGTTGACGCATCATCACAAACGACAATCTCTGCAGGCCTGAGTGTTTGCAAGAGAATTGAATCCAGTTGCTCTCTAAGATATTTCCCGCCATTATAAGTCGCCATTGCAACTGTAACCGATGGAAAATGATCAAATTGGGTCTTATCCGTTAATTCCAAATTTTTCATTCAAGACGACGTGATACGCCGGGCATTAGCTAAATTGCGAGGCGATATTCAAAATTAAGAAATAAACGCTTAGCTATCGCTGGGATTCTAATGAAGAGCAAGAAAACATTTGTCACCATCTTTACAGCAGCTGAAAATTT
>CANHGR010000019.1 GCA_947460875.1 Sphingobacteriaceae bacterium | reverse complement strand
AATCCTTTCCACATTCTTTTCTGCCCGTTAAATGATGGGTAGAACATATCGCCGTCGCCATCAGAATTATTGAAATAGCTATCAATAACACCAAGAATATTGGCTCCTCTGGCTTTCGCCTGATCGTAAGCTTCTAGCGCGACAATTCCGCATCCGAAAGAACAAACAAAACCATTTCTATTGATATCAAACGGCCTGGAGCTCGCTTCGGGACTAAACCCTCTGCTTAGCACCTGCATCCCATCAAAACCAATAAATGTTTCTAGTGAAGTTGTTTCTGAGCCGCCCGCAATAACGCGATCCTGAATTCCATATTTTATTAGCCTATAGGCATAGCCGATATTTCCAAGTCCGGTAGCGCAGGCCGAGCTAACGGCTTCACAAACGCCCTTATTCTTAATAAAACATGAAACATTTGCTGCCTCCCTATAGGGCATAGTACGATCTACCGTATGAGACCCAGCAATTCGGGTTTTCCTACCCTGTTCATAAAAGTAATGCCAGGCAATTCTTAAAATATTATTCCCGGGCGCACCGGATCCTATTATCACACCGGTAGCTTCTGATTGTACCTCAGCCGTATTCCATCCTGCCATCTTAATGGCATCATCTGTTGAAAGCATCGCCCAAATACTGCCAATATCTGCCGTAGATAGGTTTAAATCGGGTATTCTACCAGTTTTATCAATAAATGTTTCAGGATAATTACTTTCGGGCGAAGCGTAAATAGTTTCGATATTCACCTCCTCTTCTGTAACGTAACCACTCACACTAGACCTAACTTGTTTACCGTAGGCTGTCGCTGCTGGCCACTCCCGGATAAGGCTTTGATTAGAGAATAACTTCGTATTAAACTCCGCCAAATCACCGCAGTGCGGAAAAACTCCACCCATGCCTACTACTGCAACCTTTCTACCAGGCAGCTGTGTCATTAGCCTCTAGCTTTGGTTCTTATGATCAAATCTACTACGTCTTTTACCGTTGAGCCAAGATCGTCGACATCATCATCCTCAAATTCAATTCCGAACTTTTGTTCTGTTTTGGCCACGATATTGATTAATTCTGCAGAGGGCACACTCATATCCTTCAGAAGATCAGTTTCTTCTGTTACATTAACCAGTCTAGATTGATCAACTGTTCTGACCGTTTTTAAAATCTCTACAAGGCCGTCAATAATTTCCTTTCTTTCCATTTATTTTAATTTTTCTCAAAAATCTTTTTTAAGTGCTCTACCGGTTAAGTCGAAAAACTCAGATATCAATTTAAAATCGGGACTCAGATCGTAGTTCTTTATCTGTTTTTCGGAAAAATTTGCAAAATATTCATCCAAATTCAGACCTTTCGGTACTCGATAAATTCTGCCGTCTGATACCATCTGCCTGAACTTATAAAATTTGGTATGCCCGATGTTGATGAAAGTCTCGCCCTCTTCGAGATAACTATGAAAATAAACCTGTCCAATACTAATAAAAACGGGGATGAATTTTTCGGCTAGTGCTTTCGGTTCAGCTTCATGTTTTTGAAATTCCAGAAAGCGACTTGTAGAGGCGACTATCGCTTGTACGCATGATTCAATTTGATCTACTCCCCTGAAAACTCCAAAATGATCTTTTACGTCTCTGGCTTTTGGCGTATAACTTGCTACAATTCCAAATTTGGGCGAATGCCAATGGTATGCATCTAATAGCCTCTTTGTGTCTCCATGGAAGAGCAAAACATCTTTAGGATGAACCCCGAGCAGATTATTTCTTGTCATAATAGTCCGCCGTCTATGCTAATATTTGCTCCGTTGATGTACGAAGCCTTGTCTGACAATAAAAAAGCAACCGTTTCGGCCACTTCCTCTGCCTTACCAGGTCTATTTGCCGGAATCATTTTTAGAAATTTATTTCTTTCCGTTTCCGGGATCCCGGCAAACATATCGGTTTCTATCAGTCCAGGAGAGACGCTGAGTATCCTAATGTGATGTTCCTCGCATAATACGCCAACTTCGCGTGCCAAAGATTTGGAAAAGGACACTAGCCCTGCTTTAGTCGCAGCATAAACCGACTGGAAAGCATTGCCACTCTGTCCAACGCAAGAACTTATATTGATGATCACACCTCGTTTGTTAACAGTGAACATCTTCATCACCGCCTTAGAAATCATAATCGGGGCTTTCAAATTTACACTGATCATTGCATCGATGTCTCGCTCAGGCTGAAAAACCAGCGACTTATCGATAGCCATTCCAGCGTTATTGATTACTGCGTACAAATCCTCGCCATGCTCTGATTTTAATCTTTTGCAAAAAGATGCGATTTGAAGAGGATCGGAAAAGTCTGCACACAAAATATGACTGCCAGGTATAGACTCTTTAAAACTTGCGTCGGAAGATGCATGTAACACAAGCGTATAATCAGCTGCAAGCGCTTTTGAAATTGCTAACCCTAGTCCTCTACTAGCTCCGGTTATTAAAACCTTCTTTCTTGTCATTTATATACTAAGGATTAAGATTTTTAACGCAGTAACCACAAATTTGCGTAAAATAAAAACAATAGCCAATAACAAATCAAATTTGAATTGCGTGTTTCATGATTAGTGAAAAAAAAAGCGCCAAATACCCTAAAAAGAAGATACATAGGCAATCATTTTATTTCTAAACGTCTCGTCAGGTAGCTCGACGTTTGCTATCGCGAAATTCGCTTCTGCGTATTGAGGATTTCCAGGATGACGACTGTTACCTTTAAGTTCGAATAACGGATTCGGCACACCGATACATCGGCGAAGTATCAACTAAATTAAATCCATGTGCGAGCATGCGGACCAGAATTTTTCGCTAGGACTGTTTCGCAGACTCTGCTAATACATCGAAAGTTTTCAATCTACAGAGGCCGATCACTGGAATTTCTTCGCCCGTCTATGGTATTACCCTCTTAACCATAAAGGTGAAAGATATCTATTTATTAAATCTCTTAAGATAATCATCTGATTGCTTTAGCACATCCTTATATAGAGTATCTAAACTGTTAACCTTCTGTTTTTCTGCCTCAAAGTATGCGAGTGCTTCTTCATTTGATTTTTCACCCAGCTCTGCATCGAACTGGTGCATCCAGGTGTTCATTTCATCGTCTACCTGAATAAGCTTGTTGCGTAATGTATTTATTCGCTCTCTTTCTATAACGGTGTCAATCTCTAGATAAATGGATTTCAAACTGTCTAACTTCAGCCCAAGCCTATCCAAATTCATTTTGTTTTTGAAAGCCCTTTCTGTATCCATCATAATTTTATCATGTTCGTCTAAAACCTGTTGACGAACAACCTTATAACTTTCTGTTTGAGTACAAGAAGCGAAACACACTGCAACAAGCAGCAGAAAAAATATAGTTTTCATTTTCATTAATTTAGTAAATAATATAATTGATTAAAATTGTAGGTTAAGCCGAGCACCACTCTGCCGGAAGGCTGAGCGTGATCATCTTTTGCTGACCATGCCTTTGTTTGCATAGCCAAATTTAAGGTGATATTATTCACAAAAAAATCAAGGCCTATACCCGACATCAAGTTGTTCATGACATGTTCTCCTGTTTTTACCCCCTGATACTTTTCGCCGCCAGAATATTCATACGCCAATTGTACAGAGGGAACAATCTGCATCTTTTTATTTAAAGGGACGTTATAAAATACATTCAAAAACGAAGTAGTGCTATTGGCAATACTTTCCTGTTCATTGTTTTCTCCATTCATTTTATATGTTGTGCTCAAACTCAGTCCGGCTTTTTTATAGCCCAACATATAGTTGACATAAATAAAACCATCTGTGCTTCCGGTACCGGTCTGCGTCAGTGTATTGAACTGAATACCCTGAAAATTTTCTGCATCATGCTGCCCGGTCGCTAGTTTTGCACCCCCGCCCACAATTATTCGTTGATTTAGCGTTTCCTGATCCAATTTTCTAAGCAAATGATACCCTGCATAAAAGGTGGCATCGCCAATCCCCGAAAGGGTATTCTTATTGCCATTATATTGTTCGGTATTTGAGTTTACGGGCAATATCGCGTTCAGTTCAAGCCTTTTACCAATAAAATACCTTCCCCTAAGTTCGAGTGCCCGATAAACTTCAAAATCAGTTGGATCAGAATTATGCGATGTGATGGCCGAACCGGTTTCACGTCCAATGGGAAAGAATTTTGCTCCTTTCGGGAAAATTGGATGATCCTGTCCTTCGTAGCCACTAAATGATCTGTAACGATACAAGACAGAGATTGTGCTTTGATTATCGTAAGGAGTAATCCCCATAAAGCAGCCACAGATATCACAGGCGCTTGCCGAAGACACTGAAAAAATAAGGCCTATAAGTATTGGAACGCAAGATTTACAACTCAGCAAATCTCTTATCCTGAATAAATTCATGATCGGTAAGTGTTTTTAAAAATGAAATAATAAACCCTTGTTCAACTTTTGTCAGACCAATGCCCAATGAACTTCCCTTTTTTAGTTCCAGATCGAGATTGGGATGATTTTTTACGCCAGAATTATAGTGCGAAAGCACTTCCTCAAGAGTATAAAACCTGCCATCATGCATGTAAGGACGCGTAAGTTCAATATTTCTAAGAGATGGAACCCGAAATTTCCCTCGATCTGTGCCTGTTTGCGTAATGCTGTCGCGACCAATATCTTTCGAAACCAAGTCTAAACCATTTGAACGATAAGTCCGGTCCGTAAAAAGAGGTTCCGAATGACAGCTTGCGCACTTCTGTTTAAAAAGATTATATCCTGAAAGTTCATCGGCTGTGAAGCTTCCGCCACTTTCCTTCCTGATGTATTTATCATATTTAGAAGTAGACGAAACCATCATTCCGGTAAATTGGGTTAAAGCCCTAAAAATTCGTTGTGAGTTGATTTCAGTTGTTCCAAATGCCTTCTTAAATAGCTCGGGGTAGGGCGACTTTTTCGAAAGAGTCCTTACGATATTATCAAGGGAATTTGCCATTTCGCAAGGATTAGTCAGGGCATTGAGACCCGAAACTTCAATATGATGGACGCCACCATCCCACATAAATTCCTGTTGCCATGCCAAATTAAATAATGGTGGTGTATTGCGCGTGCCAAAGCAATTGTCTACACCATGGCTAACCGAATGATCCAAATTGGCGAATGCCGCAAACGGTTGATGACAGGTTCCGCAATTAACGCTGTTATTTATGGATAATGCATCTTCAAAAAACAGCTTATGACCAAGTTCAAACCCATCATTAGTAACGGTATTGTTCTCAAACTGATAAACCGGCTTCGGAAAATTAGAAGGAACCACAAACTTTAAATTAGTTTGTGGTTCTTCGTTATTACTCTTTTTGCAGCTGATGGCCATTATAAGCCAACAAGTAAGCAGGGAAAAGAAAATGACAATTCTTTTCATCGTTAGTTATGGATGTGGTCTACTTTAAACATGCTTGCAGCATAGTTATCTGCCACGAGCAGTCCGTTTACTCCACCATGAAAGCCACTTATGTTTGCGAAATTAATAGTAGTTGTTCCTCTAAATAGTGATGAGACATCTACAATCAAGTGTAGTTCCGGAATCGCATTGTTCCTGATTTTTAGGACACTTGGAAATATAAGAGTTGTTTTCCGAACAGCGTTTGTTGGTGATTTAGCACCCCCAACATGGTAGAATAATTTGCCACCAGTCTGGGTTGATTTAGAAGAAGTGCCTTCAAACATTACAAAAATATATCCGCTATTCCAGCTCCAGAACATGCCCTTTGCAGGATCTAAAGCGCCGGTTTGTGCACCCGCAAAATTTCTTGCTTCATCTACTCCAATTGTGAATTCTATGCCGGTATAATCACCAGCAGGAATGTTTGTGATAGACTGCAAGGCTGACGTTAAATCTGCAGCGTTTATTAGATAATAGCTTTCGGGTATGCTAACCTTTGATCCATCTGCTTTGTTTAAGCTAATGTTGCTTACATAATACTTGAACGTGGTGACTTTAAAATCATCGCCGTTGGCATTAGTATAAGATTGGGTACCAAATTGAAGGGCTTGGGTTCCAACCTTATGGTCGAATTCAAGGCTTATGCTTCCGGTACCGGTAACTACTTCGTCATCTTTTTTACATGACGATAGTATAAATATAGTTAGGGCGAATACAATCGCCTTTAATTTAATAGTCGTGTTCATTGAGATTAAAATAATAGAATAAGTAAATAATCTGGGTTGATAGCAAAGGCAGTCGAACCCATGTATTGAATTAAAATTCTAAAAAATAATAAGAATGACTAGACCTGTGGCGGATGGAAAATAGATTTAGAATATTGAGCCAGGTCAAAGGATTTTTCCAATGATGAACCTGTTAGAATTATACTCAATGGATACTCGAGTTTAATTTTCTGTGAAATTAGTGCTTCTTGAAAACGATTCTTCTGAGATTGTCTTTCTTGTCCTTTTTCCTTTTCTTCTGCTTGCTTTATCTTTTTTGCCAAATAACATTTTCCCGCACAGTTGAGCATCGGTTTGTCAATGTTTTCGCAAAGTGAAGTAGCAATATATTCTCTATTAAATTCGAACCCGGCATATACCAAAACATCGCAAAAGTTTGCAGTTAGAACTGAAATAATTAAAAGAAGGGCGGTATATCTCTTGATCATCTTTCCTGTAAAAGTACCCACAAAAAAAATATGGTGCAAGATTTAATTAATTTGCTTTGATAAAAAAAACAACACTACAGATTAAAATAGCGTTAAATTTATAGCTCTGAAAACATAAATTCAGACACAATATCTTCTTTACTAGCTTATCTTGGAACCATGTTCTCTCTATAGGAATCATGACGCCTTTCCTCCCGGATGGGCTTTACCGCAGAGTATTGCGGTATATTTATAGAGTCCAAAAAATTAGCTTTCAATTTTGATCCCAGTGGCCGATATACAATGAAACAAAAAAATTCAATTAGTATATGTTACTGCAATACAGGAACTGACGTTGTTTTAATACTGAGCACAAAAGTTTTACCAACTGCTATCTTAACAATTCTATCGGCAAAGAAGGCTTTTGAAACTTCGTCAGTCTTTAATAATTCATAAAGATCACGAGCTACCGGCGATCCACTAACACTGGTGGTTACCTTGCCGTTATCAAGTATTAAAGAAAATGTATATCCTGATTTACCCCGATCACCTGCAGATTCAAAATCTGTAATATTCAATTTAAAATTCTGATCTTCAGATAAACTTCGCTTAAGGTGCAAACGGATAACTGGAAGATACTTTTTCCACGTTACCAAATAATTTCTTTCTTCCATGAATTGCAAAGGTATCATTAAATATACACAAATGACCAGTTTACTGATCTTTGTTGTATGCGAAACGCTAGAAAAAAGACAATATTTTCGATTAATGCGTTAAAAGAAAAAAATAAATTTATAGTCGATAGGACGATTGAACCCACGTCGTATTTTTTTATCAGCTGGAAGCAAATTCTTTAGGGCATTTATTTCACTTTAATGCTCTTTAAAAGTATGACGAGAATTTAGCTCCGTACACAAACTAACACAAAACAAAAGGGCAAAAATAAAAATGCCCTTTTGTTCTATTTTGGCGCAAAACCCTTAATAATCTGAATAGTCAGCGGGATAAAGAAAATACATTGTGTTCTTAGACGTATTGCGCGCGTATTCTGGCTTGCCGCTGATCTTACGGTACTCGGGTGTAAAATCTGCCCAGTGTTTATCACGATCAGCTTTGTTGTTAAAGGTAGTCATGTACATCAGATTGGGCATCTTTGAACCGGAAATTACCTGTCCATAAAAAACAGGATTGAAGTTCAAATTTGTAAAAATACTCAACTCATCGACATTAAACATGTTAATCTTGTTAAGACTGAGCGCTTCTGTGGCACCTTCGTAACTTCTAAGCTCATATACCCTTTCATTTTTTGCGGAACTTAATTTTGGCACTGCAGGTGCCGGCATACCGGAAAACGCTTTCAAGAGAATCGATTCGATACGCGAGTATGGCGATGCATTGTAGGCTGCTTCATTATAATCCTTTGAAGCAGTTAAATATTGACTGTCATTTTTTAGCTTTTCATCGAGCGTAAGAAATTGATCAAACTTTAAAAACGGAGTAAATACATAAATCAGTTGATCTGTTGTATCCTGAACAATAGGCTTAAAAACACCCACACTTTTTATACCTGCCCGATGCATAGCCGGCAAATATGCATTTTGAAGATAGCTGTCTAGCTGCGCTTCTTGGGCTTTAGTCCGGAAGTGATAAATCTTGATTTGATAATAATAACCTTTTGCTACTTTGGCAAAGGCAGTGCTCGATGCAAAAACTGTGGCAATAATCAAGCTAAAAAGAAAAATTTTTTTCATTTGGAATTGTTTTTTTTGTAAATTGAAGCAAATGTACTGAATCCTCTCAATCAATGGTACTCTGATTAGTATTCCTTTTTGCTGGAACATAGGAGCAATTTCCGGCTGCACAACCAAATGCAAATAAACCCATTGAAGCAAAATAAGCGCCTAGCGCTATTCCAGCCCAAAGTGATTGACTAACTGATTGAGCAATCACAATTACCCCGACGATAACATATAATAGCCGCTGGAAATTCCAGCCCTTGATTATCCGATCTTTCATATTATTGAAATTTATTTTTTAAGACAGACCAACCACCACCGTTGTAAACGGCGGAATACCCTTTGTTTAAAAGAATGCTCTTTGCTGCAGCACTCCGCATACCCGACGCACAACACGTGATTATCGGAATATTTTTATTTTTAAGCTTATCCAAATTAGATGCAAGCGCATCGACCGGGATATTTAGAGAACCCTTTAAATGACCAGACGCATATTCTGCCGTACTTCGAACGTCTAAAATAATGGCACCTTGATTTAATAATTCGGTGTAATTTACTGCCGGACCAATTCTAAGGAAACGCTTTATAAATTCAATCATTAGTTATTGATATTAATTGTTTCAATCTGCAAGTCGCGCCAAGATCCTCCATTAGAGCATTTTATTCCATGCTGCACTAAAAATTGAACCGCCATCGAACTTCTTCCGCCAGATGCGCAGCAAAGTATAAGCGGCTTATTTAACGATTTAATCTCATTTACTCGTTCTGCTAGCTCATGAAGGGGGATGTTCAGAGATCCCTCTGCATGGCCTTCGCCGAACTCCTCGGCGGTACGCACATCGATAATAGTAGTATTCATATCCTTATTTTTTAAATAGTTTAACTAATAGTCCGCCCATTAACGCTCCGTAAAGTGTGCTGTTTAAGGGTCTGGATGTGATCGGACATGTTCCAGTCATACAGCCGATATAATAGTAATACAAGAATCCCACTACCGCACCTATTAGAATTCCCAATGCAGGGAGCGTATATCTTCTCATTTAAAAACTCTTTACTGCTTCTCCAAGATCAAATACTTGTGCTCTTCCAGCGAGTGCGCTACTGATTATACTGCTGCCAGCAGCGCTGCGGTAGCCCCCTGCACAATGAACGACAATCGGCTTATGTGTAGGAATCTCATCTAGACGTTCTCGCAACTCGTGCAGCGGGATCTTTAGCGAATCTTGAAATGTTTCTCTTGCTCTCACTTCTGCTTGGTTTCTTACATCGACAATCGTAAATAAATTATCTTTTCTTCGCAACAGGCTACCATCAAATGCCTCCATTTTTTCAATCCCAAAATCACCAGTAATTAGTCCTGCAACTTGTTGTTCGTAACCAATTTTAGGTATGCGCATAGTTAACTGATCAAGCACCTGTTCATTCTCTCCAATTAGATAAAATTTCTCGTCCGGAGCGATTATACTCCCAAGCCATGTTTCAAAAGCTCGATCAACCGCCAAATTTATTGCTCCTTTCAAGTACCCTTTTTTAAACTGGCGTGCCGGTCTGGTATCAATGATTGGTAAATCCTCCAGTCTATTGGCATCTGCCAACTTCGTGTCCCGTATGCCAGCTACTGCGGAAGCAAAGCTGCCTGCACCTGATCTATTTAAAGCAACATTAAAGGGAAAATATTTCGGAATAAATGGCTGATCTTCGAGCAATCTATTGACAAAATCTTTCTCACTAAGCTCTTGTAAGCTCCAGTTCTTAATTTTTTCGGCTCCAATGGTACTTGACTTTTCGGCACTTAGATTTTTACCACACAAACTTCCCGCACCATGTGCCGGGTAAACCAGCACATTTTCAGATAAGACCATTAGCTTTTTACGCAATGAATGATACATCTGGAGAGCAAGATCTTGCCTTTGTACAGAAACTGCCCCTGCATTTTCCCTCAAGTCGGGACGACCGCAGTCGCCAATAAATAAGGTGTCACCGGTAAACACTGCTTTCTCAACGCCATCCTCATCATAGGCCAGAATCGAGATTCCGTCGGGAGAATGGCCCGGTGTATTTATAGCCACTAATCGAGTATTACCCAAGCTCAACTCATTTCCTTCGTCAAAACCAATATGAGGATACAGAGCGCCGGAGATGCGGCTTGTATAGATTATCGCGCCGGTTGTTTGGTGTATCTCTAGATGGCTGCTAACAAAGTCGGCATGAGGGTGTGTCTCTATTACTGCCCGAATTTTTGCATGATTTTGTTTCGCATAATCGTAATACGGCTGAGGGTCTCTTGCAGGATCGACTAGAGCTATCTCTCCCTCACTTAGGATAGCATAAGAAAAATGCGCAAGATTAGTATCTTCAAATTGATGTATTTGCATTTTATTGGTCTTAGAAATTAAAATTTATTTCAATTAACACTTTAGATGGCACTTTTATCAAAAAACCACATTTTGATTGCGACTACTAAAAGCACGAATGCGAAAATTTTCCTTAACAGATCGTGCGAAATATAAAGTGCAAATTTTGCACCCACGTAGCCGCTTAAAAAAAATGCCGCACCCAAAATCAAAGCGGCACTAAGGTCAGCATTGCCCGCTTTATAGTATTGCCAAGCAGCAAGACCACCGACAGGCATGACCAACATTAATAGGGCAGTCCCTTGTGCAATCTGCTGCGTGTAACCAAGCATGATCAGGGCGGGAATAATGATGATTGCACCCCCCAATCCAAGCATTCCACTCAGTAGGCCCGCTAAAATGCCAATTAATGCAATCAAGATACCGGTTGATAGTTCCATTTTATTTTCGTTTTGAGGTTGAAAATCCGAAAGGGCAATACAAAGGACAGAAACCGAGAAAGCTTGTCAGAATAAACGCCGCAGCTAGTACCAGAAATATTAGGGCTGGTGTTGCAGAAATAATCCCTGTAAAATAAAGTATGATTATAATGCCGGCAACTAGTAGTCGAACTACTTTGTCTAATGTGCCCATGTTTGCTTTCATAATTTTTGCTTTTATCTATTACTCTACAAAAATCGGGCAAAAACTGTTTAGCAACGGCAACTTTTGTTACATAACAATAATTAATTAGACATGATTAGAATGATATTATTTAAGATACTACAATCCCTTAAGCCAGTTGGGAACTAGCCTTAAGGAATATTAAAGAATGTAGGACGTTGATTAGCTTAATATCAAAAAACACGGTTAAAATAAATATTAGCTAGCTAGATAGCTGGCGAGGCGTTTTTTAGCGCAATCTTTTAATTAGCAAAATTATCGCTTTCTTAACACCCATAAGCCTAACAGTCCGGAGACTACGGAAGCAAGCAATATCCCGTATTTCGATTGGTCAATAGTTTCTGGCGAACTAAACGCAAGGCCTGTTATGAAAAGAGACATCGTAAAGCCTACTCCGGCTAATAGAGCTACTCCAGCTAGATGCTTCCATGTTGCAAGGTGAGGAAGTTGGGCCGAGCTAAAGCGCACAAACAGCCAGGAAAAAGAAAATACGCCTATAAACTTACCCGCAACAAGACCAAGGCTTACTCCCATACTTACCGGATTAAGTACTGAAGAGAAAAAATCTGAGCGAATAGCCATTCCAGCATTTGCAAGTGCAAAGACGGGTATGATACCAAAAGCCACCCAAGGATGCAAAGCATATTCGATTTTTTGAAGAGGAGTTTCAGAATCGGCACTAATTTTTTTAACTTTCTGTATCGTATAGTGTTGTTCAGGTGTGGTAAGTGTGCTATTATTTGGAATTTCAGCATTAAAGTCATTTATCAATTTTCGGAGCACGCTTGAATATTGATTTTCGTCTATCTTCGTCCTTGCAGGAATAGTAAAGGCAACAAACACGCCTGCAATAGTAGCATGCGCTCCAGAGAGTAAAAAACCCACCCAAACCACAAAACCAAAAATAATATAAAACGCAACACTGCGGATTCCCAACCAATTTCCTAGAGCAAGGAGTAATAAAAAAATTGCAGCAATCAAAAGCGGGAAAGCCTCAATTCCGGTACTATAAAAAAAGGCGATCACCAAAATGGCACCCAAATCATCTGCTACCGCCAAGGCCGATAAAAAGACTTTCACCGAAGAAGGAATATGCTTACCTGCCAGTGACAACAATGCTAATGCAAAAGCAATATCAGTTGCCATTGGCACACCCCAGCCTTTTTGTGAAACCAAACCATGGTTTATAATCAAATAGATTCCAGCAGGAACAATCATCCCACCGATGGCCGCTACCATAGGTAGTGATGCCTTTTTAATCGTAGAGAGCTCGCCTGCAATGAATTCTCGCTTTAGCTCCAAGCCGATAACAAAGAAGAAGATGGCCATCAAGCCGTCATTTATCCAAGCATGTAGGGGATAGTCAAGAATTTGGCCGTTAAAACCGATAGAAAAGGTAAGTTCCCATAGATGACGGTAAGATTCCTCGGCAGAGGAGTTCACCCATAAAATAGCAAATACGACACTAATAAACAGGATTACGCCTCCCATAAATTCCTGGCTAATAAATCTACTTAGGGGTTCAATTACTTTATCAATCGGCGACTTACGCATGTGACATCTATTTTCAAATATGGCAAGATAACAATAATGGGTAAAGCAATTTAATTATTGGTGGATATCAGTTATCAAACAAATCTTCGCAGCGCTTCTCATTCGAAAAACGAATTTATGAGAGAGAAAATTTCGGCGTCGAAAGTAATTATTCTCAAATTATCTTGTGAATACCTCGGCTTAAGGTCTAGCAGTATTTGTTCAATTAGTTTCCAATCTATCGTTAGTTAATCTGAGCTATAAATTCATCTAGCCCAAAGATAAAATCGTTGAGATTCTACTTTCTGAACCAATTGCAACATCTCTTTAGATAAAAAAAGCGAATTACGTTTAACATCCAAATAACGTATTTCTTATTTAGACATTTTTTAACTATGGGTCTTTAATCGGTGGTTATGGACATCAGACGGCATTAATGCGATCGTCCGATTTAACAAGTATAAATTTGCTAAACCTTAAATTACTATCAATTTTTATAAATTTACCTCCATGATCGCTTACAATCCAAAAGACTGGTTCCAATCAACTTTTTCCCTTCACCGTTCTGACACTGCCCGTAAATTATTCCCATTGTTATTGGCGATTGCAATTTACTCTTTAGCCATCGCTTTCTGGGAATTGGAATATCTAAACCTATCAGAGAATACCACCATAAGAAACATAAATATTGTTCACAGTTTGCTAGGGTTTGCAATGTCAATTCTGCTGGTATTTCGAACGAACACGGCATATGATCGCTGGTGGGAAGCACGCAAACAATGGGGCACCCTAACAAATATAAGTAGGACGCTGGCAATTAAAATGAACGCATATCTGAACAAAGAAGACAAGGTCAATCGTAACTTCTATATAAAAGCTATCCCTCTTTTTGCGGATACGCTTTTCGATCACCTACGCTCAAACACCACGCGATTTATGTTAGATGAGAAAGAACATCCTGAGTTTGGCAGCTTAAATGAGCAGAAACACGGCCCAAATCAAGTAGCATCGATGATATTTGAACGTACAAATAATTTATATAAAGAAGGACTAATTACAGGCGATCAACTAATCTTGGTAAATGATGAACTGCATTCTTTAACTGATATCTGTGGCGCATGCGAACGAATTAAAAATACTCCGATACCGATGTCCTACAGTTCTTTCATTAAGAAATTTATCTTCATTTACGTTCTAACCTTGCCGGTCGGCTATGTGTTTTCAATAGGATATTTTGTCATCGCAGCAGTACCCTTTATTTTCTATGTGATGGCATCTCTAGAGTTAATCGCTGAATCAATCGAAGATCCGTTTGGCACGGATCCTGATGATCTTCCTATAGAAAAGCTTAGCAATAATATCAGGAAACATGTCGGCGAACTAATCGGCTAAACATTCAGGTAGAAATCGGAATCATAAAATCGCAAGTTCCTATTTTCCCCTCCCCCCTAATTTTATTATCTTGCCCCAAAATTTATATTTAAACAGATGAAAAAAATTATTTATACAGTTACATTGATGGCCCTTTCACTAGCAAGCTGTGAGCAATTTAAAAAAGGTGAGGGAGATCTAGAATACAAAATACATACCGATGTATCAGGCAATACGATCAAAGAAGGCGATTTTATCGCGTTAAAAGCAATTCAAAAAACCGAAGAAGATTCTATTATATTCGATTCTTGGGCAGATAATCGTGAATCATATATAATTCAAGACAAATCACTTTTTAAGGGTGATCTTTATTCTGGCCTTGCACTGATGAGTCCGGGCGATAGTGCTACATTCAAAATTAATCTTGATTCTCTAGTAACCGTTATGGGTGCTCCAAGGCCCACAAATACAAAAGGTAAATTTCTAATTTGGGTGATCAAAGTCGATACGGTAATTATAAAAGGTTCACTTGACGACCAAACCTTTAATGCCAATATTCAGAAGTACATAACTAAAGCATCTGAACTGGCCAAAACAAAAGAACCGGCTACTATCTCGGCGTATATTGCATCAAAAAGCTTAAAGCCGCAGTCTACTGCATCAGGAATGCAATATGTGATCACAAAACAAGCAAGCGGTGCAAAAGCTGCCCCAGCAGACACCGTTGAGTTGAACTATACCGGAAGCTTTCTTAACGGAAAGGTATTTGATACCAGCATTGAAGAAGTTGGCAAAAAAGCAAAGTTAAATCCTAATCGCCCCCCTTATGCACCACTTAAGATGCCAGCAGGTGTTCAGCAAAGTATTCCTGGATTTGATGAGGCGCTTTTACTATTCCCGGTTGGCACAAAGGCAACAATAATTTTACCGTCCAGGCTTGCTTACGGCGATGCTGGTAGCCAGATGATACCACCGTTCACGCCGCTAATTTTTGACATTGAAATTCTGCGGATTATTCCAGTGAAAAAATAAGCATAGTGTACTGGGATATGTTGTAGAGCAAAGGGCTTACGGCAAGGAGCACAAGGATGTAATAAAGCAGCAGTACGCGACGCACTTTAAGAAAGCCTATAAATTCTGGTGGTCTTAATTCTCTACTCGATACTTTTTTTAATCCGATGAACTTTGTTCATCGGATTATTTCAGGGTCATTCTCCTTGATCTTTATACCCTTTATTTTTTTACCCCCTGGCATTATCTCCTCAACGAACTGTGATTTCACTTATTTACAATCCCCTGCATTAAATACAAATCCGCGGTCGAATGTAATAGGAGATCCCTTTTTAAATGTAGTTACTCCTACCGAACTGATCAATTCGCCATAACCCTGATATAGCTTACCATCCTTAACCAGAAAGGCAAAAGGATTCTTAAAAATCGGCTTTTTACCTACCGCTTGATATGTAAAGTCTGCAAAAAGAGTGTCGCCACGGTAAGTGCCGGCTATTTGACCGCCAAGGTCGTCTTTTGTAGCAAAAAAGAGCTTTAGTTCGCCTTCTACCTTGCCATTTCGTGTATGGAGAACCATACTTGCCGAATCCTTTCCGGCAACAGAGGTGTAACATTGAGTGATTGTACTATCGTTAGTTGGGTGCAGATCAACTGAATTAGTAGACGAAGATTTTCGGTTACAACTATATACAAATACAACAAATAGCAAAAAGATTGACGAGTAGTGCAGTTTCATAAGCAGTGATTTTAAGCTAACAATAGACTTGATAAAAGAAATAAATATAAGAGTAAATCCTGAGCAGTTAATTTCGGCTAATAAAAGGTCGACATTCAAATGATTCAAACAAAATTGCCTCTTCTGCGTTTCAAAAAGAACTAAAAAAGCAAGATTGATAGGATAAGGAGATTTGATTTGATGGAAAAATTATCCATGGACTGGAAGATCTAAAAAACAGCCCCAAGCCCTTAATAAAAAACTTGACCACAATCTAATCAGACACTATTGACCTTGGGCGAAAAAATTCAAAAAAGACATACCTGCCATGCATTCACGTGTGGTTACTAACCTTGACACCGTTATTGATACATTTAATTATTTTGAAGAAAAAACGGCTCAATTGACCAGAAACCACAACGTTAACCCATCCAAAGGACAGTAAACCATTGATGATATAGATTAAATTGTAAGCTGGGACTAGCCTCATGCCTATTTTAAGGCCACCGTGTTCTTTTTGAAATAAAGGTTGAAATAAAGCACTTGGTAATTAATGGCATTTGCCCAGTACGGACCACTATGATTTCCAGGACGTTCGGTGTAATCATGCGGAATATTCCTTTCTACCATTTTCTCGTGCAGTTCGCGGTTTACTTTGTAAAAAAAGTCTTCAGTCCCACAGTCGAAAATGATACTCAAAGAGTTCGCTGTAAGCAGATGAAGCATATTGGTAACCGTATTTTTCTCCCAGTTTTCAGGAAATTCGGCGTAGGCGCCCAAACGCTTAGCCATATCCCAATTCTTTGGAAAGGGTCTTATATCTACTCCGCCACTCATACTTCCAACCGCACCAAATATATCTTGATGCCTAAAAGCCAAATACATTGCGCCATGCCCACCCATACTAAGTCCGCTGATCGCTCTTCCTGTCCGCCCTTTGATGGTTTTGTAATTTTTGTCAATTAGAGGCACGAGCTCCTTTGTAATATAAGTTTCGTATTTCCAGGCTGGATCAACGGGACTATCATAATACCAACTGGTGTTTCCACCATCTGCACAAACGATAATCAAATTATAAACATCTGCCAAGTCCGGAATATTTCGATTCATCGTCAAAAACTGATTATAGGTACCTCCGGCTCCATGCAGCAAATAGATTACTGGGTATTCTTTTCCACTGGCATAATTGTCTGGAGTTATAATTAACGCCGGAATTGTCTTCTTCATTGCATCGCTATAAGTATCAATAGTGTCTAGTTTTGCAGCTTGTACTTGGGCGGTAAAAAAAAGGATTGAAATCAGAAGTAATGTTCTTTTCATTTTTTGAGATTTAACGATTACTGGTTTATGAATTTGGTTTCATAAAGCTAATTTTTTTTTTCAATTGTACGATATCGATCGAGAGTTGCAGACGAATTTTTCTTAATCTTGCCGATACAACAGACCGCGACCCTCTAATTTCTCGAGTTTAACCACAATATTTTTAAATATATTTCGAAAATTACATCGACAATTAACTTAATACATTTTACAGCTGTAGTGAAAAAACCTGCTCTCAGCTTTCTATTCATAACATTCTTAATAGGATGTTATGGGCTGGGGACAATCATCCCGGTAATGGCGAATGTAATCGCCAGTGGAAAGGGATCCCAGTCAACGAAGCAGTACTACCTTATGGGGCACTTGCAGTACCGCAATCTCAATATGTGGCATTTTTTGCTCCGGTAGTTGTAAAATGCCGCAGGCTTTATCACGTCAGGAACAACGTCGGCAGGTAGAACGTTTCGCAACTCATTGTATCACTATCGATCACCTTGGTAAAAAGTATAAAACAAAAGAGCCGGGCATAAGCCCGGCTCTTTTGTTTTAATTGCGTGATAAGTTGTTTAAGTATTACGGCAATTGCAATTGTATCGCATCTGAATATATCTGATCATTTACTCCGGTAGTTTTAACACCTACAGAAGCATAGATAGTACCGCTACCACCAAAAGCTTTCAAAAATTGCTTCTGGCCAGCGGTGAGGGTATTCAAATCAATTTTAATAGTAACAGCACCACCAGCACTGGTAGCAGCAGGAACTAAGTTACCCCCGGTTGATGTACCGGCATTAAAGGTACCTACAGCGCCCTGAGTAGCAGACTGAATATCTGGCAAATTTGTCGGACTAAGATATATAGCTACGTATTGCAAAGTTCTTGCCGCATTTGTAGACACTTTAGCAACGTTAAACGTAGCTGTAAAAACGCCAGCAGTATACGTGGTTTGCAAATTACTCATCCACCAATAGGGTACCACCTCAATATCACCAATATTAGTTTCCCCGTTAACTTGAACAAACATAGAGTGGGTAAAGTCCTCAAATGGACTTTTAAGAGTTCCGCCCGTGCTCGCGGTGTAGTCGCCATCAAAAAATTTAGCGCTAAAGCTACCATCATGCTTGGCATAAACATCAATCAGTCCAACACCATATTTCGGTTGATCCCCTTTTACTTGTTGAAAACGCAGATGACCAACAGCATTTGTAGCGAACAAATCAGGGCTGGTATGTAGTAATTTAACAGGTTGGCCCTGGTAGGTGAACCTTCCTGATAATGTTGACGATGGGTATTCCAAATTATCTTTACCGCACGATTGCACAAGCATACTTGCTGCAACCAGCAACATTATTAAAACTGTTATTATATTTTTCCGTTTCATAATATATTTTATGATTTAGTTATTGCCCTGGATTTAGATCCCAGGTTGGATTTTGAGTTAACCAGGCATTAGTCATAGATGAATAGTAGCTTCTTCTCTCAAAGAATTGAGGATTAGCTCTCTTTCTGAAAGCCCTTTTTCTCTCAAATACATATTTACCGTTATTACCACCGGGATTGCCTGTAATATTTACAGTGTAACCATATAATTGGTATGGATACGACGTACCATTTGGATATTCCCCGCTTTTTGAGTTAGTTGGGCCGTCCCAATATTGATCTGCCAGTCTCCATCTGTTCATATCCCAAAGACGGTGATCTTCCATATAGAATTCAATGCGCAATTCTCTTCTTAACTGTGTAAAGTCAAATTGAGCGGGAGTAAGGTCTGGAAGTAACCCGCGGCGTCTTAAAGGATTAATATAAGTAACTCCTACGGCGGCACCACCTAGCGGAGCACTTAATAAAGCAGCTTCAGCACATATTGCATACGCTTCTGCCAGGCGGAAACGTATCACCCACATCTCGCTATAGTTTGGTGACAACGAGGCACCGGGTGTTTCGTCAAGCCATTTTCGGGGGATAAAACCTGTCTTGTTTACAATTTGACTGGTATTCTCGGCCGGTCCGTTTATACTTGTAATTGCAGGAGTAAGTGTCCCTTTTGCCGGAGGCGCAACAGTAAAAACCTGAAGAGTACCATCGCTATTATAACCACCACGCCACTCACCTGCGCGTAGATCTACCGGAACACCTTTCCATACAGCCTGAGGCCATATAACTGATCCCCATAAACGGGCATCCTTTTTCATAAATGGGTTATTGTTTGGATCTGACAAGTCATACATGATCGGCGCGTTACCAACACCACCCTCGTTCAAAAGGTTAGTTACAGCGTCGGTTCTGGTTTTTATACCCTGGGCACCTGTAACTCTATCCTCAAACGATTCAACAAACTCAGCAGGGGCACCCAATTGGTTACCATTAGGGCCTTCTGTATGGGTAACAGGGCCAACCAAGTCAGTCCATCGGGTATTGATGAGCGGTAATTTACGGTCCGCTGTCCATATTACCTCGGTATTACCGGTTTTTTTGTTTATCACATTTTCAAATGCTTTTTGTGCTGTTGCAAGATCAGTACCTGTCATTAGTGAGTAAGCACCACCATTTATCACTTCCTTAGCAGCATCAAAAGCTATCTTGTAATAAGCATCCGCCTTACTTGAAGGTATACCATGAGTT
Organism: Sphingobacteriaceae bacterium; assembly: GCA_947460875.1. Lineage (GTDB taxonomy): Bacteria > Bacteroidota > Bacteroidia > Sphingobacteriales > Sphingobacteriaceae > CANHGR01. Next base: position 6,285 of record CANHGR010000019.1, on the reverse strand, counting down.
ACAACACCCGATTTATCCGTTTTGGTAAGATTAGCGTCGCCCTCGGGAGTCCATCTGGCAATTGAAGCCGCAGTTAAAGCAGCGCGTGCTTTAAGCATTTTGGCTGCCCATCTATTAGCCATAGCATGGTTAGTATTTTGAGCTGCAGGAATAGTTGCAGTCCCGCTAAGAGTCAACTTTTCAGCAGCAAGGTCGCACTGAGCCAGGATGTAATCATAGCACTCAGATTCCGAGTTGCGTTTCATTTGAAGCGGCTTTAGGTCGTCGCCGACGCTGTATTCAAATACCTCATCACCTATAATGGTCATACCACCCAAAGTTTTTACCATGTGGAAATAAGTCCAGGCACGTAAAAATAAAACTTGTCCTTCAAAGGCTGAATTCTCAAACGGACTCATACTCTTTTTTGACTCATCAGACCGTATACCTTGTAAAAATATGTTTAGCCTGCGTATCAGGGCATAATCAAAGGCCCTGTACCTGTCTTTGGTGAACGTAACTTGCATTGCAGAGGCCCCGCCCCTGTTATTTTGCGCATCATCAGGATCCTGTTGAAAACTCTCGTCAGTAGCGTTAGTTGCACCCCAGGAAGCGCCTCCTTGTCCACCGTTAACTTGAGAGTAAAAGCGGGCCAACGCCGCAGTAATCAGGTTCTTATCTGTATAAATAGCATCTTCCGATAATAGAGTGTTCGGAATAACCGTTAGGTCTCTTTTACACCCCATAAACACCATGTTTATTAAAAAGAGTGTAAATAGACTATATAAAAATTTCTTTTTCATGTTCTTATATTTAGAATTTAACTTGAGCGCCCAATGTTATAACCCTCGGGCTAGGTAATCCACCGCCGGTGCCTAGCGAAAGTTCGGGATCGATATTGCCCGGCATGTTTGAAAAATTAAACACGTTGTTACCGCTTGCGTATACCCTAAATCGAGAAATACCGATCGGACTTAAAACAGAATTTGGTATGGTATAACCTATTTCCACGTTACGTACATTCACATAGGTTATATCTGTTTGATATCCACTGTGGTTGAAATTTGTATTAGGCGCAGGATTTGTTTGCAAAAGCAATGGGTACTTTCCAACTTTAATCGCGCTATTTCTGTCAAATGGGTCAGTATAATAGCTTGAGTTATCAAATAAAAACTGTGATGTATTTCGGTTTGGTAACCACTCGCGCATGTAGGCACCAGTAGCAGCGCTAAAACCAGAAGACGACTGTTCAAACGTATATAATGAACCACCGGTAAAATCGGCCCTAAAGTCAAACCCCTTATAGTTTACGTTAAAACCAAAGCCGAAGCTTAATGGTGGAAGACCACCATTTATCTGGTAGGTCTCCCTGGTTTGGTCAAGAGAATTTATAAAACCATCACCATTTACATCTTTAAATATAAAATCGCCGGGTTTCTGGGTCACGTTACCTTTGCCATCCTGGTCAACAGGGTGTTTTTGTATTTCCTCCCAGCTTTGAAATTGTCCAAGACTAGTGTATTGAAATGGTCCACCACCTAATCTGCCTTCGGCATTACCGCGAAATAGGGCATAGTCACTTCCGAAAATCTGACCGTAACGGAAACCGGTTATACTTCTGCCATAGCTAAAGCTACCGTTAAAGCCATAACTTAGGCCACCGCCTGTCTGGTCACGCCATGCAATGCTACCATCAACACCGCGATTTATATCACTGTTTAGGTTTTCGTCACCTGGCGTAAAGCCTACTAAATCTGGTAAGGTTATCCCTGGACTTGCCCCAATACCTTTACGGACCTTTTCAAAATAATCTAAACCAATACTTAAGCGGTTATTTAACAAGCTCACGTCAATACCAACATCATAATTGTGGGATTTTCCCCAGCTTAGCGACCTGGAAGCAGGGTTTCTTACCTGTGCTCCGGTAATTTGTGTACCGTTTAGTACTCCTGAGCCTTGAGAATAATCATAACCCATCAGGTAACTGTACTGGCCAACGGTGAAAGGTATAACACCATATGATCCCCTGATCTTAAAATCGTTAAAAAAACTTAGGATTTTGCTGTTTGTCCAGAAGTCTTCCTGAGAGATACGATAAGCAACTGACCCACCTGGGAAGAATCCCCATCTACGATCAGGATCAAAAAGTCGTGAACCGTCATAACGTCCATGACCCTCAATAATGTATTTTCCCGCGTAGTCATAATTTACATTCATTATATAACCCTGGCTTATTTCAGTGTTACTTATGTTATCATTAAAAGCTGTAAGGAAAGAAAGAGCCGTATTTGGCAAATAGGAAACATTATTAGCCGGCGGAATACCCTGTATCCTTATAGATGGCGCGTAGTTCCACTGGGACTGTTCAGTGGCGACTGCTTTGATGTTGTGTTTGCCTATAGTTTTTTGATACTCCAACTGAAATTGGAGTGAACTGTTGTCAGTATTTGTAAAAGCGTGATCAATATTACGCGTTTGCGAATATGGATCTGGTTCAATACTACTTGTTGTATTATTAAATGCATACAATTGAGGTGATAAACGGCGCGAATCGAACTGGTTCTGCAGGAATGAGAAGTTGGCCTGCGCACGTGCCTTAAGGCCCGTAACAATGTCTACCTCCATGTTACCGTTTATTGAAAGATTTCTCCTGATGGTTGATTCTGTTCCTGATAGCTCAGGTTTCGCTAAACCATAGCTGTATCCGAAATTAGAAGGAGATGTAACTGCAGGGTATAAAGGGTCACCATTAACATACGGCCCTGCGATTGGATTAGTATACGGCGTACCTGGTCCCGGTTGGATCGGTAAATTACGATATGCCGCTTCAGCTTGCCAGTCAAAATTATCGCCTTCAACATTGGTAGTTGACTCTTTTGAATAGTATCCGTTCATTTGCACACCAAATCGAACACGCTTGCTAATATTAGTATTAAAATTGGCTTGCATATTGTGGCGGTCAAAACCATCACCAAAGTCGCGCAAGGCTACACCTTGACTTAAGGTAGATCCACTAATATAATAGTCTGAATTTTCCGTTCCACCCGAAACAGAAAGCTTTGCCTGGTATTGTGGCGCACTTTTATAAATATATTTATACCAATCATATCCAGTGTAACCCGGTTCACCATTCATTACTTTTTGATAGATTTCCGGGGTTATCGTTCTGGAAGCAACACTTTGTCTGCCATCACCGTAAGTTTCGGTTTGCACTATACCCCTGATATAACTTTTTACATCGCCGGGCCTATTAAAATTGGCATACGTTTGCGTACCATAATAGGTATCAAAAGCTAAAGTTGGCTTTTGGCCGCGTTTACCTTTTTTAGTAACGACAACTATTACACCGTTTTCTGCGTCAAAACCGTAAATAGAAGCTGACCCGTCTTTTAGAATGTTTACTGATTCAACATCATTATAGTCCAGGGCATTAAAGGCCTCTATATCACGCATGGTACCATCAATAACAACAAGCGGGCTACCACCAAAGTTGCGTACACGAATTACTGGTGTAGCGCCCGGCCTGCCGCTAGTTTGCCTAAAGTTAAGACCCGCTACTTTACCTACCAATGCACCTGCAGCTGAGTTTTGCTTTGATTGGGCGAGGTTTTCGCCGCTAATTGTTGAAACTGCCCCGGAAAGTGTAGCCTTGGTTTGGGTTAAACCAAACCCCGTCACAACAACTTCTTCTAAATTTGTGGTTACTCTTGATAGCTTGATATCCAGCACGGTTTTCCCTCCTACCAGAACTTCCTGCGCCGTGTAGCCCACAAAGTTCACTACCAAAACAGCGTTAGCAGTTGGTACCTCTATTGCGAATTTACCGGCAAGGTCAACTGCTACACCGGCAGCTGCGCCTTTAACTTTTACTGAAGCGCCGATCAGGGTTTCACCGGTAAAAGCATCTGTTACTGTACCGCTTACCCTTGCAGGGCGGGTGTTATTTTGCGAGTAGGCGCCACTACTGCAAAATATTGTGAGTGCTCCCAATAACATAACAGCTTTTACGGAAGTGATTATCCGGAGCGGCTTGAAGAGAGATGAGATTTTGTTAAGAGTAAATTGACTCATAATTAAAGATTTGGTTTATAAAGGTTTAATTAATTAATACTCGGCCGTTAAAGGTTCTTACAATTGAGGACCTTTAGTAGCTAAGATGTACTATGCATAACAAATAATGCTTCGGTTAAATTATGAAGCCAAAATATTAACTATGCAAACAAAACGGCTTGTTTTCATAGTTAATATTTTGGCATTTTAGTTAACCGATTCTTCAATATTATAATACTCTAAACTAATTAAACTTAATTTTTGACCATTGACGAAATTTGAATAAAAAAAAAGAATGCAAATCCTTTCAACATGCGGAAAGGATTGGATTTCTTTCGAAACCCCTTGATGAAGTGAAAATTGGTTCATTTAACCGGTTAGTCTGTAGTAGCTTAGAGTTCCGTGTCGACAATTTTACATAATAAACTACGAGATATTGTACAAAAATCAACGAAGAATTTCAATAATATTTCCGGATGAGTAAGACTTATTGTGTCGTTGAAGAATACCCAAAAATAAATGGATATTACGTTAACCAACTTAACCTTTGATGGCAATGCGTTGTCCGCTTCGCATCGCTTCATAAATCGATTGCAGGAGCATCACGTCACGTCTTCCCATTTCGCCAGGAACGCGACTAAGTCTGCCCTTCATGAGCGATAGTGAAAAGTCATCCATTTGTCTGGCTTGTTGGTTTACTGTTGGAAAGGTCAATGTACCCTCAGTGGTTTTTCCTCGCATGCCATTGTAATTAAAGGCAGGTCCAATTTCGAATGTTCCTCTTTCAGCTTCTGCTTTTAGAAAATTAAATCCTTCACTATAGCTGGCCTGACCTTCGGCTTTCAGTCCACTAGGCATTTCAAACTGCCAGGTTAGCGATTGCTCTACTGTTGGAAACCTTTCAGGATCGGTTTTAGGACCTTCTTGTGCGGTTACAGCAATTGGCACCTGACCGGTCACATAACAAAAAGCCTGGATACAATAGATTCCCACGTCCATCAGTGGCCCTCCTCCGGCCATCGTTTTATCGAGACGCCAGATACCTTTTTGGGCATTGAAACCATAACCTGCGCTTAGTTTAGTAAGCTTCCCATAGACGTTATTTTGCCCCAGCCGCGCCATTTCTAGATTGTAGGGGTCATAATTGAGTCGATAACCTACCCCTAAATTTCGTTTTGCTTTCTTGCATGCTGCAATCATCTTATCACAATCGGCCACAGTTATTGCCATCGGCTTTTCGCAAATAACGTGTTTTCCGGCTTCCGCGGCTTTTATTACGTATTCTGCATGCATCGAATTGGGAAGAACTACATAGATTATATCGATATCCGGATTGCTTTTAATTTTTTCATAGCTACTATAATCATAGATATTAGCTGAAGGTATTCCGTATTGTTTCTTCCATTTCTCAGCCTTTTCTGGAGTACCGGTTACGATACCCGCAAGATAGCAGTTTGAAGTATGATAAAGCGCCGGAGCTAACTGTCCGCCCGCATACCCGCCGAGGCCGACTAAGGCAATGCCTAGCTTGCCATTTGCTTTTTCGCGTTGAACGCGTTTAACGCTTTCTTCTTCAGTATAGCTATCAAAAATATTAAATCCCGAGAACAGCGATACTGTGGAGAGCCCTACCGAAGCAAGTCCTAAGGCTTGAATAAACTTTCTACGAGAGTTTCTTAATTCTGATTGATCCATGGTGTTTATAAGTTAATGTGTCAAAGCGATAATTTAAAATAAGGAACATTTTATTTTATAAAGCGATCGCTCATTCAATAGGATAGAAATATCCTGCCTTATTTGCTAGCGCGATTTTTTACTCAGTGGAGTAAATATACTTTTTTTAAATTTCAGTACTTATTAAGTGATGTTAATTTTTTGAAGACGCCACTACCCCTTTTTATCAGCAATGAAGTTAACTGTCTCGCCCAGCTCCAAACGCGAAAAGCCTCCCGAAAAGGAGGCTTTTAAACCGTGCGCCCACCTGGGCTCGAACCAGGGACCAAAAGATTATGAGTCTTCTACTCTAACCAACTGAGCTATGTAAAAACCATGTTTTTTATTCTTTATCATCAAAGTGAGTCAGTAAATGCGTCAGTTAACAGCCAAAATACCCCTAATTAACCCAATTTTTCACAAGACCCAGAAAAAGTAAATCGAAGAATAAAAAGTGGTTTTAATAATCCAAAATCAGCTCTAAAAAATCTAAAAAAGCCATGAAAAACAAAAACCCCAGATTGCTCTGAGGTTTAAATTTTT
>CANHGR010000018.1 GCA_947460875.1 Sphingobacteriaceae bacterium | reverse complement strand
GGGCCAGAACGGTTAAAGTATTGATTACCATCTGCGATGTAAACCTTATTATTTTTTACGGCATTCAAGTTCTTCCATCCCGGTAGGTTAAGCAAGAAATTGATTTCTTGCAATGTGCGACTGATGGAAAAACCACAAGGAATAATTACAAGGATATCAGGATTTTCTGCTTGAATACTTTCAAAATCTACAAAAGGAGAATGTTTGCCGCTCTCTGCTAAAACCGAGATTCCGCCGGCGATGCTAATAAGTTCGGGTGTCCAGTTACCCGCTACCATCAACGGAGAAAGCCACTCAATACAGGCCAAGGTTGGTTTTTGATCGATATATTTTAGTTTATGACGGATGATATCGACACGATCGTTCAATTCTTCCAGTAAAGCCTCCGCTTTGCCGGCTACGCCCAGCTGCCTTCCAATTCGTCGTATATCACTTTGAATATCGGCTAAAGCATTGGGACTTAGTGATATAATCTCGACATCCTTGTGCAGTAATCCTGTCAAGGCTTCTTCAACATCTCTCTCACTTACAGCGCAAACTTCGCATTGATTCTGGGTGATCACAAAATCCGGCTCAAGCTTACTAATCAACTCTTTGTTAACGACATAGATCGATAGAGCATCTGATAAGATATCACTCACCTGGCTATCAATTGAGGCACTATCAGACCCGGGAATAAAACGTGCCTCTGAACAAACAGGCAGGTTCGTAATTTCCAACGGAAAATCGCATTCATGCGAGCGGCCGATAAGATTATCCTGCAAACCTAAGGCACATACAATTTCGGTTGCCGCTGGCAATAATGAAATGATTTTCTGACCAGACATAGCTAAATTTCCTATGTTTTAAAAAGTATATCCAATCGCGGATCAGTATAGTCTTTAACAAAAAAAAGAATATCAGAAAGGCCCACAAATTCTTCTTCGGTATGCATTGTTGTAAGCACAACAGATCTCATTCCGCCTCTGACTGCCGCTTCAACTCCTTTTGGATTATCTTCAAAGACAATACAATTTGCAGGACTAATTTCGAGCTGATTTGCTCCCTTTACAAAGGTCTCAGGATCGGGCTTGCTATGGCTCACATCATCCGCACTGATAGCCACTGGAAAGTATTTTCTAATGCTCAAGCCATCGAGAACAAAGTCTATATTGAATGGAATCGCGGCAGAACCGATAGCCATTTTAATTTTCTCCTGATGAGCCTTTTCTAAAAAATAATTTAACCCATCGATCAACTTAAGATGCGGACGAAACGTTTCCTGATATTTTGTTTCTTTTTCTATAGAAATGCGATCCATCTCGGCCTCTGAAAAATGTCCTTCTCCAAAAACCCGTATCAGCAACTCGGAATTCTTCCCATACATCTCTTTCTTGACATCTTCCTTGCTCAATTTCGCGCCAAGTTCTCTGGTGAGCACATCATGCCAGGCCTCGGTATGAAAGGCCATATCGTCTATCATCGTGCCGTTCAAATCGAACAGAAACGCCTTTACAGCTTGACTCATAGTTTATAATTAATTACTGCAGGAGCTATACTACAATGTTTACGATTTTACCCTTGACGAAGATGATCTTCTTTGGACTTTTCCCTTCCAGATATTTCTGAATGTCTTCGTTTTCAAGCACAAGTTTTTCTAACTCATCAGCATCGAGATTAAGAGAGATATTCAGATTCATTCGCATTTTACCATTGATTGATACAGGATAAGCGAACTCACTTTCTATCATATACTCAGGGTTGTATGTAGGATACGCTGCATAAGAAATTGTTCCGGCCTCGTTTCCCAATAATGTCCATAATTCTTCAGCAATATGAGGGGCGTATGGCGATAATACCAATACCAAGTCTTGCAGTATCACCCGCTTATTACATCTAAGATCAGTGAGTTCATTCACGCAAATCATAAAACTGGACACAGAAGTGTTGAATGAGAAACGTTCTACGTCTTCCTGAACTTTTAGGATAATCTTGTGTAGAGATTTCAATTCTGCCTTAACTGGTGCCTCATCCGAAACCTTGAAATTAAAGCGATCATCATGGAAGAGTTTCCAGAATTTACGCAAAAACTTAAACACCCCCTCAATCCCATTGGTATTCCAGGGTTTGCTTTGTTCTAGCGGACCGAGAAACATCTCATACATACGTAAAGTGTCGGCGCCATAACGTTCGATCAAATCGTCGGGATTGACAACATTAAATTTCGATTTTGACATCTTCTCGATCTCCACACCACACACGTATTTGCCATCCTCAAGCAGAAACTTTGCATCCTTAAATTCAGGACGCCAAAGAATAAATTTCTCCGGATCCAAAATATCGTTCTCTACAATGTTTACATCTACATGTATTGCTGACGTGCGATATTGATTTTTTAATCCATGAGAAACGAAGGTAACCTGCAGGCTAGCTTCATCGATAACGCGATACACAAAGTTCGACCTTCCCTGAATCATCCCTTGATTGATCAGCTTTTTAAATGGCTCTTCCTCTTCTGTATATCCTAAATCCTTCAAGAACTTATTCCAGAACCGGCTGTATAGCAAGTGCCCGGTAGCGTGCTCTGATCCCCCTATGTACAGATCCACATCGCGCCAGTAATCAATTGCTTGTTTATCGACAAAAGTGCGATCATTTTTTGCGTCCATATAACGAAACCAGTACCAACTTGAACCTGCCCAACCCGGCATGGTGCTCAGCTCATACTCAAACTGATTTTTATAGTTCCAATTCTCCGCTCTGCCGAGCGGTGGCTCGCCGCTTTCTGTCGGTAAATATTTATCGACTTCTGGCAGAACCAACGGAAGTTCAGATTCATCGATAAGGTACGGCAGGCCATTTCTGAAATAAACTGGCACGGGCTCTCCCCAATACCGCTGTCTGCCGAAAATAGCATCCCGCATACGGAAATTAATCTTCGCTTTTCCGGCTCCTAATTCTTCAAGCGTGGTATTCAAGGCAGAAACGGCTTCTTGATAGCTCATCCCGTCAATCAATCCTGAGTTAACATATTTCCCTTCTTTGGTCGGATCTGCTTCAGTCTCTATCTTTTGAGAATCAAGAATTTGAATGATTGGCAGATCAAAATGCTTTGCGAATAAATAATCGCGTTGATCGCCAGATGGCACCGCCATTACTGCTCCAGTACCGTATCCCGCAAGGACATAATCGGCAATCCAAACCGGAACTTTTCGCCCATCGAGCGGATTAAGGGCATAGCTACCAGTAAAAGCTCCGGAAACTGTTTTAGTATCCGCCATGCGGTCTAACTCCGATTTCTTTTTTGTCTGCGAAATATAATCTTCGATGTCCTTTTTCTGCTCTGGCGTAGTCAACTCTGCCACTAGTTCATGTTCAGGCGCGATAACCAGAAAGGTTACTCCGAAAATTGTGTCCACACGTGTAGTAAACACCTCAATAAAGCTGTCTTTATTCTTTTCTCCTTGCGCCTTACTCTCTAATGGGAAACAAACGCTTGCACCGATGCTCTTCCCTATCCAGTTGCGCTGCATTTCTTTCAGCGGCTCTGGCCAGTCGATATGACCTAAGCCTTGTAGCAATCTTTCTGCATACGCGGTAATTCGCATACTCCACTGCATCATTTTTTTCTGTTCGACCGGGTATCCCCCACGCTCAGAAAATCCTTCTTTAACTTCATCATTAGCCAGTACAGTACCCAAAGCCGGGCACCAATTTACAGTGCTTTCGCGAAGGTAGGTTAAGCGATATTTTAATAGCTCTCTCTGCTGATCTTCTTCAGATATACTGTTCCATTTCCCTGCTTCGATATCATCTATTTCTTCATCGCAAACTGCCTTAACAGATCTGCTGCCCAGATCTTTTATTTTTTCAATTAGTGTGGAAATAGGCTCGGCTTTATCTGCTTCAAGGTTGTACCAAGAATCGAAAAGCTGCATGAAAATCCATTGTGTCCATTTATAGTATCCTGGATCGCTTGTTCGTACTTCACGACTCCAATCAAATGAAAATCCGATGTTATCAAGCTGTTCGCGATAGCGGTTAATATTGGTTTCTGTGGTGATTGCTGGATGTTGCCCGGTTTGTATTGCATACTGCTCTGCCGGCAATCCAAAAGAATCATATCCCATTGGATGCAAGACGTTAAAGCCTTTCAAACGTTTATACCTCGTAAAAATGTCTGATGCGATATAGCCCAGTGGATGCCCCACATGTAAGCCGGCGCCCGACGGGTATGGAAACATATCAAGCACGTAAAACTTAGGCTTTATGCTTTGATTGCTAACTTTAAAAGTCTGCTTATTAGCCCAATGCGCCTGCCATTTACGCTCGATCTCTTTAAATTGATAATCCATATATTCGTTTAACGAAATGCGAAAATAAGAATTTGCCCTGTTTATCTTGATTAATGAGAGATATTGTTTCAATTATAACAACGGGTTTTCTATTTTCGTTTATCTTTGTAATCAATGGAAGAATTCGACGAAAGCAGCTCCGCAAAAAAAACCAAAACAATTTATGTTTCCACCGTTATTAGCATTGCTTTGGTGTTACTAATGACCGGTCTGCTCGGCTTAATTTTAATTCACGCCAAAAACCTCTCGAATTATGTTAAGGAGAACATAGTCCTCAACATCATTGTAAACGAAGGCTCTAAAGAAGTCGATATCATTGCCTTGCAGAAATCGTTGGAAAACGACCCTAATGTACTCAAATCGCAATATGTTAGCAAAGAACTAGCGGCAAGAAACCTGACAAATGACTTGGGCGAAGATTTTGTGGATTTTCTGGGCTATAATCCGCTACTATCGTCTATTGATGTTTATTTGAATGCAGAATATGCTAATAATGCCAATATCCAAACATTTAGCAACCAACTAAGCAAGAACCCCTTGGTTAAAGAAGTGATTTATCAGAAATCGCTCGTCGATATGGTTAATCAAAATATCCGACTTATCGGAATAGTAATTTTGGCCTTTGCGGTGACACTCCTTGTCATTGCGGTTGCTTTGATTAACAATACAATCAGTCTTGCGATCTATTCGCAGCGTTTCTTAATCAAAAGCATGCAGTTGGTTGGTGCCACTAAAGGATTTATCCGCAAGCCATTTGTAACGTACGGCATAATACATGGAATGCTGGCCGGACTTATAGCCATAATTCTGCTGCTCGCAGCATTGTACCTAGCTCAGCAGCAAATTCCGGAATTAGTAATTTTACGTAACTGGTTTGAATTTTCAATGGTATTTATTGCTGTTATCGGGATTGGAGTATTGATATCCGGCCTGAGCACTTACTTTGCAGTAAACAAATATTTACGTCAAAAAATTTATGATCTTTACAGATAATGGCACAGCAAAAAGTTTCCCCCGATAACGATTCAAATCCTGATTTATTTGTGTTCGGCAAGAGCAATTACAGATTCCTGATAATAAGTATTGCCGTTGTTGTATTAGGATTTATCCTAATGATAGGAGATACTGATATTTACGACACAAGAAAGATCGTTGTTGCTCCAATTGTTGTTCTAATTGGATTTGCTATCGGTTTTTATGCGATCTTAAAGAAGCCGGATACGGTTAACTAATGAACATTTATGAGGCAATTGTCCTGGCTATTATTGAGGGCCTGACAGAATTTTTACCCGTTTCTTCTACCGGGCACATGATCATTGGCTCATCCTTGATGGGCATTCAGTCGAACGAATTTGTGAAGCTTTTCACTGTTTCGATACAATTAGGCACTATTTTATCGGTGGTTGTACTTTATTTCAAGCATTTTTTCAAAAGTCTTGATTTCTACTTCAAGCTGTTGGTTGCTTTTACTCCCGCCGTTATTTTCGGCTTGCTTTTCAGCGATCTAATCGACGATCTACTTGAAAGCCCCCTTGCTGTGGCGATTTCACTTATTTTAGGCGGATTTATACTTCTTTTTTCTGATAAATGGTTCAAAAAAGCCGATTTCGACGATTCGGCTGAAATTAGTTACGTCTCTAGTTTCAAAATTGGATTTTTTCAATGCATTGCGATGATCCCCGGCGTATCACGCTCTGGCGCTACAATTATTGGCGGCATGAGCCAAAAGCTTACACGCAAGGCTGCTGCCGAATTTTCATTTTTTTTGGCTGTTCCAACGATGTTTGCTGCTACCGCAAAGAAATTATATGATTTTTATAAGGATGGGCACCAAATAACTGGGCAAGAAATCAATCTACTAGTAGTAGGAAATTGTGTTGGATTTGTGGTTGCCATGCTCGCTATAAAAAGCTTTATCGGCTATCTTCAAAAGCATGGATTTAAGTTATTTGGCTGGTATAGAATTGTTGTTGGATCCATTATCCTTTTATTTTTATTATCGGGATTTGATCTTCAGATTATCTGATGGAAGAGAAATTTCCACTATTCAATTTTTCGGAAGGTGAACTTCTACTTCTAAACAAACCATACAAATGGACAAGCTTCGATGTTGTGGGAAAGATCCGAAATTCATTTAAGCCCTTGAAATTGAAGGTGGGACATGCAGGAACCCTTGATCCATTAGCTACCGGCCTCTTAATTTTGTGCACCGGAAAACTCACGAAAAAAATTGACGACTATCAAGCACAAGAAAAAGAATATACCGGTACTATGGTTTTGGGAGCTACAACTCCCTCATATGATCTTGAAACAGAAGTTGATCGCACCTATGATACCAGTGGATTAAATGATGAGCTGATAAAGGAAACGTGCAAACAATTTACCGGCCAGATCAGTCAGTTTCCCCCAGCTCATTCGGCGATCAAGATGAATGGGGAACGCTCCTACATGAAAGCGCGACGGGGCGAGGTTTCAGAATTAAAAAGCAGAGAGGTTTCAGTTTCTGAGTTTGAGATCACACGCATAGAACTACCTGAAGTCGATTTCAGAGTCGTCTGCAGCAAAGGCACCTATATCCGCTCCTTAGTTTACGATTTCGGCCGTGTATTGGATAATGGTGCTTATCTATCGCGATTGTGTCGCACCCGCATTGGCGAATTCAAGATCGATCAGGCATACGAAGTGATGGATTTAGTCAATCATGTGAGATCGTTGAAGACTATCGATGAACTCTAATTATTAAATTTTGAAGATCTACCGCCATATAAACGACTTTGAAAAAGTGCCAAACGCCGTGGTTACCATTGGCACTTTTGACGGTGTGCATGTTGGACACCAAAAGATAATTACCCGTTTACGCGAAATTGCGCTAGCAACCGGTGGCGAAACGGTGATCCTAACCTTTTTTCCGCATCCACGGATGATTCTACATCCGGAAGACCTAAATATAAAGATGATCACCACAATGGATGAAAGGGCAGATCAGCTTGAGAAATATAAAATTGATCACCTTATAATAACCCCCTTTACCAGAGATTTTTCAAATTTAAGTCCGGAAGAATATATTAGTCAGGTACTTGTGGATCAACTGGGAATTAAAAAAATAATTATAGGATACGATCATAGATTTGGAAAAAACCGGCAGGGCGGTTTGAAAGAACTAAAGCAATATGAATCGGTTTTTAATTATAAAGTTGAGGAAATATCCGAGCAGGATGTAAATGATGTTGCGGTGAGTTCAACCAGAATTCGTGCGGCTTTGTTGCAAGGTGATATTAAAGTAGCAAATGAATTTTTAGGCTATTCTTTTCAACTTAGTGGGAAAGTGGTGAGAGGTGATCAAATTGGGCGACAAATGGGCTTTCCAACCGCAAACTTATTTGTTGAGCAAACCTATAAACTAGTTCCGGCCGATGGCATCTATGCTGTTCTAATTTCCGTAGATGGAGAAGATTTTAGAGGGATGTGCTATATCGGAAACCGACCAACGATAAACGGGATGACTAGAAATATCGAGGTCAATATTTTTGATTTTAATCGGGACATTTATGACAAGATGGTAACAATCAACTTTAAGTATTTTATCCGTGGAGACGCAACTTTTAACAATCTGGACGAGTTAAAGCATCAAATTTCGAAGGACAAGGAGTTGGCGATGAGCTTATTGGGAGTGTAGATTAAACTGCTGTGGCGCTCCTTGTGACCTAAGCGAGTCCTTCGTAGCTAAGATCGTCGAAGAATATACGGTTAAGGTGTTGTTTTGCTAAGCTTGTAGACGCATCGTCTATGGGACTAACGTCCTAACCTACTAACCCAAATAATATACTTTTCCAGCGGCGCCACACTTCGACAAGCTATCAGGGAATTCTACGGGTAGTGTGACACCCCTCCCACAAAAAACAGGTTACCAAAAACCGAAGTTCCTAATAACCTGCACCAAACTAACCATGAAAATTTATGCTTGTTTCGATAACTGGATGTTGATAAACAATTTCACCTCATCGCCCACCACAATTGCACCGGCTTCTGTGATTGCATTCCATTGCAGCCCAAACTCTTTACGACTAATCTTACCGATAAGGTCAAATCCGGCTTTCACATTTCCGTAAAAGTCGGTTGCAATACCGCCAAATTCAACATCAAGAATGACGGGTTTTGTTACGTCTTTGATGGTCAAGTCACCTTCTAATTTATAGTCGTCGCCGCCAATTTTCTTAAATGAAGTCGACATAAACGAAATTTTTGGATATTTTTCTGTTTCAAAAAAATCTGCTGATTTTAAATGTCCATCGCGATCAGCTTGATTGGTATCAATGCTGTCTACATCAAGCGAAAAATTTATTGATGCGCCATTAAAATCTTCATCAATTGTTTCTGCACTGGCGTCAAATGATTTAAAACTAGCTGTAACCGTTGAGATCACCAAGTGTTTAACTTTAAATTGAACTTCAGAGTGCATCGGGTCTAAACCCCATTTTGTTATTGTTTTGTTCGCCATGATTAATTAATTTATACAAAGATGAAATATTATATGTTTAAACATGTAATTTAATTGTCAATTATACAATAATTTGATTATCACCTATTTATATGCCTGTTCACAGGATTAAATACTAAAAAAACGGCACCAAGGGATAGTCGATTAATAGATTTAGAGTGTCTTTTATGCCAGAAAATTCTACGAAAGTTGGGAGCGTTATCTGGTAATTGAAATACTGTAAGTGATTTCAACGCCACCTTTGGCGAGCATATCATGAACGGAGCAATATTTTTTCACAGCCAGTTCAGCAGCGGTTTCCGCTTTTAAGACATCCACTTCACCTTTTATGCTAAACAGGATATGAATTTTTGTAAAAACAGCAGGCACTTTATCCGTTCTTTCTCCTTCAACAGAAACCGATATATCCTGTAAATTTTGACGCTGCTTCTTAAGAATAGAGACAATGTCCAAAACACTGCATGAACCTAAAGCCATCAGCACAAGCTCCATTGGACGAACACCGAGGCCCTGACCACCAATAGCTTCAGAGCCATCAATATGCACTTTTACGGTTGACGAAGGTGCAGATGCTTCAAAATGCACAGCACTATTTACTCTTTTAAGTTCTATTTTCATTCTACTTTGAACTTTCTATTGCTCTCAAAATATCTTCCGTAATATCATCAATGCTTTCTAAGCCGACTGAAATTCGGATAGATCCTGGAAAAATTCCTATTTGCTTACGCTCACCCGCACTTAACTTGGAATGGGTCGTTGATGCTGGGTGCGTAGCGATTGTGCGCGAATCTCCTAAATTAGATGTCAGTAAAATCATCTCCAAAGCATCCATAAATCGCACAGCGCGGTCATAGCCACCTTTGATAACGAATGTTACAATACCACCACCTTGTTTCATTTGTCGCTTAGCTAGTTCATACTGCGGATGTGAGGGCAAGAATGGGTAGCGCACCTGTTCCACTTCAGAATTCTTCTCCAAAAGCTCAGCTACCTTCAAAGCATTGCTGCAGTGCCTATCCATACGTAAAGCCAGTGTTTCTAAGCTCTTTGAAAATATCCAGGCATTAAAAGCCGACATCGCCGGACCGGTGTGACGAATAAAAAACAATAGATCTTTTATTAACTCCTTTCGTCCAACTAATACACCGCCCAAAACTCTTCCCTGGCCATCCATATATTTAGTGGCCGAATGACTTACTATATCTGCTCCATATAAAATCGGCTTCTGCAAGTATGGAGTTGCAAAACAATTATCAACATTTAGAATAATATGAGGATATTTCGCTTTTAACTTGCCAAGTACTTCGAGATCAACCAATTCCAAACCCGGATTCGAGGGCGTTTCAAGAAAAATCATTTTTGTTTCCGGACGAATAGCGGCCTCCCATCCTTCCGGATTTAAGGCATCTACATAGGTTGATGTAATGCCCCATCGCGGTAAAAACTGGGTTAAGAGCTGATGCGTTGAACCAAAGATGGAACGGAATGACACGATATGATCCCCACTTCTAAGCAATCCTGCAAAGGATGCAAAGACCGCTGCCATACCTGAGGCAAATGCCAAACCATCTTCTGCACCTTCTAAATCACAGACCTTTTTAATGAATTCGGTCGTGTTTGGATTTGAATAGCGCGAATAAATATTCCCACCAATTTCTTCGGCAAAAATAGCCCTGCCCTGTTCTGCATCATCGAAAATGAAGCTGGATGTAAGGTATAGCGGTACAGAATGCTCGCGATTGGGAGAGCGTTCTGTCTGTGTACGGATCAGTTTGGATTCTTCCTTCATAGTAACAAAATTCCCCTCAAAAGATATCTCGCAAACTTACGGAATGATCCTGTATTTCTAAGTCAAAAAAAATGACACAGAAATTTGGAATTTTAGCCGTCTTTTTAAAATTTACGTAGTACCTCCCAAGTTCAACTGCACCCTCTACAGTTTAAATTTCGTTTTATATTTCAAATTGCGTCAGCTTAATTATATCAGAGAACGGCTATTAGTTACCGACTGAGCGAAATGGCCACTCATCCAATCAGTAGCTCTCAACGAGACGACTACAAGTTTTAATAATTTCAACTATTGCAGGAACTGAATTTTTAATCTTAGATACCGGTTTGGGTATTGGCAAATTGCTTCCTTGCGGCGGATTGGGAGTTTTAGCGATTGCCGATTGACTTTTAATCCGTGCTTGCGCCCGTGAAAAAAACATGGAGAAAATGCCTTAAGTCCTTTATTAGTTGGTTTGAAACGAAAGAACCTATCAAAAAGCTGGAAAAAACTGTAGCTGAACTAGATTAAAATGTTGGCAGTATCTTGTCACTTCGTTTTCAAAAAGGTATTTTCACAACTAATTATCATCCAAAAGTAGCCAGTCGAAACTGTTTGATTCAACAGCTTTCGGCTAAGATGCTGAAAAATCGCGCTAAGCCTCATGTATTACCTGGTTTTTGGACTATTATATCTACTCTCATTACTACCCTTCTTTGTTCTTTATCTAATTTCAGACTTAATTTTCGTAATCTTATATTACCTAATAAGGTATCGCAGGAAGATTATATTAACGAATCTTCAAATTGCATTTCCCGAAAAAAATGAAGCGGAACTCGATCGAATTTCGCGAAGATTTTACAGAAATTTTACTGATAACTGGATTGAAACTATTAAGCTCTTATCCATCAGTAAATCGGCCCTTAGCAAACGCCTGAGTGGAAATTTCGATGTTTTTTACGCTCTACATAAAAAGAACAAATCCGTGCAAGTTAATTTAGCCCATTTCTTTAATTGGGAGATCATGACTTTGTATACCGGCATCATGCAGCCCTATCCTTTTCTGACTGTATACTATCAGCAACGAGACAATATTACAAACCGACTGATCGTGCATTTGCGTTCAAGATGGGGAAATCCGCAGTTGCCTGTGAATAGCATCAAAAAGGAAATTCTTGCATGGAGGGGAAAACAATACCTAATGGCGCTGGGCGCAGATCAGAGTCCGCCGAATTGCGAGGACGCCTATTGGCTGTATTTCCTGAATAGGCCCACCGCATTTTTAAAGGGACCGGAAAAATTAGCTCGGATGCAAAATCTTTCTGTCGTCATGATGACAACTAGCCGTCCCAAACGTGGGCATTATCATTTTGAGTACGTTCTTGTAGCCGAAGATCCCAAAGATTTACCTGAGGGAGAGTTGATGCGTCGATATATAAAACATGTGGAAGCTAATATTCAACTGCAACCGGAGTTATATTTATGGAGCCACCGTCGGTGGAAACAAGCGTGGAAGAAAAAATATGAGGCGCTTTGGAAAGACAATGCACCTATGCCCCAAACAAATGAAGTTGAAAGTTGAATTTCCAAAGAATGCTATACAGCTTTTCGTATCCGGATAATGCGCAACGTGTGCATCAATCTTAGAACAGGAAAGATCGGATCAAACTCAAACCATTTATGTCCAAAGTCCGCGCTATTAGGGAAGCGATGGTGATTATTCTGAAATAGTTCGCCCAACATTAGAATGTCTATAGGAGTAGTGTTTTTCGAATGGTCGTTATTGTCGAAATTGGAGTAGCCGTATTTATGACCGCACCAATTAACGATAGCGCCATGGATAGAACCCATTAGAAAATGAAGCGGTAACAACAGAAATAACCACCACATCCCGGCGGGAACAAATTCTATATAGAACCAGGTATATGCCGCACCAAATAATAATCGTGATAAAACGGAAGACCCTACTCTGTCTAAAAAACGCCATTGCGGATAATTACCCTCTTTAATACTTGCCTTTCTTGCTAATTTAACATGATCGCGGAATGTAAGTACGGTTGCCCAGGTCATGCCGAAAACATCCTTGAAAAAATGTGGCGAATGCGGGTCTTTTTCTGTGTCGCTGAAAGAATGATGGTCGCGGTGCATAGTTGCATAGGCTCTGGGGTAAAGAAATGAAGAACCCTGACAGATATAGGTTAGCACGTAAAATATTCGCTCAACAAATTTACTTGTAGTGAACACTTTATGAGAGCCATAACGATGCAGAAAAACGGATTGGAAGAAAAGTGATAAGAACCAATGTGCTGCGAAGAATGCTAAAATTAAATACATTATTTTATTGTGAGAACTTAAGTTAAAAAAACACTTGACCTGCCGGAAAGATGCTTGTATCGGTAAGCTGTTAAAATTTCAATTAAACTTTTTTCAAATTTTCAGAAAAAAATATATTACTAAACTACGCTTAAAAAATTATTTAGCACGTATTTATCGGTTTATTTCAAAATAAACTTTTCTGTGCACTAAATGCTTTGATAAAGAGATGAGAAAAAGTACTTCTGAAGCCGCCGCTCAGATTGCCTACCGCTATAAAACCTAAACATTAAAGAATAAATAACTATTAATTGGCGTAAAATTAAACTTAGAACCAAGCTGTCTAGAGTGCCGCGCACCATTAGGTTAGCAGTGATTCGATAAGTGATACATCGGATCGCCGGTTTAAAACCTCTTCGTTAAAAACTGTCCGGTATATGAGCCTTCTGCCTTCACAAGATCTTCCGGAACGCCTTCAAATACCAGTGTTCCTCCATATTCCCCACCCTCCGGTCCGATGTCTATGACCCAATCGGCACATTTAATAACGTCCATGTTATGTTCAATGACAACAATGGTATTACCTTGATTAATAAGCGCATCGAATGATTTCAATAATTTCTTAATATCGTGGAAATGCAGGCCGGTAGTCGGTTCATCAAAGATGAACATTGTCTTTTTACTGTTGTTGCCTTTTACAAGGAAAGAGGCCAGTTTAATACGCTGCGCTTCGCCTCCCGATAACGTATTGGATGATTGTCCGAGATGCACATAGCCCAATCCAACATCCATCAATGGTTGTATCTTATTGACAATCTTCGGCTCCTTACTAAAAAAATCAAGTGCTTCTTCAATAGTGAGTTCTAGCACTTCAGACACGCTTTTGTCTTTGTAGGTAACGTCCAGAACATGTTGCTTAAATCGCTTTCCATTACAAGCCTCACAGGGGAGAAAGATATCTGCCATAAACTGCATTTCGATCTTCACTTCGCCCTCTCCCTGACAAACATCACAGCGCCCACCTTCAACATTAAAAGAAAAAGCTGATGGCTTTAATCCTGCGGCTTTTGCCGAGGTCTGGCTTGCATAGAGATTTCTGATTTCGTCCCATGCTTTTACGTAAGTGACGGGATTAGATCTGGAAGATCGCCCGATAGGGTTCTGATCCACCAGCTCCACCTGCTCTATTTTTTCAAAATCGCCTGTAATTGCATCGTGTGCACCTGTCTGCTCACCGGCATAATGACCGATTGCTTTCTGAACTGCCGGTTGAAGAATGCCCTTTACTAGACTGGTTTTGCCCGATCCGGACACACCTGTCACACAAGTAAAGACATGCAACGGAAATTTCACGTTAATTCCCTTCAAGTTGTTTTCTAGTGCGCCTTTAATTTCAATGTAATCATTCCATTTACGTCGCTGCTGTGGTATTTCGATGCGTTCTTTTCCAGCAAGATATTTGCCAGTAAGGCTCTGATCATCCTTGATGATCTCTTCATATGTTCCGGCGAATACTAAGTTTCCGCCATGCGTACCCGCGGCTGGACCGATATCGATCAGATAATCTGCGGCTTCCATGATTTCTTCTTCATGCTCTACAACAATGACGGTATTGCCTACATCCCTCAAAGATTTAAGCACGCCAATAAGCCTATGAGTATCCCTAGGATGCAGTCCGATGCTTGGCTCGTCCAAAACGTAGATTGAGCCTACAAGTGAACTTCCCAAAGAAGTTGCAAGATTAATTCTTTGAGACTCCCCTCCTGACAAGGTGTTCGAAAGTCGATTGAGAGTAAGATAACTTAGTCCAACGTTATTCAGAAATCGAATTCGAGACGTGATTTCCATTAATAATCTCTTTGCTATTTTTTGCTCGACGCCTTTAAGGTCAATTTCTTCGAAAAACCTTAGCGCTTTATCTAAAGGCATCAAAACGATATCTGTTATAGACTTACCGGTTGACCCTGCAATTTTAACAAAAGAACTATCCTGCCGTAGGCGGCTTCCTTTGCATTCAGGACAATTTGTTTTGCCGCGATATCGTGATAGCATAACACGGTACTGTATTTTATAAGTTTGGGCTTCTAGCTCTTTAAAAAAATCATCTAAGCCAGAAAAATAGCTGTTCCCTTTCCATAGCAAATCTTTTTGCTCATCACTAAGATCACTGTAGGAACGGTGTATTGGAAAATCGAATTTAATCGCCGTGCGCACGAGTTTATCTAGCCAGACTTTCATTTTTTCGCCTCTCCAGGGAGCAATTGCACCTTCATACACTGATTTGCTTTTATCGGGAATAACCAGGTCTTGATCAATACCGATCACTTTGCCAAATCCTTCGCAGCGCCTACAAGCACCATAAGGATTATTAAAACTAAAAAAATTGGGTGTAGGCTCCTCGAAATGCATTCCATCTAACTCAAATCTATCGCAAAAAAAATGCGAATGCCCGTTCTCCTGCACGTAACAATCGCCTTTACCTTCAAAAAAGGCAGTTTGTGCCGAATCAGCAAGGCGGTTTAAGGTTTCTTCCTCTGCGTCGATTGAGACGCGATCGATAACAATTTTTACGCGACCTGCATCATCAAGAGTGCTATTCTTCAAGGAACTATTAGCTAATACATCTTCAATCTTGGTGATTTGTCCGTCGAGCTCAATCCTGGAAAATCCCTTTTGAAGCAGCACCGCTAATTCTTCTTGTAAAGAGCGGTCGTTATGAGGGTGTAAGGGACAAAGGATTGTAACCGAGCTGACTTCAGGCAAGGTCGATGCAAAATTAACCACATCAGTAACTGTGTCTTTTCTTACCCGATTTCCCGAAATGGGGGAAAATGTTTCCCCAATTCGGGAAAATAACAATTTCAGATAATCGTAAATCTCGGTTGAAGTTCCTACTGTCGAACGCGGGTTACTGGTTATAACTTTCTGTTCGATGGCGATGGCAGGTGCTATTCCTTTAATATAGTCAACGTCCGGCTTATTCATCCTCCCCATAAACTGCCGAGCATATGATGAAAGGCTCTCCACATACCTACGCTGTCCTTCGGCATACAATGTGTCAAAGGCAAGAGAAGACTTTCCCGAACCTGACATTCCGGTAACCACTACCAGCCTATTTTTAGGGATAGCGATATCAATATTTTTAAGATTGTGAACGCGCGCTCCTTTTATAATGATGAATTTCCGGGGATCCCTCTCTGTAACTTTTTCTTTGCTCATGAACAAACAGACGGTATTATTTTACGTAAATATAAAAAAGTGTATTTTTGTGAAGCGCGTAAAAATACGCCAATGATTTTTAAATTGTTTTTTTAAAAAGACTATTCTTTATTACTGGCAGTATAATTGCCTGTAATCAAACACTAAACCAAACTCAAAAGGAGACCTGCTATCGAATAAACTCTACTTAAACTAAGATTTTTTTATAAAATTTAGGGAAACTAAAGTAGGCAATATGAAAATTCAGGCGAATAGTGATCAGGGCATCATTAATTTATATCTATCTGGCAACGAAGCCGCGCTAGAAGAATTAATCCTAAAGCATCAATCAAAAATCTATACTTCTATTTATTTAATGGTCAAAGACTCCTATTTGGCTGAGGATATCTTTCAGGATACTTTCATAAAAGTTATCAACACATTAAAGGCTGGCAAATATAACGAGGAAGGCAAATTTTTACCTTGGGTCATCCGCATCGCCCATAATCTTGTTATTGACCATTTCCGGAAAGAGAAACGGACGCCGATTATCGCTAATGTAGAAGGATTCGATATTTTCGAAGTTTTAAATTTTCAGGATGAAAGTGGAGAAGATCGGATGGTAAGAGAGCAAACCTATAAAGATCTCAGAACAATGATCCACCTTTTACCTTCTGAACAAAAAGAAGTTTTGATCATGCGCCATTATGGCGATCTAAGTTTTAAAGAAATAGCAGACATTACAAACGTGAGCATCAATACTGCTCTAGGCCGAATGCGCTATGCCTTAAATAACCTTCGAAAGATGATGGAAACTAAAGAACTCATTCTCAATCGATAAAAAATAAAAAACTTTATTGATATAAAATAATGAGCGATCAATTCCGTTAATAAATTGTTACTAACTTACAGGCAATATATAGTATCGCTTATGGAAATTTCTACACCTGTTTCAACACCAATTGGTAAAAATCAAATCCAAACGGAGTCCACCCTCGATGGCTTAACAGAGGAAGATCAACGATTTTTTACATCGATACATAGTGGCTTGAATGCTATTTCAGAACATCCTTCGGCGGCAACTGTTCAAGCGATCCTGAACTATTCTAAATCAATATAATCCTTTAGCTCTAATATTTTATCCTCTAAAAGATAGAACATTGTTTATTTTTGTTCAATGCTAAAAAAGGAAAGGTACCGGGCTTTTGTAGACTATTTTTCAACACACCAGCCGGAGGCCCAAACCGAACTGAATTACAGCAATCCTTATGAGCTACTGGTTGCCGTTATCCTTTCTGCCCAGTGCACAGATAAAAGAATTAACCAGATCACGCCGGTACTTTTCGAAAAATTTCCTAATCCAGCGTCGATGGCTGTTTCAACACCCGAAGAAATTTTTCAATACATTAGGAGTGTTAGCTATCCGAACAACAAGGCAAAACATCTCGCCGGCATGGCGAAAAAACTAGTAGAGGAATTCAATTCAGAAGTGCCTTCTTCTATCGATGATCTCCAAAAAATGCCTGGCGTTGGACGTAAAACAGCAAACGTAATCGCTTCTGTAATTTTTCATGCACCCGCCATGGCCGTCGACACCCATGTGTTCAGGGTCGCTAACCGACTTGGCCTGACCAAAAATGCCAATACGCCGTTGGAAGTTGAGAAACAACTAGTAACATACCTGCCCAAACAGACTATTAGGAACGCCCACCACTGGCTTATTTTGCACGGCAGGTACATTTGCCTGGCCCGCAAACCGAAATGTGAAATTTGCCCCATCTGCCAGATTTGCAGATACTATAACTACCAACTAACTGCTACCGCGATTAACAAAGCTGCGGCAATTCAAAAACAAAAGGCTAAAGAAAAGAAGAATAGAATTGACATGTCGCCCTTGGTTAAGGTCTTAGAAAAATCAACAACTAAAGAATGAAAGTGTTAATTAATTTATACTTTTCATAAAATTTAGCCCTTGAAACTTTTTACTAAAAAAATTAGTATTTTTAAAAATTATATTTTACTTTTGACTAAATTTTAAATTCAATATGAGCAGTCCCGAAAAATTAAAAGCACTTCAATTAACGCTGGATAAACTTGAAAAATCTTACGGTAAAGGCACCGTAATGAAACTAGGTGACTCTGCAATAGAGCCAATCGAATCAATCTCAACAGGCTCTCTTGGGCTGGATATCGCTTTAGGAATTGGAGGCTTACCAAAAGGGAGGGTCATTGAAATTTATGGACCGGAATCATCGGGCAAGACGACTTTGGCGACACATGCTATTGCTGAAGCTCAAAAGAGAGGCGGAATAGCCGCTTTTATTGATGCTGAACATGCTTTTGATAAGTACTACGCCAAACAACTGGGCGTAGATGTAGAGAACCTACTTATTTCCCAACCCGACAATGGCGAACAAGCGCTTGAAATTGCTGATAATTTGATTCGCTCTGGAGCAATTGATATTATTGTGATCGACTCAGTTGCCGCACTGGTTCCGAAAAGTGAAATTGAAGGGGAGATGGGTGATTCAAAAATGGGCTTACATGCGCGTTTGATGTCGCAAGCATTAAGAAAACTAACGGGAACAATTTCCAAAACAGGCTGCTGCTGTATTTTTATTAATCAGCTTCGTGAGAAAATCGGCGTAATGTTCGGCAACCCTGAAACTACCACAGGTGGAAATGCCTTAAAATTCTACGCTTCAATTCGTTTGGATATCCGCCGTATCTCTCAGATCAAGGATACTGATGAAGTTTCAGGAAACCGTGTAAAGGTTAAAATTGTAAAGAACAAAGTTGCCCCTCCATTCAGAGTTGCAGAATTTGATATCATGTTTGGATCAGGTATTTCTAAAGTTGGTGAAATTATCGACCTCGGGGTGGATTTTGATATCATCAAGAAGGCAGGCTCATGGTTCAGCTATGGCGATACTCGCCTCGGTCAGGGCCGCGATGGTGTAAAACAACTATTGCTTGATAACCCGGATTTTATGGATGAACTGGAAGCAAAGATTAAGGCAACGGTGACGGCAGATAAGCTGGAAGAAAAGCCTTAGCTCAGGAATAGATAGCTCAGGAATTAAGTCCTGGGCTATCTATCAAAATACCAAAAGCTCTAAAAAATCATTCTCGCCAATGGAGCTATCTCCTGCCCTACAAAATCCTTTGTCAAGTATTTATGGTAGCCTGCTATCGCGATCATCGCGGCATTGTCTGTGCAGTATTCAAAAGAAGGCACAAAAGTTCGCCATTGATTTTTTTCTGCTCTAATTGCTAGCATATTGCGTAATCCTGAATTAGCGGATACACCGCCGGCAATAGCAATGTCTTTAATGCCATACTGTGTCGCTGCACGCTCTAACTTGTTCAACAGAATGCTCACAATTCGATATTGTACCGATGCGCAAACATCCGCAAGAGCTGAATTTAAAAAAGCAGGGTTCTCTCTTTGTCTGTCCCGAAGAAAATAAAGTATCGACGTTTTTAAGCCGCTAAAACTAAAATTCAATCCTGCAATTTGTGGTTCGGGAAAACTAAATGCATGAGGATTCCCTTCGCGGGCATACTTATCAATAAGCGGTCCACCGGGATATGGCAAATTCAAAAGCTTTGCTGTTTTATCAAACGCTTCACCCGCAGCATCATCCAAGGTTTCACCCACAATTTCCATATCAAAATAATCTTTGACCAACACGATTTGGGTATGCCCCCCTGATACCGTAAGGCAGAGGAACGGAAAGGAAGGCTTTATACCGCCTCCTTCCTTTTCTATAAAGTGCGCCAAAATATGCGCTTGCATATGATTTATTTCAATTAAAGGAATCTGATTAGCAAGCGCAAAAGCCTTAGAAAACGACACGCCAACAAGTAGAGAGCCAAGTAAACCTGGTCCACGAGTAAATGCTACCACATCAATGGCATTTTTGTGTATTTTTGCAACTGCTAGCGCCTCCTGCACTACTGGTATGATATTTTGCTGGTGTGCCCTTGAAGCGAGTTCAGGGACTACGCCTCCATACTTTTGGTGAACAGTTTGATTAGCAACAATATTGGACAATATGTTTCCGTTGATACATATTGCTGCCGAAGTTTCATCGCAAGAGGATTCTATTCCGAGAATTACAGGCAAAGCTGATAGTTTAAATTTTGTTAATCGTTATTAAGACACAAACTTATCAAAAAAGCACTAAAAATACTTGCTTGGACATTATCAGTTATTATACTTCTGATAGCGGTGCTCGTATTTTCTCTGCAGTCCAAATCGGTACAGACTTATCTCGCACAAAAAACTGCCAAGTATCTCTCAGAGGAACTTCAAACTCGAATTGAGATAGAAAGTCTTTACATTAAGCCGTTTAAATCTCTGGTTCTCGAAGGCCTGTTCATCCAAGACAAAGAGAAAGACACCCTACTTTATACACAGAAATTCACAGTTGATCTCAACGTACTATCCCTCGAACTCCGCAAGGTATCAGTCAATACGGTTCAAATGGACAAGGGGACTTTCTTCTTGAAACAATACAAAGATAGGACCACAAATGTTGAATTTATAGTGAACTATTTCAACACCGGCACACCCAAACCCGTAGCAAAGAAAAGAAAGCCCTTTGATGTATCTTTTAATAAAATTACTTTAAGCAACATCGCGTTTAAGTACAAGAATTTTAATGCTGTAACCCGGAAGGGGAACAGTATTGACCCTAATGATTTAGAGCTTTACAACCTAAATGCCACTATTCTGGGCTTAAACACCAAAACACATCTAGCCAAAGCGCAACTCAGGAATCTTACATTTAGAGAAAAAAGCGGTTTCTACCTCAAGAATCTCTCAACGGATTTTACCATCGATACCAACAGAATGGAGTTTAAGAATTTGCTCCTTCAAACTCCGCGTTCTCGTCTTTCTGATTATGCATTGTTCACTTTTGGCAGCTTTAAAGATTTTGGACAGTTCTTCAACAAGGTATACGTTAAGGCTCATCTAGACAGTAGCAGCCTACATCCTGCAGACCTTGTATTCTTTTCGCCAGCCATAAAAAGTGCCGATATGGATATTCGTATGGATGGCGATATTAGCGGGTATCTGAATAATATCAAAGCAAGAAACTTCGCCTTGAGAGCCGGAAAGGCAACTTATTTTAGAGGCAACTTTGATATTAAAGGATTGCCCCGGCCCGAAGAAACTTTCCTCTCACTCGAATTTGATCAGGTTTTTACCAATAAGCAAGACGCCGATTATATTATCGAAACGTTTAGCGGAAAAACCGGACAAGTTCCGACGATTGTGCAAAAGTTTGGAAATATCTATTTCAAAGGACAGTTTATCGGATTCCCGAAAGATTTTATTGCCCATGGAGAATTTAAAACCAGCCTTGGCAGAATCGTTTCTGATATTAATATGAAGATAGATGGAAAACGTCCTGTGTACAGCGGAACCGTTAAGGCCTACGATTTTAATATCGGCGAATTATTGAACCAAAAATTGATTGGGCGTACTTCTGTTTCGGCATCTATTAAAGGCTCTGGATTCGATAAGAAAGATATTAGCGAAACAATCGCAGGCACTATCAGTTACCTCGATTTCAAAGACTATAGGTATACCAACATTAACCTGAACGGCAATTTTAATCGCAACCTCTTTAACGGGGCAATAAAAGTTAATGACAAAAACATAAAACTTGATTTCAATGGGAGTGTAAACCTCAATCCGGTAATACCTGAATTTAATTTCTTGGCTACCATCCGAAAAGCTAATCTTCATTCACTTAATTTCACTAAGGATACAGTACAAGTTGATGCTGATTTTAATACAAATTTTTCAGGCAAAAACCTCGATAACATACAAGGCAGATTGGACCTTGGTCATATTCGTCTAACTAACACTAAAACCTCTGTGGTTGTAGATTCTGTTAAACTTTTTGCAGAAGGAACCGGGAATGAGAGATCGCTTACAATTAATTCAGATATCCTGGATGCAAGCATAAAAGGACGGTACGACCTTCAAACGCTGCCAGATTATTTCATTTCTGTGGCTAAAAGATACATTCCGTCGGTACAAATAGCATACAAAACACCTAAACCTCAGAATTTCGATCTGCGCTTACGGTTAAAATACTTTGAACCAATTGGCCTGTTTTTTTCGCCGGATCTTAAAATCCCTGAAGGCGCAGCTATTAATGGCAAATTTGTAAGCTCAGAGAATATTGCAACCCTGAGTGGATTTTCAAAACTCGTTCAATACAAAAATATTAAAGTAAACGACCTCATCATTGATGAAACCAATGACTCAAAAGGTTTGAACGTATTTATAACGTCAGACAGAGTTGATTTGACAGACAGCCTGTACATAAAAAACGTCAACATTTCTAATATTATCCAGAATGATAGTTTGGCTTTGAATATAAAACTTTCAGACAAAAATGCAATAAACCAGTTGGACCTTAACGGTTTAGTAGAGTTTGGAGTCGACAGGACTCTCCGCTTAAGCCTTTTACCCTCTGATGTGATTATCAATTCTGAAATCTGGAAAGTGCAGGAGCAGGTACATTTTAAGTTCGATAAAGGGAAAACAATCATCGAAAATTTTGAACTTTTCAGAGACAATCAACTTCTTACTATCAATGGGACAATTTCTGCAGATCCAGAAGATAAATTAGATCTCGATTTTAAAAAATTCAAACTCACTACTTTTAATGCACTTACAAAAGGAGCTGGCTTTGACATGAAGGGCGAGTTAAATGGACAAGTGCGCGTAGCTTCTATTGGCAAAACTCCACATATCGAAGCCAGTGTCGGGATCGATTCTATTGTCTTAAACAATATCGCAGTTGGCAGTTTAAGCTTGAAAACAGATCTAAACAATGCTACAAAAGTAGTAAACGTGGATCTCGAAATGACGAAAGATAGCAAGGAAACCTTGAGTCTACTCGGAACTTATGATGCCGATAGCGAAGATAACAACCTGGATATGGCTGTTAAAATGGACAATAGTGACTTGATTATCTTTCAGCCCTTCCTAAAAAGGCTGGTTTCAAATCTTAAAGGAAGCCTCTCAGCCAATCTTAAACTTAGCGGCAAGTTATTGGCACCACAGGTGAACGGCAAAGTGGCTTTTAATGACGCAGGCATGACCGTCAATTATCTAAAAACCACTTATCGAATAACCGATAGTGTACGCATTGAAAACAGTGTGATAATACTTGAAAATCTCGGCTTAAATGATAGTCAGAGGACCCCGGCTACAGCCATCGTCAATGGGACGGTCGACCTTCACAACATTAAAACACCAGACATTCATATAAAAATTGTCACATCGCGTCCTTTTATGGCACTCAACACCACTCGAAAAGACAATTCTATTTATTATGGCACTGCCTATGCGATTGGACAATTTGACTTTGACGGCCCTACAAATAATATGAATATCAACATCGACGCCTCAACAGGCGCAGGAACCGTATTTAATATTCCACTTAATTCATCTGAAGTAATAGCGGAGAATGATTTCATAAATTTTGTTTCAAGAGATTCATCCTTGACACCTAAAAAAACTCCATCCTTCCAGGGATTAACGATGAATTTCAATCTTAATATCGACGAAAATTCTGAAGTGAATCTTTTCACCGACCTTGGTAAGCTATCAGGACGAGGTACTGCCACACCGCTAAGAATGACGATCTCAAGCCTTGGAGATTTTGCTATGTACGGCAATTACATCATTTCTGAAGGAAAATTTTTGTTCACTAGTCAGGATATTATAAATAAGTCATTTAAAATACGCGAAGGGGGCTCTATCCGCTGGACGGGGAATCCTGTAGAAGCAAAGATAAATCTGAATGCAGTATATGGCGTTCGTACTAGCCTTAGTCCGCTTTACAGTGCTGCGGGAAGACCGCCATCCAACGATAGGGTTCAGGCCGAAGCGGCCATGCTTTTAACCGGCGAATTACTAAGTCCGGGCATTGCACTTGATCTTAATTTCCCGGCAGACAGCTATGTGAAAGACGAGCTTCAAAGCTATCTCTCAGATCAAAATAATCTAACCCTTCAGTCTTTTAATCTAATCGTGCGGAATAGATTTGCCGGGGCGTCTAATGACAGCAACTTGCAAGAACAGAGCCTGGATTATGTGAGGAGCGCCGGCACTGAATTTGCATTTAGTCAATTCAATACTATTCTAGCTCAATCGTTAAACATTGATTTTGTTGATTTTAACATCCGGTCTTTTAACGATGCGAATCTATCATTCCGCTTGTTTAATGACCGCTTTATATTTACCGGCGGCGTTACCGATCAACGTAAAGGCGATTTGAGCGAATTTAGAGTATTCGGCAATAATATAGCAAGTGATGTAGAAGCACAATTTCTCATCAGAAAAGATGGCAGCTTGATAGCCAGAGCATCAAACAGACCGAACAATAAAAATCTTCTAAATCTTAGCTCATCCGCAGAAAACATCAACTCAATCGGACTCGTGTCACGGCAAGAGTTTGATACTTTTGGGGAATTTATTGGTATCCTAACCGGAAAGGGCCGCCGTGATGAAAAAAGAAAGCAGCAGCCTGCAACACCAGTTCCCCCGACAGGCACTCCAACGTCTAGCCAGCAGAAATCAGACCCGGAATAAACCGGTCCCCCTCCGTGCCCTAGTTTCCCTTCATGATCGTATGACCCAACTTGTCACGCTTAGTTCTGAGGTAGTTCTCATTGTGCTTATTGGACTCAATTTCTATAGGTACGTTTTCAACAATCTCTAATTGATAGCCGATCAGTCCGGCGCGCTTTGTCGGATTATTAGACATCAGTCGCATTTTAGTTATACTGAGACTTCTTAGTATTTGCGCACCAACACCATAATCCCGTTCATCCATTTTGAAGCCAAGCTGCAGGTTTGCATCGACGGTGTCTACACCCAATTCCTGCAGATTATAAGCATGAAGTTTATTGATCAAGCCAATCCCTCTTCCTTCTTGATTCATGTAGATCACAGCCCCTCTACCCTCTTTATCGATCATTTCCATTGCTTTATGCAACTGCGGACCACAATCGCAGCGACAGGAGCCGAAAATATCTCCGGTAACACAAGAACTATGCACTCGAACCAATATCGCCTCATCGGGGCTCCAAGTGCCCTTTACGAGAGCAATGTGGTTATCTCCGGTATCAATCTGAGTAAAAGCGATCATTTCAAAATCGCCCCATTCAGTAGGCAGCTTCACTGAAACCTCCTTTTTTATAAGAGTCTCAGTTCTTAGACGGTAGGCGATGAGATCTTTTATCGAGATGATCTTTAGGTTTAATTGCTTAGCAATGACCATCAAATCAGGCAGTCTCGCCATTTCTCCATCCTCCTTCATAATCTCCACCAATACACCCGCAGGCTCCATCCCTGCTAACCTCGCAAGATCAACTGCTGCTTCCGTATGGCCCGTTCGCCTTAAAACGCCACCTTCCTTCGCCATTAAGGGAAATATATGACCAGGTCTGCCTAAATCATCGGGAGTTGTTGAAGGGTCTATTAATGCACGTATAGTCTTTGAACGGTCTGACGCTGAAACTCCAGTGGTGCAGCCATGACCAATCAAATCAACGGAAACAGTAAAATTGGTTTCGTGAACAGCGGTGTTATGACCAACCATCAGATCAAGCTTTAACTCAATACAACGCTTTTCCGTGAGCGGCGCGCATATTAGACCCCGTCCCTGAGTTGCCATAAAGTTGATTACTTCTGGACTTGCATTCTCTGCTGCTGTAAGGAAATCGCCCTCATTTTCACGGTTCTCATCATCAACAACAATAATAATTTTGCCGGCTTTGATGTCTTCTAAGGCCTCTTCAATCTTATTTAATTCTATTTCCATTAGACAACAAAATTACGCTGCAAGCACCAATATTTTCGGTTGATTTATAATCTCTGAGTAAAGATAATTATGCTATTCTAGCTTTTTCCTCTTAAAAAACTTCTGGATGGCCTGTTTATAAGAATCAATATCAAGAAGAGTGGAGTCGACCGTTGCTTTGTAAGTAAGAAAGATGGCAAGGGGTGCTAAAATAATAATCGCAATCCACATTCCTAACATGGGAGTAATTGATCCTTCCTTTGCCGATTTCTCACCAATAGTAGAAATAATATGGTAGATCAGGAAAAACAAAACCGACATGACGACTGGCAGCCCCAAGCCGCCTTTGCGGATGATGGCGCCCAAGGGTGCACCAATTGAGAATAGCAATAAACAGGAAAAAGACAAAGTAAATTTCCGGTGATACTCGATCATCGTTCGGATAATTGGAGTCTTATAGGCATCATATTCTGCGGATGCTAAGGTTAGCATCTCGCTAGACTGTCTCACCGATTCTTGCGCGTTTAATAGTACATTGTCTCGTCTGTCTGTAGGAAAAAGTTCTAAAATAGACCCATAATTTCTTATCGGCCCTACTGTGTCTTGCTTTATTGCGTTGAATACCGGTGAGAGCACCCGATACTGAAATTTCAGTTTTGGATAAAGGGTATTTTTAACACTATCGTATTTTACCTGAATGGAGTCTCTGTTATAAATTAATTGCCTCAGGTTGAGCATCACGTAGTATGATTTAAATAGGCTCTCATCTGTTCTTTGGAAACTAAAAGGACTCAGATCAAAACGCTGTTCAGTTTCCTTAAAGCGGTAACGCATAAATTGTTGCCTAGGATCATATTTCCCTTTAGCCGAGGTTTCTTCATAACGCACACCATCTTTAAGCCTAAGCATCAAAGATTGCTTGTTATTAGAAATATACATGCTTCCTTCCTTTGCCAAAATCGTAGATGAATTACCTTCTCCACCAGTGTGATCATAAATCAGGATGTCGTAGAGTG
The DNA here is from genome assembly GCA_947460875.1 of Sphingobacteriaceae bacterium. Taxonomy (GTDB): domain Bacteria; phylum Bacteroidota; class Bacteroidia; order Sphingobacteriales; family Sphingobacteriaceae; genus CANHGR01. The sequence goes on along the minus strand of CANHGR010000018.1, from coordinate 1,301 downwards.
TGTTTCCTTCTCCTTTCTTTTGTACCCTGATAGAATAATCACTGATGCTATTGTTGAAAATACCCTCTTCAATCAAAAAGTCCGCTTTTTTCATCCGGATATCATATAGCCTCGATAACATTTTCAAATTAGCAACGGGCAACATGTAATCTGAAAACAAAAAAGCTCCGGCACTTAAGAAGGATACTGTGATAAAAAGGGGCATCATTGCCTTCTGCAGAGACAATCCTGCCGACTTAATGGCAACTAATTCATAATTTTCGCCCAGGCTTCCAAAAGTCATGATCGATGATAGCAGGATGGCAAGTGGAAGAGCCATTGCGACATTAGTTGCAGAAGCATACCATAAAAGCTCGACGATGACATACCATTCAAAGCCTTTGCCAATAAGATCATCAATGTATTTGAAGAGAAAGAACATCAACAGCACAAACATTACAATGAAGAATGTAACGATGAAAGGCCTGATAAAAGCCTTCAGTACCAGGAGATGAATTTTTTTCACTTTGTAAAATTAGGGAATTAAATCCCTAAGCGCCTATTACACTAATCAGATATTGTATTTGATTGTCCCAAATCAGTTTTCTATCTTCAATTGTATCATCAGTGGCAAAATCGGTAATGGCTAGGGCCACGTCATTGGTTAGCTCATCCTGGACGATTTCCATTTCAAAATAACAATGGGGTTCATCATCAAGAAATTTGAATTTCACCAGCTTATTCTCTTTTAAAGACAACAATTTGGCTTGTTGCTTCTCTCCATCCCATGTAAATGTATAAATCTGATCCTTGTAAGAAACATCATCGGCAAACCATTGCGCTAGAGCGTTCGGTTCATTCAAAAAACTAAATAATATTTTAGGCGATGACTTTACTTCGTACTCTAAACAGAACTTCTTTTTCTCGGCCATGACTTTGCTTACTTCAACTGACATCAAGTGTTTTTTTACATTTTTTCTAAAGAAAAGTAAATTAAACTATATTTGCAAACCATTTTTTACTACTAGTTAGTATCAGGCAGCAAGTATCAAGAATAACGATTAGCTTAATCGGATACTGTTAAAAATCTCTTTTCGGCGAGGTAGCTCAGATGGTTAGAGCGCAGGATTCATAACCCTGAGGTCACGAGTTCAACTCTCGTTCTCGCTACAGGAAAATCAAGGACTTACGTTAAATCGTGGGTCCTTTGTTGTTTCATGAAAACATCACTTTTTATCTTGAAACACATGCTATTATTGGGTTTTATTGCGTGAGGAATTGAGTTAGTTTTTATCACTTCTTTGTCTATCAGTGTGTTAGGC
>CANHGR010000017.1 GCA_947460875.1 Sphingobacteriaceae bacterium | reverse complement strand
GGTCGAGCTCGTGGAAAAAATAATATTGTTGGCGGTAATGATGAGCGCGAAAATACGCTCAATCAACTTTTGGTTGAAATGGATGGATTTGGTACCGATTCTGGTATCATCATATTAGCAGCTACTAACCGTCCGGATGTATTGGATACGGCTTTGCTTCGTCCGGGCCGTTTTGACCGCCAGGTGTCAATTGACAAGCCAGATTTGGTTGGTCGCGAGCAAATCTTCAAAGTTCACTTAAAGCCCATCAAGCAAGCTCCGGGCGTAGATGCTAAAAAATTGTCTGCCCAAACGCCGGGATTTGCCGGCGCTGAGATTGCTAATGTTTGTAACGAAGCGGCTTTAATTGCTGCCCGTAAGAATAAGGAAGCAGTTGATATGCAGGATTTCCAAGATGCCGTAGACAGAGTTATCGGAGGTTTAGAAAAGAAAAACAAAATTATTTCTCCCGAAGAGAAGCGTATCGTAGCCTATCATGAGGCGGGCCATGCTATTGCCGGATGGTATTTGGAACATGCTGATCCACTTGTTAAGGTATCTATAGTTCCACGCGGTGTTGCAGCACTTGGATATGCCCAATACTTGCCGAAAGAACAATTCTTGTATACAACAGAACAGCTGACAGATGGCATGTGTATGACGATGGGTGGTCGTGTCGCCGAGGATCTGGTTTTTGGGAGGATTTCTACAGGAGCCCAGAACGATTTAGAGCGTATTACCAAACTTGCTTATGCGATGGTGACTATTTACGGGATGAACGATAAGGTTGGGAATGTATCCTTCAACGATACCCAGGGCGAGTACCAATTTAATAAACCTTACTCAGAAAAGACTTCAGAAATCATCGATGATGAGGTACGAAAGCTTATTAATGAAGTTTATGTGCGCACTATGAAGCTTCTGACAGATAAACGCGACGGCCTTGAAAAATTAGCAAATAAGCTATTAGAAAAGGAGATACTGTTTCAAAGCGATCTGGAAGAAATATTGGGTAAACGTCCGTTCGATAATCGTACAACCTATGATGAGTTTGTAAACGGCGATACTGCTGATCAGGAAAAGGCTGCTGAAGCAGTTGTGCATGACGGCGTGGGAGATAATTCAGGTACGGTTAACAATGCTTCCGTTAAGGAGTAATATTCTCGATCAAAAAAGATAGCCTAAATTTCGTGAAAGAGACAACTTCTAAAGAAAAGATGCTAAAAAAAATACGAAGAGCACTGCTTGAAAAGCGTGACAATCCGTATTTAAATTTGGAAGAAACTCCGCTCTACGAAAAACATGAAGACTTGCTTGAAGTACTCTTCGCTGAGCAATTAACTGCAGTGTCCGGACATTTCGTTTTTTGCGAAGATGAGATGCAGTTCATCGAAAATCTGATGGATTTTACGGAAGAGAAAAACTGGAGGAAGATTTATTGCTGGGAACCAAAGTTACAAGAGGTCCTTTCGAAGTTTGAGTTTCCTTTTTATAGTACCGATACAGATTTTATGAAGGCAGAAGTGGGCATCACATTGTGTGACTCGCTTATTGCACGTAATGGCAGTGTTCTTTTGACTAATGGAAGTGGAGCCGGAAGGAGGTTGAGTATTTATCCCCATAATCATTTGGTTGTAGCGTATACCTCGCAATTAGTATTGGATATAAAAGATGGATTCAAAATTTTGAAAGACAAATACGGAACACTGCTACCAACTATGATTTGTAATGTGACTGGACCAAGTCGTACGGCTGATATCGAAAAGACTTTGGTTCTTGGCGCTCACGGTCCTAAGGAGCTTATTGTGTTTTTAATAGAGGATTAATTCCCGAGTCTAATCTCGCTTCCGCGTATAATCTTTATTATATAAGAATAGTTTAGATAATTCCTGTTTATCGTTACTGCCATTGTCGCTAGTCATATTCACTGATTGACCAATCAGTGCGCTTAACCTATTTACGGCCGTGTTGCTAAGTATCCAGTTCATCGGAATACTCTTGGTGTTTAAGGTTAGGTTTAGATTTATAAATTCTCCCTTAAGGCTATCTCTTACAAATTGCTGAAGCTGATATTGCGAGATAGCACCCCTTCCTTCACGCGTGTTGTAAATACCGCTTACAACTTCCTTGATTTCGTTAAAGCTATTTACGCTGATAAAAGAAGAGTCTGTTTCACCAAAATTGAACTGGAGCACATAAGGCTTGATAGGTAAGCGTTTCAACTTTAAGGCTTGCATTATTTGAATTAGGGTTTCTGCGCCTTTGTTTTCGTAATACCCTCCATCAACAAAATGCCTTCTTGCATTTACAGTATCTCTCCCTTCTTTTATCTTGTACGAGAAGCTTGCGCCCGGAGAAATTAAGGGAAACCTGGTGCTCAAGTTAATAGCTGTGCTATATGCCAATTCTTTATTAACTCGTCTGTATAGATCACGCTGTTGGTATAGCGGGATAGAGCTGAGTTCTACGCTGCTCCATACGCACTGAAGACCTGTCTCAACTTCGGTAGTATTGATGAAAACCGCAGGAAGGTTACTTTTTATTGTACCGTTAAATGATTCTTCGAGAATATTATGTTTTTCGGCCGGATAAATCTGTTTCCACGCATATTCCCAGATTTGTTCAAGAGCAATCGCCCTATCCATACTTTCAATATGCCATGGAATGAAATAATTAATCACTTCCCCAAAAACCAATTTCCCGGTAACGGGAGCAAGAAAATCGTTTTTAAAAAACCTTTGAGTGGCGTAGGTGTAAGTGGTCGTATCTTCCTTATTGACGTGCCGTAAGAGCTCTGCGTTGAAGAAGTTGCTGCCCAGAGCACCACCCGAAACACCGCTGTAACAGTATACATATTTGTAAAATTCAGGGAAGGTGTCCTGAAGCTTTGCTAATGTCATCGCTGTAAAAGCTCCGGTACGTAGTGCTCCACCCTCTGCTGCGATAAAGATAACAGGAATGCTATCTTTTAATCCAATTCTGTAATAGGTAGAGGCTAATGTATCATTCCGAAGGTTTTCGTACCAATTGTTGAAATGTTCATCCAGCGTTTGTCGTTTTGTATTAATGCCGCTTAATTCTCTAACGGGGTGATCACTATTTGTGATTGAGCTAAACAGCAATAATCCTATCACGAATAAGCGTACCGGAAAAACAGATTGTGTTTTATCAAGAACGTGAAGTAAAACATAGATGATCTGCCAGCAGGCAAAAGCGAGACATACGAGTGCAGCGGCACCTATGTTCAGATATGCTTCAACAGGTAATAAGGAACCAAAAATGAAAATAAGGCAAACAGAAAGAATCCCAAAAACAATCAGCTGCCTGAAAAGTGAATGAAAAAAGCGAATATGAACCTTAAACATCCAGATATTGATGCCTCCCTCTTTTTTTGGATTACTGCTATAAGGCTGAAAATACGTTGACTCGGGAAGTCTCATCCCGTTAGGCAGTTCTACATCTCTGGGAAGATCAGCTCCCGTAAAATTTTTATTAGTAACTGGGATGTCTACCCGTACGTCATCAAGGATTCCGTAAAGCTTGATCAGCCATTGCTTTTCTATCACGGTAAGGCAAAGCCAATAAAGACTTTTATATTTTTCGGATACTAATCTGATCCACCCCCCCGGATATAGTTTATAAACTAATACTGTTTCAAGTACAATCAGAGAAATAATGATCAGGGTACCACCTATGATCTGGTTGAGATCTGTTAGATTCTTTGTTTGGTTGAGATCTGAATAGTTGATCCACAACGCTTTTATAAAAGCGAAAAACATTAGTGCTAACGGAAAAAACAGTGAAACCTTCGCAGCAAACAATTGGAAGGACTTTCTGGCATGAACTCGATGTGGCGCCAATGACTTACCGGAATTATCTGTGATATAAATCAGAAAACGGGTACAAAATTCAGAGACGACACACCAGAAAAAGAGAGCAATAATTAGAAATGTGCCAGTCCAGGCTTGAGTAAAAATTTCGGATCCACCCAGGTCTTCTGAAATTGTTAAAAGAACATCTGTTCCTTGGGAAGCGATAAAGAAGGCATAGAGCGCTAGCAAATCAAATAAAATAAGGAACCATATTCCCCGAAGAATAAAGCTGATATCCTGCAGTTTTTCGAAGAAAGGATATTTTAATTCTGTTGCCATGCGATGCCACAAGATACTTATTATGAACTAAATTTTTTAAGCAATATTATTTCGAAGGCCTCAAAATACTAAAAATATTGGCAAAGTTTGATTGTGGCGTTAGCTGAGAAATAGGAGTATTTGAAAGAGCGTGGATCACAGGTAATCAACGATAACGGTGTCAGTAAACAAATATGTACTTGATCATCTGTAGGGGCTAGATACATAGCTGCTTGAAGATATAGAGACGCAAATAATTGATGATCATCCGAAAAAGATTGTCAGCATTTCAGACAGGCTTGATTTGCTGAACTTTTTTTAAAAGCTAGATTTTACTTCTTAAAAGGGCCTCTCGTCTAGTCAAAATTCGTATTTCAATATTTAATTCAAGTGGTCGCTTGTTTTTTGTGTAAAATAAAACCTTAAATTTAGCCCTGCTTATAAACCGACTGATATGTCTCTGAAAGCTGTTATTGTAGGAACAGGAAAATGCATTCCATCTGTGGTAGTGAAGAATGCGGATTTTTTAAACCACCAATTTCATGAAAAGAATGGTGATTTTATTAGCCGTACCAATGAGGATATCATCAGTAAGTTCAAGGACATAACTGAGATTGAAGAGCGCCGATACGCCGAAGCAGGACAAGTATCTTCAGATCTTGCGGCAATAGCCGCTGAAGAAGCGATACGCTCATCCGGAATAGACAGAGAGTCACTCGATTATATTATTGTGGCTCATAACTTCGGCGACGTTAAATCGGGCAGTACACGTGTAGACTTGGTGCCATCTATAGCATCAAGGGTTAAATATTCACTTAAAATATCGAACCCGGACTGCGTGGCATATGATCTGCCGTTTGGCTGCCCTGGTTGGCTTCAAGGCGTGATTCAGGCTGATTATTTTATCCGTTCGGGGGATGTAAAAAGAATAATGGTCATTGGCTCAGAAACACTTTCGAGAGTATCTGATCCTCATGATCGTGATAGCATGATTTTCGCTGATGGAGCAGGAGCGATAATTTTGGAAGGAAAATCCGGAACAGATCAGGGAATTATCGCGCATAAAGCGCAAACGCACTCCGTCGAAGAAGCTTATTATCTTTATTCAGGACATTCAAGCAATCCGACGTATGCTGAAGATGATATTTTCATTAAAATGGAAGGCCGGAAGATTTATGAATATGCGCTGACCCATGTTCCGATAGCCATTAAGAATACAATTGAGAAGGCCGGACTAACGTTATTAGATATTAACAAAATAATCATCCATCAGGCGAATGCGAAAATGGATGAGGCTATTTTAAGACGACTGTTCAAACTCTATCAGATAGCTGAGATTCCGGAAGGGATTATGCCGATGACTATTTCTAAACTTGGTAACAGCTCGGTTGCAACTATACCCACCTTGCTTGATTTAATGCTAAAGAAGGAGATGTCCGGGCAGGAATTAAAGAAAGGTGATGTTGTGGTCTTTGCTTCGGTCGGCGCGGGTATGAATATTAATGCAATGGTGTATCGTTTTTAACTCGCGATACGCTTCAAGCCGTCTTTGGCTTTTTGTTCTGTGCCCACTTCGTAATCGTGATTTTTTAATCCGATCGCGGTGTTATACATGCTTTTTGCCTTTGCATAATCTTTTCTTTTTTCATAGATCAAGCCCAAGCTTATTGCAGAATTTGCGGCAAAGTAATAGCGTTCATTTTTCCCCATCGCTAATGTCGATTGATAGTAGCGAATGCAAAGCTCAGTTTTGCCCAGTGCTTCGTATACACGGCCGAGACGATAATGGAACTCTAGTTTATCTCGTAATATTCGAAAATTTTCTATTTTCTTTCCTTCAAGCAAGTTTAATGCTTTGTCAAAAAAACCTCCATCGAAAAGTAAGCGTGCCTTAAGAAGGTCCGTGTTGGGAATAGGGTCATTGGCTTCTTTTAGGGCTTGCTCATCTTTGTAGTGATTGCTATAGCCTTTTGTTTTGACTAAGGAAATATAGGAGTTATAGCTTGCGGTATCGTTGGATAATAGCGCAAGCCAGGCTAAATTAAGATAAGCTTCTTTGATGTAGTTGATTCCATTGTACTCTTTTAAATAAGCCTGAAAATATATCCCAGCCGATCGATTGAGCCGGTGCATATTTGCGGTTCCGTACAGATAGTCTAGATATGGGTAGCTTTGATAGATATTCCCAGTGGGCCTATTTTCAAGAACATTAATCGCTTCAGAATTATGAGCAGTTTTTACGGCAACATAAGCTCTAATTGACGTTTTTAATAAGCTGGAATTTCGAATGATATTAGTGTTTTTAATCGTATGTTCAAAAGCCAACGTATCTTTTAAAATGTCGGTTTGAATAATAGCGAGGCTATAAACTGTTTCATCATAAAAATGTGAATAGGCTGATCGGGGAAGCTTCGCGACCAAAGATTCTAAATTTCTTACCCCCGCCTGAGTGTTGCCTCTTAGACCAAGGATTCCTAACAGGCCTTTCAGGCCATCGGGTAGTGATCCAATGAAGACGTTTACTACAGCAATACATTTTTGATTTGGAAGGAAATCAGGAAATTTTTCAGCGTTTTGTTGTAGCAATGATGAAGCTTTTTTGATTTCCCAGCCTGCGGTATAATACTCCCGAAAATTACCTCTTAAGTATGCCCATTGCATATTTATTTCAGCCATCGAATATAAATAGTAAGGCGACTTTATATCTTCCTTTTCTAACCGTGCAAGTCGGATTGCCTTATTTCCCTTTAGTCGATCAAAATCAGATTTGTCTTCTGAAGTAAACAAATAATAATAGTCGACGTAATTATCAAGCAGTACGGTGATCGAATTTTGTGGATTCTGCTTTTTTTCTGCGGCAATGAGAAGCCGTGCAGTATTCAGCTTCAAATCCATTATATTGTTGTATGCCGCAATGCAATTTGCGTTAAAGTCGAAATTTGCTTTGGCGGTAAAGCTGCTTAAAAAGATAAAAAGTAAAAATAACCGACGAAGCATAATCCTATAAATTGATTGACAAAAGTATCACGGCAAAAAAAAGGCGATCCATGTTTTGGATCGCCAAATTAATTAAATAATTTCTTGTCTAAGCTTCAACCGGCTCGGCAATAAAGCCTTCATCGACAAGTATTCGTCCGCAATGCTCACAAACGATGATTTTTTTACGCTGTCTGATGTCTAACTGCCTTTGTGGTGGGATCTGGTTAAAACAACCGGAACATGAATCGCGCTGAATAGATACGACAGCAAGTCCGTTTTTTGAGTTATTTCTTAAGCGGCTATATGCTGTAAGAAGACGCTCTTCGATAACTTTTTCTGCTTTTTCTCCCTTTAGAACAAGTTCTTCTTCTTCTTTTTGAGTTTCGGCAGTGATGTTCTCAAGTTCTGTCTTTTTAACTTCTAAATCCTTCTTTCTTTCTTGCTGATTAGCTAGAGACTTCTCGTATAGCTCAGTTTTTGCTGTAATATCAAAACCAATTTCTTTGATTTTTTTCTCACAAACCTGAATTTCGAGGCCTTGGATTTCGATTTCTTTAGAAATTGCATCGTACTCACGATTGTTCTTCACATCATTTAGCTGTGTTTCATACTTTTTAATTGCAGCTAAAGACTCTTTGATCATGTTTTTGCGATTCACAATCGAATCTTCAAGATCATCAAGATCATTTTTTATTTTTTGAATACGGGTATCCAAACCGGCTACTTCATCTTCCAGATCAGCAACTTCCATTGGCAGCTCACCTCGAACCTGACGCAACTTATCAACCTGTGTATGTATGGTCTGTAGCTCGTATAAAGCTTTTAGTTTTTGTTCTACGCTTTGTTCCATTAAATCAAATAATTTATGGGGTTTGTGTTAAGTTCTGTTAAACGGAGTGCAAAGTTAGGAAATTTTTCTGTAATAGTTTCATGTAATAATTCCACCGTAAATTGCTCACTCTCATAGTGTCCAACGTCTGCAATTACAATTTTTTCATCTGCATCGAAAAACTCATGATATTTATAATCTGCTGTAACAAACACGTCGGCACCCGCGCTGATTGCCTGAGGTAATAAAAAACCACCAGTACCGCCACAAACGGCAACGCGCTTTATTTTTTTTCCGCGTAAAGCAGTATACCGAACAACTTTACAATTTAGCTTGTCTTTTAGTAATTGTAAGAAATCTCGTTCGTCTAGCGCTTCATCCAGGCATCCAATCATACCAGCGCCAACTTGTGGATGACTATTGTTTAGCTGATAGACGTCGTAAGCAACCTCCTCGTAGGGATGTACTTCATGTAGAGCAAAAATCAATTGGCCTTCTAAGGGAGCAGAAAACATCACTTCAATCCTTGTTTCTTCTTCAGAATGGCGTCTCCCTGTTTCTCCTACAAATGCATTGGTTCCATCGCCGGGTTTAAACGTCCCAGTGCCTGCGACGTTAAAGCTACAGTCAGAGTATTTTCCTATATCTCCAGCTCCTGCAATAAAGAGTGCATCACGTACAGTGTCAGCATGAGAATTCGGACAAAAAGTAACCAACTTTCTTAATAAACTTCCCCCAGGAGCTAGTATATTATAATCTTTTACGCCTAGTTTATCGCAAATTTTAGAATTGACGCCTTTTAATACGTGATCTAAGTTTGTGTGGATAGCGTAAATCGCGATATTATGTTGAATTGCCTTTATAACAACGCGTTCTACATAAGTTTTTCCGTTTAGCTTCTTTATTCCTTTGAAAATAATTGGATGGTGTGAGATGATGATATCACAATTTTTTCTGATTGCCTCAGCAACTACAGCTTCGGTGCAATCAAGTGATATAAGTGCTGAATTGATTTCTGCTTCCGGGCTGCCAATTATTAATCCCGAATTGTCATAATCCTCCTGGTAGCTTAAAGGAGCAAGAGTTTCAAGGTACGCAGTTAGCTCCTTAATTTTCATTATTGGCTATTGGTTTCGGCATGATCATCTTCAAGAACTTTTTTGTACCAGTTTATTTTTGTCCAATAGAGCACAAAAAAAACCAGACCCGTTAGGTTTAAGACACCAGCAACGAGTATTAGAGATGGATCTATCATCACAATTATTGTGGAGAAAAGTGATAAAACGGCATACATCATTCCATACAAATAGCCGGGACGATCCTCGATTTCGAAGTTTCTATCAGTAAATTCTTTATTTAGGGAGGAGGAAATCGAAGTTATGACCCTGAAACTCCAGAACTTTTCAAAAAATGGAATTAATAATAGCCATACAAAGCCGGGACCGATAGTTCTGCTGGGTTCCCGAACCAGCAATATGGTCTGATAAAGCGTTCGGCAGAACATGGCTATTATCAGTGCTTGTATTAAAAAGGCTAGGGTAAGTACTTCCGAACTAATAGTAGGCATACAACAAATGTAAAGATTAGTTAAGCCACCTGAAAATTCGTGTCATAATATTGATCAAAACACTGACTAGAATCATTGTAGTTATCGGGAGATAAAAACTAAAACTATCTTTCTTGATCGAAATATCGCCTGGAAGGTGGCCTATCCAATGTAATTTATTATGAAAAAAGTAAACAAGTACTCCAACGACTAATATTGCAGCTCCCGCAAGAATGATATATTTTCCGGTATCGCTATTCATCTGGTAAATATCTAAAATATCAAGGGTTATTAGAAGAAATTTTGCTCATTTAGCGACGAAAGAGAAATAGCTAAGTTAGCCAAGACGCCTAGCACTCCGGCGTAAGCAATTTTTTCAATGTAATCGCGCTGTGGGAAATTAGCGGCATATTAAACGTGAATTTCTGCAAAAAAAGTAATTAGACCCTCTACTATTATACTCTTAAAACCTTCAAATAATCCGTCAAACAATTCCATACTTAATTCATCTCGAAAGCTTTTATTGCCTTAAGGCAATCCGGCAACAGGTAATGAGTACGGAACGATATTCCATCCAAGAAATTTGGCCAGCTGAAATCTCATATTGTTCGTAAACACCCATAAGGTGCATCAGTGAAATCCAAACCCTAGTGATTACACCAATAAGTGTTCCATATTGACTAGCGTTTTTCATAATCTATAATTTAAAACCAAAAAATGCTAAAAGATCAACAAGTAAATCAGTTAATGGGTCCCCTTAAAGTACTAAGCTTAACCGTTCTCTTTCATAGTATTTAACAGAGCCGTTAATTATCAAATGTTTCTTAGCTTGTAGACACAAGGCCGTATATTTGCTGAAGGAAGTTTTGGTGTGAACGTTAGAAATATTTTAGAGGCCTATAAAGCCGACCAGCGAATAATTGGCCTCGCTAAGGCGCTGAGTATTAGTAAAAATCCTCGCATTCATCTCAAAGGCCTTGTTGGGTCTAGCGATGCAATGGTGGCGATAGCTTTGTATTTTCTGCAGCATAGGCACATGATGTTCGTCTTGCCCGATCGCGATGAGGCAGCTTATTTTCAAAGTGATCTAGAAGGTCTCATGGATAAAGAGGTTTTGTTATTCCCATCTTCTTTCAGAAAAGCGTATGATTTTACCCAAATTGATAATAGCAAGGTCTTGCAAAGGGCAGAGGTTCTGAATGAACTCATACATTCTTCTGAACTCGGTAAATTGATTGTAACCTATCCTGAAGCAATTTCTGAACGCGTTATTGATCGAAAGTCCTTAGAAAAAAACACCCTCGAAATATCTACTGGCAATAAACTAAGTATTGATTTTATCAATGAATTTCTTGTTGAATATGATTTTGACCGCGTAGATTTTGTCTATGAGCCCGGTCAATTTTCTATACGAGGCGGCATCGTAGATATTTTCTCGTTCTCGCATGACCTACCTTATAGGGTAGAATTTTTTTCTGATGTAATTGAAACCATTAGAACTTTCGAGATAGAAGATCAACTATCAGTGGATCATGTTAAGAGCATCACCATTGTTCCCAATGTCCAGTCTAAATATCTAACAGAGCATAATATTTCGATCATGGAATATATTGATCCGCATACTATGATTTGGATGAGTGATGTACAGTTTACGCTGGATATTATTAAAGACGGGTATAAAAGGGCCAATGCGTTGTGGAAGGCATTATCAAACGAAGAAAAGCAACAAAATCAGTTGTTAATTGATCCAAAATTTAGCTTCACCGACCATAATTTACTGGCAGATCAGCTTGGAGATGTTGCGGTCATCGAATTCGGAAAGCAGTTTTTTTACACTGCAACAGACACAATTAGGTTTGATATTAAACCTCAGCCATCTTTCAACAAGGATTTTACGCTGTTGATTCATAATATTAAAAAGAACGAAGCCGACCAGATTAGCAATTATATTTTTACAGATTCAGCGAAGCAAGTTGAACGGCTGTACAGCATATTTGAAGACATCGATAAAACCGTTCAATTCACACCAATTCATAGTTCTCTTCGGCAAGGATTTATCGACCCTGATCAAAAAATAGCCTGTTATACGGATCATCAGATTTTTGACCGCTATTACAAGTATAAGTTAAAAAAAGGCTATGTACGCTCTCAAGCTATTACACTAAAAGAACTCAGAGAACTTAAGCCTGGGGATTACATAACGCATATTGACCATGGTATTGGTAAATATGCAGGCTTGGAAAAAGTAGAGGTTAATGGTAAGTCGCAGGAAATGATCAGACTGGTATATGCCGATAATGATTTGCTTTACGTAAATATTAACTCGCTTAATCGGATTTCAAAATATTCCGGAAAGGAAGGATCAGTACCTAAGATGAATAAATTGGGTACTGACACCTGGGACAGACTTAAGAAGACAACAAAAAAAAAGGTTAAGGATATTGCCCGCGATCTGATCAAACTTTATGCACAGCGTAAATTAAAGCAAGGAACAGCATTCTATCCTGATACCTACTTGCAGACAGAGCTGGAGGCTTCTTTCATTTATGAAGATACGCCCGATCAGGTAAAAGCAACGGCTGACTTTAAAAAAGACATGGAAGCACCGCATCCCATGGATAGACTTATTTGCGGCGATGTAGGATTTGGAAAGACAGAGATTGCCATTAGAGCTGCTTTTAAAGCTGTGGCGGACAGTAAGCAGGTTGCTATCTTAGTGCCAACCACCATATTAGCCTTACAGCATTATAAGACTTTTTCATCGCGTCTAAACGGTTTCCCCTGTAATATCGATTATATTAACCGTTTTAAAACAGCTAAGCAGATCAAAGAAACACTCGAAAAACTAGCTGAAGGTAAAGTTGATATTATAATTGGAACCCACCGGATAGTTAGTAAGGATGTGAAATTTAAGGATTTGGGTCTGCTTATTATCGATGAAGAGCAAAAGTTTGGTGTTGGCGTAAAAGAAAAACTAAAGCATCTTCGGGTTAATGTTGATACACTCACGCTGACGGCTACTCCAATACCACGAACCCTGCATTTTTCGCTCATGGGCGCTCGAGATTTGAGTATCATTAGCACCCCGCCGCCCAATAGGCAACCTGTGCAGACAGAGCTTCATGTTTTTAATGAAAAGCTGATACAGGAAGCCATAGAGTTTGAAATTACTCGGGGGGGTCAGATTTTTTTTATACATAACCGGGTAATGGATCTGCCACAGTTAGGAGACATGATCCATAAATTGGTTCCAAAAGCCAGTATCGGAATTGCACACGGACAGCTTGAAGGAGACGCGCTCGAAGATGTGATGCTTGCTTTTGTAAATGGTGAAAAGGATGTTCTAGTTGCAACAACCATTATTGAAGCCGGACTAGATATCCCTAATGCGAACACAATTATTATCAATCATGCTCATATGTTTGGCCTTAGCGATCTTCACCAAATGCGTGGTAGAGTAGGAAGGTCTAACAAAAAAGCGTTTTGCTATTTGCTAAGTCCGCCACTTTCAACGCTAACTTCAGAAGCAAGGAAACGCCTAAGTGCTATTGAAGAGTTTTCAGATCTTGGCAGCGGATTTAACGTCGCTATGCGCGATCTGGATATCCGTGGAAGCGGAAACCTGCTCGGTGCGGAACAGAGCGGCTTTATCGCCGAAATTGGCTTTGAGATGTATCACAAAATCCTCGATGAAACGATACAAGAGCTAAAAGATGAAGAATTTAAGGATCTCTTTACCGATGATAAGCCACGCCCCTATGTGTCATACACGCATGTGGACACAGATTTAGAAGTGCTTATCCCAGATGATTATGTGACCAATATCACGGAACGGTATAACTTGTACACCGATCTTTCAAAACTTGAGAATGAAGGACAGTTGGAGCGGTTTGCTAATCAACTCTTAGATCGCTTTGGCGCATTGCCTCCTCAGGTTAGGGAGATGTTAAATACGTTGCGCCTACAATGGTTGGGGAAGCAGATCGGATTTGAAAAAATCTCACTGAAGAAAAATACGTTGAAAGGCTATTTTATCTCTAACCAGCAATCAAATTATTTTGAAAGCGATCAGTTTAAAAAAGTTTTACAATTTGTACAAACGCACCCCCGGTTGGGCAATTTGAAAGAGGTAAAAAACACGCTTCGAATAGCTTTTGAAAATATTCGTTCTATCGATCAGGCAATCAAAATATTAACAGAAATTACACAGCAAGAGGAATTTACCTAAGTTCGATTTATAAAGTCCTCAAGATTCCTCATCGCCGTTTTTTGAACGTTGGCCGTAAAAAGCCTGTCCAGGCAAGCAATAAGCCGGTTACTCCAAATGCCTGCCTTGCCCAGGTATAAAAAACAAATTTTCCTTTACGCGATTAATCACTTTTCTGTTCGTTTTCGAGAACGCATACGTTGCAACCCATTCCGCTTTTCCTATCTTTTCAACTGCCTCAATATGTATAAATTCAAGATGCAGATCTTTGCCTCGCGTTAAAAGCATTTCTCACATCGCTTTAACCTGAGCAGCGTTTAAGTTTTCAAAGAGATCATCACTAAAGCTGGATTTTCACTGTAGCAATCGTTTATGCTTTCAAAATCTTTATTTGTACAAGAACTATAGAAAGTGTAGACTAAATGTTTGTTCGGATCCATATTAGTCCAATTGAAAAGTAACAGGAATTACGAAGTACGTATCGACCGAATTTCCCGCTACTTTACCGACACTCCATGGTGGAGATGACCTTACCAGACGAATAGCTTCTTCATCGCAACCGCTTCCCAAGCCCTGCCTCACAGCAACATTTTTAACAAATCCTTCTTTATCGACAATAAAAGCAACATAAACCTTTCCCTGCACTTTATTTTCTCTTGCCGCAGGCGGATATCTCATATTAGCCAGTAGATATTTAGAAAATTCAAGTTGCCCACCTTTATACTCCGGTGCAGTTTCAACCATACTGACGTCATATATTTTATGATCCTTTGGCAGAGGATTATCAACTGGTTCCGTGGCAACAGGATTCGCTCTAAAAATTAATGCGCTATCCAGCGCTACTGTATAGCTTTCGAAATTTCTGGACTCAATATCTTTTAAAGAATAAATTTTTCCACCCTCATCGATGATCATTTCATACTTTCTGTCAATAGATTGCTGCTGGTTGACAGATGGGTTAAAATATTTTTCGATGGCCCAATAAGTGGCGACAATTCCGGAATCGGTTCGGCTAAACTCAAGTGAAGAAACTAACCAGTTCCGGTCAAGGTTTTTGATGCTTTCCATTCTATTCCAGTAAATATCTCTAAGTCTATTATAGGTTAGGTTATGAAAATTGTAAAAAGTCTTCGTGATTGGTGCAAAATAACTTGGCGGATCAAAATATCCTTTCTGTTGATCGTAATAAAACGCTTGTATAAATTCAACTAGCGACTGTCGCACTTCTTGGTCAGTCATTGAATTTAGTTCATCCAACGCTGCTGATTTATCTTTTGCAAAAAGTTCGGTTTTTTCTTTCGACCTAAAAAATAGCCAGGGATCGTCCGTAAATAAAGTCATGTAAGTCATAGCCAGAATAATAAAACCGAGAATTAATCCCATGTAGTATAGAGAGCGATCTTTTTTTAAATCTTCGTCACCGCTTTTTACTTCCCTGAAAGAATTTTCGGGCTGATTCAGCATCTATTGAACTTAATAAGAAAAAATGAAGTATAAATATACGAGAACCAAGGGCGCGCTTAACAAAAGTCCATCGAAACGATCGAGCAAACCACCGTGACCGGGCAGAAGTGAGCCGGAATCTTTTTTATCAAGACTACGCTTGAGCATCGATTCTGTGAGATCACCGTAAGTTCCTACAACAGATATGATTAGAGAAATAACAGCCCAATGTACCAGCGCAAGTTCTGTAAAATAATTTGCCAGAATTAATCCAACAAGTAAACTGGTTACCACGCCTCCTGCAAAACCTTCCCAAGATTTTTTCGGCGAATGCCGCTCAAATAGGCGAATTTTCCCAAATTTTATACCTACAAGGTAGGCTCCGGTATCATTAGCCCAAAGCATCAGAAAAAATCCTAAAGGGTAATGAAAATTGTAGTTACCATCAATAAAAGCAATTGCGTGAAAAAAACTAAAGGGCAAAACCGCAAAAATGATACCTAAAAAGGTGTAAGAAATATTTTGAAATGGGTTTTTGTTAGAACGGTACAACTCAACGAAGAATACGAAAATTCCTACCGGAACGGTTATCAGAATATATCCAAACTCTGTTCCTTTTAAAAAGTAAAAGCCTTGCCAGAGAAGTAACGAAAGTGCCAATAGCGTACCGCTTAAACGCTGAGGTTTTAGATTTTCATTATTAACCAGACCGTAAAATTCATTAAGGCAAAAAAGGCTTAGAACTGAAAAAAAAAGTGTGAACGTATACTCGCCAGTCAGCATTGAAGCAAGCATTACGATAACAAAGAAAAATCCTGTAATAGCTCTTGTCTTCATTTAAAGCTCGTTTTTGATAATAATGTCCAATGCTTTTTGTAAATTTGAATTACTAATATACACCTCTACGTCGCCGATTCTGTATGGGAAGCCTTGTTTATCCATGATCACAGCCTCAATTTCATGATCGACTAAAACCTGTTTGACTAGTTCAGATTTAAAGAAATCATGAGAGGTATATATTTTAATCCAATCCTCTTCCATCGTCTACGCTCCCGTCTTCATTAGAAACCATATATTGTTTGGTATAGATAAACCATAATAAATATCCTGTTAGCGCCGCACTGAGAACGTACACCGACCAGGCATACGGACTTGGTTCATCAAGCGTATCGAGCGATTTTCCTTTTAGTTGATAAATAAACGCAGCAATTACAGTGGTAGCATTATTAACAAAATGTGCCACGATCGGTAACCAGATGCTTCTGCCCCAAACGAAAAGATAACCAAAAAGAGCACCTAAAAGCATTCGGGGCAGAAAACCATAAAACTGTACATGTATGGCACTGAAAAGTATTGCAGCAAGCCAAATTCCCCAATGGTAGCTATTAGCCCACCGAGAGAATATCTTTTGAAAACAGCCCCGAAAAATTAACTCCTCGCCAATTGCCGGCAATACAGCGATCATCAATAAGTTAATTAACAGATCGGAGAAGCTGGTCATCATTAACAATTGCTTTGTAAGTATCTCAAGCTCATCTTCCTTATTACGCATCCATGTTTCAACACCGTCTAAAAATTCAGGCAGGTGCATGTGTTGATTTATGGTAATTGTCCACTCTATTAAAGGTACAATGCTGAACATAAGGGCGATAGAAATCAACATGAGAGGGGCAGAAGGAGGCCTGTCGGCTTGTAGGTACTCAGCAGTGTTCTGCGATTGTATTTTTGCAAAAAGCAAGGCTGGAACAATGAACGTCCCGATACTGGATGCCATTTGTATAAACTTCAACAGTCCCGACTGATTATCCCCCACTGACCTTAAAAGTTCCTGGAAATGAGTCACATCACCAGCGCCATAAAATAGAAAACCAGCAACGATCGCTAAACATGTGAAAAGCAATGTACCGCCCAGGATCAGCATCAATAACTGAAGAAATGGGATAACTGGATGACGCTCTGCTGATTGGTAAGCCGACATGGTCTTTAATATTTTCGTATTTTTGTAAATAAGTGCATAAAAATAGTGTTGAAAGATAACTAATGTCGGTTAAGATCGGAAATATAGATTTGGGTGAATTCCCTCTGTTGCTTGCGCCGATGGAGGATGTGAGTGATCCGCCTTTCCGATATGTTTGCAAGCAGAATGGTGTAGATCTGATGTATACCGAGTTCATTTCTTCCGAAGGGTTGATTCGTGATGCAGCAAAAAGTGTACAAAAGCTTGATATTTTTGAGTACGAACGTCCTATCGGGATTCAGATATTTGGCAGCGATATCGGATCTATGCGTGAAGCTACAGAGATTGCTACCAAAGTTCACCCGGATCTGATTGACATTAATTACGGCTGTCCGGTCAAACAAGTGGCCTGCCGTGGTGCGGGTGCAAGTCTTTTGCAAGATCTCGACAAAATGGTGGCCATGACTAAAGCCGTTGTAGATGCCACCGATCTTCCGGTAACTGTTAAAACACGATTGGGTTGGGATGACAATACCAAAAATGTATATGAGGCAGCTGAACGTCTTCAGGATATTGGAATTCAGGCACTTACAATTCATGGCCGCACCCGTGCACAAATGTATAAAGGTGATGCGGACTGGACATTGATCCGCGAAATCAAGCGAAATCCCAGAATCAAAATTCCAATTTTTGGAAACGGTGATATCGATAGCGCCGCTAAAGCAGCAAATTGGCGTTTGGAGTATGAAGTTGATGGAATTATGATCGGCCGGGCCTCGATCGGTTATCCTTGGATTTTCAGAGAGATAAAACACTTTTTTAGAACCGGTGAAGTATTACCTGGTCCAAGTCTTGCAGAACGTATAGAAGTTTGCCGAACACACCTTGATAAATCGGTAGAATGGAAAGGACTTAGAACCGGAATTTTTGAAATGCGAAGGCACTATTCAAACTACTTCAAAGGCATACCAGATTTTAAAGAATATCGAATGAAACTCGTTTCTCTAGATAATCTCGACGATATCCATTCTGTTTTGCAAGAAATAAGTCAAAAGTTTGAGACTGAACTAGTTTGACACTTGGAAATCCCATCGTTATCTTTAACTTAAAAAAATTTTGCAATGGTAACCCAAATTACTGAAGGCGTAAAAATATCAGTAGAGACAATCTACCAATCTGAATATTCTAATCCCGGAAATGAACATTTTATGTTCGCTTATAAGATCTCCATCGAGAATCTTAGCGAGTACAGCGTTCAGCTAATGCGTAGGCATTGGTTTATTTTTGACTCAAATGGCACACGTAGAGAAGTTGAAGGCGATGGTGTTGTAGGTTTGCAACCGGTATTAGAACCGGGAAATATACACCAATATGTATCTGGATGCAATTTGAAAACCCCCATGGGCAGCATGAAAGGAAATTACCAGATGCGCCGCGTAGTGGATGCCGAAGAATTTGAAGCCAATATTCCGGAGTTTTATTTAATTGCACCCTATAAATTGAATTAGTCTAAGAAGCTAAACAAAAAACCCTCCAAGTAAATACGGGAGGGTTTTTTGTTATAATTTGTTTTAATAATTAGTCTCTTCTGCCACCAAAAAGCATCATTGCTAAGTATAATAGCTGTGCAACTGCACCTAACGCAGCAACTACATAGGTCATCGCAGCCCACCATAGTGCATCCTTTGCCTGGGTGTGCTCCTCTTGAGTTTCCATGATCCCCGGATTGTTGTTAAGCCAGGCTAATGCCCTTTTACTTGCATCAAATTCTACAGGTAGGGTTACAACGCTAAATGTGGTTACAAAAATCATTGCCCCAAAGGCGATTAGCAATAGCATATAGCCCATTGAAGACGCCGCCATAATGATTCCCAGCATGAACACCCACTGCAAAAGATTAGAAGCGATACTAACTACCGGCACCATTGCAGAACGAAGACGAAGCCAAGAATAGGCTTGTGCATGCTGTAAAGCGTGACCACATTCGTGGGATGCTACCGCAGCAGCTGCAACGCTACGACCGTGATATACCTCCGGACTTAAGTTGACCGTATAGTCTGCCGGGTTATAGTGGTCGGATAGTTGACCTTCAGCTGATTGTACTTTTACATTGTTTATTCCATTATCTCTTAACATTTTCTCAGCGATGTCTTTTCCACTTAAGCCAGAGGCAAGTGGCATTTCTGAGTACCGCTTAAATTTACTTTTAAAGCGAGCTTGAACAGCGAAGCTCACTATCGCGATTACAATAAATAAGATTATTCCCATGATATTTTTTAATTTGATTAAAGCTATTCAAAAACTATTCCCTTCTCAAATACTAACAACAAAATTACTTAAACATGTAAATTAAGGTTTTTTGCCATATATAAAACATGACAATTCTTCATGAATCAATTGTTAAAATACTAATATTTATAGTAAATTTTGTAGTTTTGGTTGATAAAAATGTTAGCAATGGAAGTATATTATTTAGTCGCCGGAGCAGTTGTAGCTTTCGGTTTTGGTTTTTTGCTTTTCCGTCGATTTGCAGACGCGGGTGTTTCTTTGTCAGATTTCAGCAAATTTCAACAAGAGTATGAGCAATGTAAAATTGCTTTAGCGGTTTCAGAAGATCGAAAAAATGGATTAGCGAATGAATATCAAAGAGTTCTGATGGAGTTGACATTAGAAAGGCAGAAAGCAGAACAGGCGAATCAGGCATTGGAGAGTTCAAGATCATACTACAAAGCACAACAGGAGAAAATTGTTGAACAGAAGCAAGAAATGGAACTAGTCCGCGAAAAGTTTAGCAAAGACTTTGAGCTAATCGCGAATAAAATCTTGGAAGAAAAGACAATGAAGTTTACAGAGAGTAATCGTACTAGCATCGATATTCTGCTGAATCCCCTGAAAGAAAATATTAAATCCTTTGAAGAAAAAGTCGAAAAGGTTTACAAAGCAGAGTCGGATGAGAGAAATGTGTTAAAGGGGGAAATATCAAAGTTAATGGAGCTGAATAAGCAAATCAGCGAAGAGGCGAGCAATCTTACAAAAGCACTCAAATCGGACACCAAGAAACAAGGTAATTGGGGCGAAGTAATATTGGATCGGATTTTAGAAGCCTCCGGATTGATCGAAGGAGAAAGTTATACTAAGCAGAGCAGTTTTACTCAAGAAGATGGAAGCCGGTTGCAACCGGATGTAATCGTCACCCTTCCGGATAACAAGCATGTGATAATCGATTCAAAAGTATCGCTTATTGCCTATGAAAGAATGGTTAATTGCGAAACCGATGAAGAGCGTAAGCAGCATTTAAAAAATCATTTGGGTTCTGTTAGAAGTCACATAAGCATTCTAGGAAATAAGAATTACCATGATCTTTATGGAGTTAATTCCCCTGATTTTGTATTACTATTTGTACCAATAGAGTCTTCATTTGCAATCGCGATACAAAACGACCTTGAGCTTTTTGAATTTGCCTGGAGCAGACGCGTGGTCTTAGTTACACCCTCTACATTACTTGCAACTTTGAGAACGGTTTCTTCAATCTGGAAGCAAGAACAACAGACAAGAAATGCAATTGAAATTGCAACGAAAGCTGGCGCATTGTACGATAAGTTTGTTGGGTTTATTGCCGATTTGAAGCGTGTTGGGGATGGGCTGGATAAGGCCAAAGAAACCTATAATGATGCATTTGGCAAACTTTCGTCCGGAAATGGCAACTTGATTGGCAGAGTGGAAAACATCAGAAAACTTGGTGCAAGGACGAGCAAGGAATTGGACCGTAAATTGGTTGAAAATCAACCTTAGAATCGTAATTAACATGCATTATGCACAATTTTTGGGAAAAACCAGAAATTAATCAATCGTTTTACTAAAATTTAATTTTCTAAGAAAACAGGGATTTTTGTTAGAATTAATCCTTTTTAAAGGCATTCCAACCCTGAGCTTTTAGTTCGTGCACTACTCCTGATTTGGACACCATATTTTTACCGGAAGATTGCTCAGTGATGTGCCCGATGACTGAAATATCCGGATGGTTTTTAATCTTTTCGTAATCCGCTTGCTTGACCGTAAACAGAAGTTCGTAGTCTTCGCCCCCACTAAGGGCGCAAACCGTAGGATCTAAATGAAACTCACGAGCGGTATCATAGGTCATTGGATCAATCGGAATTTTTTCTTCGTAAATGGTACAGCCCTTTTCAGACTGAGCGCAGATGTGTAAAATATCAGAAGCTAAGCCATCCGAGATATCGATCATGGCTGTAGGTTTTACTTTAAGCTCGTGTAATAATTTGATCACATCTTTTCTTGCTTCCGGTTTAAGCTGGCGTTCAACAATATAATCCTTGCCTTCTAGATCAGGTTGAATTTCAGGATTTTCTAAATAGACCTGCTTTTCGCGCTCTAACAACTGCAGGCCAATATATGCTGCGCCAAGATCACCAGAAACACAGATTAAGTCGTTTTCTTGCGCACCACTTCTATAGCAGATGTCTTTTTCATCGGCATAGCCAATACTGGTTACGCTGATAACCAATCCCTGCTTGGAAGAAGAAGTATCCCCGCCAACGATGTCTACATTATATTTTTCGCATGCCAAAATCATCCCCGAGTACAATTCTTCTACCGCTTCTAATGGAAACTTACTGGATAAACCGATTGATACAGTAACCTGCGATGCGGTACCATTCATTGCATAGATATCGCTAAGATTTACCTGGATTGCTTTATAACCTAAATGCTTGAGCGGAGTGTAAGCCAGGTCGAAGTGAATTCCTTCTAAAAGTAGGTCGGTAGATATCAGAGTTTTTTTGCTCGAAAAATCTAGAACAGCAGCATCATCACCAACGCCTTTCGAGCTACTTTGGTTTGTTAGTTTGAGATGCTTAGTCAGGTGAGAAATAAGACCAAATTCTCCAAGTTCTTGTAATTCCGTCCTTTCGCTGTTATCGAACATGTGCTCTGTGCATTAGCTTACAAAGCTGCAAAATTTGCGAGATAAAAGCGCTTTATTTTTTATCCTTGATAAAGATTACTCAACCACTACGGCAGTACCGCAAGCAGTAACCATCAGCATACTGCCGCCGGTGCCAAGTGTTTCATAATCCAGATCTATACTTAAGATAGCGTTAGCGCCGAGTCTATGAGCTTGTTCCTGCATTTCGCGTAAAGCGATTTCTTTAGCCTCACGTAGACCTTCTTCGTAAGCGCCAGAGCGGCCGCCAACGATATCGCGGATGCCTGCAAAAAAATCCTTAACAATATTTGCTCCGATGATAGCTTCGCCGGAAACAAGGCCAAGATATTTGGTTACTTTCTTTCCTT
The DNA here is from genome assembly GCA_947460875.1 of Sphingobacteriaceae bacterium. Lineage (GTDB taxonomy): Bacteria > Bacteroidota > Bacteroidia > Sphingobacteriales > Sphingobacteriaceae > CANHGR01. Next base: position 11,756 of record CANHGR010000017.1, on the reverse strand, counting down.
CAATGTTGGGAGTTGTTGTAATAATCATGGTGTAGGGTTTAGTAGGTGTTAGATTAATTGGTGTACCGAAAGTTACAAATTTACCAGTAAAAGGGGTCTATTTATATACGAAACCTTAAATATCAAATTGTTATAAAGAAATATTATTTATTTATATCTTTGCAACCCCGCAGCAAGGAGCTCCGGGGATATGTTGAATACATAATTAAGAAAAGAAATGGCAACTAAAATCAGATTGCAAAGATTCGGTAAAAAGGGCAAGCCTTTTTATCATGTGGTAGTAGCAGATGCTCGTTCACCTAGAGACGGCAAGTTTATTGAGCGATTAGGTTCATATGATCCTAATACCAACCCTGCAACAGTTGACATCAATTTTGATAAAACATTAGACTGGGTAAATAAAGGTGCACAACCTACCGATACTTGCAGAGCTATACTTTCTTACAAAGGCGTTTTATACAAGAAACACCTTGAAGGTGGTATCAAAAAAGGTGCTTTAACCCAAGAACAAGCAGATGTTAAGTTTGCTGAATGGCTGAAAGGTAAGGAAGCAAGAATTGAAGGAAAGAAAGAAGGGTTAAATAGCTCTAAAGATGAATTACGTAAAGCTGCTTTTGCTGCAGAAGCTAAAAAGAAAGAAGAAAGAGCGGCGGCTGTGATTGCTAAAAATACTCCTCCAGCTGAAGAGCCGGAAGAAGAAGTAGCTACGGAAGAGCAAGAAGTTGAAGCGGCTGTTGAAGATGCTCCAATAGCTGAAGTATCTGAAGAAGTGGCAGCAGAAGCACCGGCCATGGAAGAACCAGTTGCAGAAGAAGCGCCGGTTTTGGAAGAAGCGCCAGCTGTTGAAGAAGCTCCGGCAGCAGAAGATAAACCGGAATAAAGTCAATAATATTCTAATAAATAGCGAAGCCTTTTCCAGGTCTTCGCTATTTTTGTTTAAGAACAACATATGAAAATTGAAGATTGCTTTTACATCGGCTACATTACGAAAACAAAAGGCCTTAAAGGTGAGGTTCAGCTTTTCTTTGAATTTGATGAACCGACTGCGCTTGATCTAAAGGCAGTCTTTATCGACCTAAACGGAAAACTTGTTCCCTTCTTCATATCGAGCTTTAAGCTACACGAGAACCAGACCGGCAATTTTTATTTTGATGATATCACAACGATAGAAGCGGCTGAGAAAATTATTAGAAAAAAAGTATATCTCCCGCTAAGCGGTAAGCCTGAAAAAACGGTCGGAGAATTCTCTTATCTTGACTTGAAAGGATATATCGTTCATGATGAGTATTTTGGAGAAATAGGAGAAATTATAGAAGTACTGGAGTTTCCGCAGCAGTTTATCGCGGTAGTACCCTATAAATTTAATGAAGTTATGTTCCCACTGAACGATGAAATCATTAAAGTAATCGACGAGCAAAAAGGAATTATCAATGTATTATTGCCCGATGGACTGATAGATATCTATGTCGGCAGCGGTTCAGAATAAGGTGAGAAAACGAAAAATAAGCGGCGATCATTGAATTTCTTTAATCAAATAACTTGACTCTATCTTTGTATCATGCAATTTGATCTAATTACCGTTTTGCCCGGCCTTCTTGAAAGCCCTTTTGCGCATTCTATCTTACAAAGAGCTCAAAAAAAGGGGATTACAAAGATTATTGTACATAATCTGCGTGATTATGCAGACAATAAGCATAAAAACGTAGATGACTATCCCTATGGTGGCGGAAGCGGCATGGTTATGAGTATTGAACCCTTTGCGGCTTGTATCAATAAATTGAAGTCGGAACGTGAATATGATGAAATAATATTTATGACACCCGATGGCGAAATGCTCACTCAAACAATTGCAAATAATTTATCCAGCAAAGAAAATATTATTATCCTCTGTGGTCATTATAAAGGAATAGATCAACGGATACGAGACATTTTTGTCACCCGCGAGATTTCGATCGGCGATTATGTACTTTCTGGCGGAGAGCTTCCCGCGGCAGTATTGGTAGATGCAGTGGTCCGATTAATTCCAGGAGTATTATCCGACGAAACCTCGGCATTATCTGATTCATTTCAGGGAGATCTTCTGGATGCCCCGGTTTACACCCGGCCGGCAGATTGGATGGGATATAAAGTTCCTGAAGTGCTTTTAGGCGGCAGCCACTCGGCGATTGAGCAATGGCGAGATGAACAGGCCTTTGAACGAACAAAGAAGCGCAGACCTGATCTGCTTAAGTAGTTTAAAACTATTATAGCGCGTTATGCGATCAGTCGATATTTGTTGATTTTGTTTAAAAAACATAAATCACTTTTTAAATTGAGAATTATTGCCTAATATTGCAATCCGATTTTTAGAAGTTAAAAATCTGTTTATTTGCCTAAAATCATGGATTTAGTAAAATTTGTTGAAGATCAAGCGGTCGAAAAGAAGCCTGCTTCTGCGTTTAAAGCCGGAGATACTATTAGTGTACACTATAAAATTCGTGAAGGCGCGAAAGAACGTATCCAAATCTATCAAGGTGTAGTTATTCAGCGCAATGGAGTTGGTACTACTGAGACTTTTACTGTACGTAAAATGTCAAATGGGATTGGTGTCGAACGTATTTTTCCGTTTAACTCACCAAATATTGAAAAGGTAGAAATTAATAGCTTCGGAAAAGTTCGTCGCGCTAAGTTGTTTTACCTTCGTGAATTAACAGGTAAGGCTTCCCGTATAAAAACTAAAAGAATTTAGTTCCAAAGCCTTCCTTCTGGAAGGCTTTTTTTATCCTAATTCGGCTAGAACGGTAATTCCGCCTTTGACTACGTCGTTCAATTGTACATTTACCTTTGTTCCTAAAGGTAGAAACACATCAACTCTTGAACCGAACTTTATAAAGCCGAACTCGTCTCCCTGTTTTACTTCCCCCCCTTCTCTTATATACCAGACTATCCGACGAGCAAGCGCTCCTGCTATTTGCCTAAATAGAATCGGCACACCTTTTTTGTTTTCCACAACGATGGTGGTACGTTCATTATCTGTAGAGGATTTTGGATCCCAAGCAAATAAGTACTTTCCGGGATGGTATTTAAAAAATTTTACCACACCACTAATGGGATTCCTGTTAATATGTACATTAATTGGCGACATAAAAATGGAAACTTGGATACGTCTGTCTTTTAAGAATTCTGTCTCTGCCACTTCTTCAATGACAACAACTTTTCCATCGGCCGGGCAAAGCACGTGTTTTTCATCTAATTTTATCGAAATCGCCGGACTTCTAAAAAATTGCAGGACGATAACAAATAGTAAAAAGGAAAGAAAATATATAATCCATTGAATTATAGCATAATCTGGCAAATAGTAATGCACTAATGCGTCTACAACAAAAACAAATAGTAAGCATAAGGCAATTGAAGTATAACCTTCTTTGTGAATAGTCATAGTTTAAATATTAAAGCGTAAAGATGCTAATATCCCAATTAGGTTTCAAATATGGATCGCTCTATAGATATCCTTTAAATTTCGGCCTAATCCTTTATAATCCAGACCATACCCCACGACAAAATCATTCGGAATTTCAAAACCTAAATAAGTAATTTCATCGATAGCGTGTTTTATCGAATTGGGTTTTATCAATAGCGTACAGACATTCACAGATGCCGGAGATTGAGCCTTTACTTTTTCAATTAGGTATTTCAGGGTGTTTCCAGAATCAACAATATCTTCAACGATGATCACGTCGCGGTCTTTTAAATTCATCGTTAATCCGATTTCTTCTATAATTTTGCCGGTGTTTTTAGAACCTTCATATGAAGATATCTTGACGAATGTAATTTCTGAAGCGATGTCAATTTCTTTTATTAGGTCGGCGATGAACATAAAACTGCCATTAAGTACACCTAGAAAAACAGGTACCCGATTTTCATAATCAACATTCAATTGAATTCCAAGAAGCCTGATGCGCTTTTTAATTTGCTCATAACCAAGAAGCATTTCAAACTCCTTACCGTCAATTTGAATTTTCATGGAAATTTATGTTTCAGGTAAAGTAAGAATAATTTTTGAATCCTATTTGATCCTTTCCTGTCGTCTACTTTCTCTGCGCTCTCTTCGTATGTCTGCTGATGTTCTAAGGGTGTCTTGGGGCTTCACTTTTAAGTTAGGAATATCCTGTATTTTAATCGTATCAGAAGTTTTCTTCAATATATCCTCCAAAATCTTGCGATCTTCTTCCATCTCATCATCCATCATTAAAGGGTCATTAATCAAAAAGTCAAGAGGTACTATTTGAGATCGTAGACTTTCTTTTAATCTTACACTATAAAAGCCATAAGAATTTGCAGTGTCTGCAACAGCATAACCCCGTCTAGCCATTACTCCGCCAACGAAATTGAAATAATCTCTAAGCGAAGCACGTAAACTCCCATCGCTTTCAAAGAAATAGAGCGATGATTTGGGCCGTGGAACAATATTAGCTAGGAAAATACTTTCGCCCAGCGACAGTTGTGAAGGATGTTTATCAAAGTAATAATGTGACGCTTCGTTTATTCCATAAACGCTCCTTCCCCATTCGATGAGATTAAGGTAAACTTCGAGCATTCTAGATTTGGACGAAAGACGGTTATTTTCAATTAACCAAACGATCAAAATTTCCTCAAGTTTTCTGACTAACGTTTTCTGGCGATTTAGATAAACATTTTTCACAAGTTGCATCGAGATTGTACTACCTCCTCTCTTGAATGATTTGGCTTTAAAATTTGCCGTTATGGAGTTGCTAAACGCCTGCATTACAAACCCGCGGTGCCCAAAAAATGAGGGGTCTTCTGCAGTCATAACTGCATTTATAAGGTCGGGAGAGATGTTTTCTAAAGAAACGTAATTTGGGTTTTCTGGACCGATGACGATGCTTCTAGTGGGTCTTCCGTATTCAAACGGGGTATGTATAAACGTGCCGTTGATTTTTTGCAGATTCGTTTTTCCGAAGCTTACAATCTTGAAGTCCTTTCTCTCAAACCCGGAATCAAATACGACTTCGTTTGGCTTTTCGCTATCGAGGAAAAAGTTCATGGCGTATTTTAATTTGCCAGACACTTTAATTCCTTCTAATGATTCAAACATTCCCTGCGGAAAAGAGTCAAAAAGCTCTTGAGCATCTACTTCATTAGTACGAAGTTTTAAGGCATAAGTTTTAGAGGGGGAAACGGTATATTTTAGATAAGGATTGGCTTCAATATTTTTTAGATGAATGACAGAAGAGCTGTCAAGTGCAATAAAATTTTCGCCAATTATCAACTTTGCATTCAGCGATCCTTTAGGTAAGAAAATATCGTTTGCTGCCACATCCGTGTGATTGAACAACAAATTCTCGATAGAACAATTCCCTATTATAGAAAGTTCACCTCTGCCCATGTTAACGCTGTTCATTTGGGCGCGAACTTTATCGAAATTGATCTTAAGATTATATCTTTTGTCTATAAAGGGGATTTCTACTTTCTTTCCATCTGCCGATAAAGTCAGGTCAAACTGTCGTTCATCCTGGTTCACGCTGCCTTGCACATGCCAGATTGATTCTTTATCGTTAACAAAAATCGTCGACCTTACATCGCCATCCTCAATAATAGCAGAACTAGCATTGAACGTTACACAGTTGCCATCCTCAATATATGATAAGTGAAAATTCTGGATATCCAAATCCTCCGGAATCTTGTTAAGTAGATTATTTAGTAATCCATTGACAAATTCTGCGAGGTCTAAGCTTGATTTGGCTTTTAAGGTGTCGGTGCTTGTTTTTTTGAAAAGAAAATCATAATTACTTATGCTGTCTTTTTTGATAAGGTTGATACTAGCGTCACTGATTTTAAGTTCCGAAAGCTTAATATTCCCGAAAATAAGAGGGATAAATCGTATCCCTACTCTGAGACTCTTAACATAGGCAAGGCTATCTCTTTCTTGAGGGACAACCGAAACTTCGTCAAATACAAGGGTCGTTAATCCTGAAAACTTCGCTTCCTTAATTTTTACATTTAAATTATATTCACGTTTGGCTTTACTAATTCCCCTTTCAACAACAGATTTTAAAATAGCATCTCGCATCGCAAGGGCCACAACACCGGTCAAAAAAACCAATAAAATAATAGCCAGGAGCGTTATAGCTGCTTTTTTCCGGTATTTAGGAGGTATACGCATGATGTATCCATAGACTTTATTCATAACCGATTCTTAGCAAAAGCGTTTTAGTAGCTCCGATATTTTTCAGCTTGTAAATATGATAAAACGAATTGTAATCCGGCAATACAGGCTCGATTTTGTAGCTTTGTATATATTCTAAGCGATGATTACCAAAGAACAAATATTAAGTGCTCTAAGCAATGTGGAAGAGCCCGATCTAAAGAAAGATTTGGTTACCTTAAACATGATTGAAGATATTGTCATTAATGATAAAAAGGTTAGTTTTTCTGTTATACTAACTACGCCTGCATGTCCTCTCAAAGCCTTAATTGAGAACGCCTGCCGAAATGCAATAGGTCATTTTGTTAGTAAAGAGCTTCATGTAACAATTAACATGACTTCAAGAGTTACCAAGCAAAGAAATCAGCCTCTGGCCAATATCAAAAACATAATTGTTGTAGCATCCGGAAAGGGCGGAGTAGGAAAATCTACAGTGGCAGTTAATCTTGCTCTTGCACTGGCTAAGACCGGTGCTCAAGTTGGCCTTATTGATGCCGATATCTATGGCCCTTCAATACCGATTATGTTTGGTTTAGAAGGGTCCCGTCCGCAAGCCGTTCAACTTCCTGATGGAAGAACAAGAATATATCCTATCGAAAAATACGGAATAAAGTTATTGTCTATTGGCTTTTTTACAGACCCTAACCAACCAGTGCCTTGGCGTGGTCCAATGGTTTCAACAGCGGTAAAGCAATTATTTAATGATGCAGATTGGGGCGAATTAGATTATATGATTGTTGATCTTCCTCCGGGAACTGGCGATATTCACATCACCCTAACTCAAGCTTATCCTTTAGCGGGCGCTGTCATCGTGACAACTCCACAGAACGTGGCTCTATCCGATGCAAAAAAAGGCATTGGAATGTTTATGATGAATGCGATAAACGTCCCATTACTAGGCGTTATTGAAAATATGGCCTATTTCACGCCTGCAGAGCTTCCGGAAAACAAGTATTATATTTTTGGTAAAGATGGCGGAAAGAGGCTTGCAGATCAATATGATGCACCATTTTTAGGAGAAATTCCTTTGATACAAGGAATAAGTGATGCCGGGGACGCCGGCATTCCGGTTGTCATGGACGATACCAGTCCGATGGCAGCAGCATTTTTAGAGATAGCTAAAAAGGTAGCCCAGCAGGTTGCGATATCCAATGCCGTTGAACGCCAAACGGCCGCGGTTAATTAGAATGATTTACTATCTTTAATAAAACAGTCATATGGATTTGTTGCAAAAAGTTGAAATAGCATTAGATTCTATCCGACCGTATTTAGAGGCAGATGGCGGAAACGTGTCTATTGAAGAAATTACAGCAGATAATGTAGTTCGTCTTAGGTTATTGGGTGCATGTGGATCATGCCCAATGAGTATTATGACTCTAAAAGCAGGAATTGAAGAAGCGATTAGAAAAGCAGTTCCAGAGATCGAAGGGGTTGAAGCTATAAATATAACTGACGTGAATGATCTTAATTCAGTAATGCCGGGTCAGCGGCATTAGTTATATTTTGTATTAAACACGAATATCAATTTAACACTATTTAACAGAAGGTATAGCACGATTTTTGATAGCTTTATACTATGAAGTATGTTCTTCTCATCTTTTTACTTCTTACTGCCACACTAAGTTTTTCACAGAACACTGACAAAGCTCTTTCGCAGTTTTCCGGTCTAATCTATAATGAGTCTAATAATAGTAATGTTCCTTACGTAACTATTATTAATCTTTCAAACGGAAACCGAGCCTATCAGGCAGATTATAGAGGATATTTTTCATTCGTTCTACGTGAAGGTGATACAGTTCTTTTTAAATCCATAGGCTACCGAAATGAAGTAGTGGCGATTCCTTTGAATCTGTCGGAGAAGAAATATACAATCTATTTAAAGATGAAGCCCGAAGTAATTAATTTACCTGTTGTTACTATACTTCCCTGGGCCAATATCGATGAATTTAATCGCGATTTTATGACGATGAAATTTGCAGATGATGACCTGGAGATCGCGAAAAAGAATGTTTCAAGATCTGCAATGCTTGCGTTGATGAAGAATTTACCGCGTGACGCCGGCGAAATGCAGGCATATACTTTTCAGGGAAACCATTATAAGCTAAGCAATCAAAACATCAATATGCGAGGAGCTAATCCTTTGCTTAACCCTTTTGTTTGGGGAGCTTTAATGAAACAGATTTTTGATGGGGATAAAAGTCGGTCTGACTAGCGTTTTTTCTTAATTAGCGGAAATTTCATTTTATAGTCCACTTTTATAGCACCCTTGGTTATTGCATCTAATCTTCTTTTCAGCAATGCTTTACGGAGGGGTGTTAATTTATCGATAAATAGCTTGCCTTCAATGTGGTCATATTCATGTTGAATTATTCTTCCAGCCATTCCTGTATAAGTTTCTTTATGGTGTTTCCAGTTTTCATCATAATAAGAAACAACTAATTTTTGATGTCTCGACACGTCTTCGCGGATGTCTGGGATGCTCAGGCATCCTTCGTTAAAAACCCAGTTTTCACCAGATTCATCTAAAATTTTCGCATTAATAAAAACCTGTTTAAAGCCTTTTAATTCCTCGTTTTCTTCATCATAAGCAGAAGCATCGATTACAAACAGCCTTATGGATAGACCTATTTGCGGTGCAGCCAACCCTATTCCGTTTGCGCCGTACATCGTATCAAACATGTTTTCAATAAGCTTGCCTAGGTCGGGATAATCTTGAGGTATATCTAAAGCTTTCTTTCTTAAGACCGGGTCGCCATATGCAACAATAGGTAATCTCATGGGGCAAAATTAGACAAATTATTCTTCTGGCTCAAAAACTAACGTACTGATCATCTTTGGATCTAGAATTTCTTGGGCAATTTCAAATAGTTGACTGGAGCTTAAGGCATCTATTTTCCGGTAGACCTCTTCCAGTGAGTCCGCCTTGTTGAAGTCGACTAAGCTTTTACACATGGAGATGATTAAGCTCAGGTTGTTTTCTTCTGCTAACGCGATCTGACCAATAAACTTCTGTTTTGCCTGTGATAATTGTAAAGTGCCCAAAGGTTTCTGACGTAGCTTTCCAAGCTCCCGGTATACAATGTTCAATGCTCTTTCCATTTTTTCGGGATCGGTTCCAAAGTAAATTGAAAATATACCGGTATCCGTTAAAGGGGTATAATTTGATTCTATGCTATACGCAATACCATGTTTTTCTCTTAGTTCCAAGTTTAGCCTTGAGCTCATCCCAATTCCGCCAAGGATATTATTTAAAAGTAATAGACCGGTCTTGTTCGGATGGTAGAGATCATAAGCTAGATTTCCCATAACGCAGTGGGTCTGAGCAATTGGCTTTTTTAAGTTTTCATTTTTGGGAAGGTATGAGAAAGCCACATTTCGATTCCTGGACTGATTATTTTCAGGGATCTGTTCGAAAAACTTACCTACAAGTCTCATAATTTTTTTAAACTCATAATTTCCGGAAATTCCAATGACAATTTCGCGGGTATTATAGTTGCACTCGACGAAACTTAAAATATCGTTCCGGTTTAATGTTTTTACGCTGTTGGCAGTCCCTAAGATGTTCCTGCCCAATGGATGCCCCTGAAAAATTAAATCTTCGAAATCATCGTTCACGGCATCTTCGGGCTGATCATGATAAGAAGCAATTTCATCTAGAATGATACCTTTCTCTTTTAGTAATTCATCATCTGGAAAAACAGAATGAAATACTATGTCCTCGAAAAGATCTATCGCTTTGCTTAGAAAGGGGTTTAAAAATGAGGCATGAACGCAGGTGTACTCTTTGGTGGTAAAAGCATTTAAGTCTGCACCAACTGATTCAAGGCAATTAATTATTTGAGTTGTGCTTCGCTTTTCTGTGCGTTTAAATAACAAGTGTTCGATGAAATGGGCAAGGCCGGATTTTTCAACATCTTCATCTCTGGAACCTGCATTTACTATAATGCAAGCATGAGATATATTAGATATCACTTGTTTGTGTAGAATTCTGATACCATTGTGTAAGGTAAAGACCTGGTATTCCATCGAAGCCAATATAGAAAATTTACCCGAGAGGCCGCTATAAGTCCATCTTATTCGGCTTATCGTTTCTTAAAACGCGTTAGAAATTAAGGCTTGGGTTTCATTGTTAACTTGCACGTTCTCTTGAACTGCTCAAACCTTGGCATTGAAACACCCTGTACGTAGCCAGAACTTGGGTTATAGACTACATAATTCTGGTGGTATTCTTCGGCCCGATAAAACGCCGTAAGCCGCTTAACTTCGGTAACAATCGGACTTTTAAAGGCAGGCTTCCATTTAGCAATCGCCTGCTTTACAAGTTCTCCTTCTGCAGGTGTCAAATAAAAAACAGCAGAACGGTAGGAGCTTCCTACATCCGGTCCTTGCCTGTTTAGGGTTGTAGGGTCATGTGATGAAAAGAAAGCGTCTAGCAATTGCGAGTAGCTTATTACTTTCGGGTTATAGTAAACTAAAATGCTTTCGGCATGGCCAGTGGTTTCTGAGCAAACCTGCTCATACGTTGGATTTATTGTTTTTCCACCTGAATATCCTGATACGGCCGAATCAACACCAGCCAAGGCCTCATAGATATGTTCTGAACACCAAAAACAACCCTCTGCAAAAGAAGCAATTGCTTTACCTTTCGGAGCAGTAAGGGATACTTTTCTAACTCCACCATTTTTTGACTGACCTGATAAATTACAGGAGAAGAATACAAATGCTAAAGCTATAACTGGAATAGTACCGAAACGTTTCATATTTTTGTTTTTCAAACATACGAATAACATCATATTTAAGTTTTTCTCGATTGCTTATCAAGTGCGAACGAACAATAATAACACCTCGCTTATCCTGCCCATCCTTCCCTGTCTAAACTACGATAATGAATGGCCTCGGCCAGATGTTCGATCTTTATTTCGGCACTATTATCAAGGTCAGCAATAGTTCTCGCGACCTTTAATATTCTGTCATATGCCCTTGCGGACAGCCCCAACTTTTCCATGGCTTTTTTGAGGAGTAATTGACCGGTTTCATCAATTGTACAAATTGTCCGAACCATTTTTGGACTCATTTGAGCATTTGAATAAACATCCGGTTTTTCCGCAAAACGGTTGGTTTGTAAATCGCGCGCTTTAATAACGCGCTCACGAATTGATTCACTTTTTTCGGCAAGTAGTTCTGAGGCTAACTCATTAAAATTCACTGGTGTAACTTCTACATGAAGATCTATACGATCGAGAAGCGGTCCCGAAATTTTACTGAGGTATTTTTGTACAACGCCGGGGCCGCAAATACATTCCTTTTCAGGGTGATTGTAAAATCCGCAAGGACATGGGTTCATGGATGCAACCAGCATAAAGCTCGCGGGATAATCTACGGTAAACCTGGCTCTAGAAATCGTAACCCGACGTTCTTCTAAAGGCTGGCGCATCACTTCAAGTACGGTTCGCTTGAACTCCGGCAATTCATCTAAAAATAAGACTCCGTTATGTGCAAGCGAAATTTCGCCGGGCTGTGGATTTACTCCGCCACCAACCAATGCTACATC
>CANHGR010000016.1 GCA_947460875.1 Sphingobacteriaceae bacterium | reverse complement strand
GGTGGTGGTCATCGGGGTGGTGGTGGTGGTGGATTTGGTGGCGGCAGTGGAGGCGGCTTCGGCGGCTTCGGAGGTGGAGGCTTTGGCGGCGGTGGTGCTAGCGGAAGCTGGTAGGCAACAATATCTTTCCGAAAGGCCACAAAAACTATCCTCGGCGGATTTAAAACCATGTTGAAAAGAGATATTTTATGGCTGAGATACAGAAGCTTGCGAAGGTTATTTCCCGAATTATTGGCTTAAAAAATGAAATAAAAAACGATGAGGCGGAAGAACTGATCAAGAGAACCTTGACTGAGGACTTTGGTCTAAATTTTGAAAGCCTTTTTAAAAAGTCTCCAGCAGAATTTGAGGCCATCTTAAAAAGCAAAAGTTATTCTTCAGAGAAACTAGATTTGCTGGGACAACTTTTATTTGAAGCTGCCCATCCTTTTGAAGACATCCCGGAAACGGACAGTATTCTACATAAAGTCCTCATGATATTTAAACTAATTGAGGAAGATCATCATATTCAGTCTTTCGATAATCTCAACAAGCGGGAAATGATCGATAAATTTCTGAATAATCGGCAGTATGAGTAAGCTGAACTGGAAACGTCTTTCAACTAAATATTTAGTTCAAGAAAAGTGGGCTACTCTGCGGGTTGATACCTGTCGGATGCCTAACGGCACAGAAATACCGGATTACTATGTATTAGAATACCCTGACTGGGTAAATGCGGTTGCAATTACGGAAGACACGAAGGTTATTATCATCAGGCAATACCGGCACGCCGTGGCTGAAGTTATTACAGAGATTCCGGGGGGATGTATTGATCCGGGTGAGACGCCAGCGCAGGCGATCGAAAGAGAATTGCTTGAAGAAACTGGCTATCAATTCGATAAAATTGAATTGATGGCTAATTTATATGCCAATCCATCGACTGGAAATAATAAGACGTGGTGTTATTTAGCGACCGGTGGAAAAAAAGTACAAGAACAACATCTTGACGGTAGAGAGGAAATTGAGGTTGAACTAATAAGTATGGACCACCTCAAAGAGATGCTCCTTGAAAATAAATTTCAGCAGGCACTTCATGCCAGCGCAATTTTTTATGCATTGATAAAATTGGGTTCAGTTAATTGACTACAAGAACTTTACTGAACTGCAAGTAGACTTTATAGTTACCTGAGAATCGGATCACTTTCCATATCTACCATATCTACCGACGTAATTTTTTGCCTACTAATCTGAGGTTTCGCTTGAACTTAAACTCAATCTGTCTTTATTATAATTGAAAGACAGGTATGACCCGCTTACATCAAAGAAGAAATTTGAAGCAGGATCAAAAGCAAGAGAAATACTCGAATACTGTGAATCTATATTTACTTTTTTGACGGATGCCTCTACTTTTCCGATTCTAAATTCTCCGGCGTATTTCAGCGTGAGGTTTGTATCGCCCGGAATTCTTTCAATCTTTAGAGGTAAGTAGCTTTATAGCCTAGCCTCGAGCTTACCTGCATTAACAAGGCCTAATTTATAATAACTGAGCCAAATTTTACTCAGATATTTTTAATCGCATTTGATAGAATGCCTGTTGTAGGATTGCTAGATGCCCCCTCTATATCCGTAATACCTCGGAAATCCGGTAACGCAATGTTTCCATAACTGTTCTTTATTGCTAAAGAATTACCAGCTGGCAGTTAGACTGCGTAACTTAACTCTCTTATTTTGCGTCCCGACAGGCACCAATTGCCGGGATTAAGAGTGTCAAAAGCGATCTCAAAACTGACCAAATTTCCCTGTTTTGATTCAGTACCATCAACGTTATCTACCGCTTTATCTTGGTCATTTAGAATACGGAAGCCACGGGTTATATTGCCTTAGAATAAAGCCTGTAAAGTTCAAGATATGCCCCGTCTGCCTTTCTTTGTACTCAACAACCAGTGTATAGTGTTGATCTACATAAACGTCTTCCAAATTTCTAAGCTTACTATATAATAGACGCAACGCGAATTGCTATGTTGCAATTTTTTGCTAAAAAAATAAAAATTTAGGTACAACCAAAAAACGAAACCCGCTAAAATCAAAAACCCCTGTCGAAGTGGTATCCGAAAGGGGTTTTCTAGTAGAGAAATGTATTTCTAGCTCATTTTAAGCTTCTTTTGAATATCTGCTACGTATGCCTTGAATTTTTTATCGGTATCAATAAGGTCTTCTACAGTCTGGCAAGCGTAGATAACGGTTGAATGATCGCGTCCTCCAAAAAAGGCTCCGATAGATTTAAGCGAGGTTTTTGTATGGCTTTTAGAAAGGTACATCGAAATTTGTCTTGCCTGAACAATCTCGCGCTTTCGGGTTTTTGATTTCACCATTTCAATAGGAACTTCGAAATATTCGCAAACGAGTTTCTGGATGTATTCCATTGATATTTCTTTCGAAGAATTTTTAATAAAATTCTTCAGCATGGATTTAGCCAAATTCAGGTCGATTTCCTTTTTATTTAGAGTAGACTGTGCCAACAAAGAAATCATTGCGCCTTCAAGTTCGCGCACATTATTGTCGATATTATGGGCAACATATTCAATTACTTCGGATGGCAATTCAATTCCATCTGTATACATCTTTTTGTTAAGGATCGCCATCCTAGTTTCAAGATCTGGAATCTGCAGATCCGCTGATAGTCCCCATTTAAAGCGACTAAGCAGACGCTCTTCCAAGCCTGAAAGGTCTTTTGGAGCTTTGTCCGAAGTAATAATCAATTGCTTTCCCGCCTGATGCAAATGATTGAAAATATGGAAGAAAATATCTTGAGTCTTTTCTTTACCCGCGAAATTATGAACATCATCCATGATCAGAACATCCATTGCCTGATAAAAGTTCACAAAATCATTGATATTGTTGTTTTTCAAAGCATCAACAAACTGTTGCGTAAATTTTTCGCAAGAAACATATAAAACAAGTTTATCGGGTAAGGTTCGTTTAACCTCATTACCTATTGCTTGAGCTAAGTGAGTCTTTCCAAGACCAACACCTCCATAAATCATCAAAGGATTAAATGAAGTGCCACCCGGCTTACCTGCGACGGCATATCCGGCAGAACGAGCTAAGCGGTTGCAATCCCCTTCAATAAAAGTCTCAAAGCTATAATTGGCATTAAGCTGTGGATCAACCTGCAATTTCTTCAATCCCGGGATTACAAATGGGTTCTTGATATCCTTGTTAAGGGATACTGGCATCGGCATGGATTGATTCTTCCCTTCGGCTCCATTTCCGTTTGAAGGCATATTAGTTGTAAATGGTGTGCTATTCGAAGATTTTTCTACAACTATATTATATTCGAGGCGTCCATCCTCGCCTAACTGCTTCTTGACCGTCTTGCGCAACAGGCCCACATAATGTTCTTCAAGCCATTCGTAAAAGAATAGACTCGGCACCTGTATGGTTAAAATATTGCCCTCCAACCGTAATGCTTTGATCGGCTCGAACCATGTTTTGAAGCTCTGAGTAGGAATGTTATCCTTTATGATCTGGAGACAATTATTCCACACACTGGTACTGGTTTTTTCCATCCGCTTTTTCTAATAATCTGATTTTCAGCCTATGGTGCAAGAATTCGAGAGCACCTTTTGATACATCGAATATTCGACTTTTTTTTTATTAAAAAAACTAAAATCTACTATTTTTTAACATTAATATTAACTATTTGATATTCAAATAGTTAATATTAAATTTTTGAGTTAATATTCCATTAATTTTGTTGTAAAGTTTTCTTGCATTTAACATTAAGTTAATTGCAACTTAAAACAAAACAAATACACGAAAAGCACATTTTTCGTTCATTTGGCGAAGTAACGATCATCTAGTATTCGCCGAAAACGGTTCGTAATGAATCTGAGATTTCACCTACAGTTGCATAGGCTTCCACAGATTCGAGAATAAGTGGCATTAAATTAGCGTCGCCTTGAGCAGCAAGTCGTAAATTTTCGAGCTTCAATATTACGTCAGCATGATTTCGATCTGCCTTAACCTTCGCTAATTTGTTCATTTGCAGGATTCTTATTGAGTCGTCAACTCGAAGAAGATCAGGATCAATACTTTCGGTATCTGTATAACTGTTTACTCCAACAATGATTCTATCTCCATTTTCAACTTCAAGTTGATATTCAAAAGATGAGTTAGCAATTTCTTGTTGCATATAACCCGATTCGATAGCACTAACAGCGCCTCCCATCGCATCAATTTTTTCTATATACTCCCAAGCGGCAGCTTCAACTTGATCGGTTAGGGCTTCAACGAAGAAGGAACCGGCCAATGGGTCGGCAGTGTCTGGCACTCCGGATTCAAAAGCGATGATCTGTTGGGTGCGCAAGGCAATTTTTGCCGCGGCCTCTCCCGGTAATGATAATGCTTCATCAAAACCATTGGTATGAAGGGACTGAGTTCCTCCGAGTACTGCTGCTAAAGCTTGGTTAGTTACGCGTATGATATTGTTAAGTGGCTGCTGCGCAGTTAGGGTAGATCCTCCGGTTTGCGTATGGAAACGAAGCTTCTGAGCCGCCGGATCAGTTGCCCCTAGCTCTTTGGTTATCTGAGCCCACATACGCCGTGCCGCCCTGAACTTAGCGATCTCTTCAAAAAAGTTATTGTGACAGTTAAAAAAAAATGAAACCCGCTTACCAAATAAATTGATATCCAGTCCCTTTTCAATCGCGGCCTTCAAATATGCCTTACCATTAGATAATGTGAATGCAAGTTCCTGCACGGCTGTAGAGCCGGCTTCGCGGATATGGTATCCGGAAACAGAAATTGTATTCCATTTCGGCGTTTCTTTAGAGCAATATTCAAAAAGGTCATTAATTAAGCGCATCGAGGGCTTCGGAGGAAAGATATAAGTACCTCTAGCTGCATACTCTTTAAGAATATCATTTTGCACTGTTCCGGAAATCTCTTTAATATCTGCCCCCTGCTTTTTAGCCACCGCAATATACATAGCCATCAGGATCGCTGCAGTGGCATTGATCGTCATTGAAGTGGTTATAGACTGTAGCGTAATACCATTAAATAATATTTCCATATCACGCAACGAATCGATCGGCACTCCAACCTTACCTACTTCGCCTTCCGCAAGTGCATGATTAGAGTCGTAACCGATCTGCGTGGGCAGGTCGAATGCAACTGACAGTCCGGTTGTGCCTTGTTGCAAAAGATAATGATACCGCTTGTTAGATTCTTCAGGGGTAGAAAAACCGGCGTATTGCCTCATCGTCCATAGTTTGCCTCTATACATGTCCTTTTGAATACCTCGGGTAAAGGGAAACTCGCCGGGCAATTCTGAGATATCCTTCTGTTTAGAATATACTTCGAGTACGTTGATACCTGAGGTGGTGATAAATTTCCTATCGGACATTGGGCCTCCTTTTCTATTGAAAAATTTAAAACAACTGATGAATATCCTGTTTTATAACAAATAATGCTGTGTCATAAGGATTTTCATCGAGCCCAGCCAAATGCGTCAAAATTGCTTTATTAAGCTCTAATGAAGAACTATCATCCGGCAAATTTTTTGCTGCGCTGTTAACCAGAGCTATCGTATCATCTTTAATTCTCTTAGTTATTTGCCACGCCCGCTCGCTTGCGTATAGCTGCTGAGAAATGTTATGCAAAAATTCGGAACGAACCTCCGATATAATTAATTGACGCATTTCGCCGGCGCTTCTATCACCAGAATGAAGTCTCAGTAATAAATTAGCAGGATTTAAGCGTTCTACAAGTAGTATTAGGCGCTCATATGCCTGAAGTCGGAGCGGCAGGAGCTGTGATTGTGATGCCTTCTTCAATTGTAATATTTCAATCATTTTAGTTCTCTCAGAATAGCCTTTGTGGAGATAAAAAGCTGCGTAAACAACTATCAAGCCCGAAAACGTGTATTTACTAATCTCTAGAAGGTAAGTTACTATATCCATATTAAGATTGCAATTGTTAGGAAACGTACAAACAAAGCAAAAGTGTGCAATTTCACTTATATTTGTATGTTCAAAAGTAAGTATTATGAGCACTGATACAATAGATGCAATTGCGCCGGTTTCCTTGAGCGAAGGCGCAAAACAGGAGATTAGAAAACTTATACAACAGCAAGAATTAGCTGAAGATTTCGGTCTTAGGCTGGGTGTTGAAGGCGGTGGGTGTTCGGGGATGAGCTATGTACTAGGATTCGATCAAAAAAAAGAAGGAGATCAGGAATTTTATATTGATGGTATAAAAGTTTATATGCATAAAGCACATGGACTTTACTTGGCCGGAATGGTTGTGGATTTTCAAAATGGGCTAAATGCACGCGGCTTCACTTTTAATAATCCAAATGCCAGCAGCACCTGTGGCTGTGGAACTTCTTTCGCAGTTTAAATAAAATGTAACATTTCCAGGGGTCCTGATGTCAAATTCATCGGGACTTTTTTTATTTTTATAAGTATGGCGATTGAAATGAGTTATAAGGAGAATATTAAGCTGGCGCTACAGTCAATCAGCAGTAACAAACTCCGCACATTTTTAACGGCTTTAATCATTGCGATCGGTCTGACCGCACTTGTTGGTATTTTAACTTCTATCGATGCCATCAAAAGCTCCCTTAATAGCACCTTTTCAAGTATGGGGGCTAATTCCTTTACCATAAGGAACCGAGGGATAGGTATCCGGATCGGCGGGGGAGGTCAGCAGCCGAAACGTTATCCCGCGATTACTTTTGATGAAGCTATCAATTTTAAAAATTCGTTTAATTTCCCAGCAATTGTTTCTGTCAACACATTTGCGTCGCAAAATGCTACCGTTAAATATGCGAATGAAAAAACAAACCCCAATATAGCTGTACTTGGAGCAGATGACAACTATTCCTCGACCGGTGGTTACAAAATTGCCTCGGGAAGGAATTTCTCAAAAGGTGAATTAGAATTTGGGAGTAATGTTGTTATAATTGGCAGTGAAATTAAAACAAGATTATTCCCAAATCTTGACCCGATTGAAAAGATGATCACCATCGGTAGCTCAAGATTTAGAATTATAGGCTTATATGCTGAAAAAGGATCGAGCCTCGGATTTGGGGGAGACAAAGTCTGCGTCATCCCCTTGATCAAATCAAGACAAATCATGACGAGCGCCAATCCATCCTACACGATTTCGGTAATGACTAATGACCCGCAGCAGTCTGAAGCGGCAAGTGGCGAAGCGACTGCAATTTTTAGAAACATCCGAGGATTAAAAGCGGGCCTTCAGGATAACTTTGAAATTACAAAGAGCGATGCGATCGCTCAGACCTTGCTTGAAAACTTAAAATGGATCACTTTAGCAGCGGTTGTTATTGGTTTGATTACATTGGTTGGTGCATCGATTGGGTTAATGAACATTATGCTCGTTTCTGTTACAGAGCGGACGCGTGAGATTGGAATCCGAAAAGCAATTGGTGCTACACCGACTGTTATTAGACGACAATTCCTGATAGAAGCTATTGTTATTTGTCTACTGGGTGGAGTAACAGGTATTATCTTAGGAATATCAATTGGCAATTTAGTGGCGATGGTACTTGGCGCCAGTTTTATAATTCCCTGGAATTGGATGGCATTGGGTGTTGTTGTATGTGTTGGTGTGGGGTTAATATCTGGTTTCTATCCGGCATCAAAGGCATCAAAATTAGATCCTGTAGACTCTTTGAGGTACGAATAAAATTGTAAATCTATTAGTTCAACGGTTAACGTACTGCTCTTCATAGTATGCCAAATAATGACCTGATGTAACATCGTTAAGCCATTCATCATTCTCTAGATACCATTCGACCGTTTTCTCCAAACCCTCTTCAAATTGCAGGCTTGGCATCCAATCCAACTCTCGCTGGAGCTTTGAAGAATCTATAGCGTACCGCAGATCATGTCCCGCACGATCCGTAACAAAAGTGATTAGTTTAGCCGATGAACCCTCTTCTCGGTTTAATTTCCGGTCCATTATTCTGCATAGCAAATGAATTAAATCAATGTTCTTCCACTCATTGTGTCCACCTATATTATAAGTCTGACCAGTTACCCCTTTATGAAAGATTAGGTCTATTGCTCGGGCATGATCTTCAACCCAAAGCCAATCGCGAACATTTTCGCCTGTTCCATAAACCGGCACCGGTTTATTATTTTTTATATTATTGATTGCAAGTGGAATTAATTTTTCCGGAAAATGATGTGAACCGTAATTATTTGAACAATTAGAAATCACAGCATTCATGCCATAAGTATCAACATAAGCGCGCACAAAATGATCTGAGCTGGCTTTGGATGCGGAATACGGACTATGTGGATCATATGCGGTTTCTTCCGTAAACATGCCAGTTTTGCCTAATGCGCCATAAACTTCGTCTGTAGAAATATGATAAAATCTCTTGTTGAGATAGTCGCCTTTCCACGCCTTTCGAGCAGCATTAAGCAGGTTGACTGTTCCCACTACATTAGTCATTACGAAATCAATTGGGCTAGCAATGGAACGGTCAACATGTGATTCAGCCGCGAGGTGAATGACTGCATCGAACTGCTCATTTAGGAATAAGCGATCGATAAAGTCTGAATCGACGATGTCTGCTTTTATAAATCTATAGTTTGAGTGACTATCAAGGTCTTTCAAATTTGCAAGATTGCCCGCATATGTAAGCTTATCGAGATTAACGATTAGATAATCTGGGTAGGATTTAACAAATCTTCGCACGACGTGCGAACCAATAAACCCGGCTCCACCGGTAATTAGTATCTTCTTCATCTTAAACCGGATTAGAATTTAGGTATTCCTCCCAAGCCCAAGCAGAACGCAACATGTCTTCGAGGCCTAATTCTGCTTTCCAATTTAATTCAGTCTCTGATTTTGTCACATCACCCCAAACTTTTTCGATATCCCCCATTCTCCGCTGTCCGATCTTGTAATTAAGCTTAACTCCGGTTGAATTTTCGAAGGCTCTAATAACTTCAAACACCGAACTACCTTTCCCGGTTCCGACGTTAAAAACGTCGTATTTTCCGCCCGTGTTCGACTCTAACTTTTTTAATGCGGCAACATGGGCTTTAGCGAGGTCAACCACATGAATATAGTCTCTAACACAACTCCCATCCGGGGTGTCGTAATCATTACCAAAAACGGTAATGGGGCCTCGTTTACCAATAGCGCTTTGGGTTATAAATGGCACTAAATTTTGTGGAACACCACTAGGAAGTTCTCCAATTAAGGCAGACTCATGGGCGCCGACAGGATTAAAATATCTTAAGGAAATAACGCTAAAATTTCCACTTGAGCTCGCCGTCTCCAACAAAATTTCTTCTGAAATTTGTTTTGTGTTCCCATAAGACGATTCGGGCTGTGTTAATGGAGCACTTTCTGTTACAGGCAAAAAAGTAGGCTGTCCGTAAACGGTACAAGAGGAAGAAAATACAAATTGAATCTCGCGCCCGGAAAAAGCAGTGAGTAGATTTATTAGAGAAAACAAGTTATTCCTATAATACTTTAAGGGAAATTGAACCGATTCTCCAACTGCTTTAAATGCCGCAAAATGTATGATCGATTGAATATCATCCCTTGAAGCGGCAAAATCAGTCACTAACTTTTCATCACTAAGATCAATATTAATAAACTCTGGCATTATACCAGTAATTTGAGCGATTTGATTGAGTATTTTAATGCTCGAATTTGACAAGTTATCGATAATAACAACTTCAAAACCTTTCTTTTGTAGCTCGACGACAGTATGAGAACCAATATATCCCGTTCCCCCGGTTACAAGGATTTTAGGTTTCATTATTTATTAAAATAAGTAAAGTCTTTATGTAGAATTTCCTTTTCCGGGAGCGATTTAAAGTATTCATAGGTTATTTTCAAGCCTTCGGCCCTAGATATTTTGGGCTCCCAACCGAGAATTGACCGTGCTTTAGTAATATCAGGTCTGCGTTGTTTTGGATCGTCGGTTGGCAAGGGCTTGAGAATTAATTTCTGACTTGTACCGGTAAGTTTGATGATTTCATCACCAAACTGCTTTATCGTAATTTCATCGGGATTTCCAATATTCATTGGCTGCGAATAATCACTGAATAACAGACGACAGATTCCCTCTACTAAATCATCCACATAGCAGAAAGAGCGAGTTTGCGATCCATCTCCAAAAACTGTCAAATCTTCACCTCGTAAAGCTTGGCCTATAAAGGCAGGCAAAACCCGGCCATCATTAAGGCGCATTCTTGGGCCGTAGGTATTGAAAATACGTATAATCCGAGTTTCTAATCCGTGAAATGTATGATAGGCCATTGTAATCGCTTCCTGAAAGCGCTTAGCCTCATCGTAAACCCCTCTGGGGCCGACAGGGTTGACATTGCCCCAATACTCTTCAGGCTGAGGATTCACAGTTGGATCTCCATAGACTTCAGATGTTGATGCCACAAGTATTCGTGCTTTTTTTACTCTTGCAAGCCCAAGCAAATTATGTGTCCCCAATGAACCAACTTTTAAGGTTTGAATTGGGATTTTTAAATAATCTATCGGACTAGCCGGAGATGCAAAATGTAGGATATAATCTAAGTTGCCCGGGACATAAACAAATTTAGAAACATCGTGTTCGTAAAACTCGAAGTTCGGGAGTTTGAACAGATGTTCGATGTTGCGCAGGTCGCCGGTTATTAGATTATCCATACCAATAACATCGAAACCTTCTTTAATAAACCTGTCGCAGAGATGCGAGCCCAGAAATCCGGCCGCACCCGTGATCAGAATTCTTTTTCCCGAATTCATAATTGAACTAATTTACGACCAATGCTATTGTAATAATATCCAAGATCGATCATTTTCTGCAAATCGTAGAGATTTCGTCCGTCAAAAATTACCTTATGCTTAATTAAACTTTCCATTCTATCAAAATCGGGATTTCTGAAGAGCGACCACTCTGTAGCAATCACTAATGCATCTGCACCTTCCAGCGCATCATATTGATTAGAAGAAAAACTTATCTTTTCGCCAAATATATTCTTTACCTGGCTCATAGCCTGTGGATCAAACGCCGTTATCGTCGCGCCATATTCCAACAAATTTTCAATTATATCGAGAGCCGGTGCTTCTCTGATGTCGTCCGTTTCAGGTTTAAACGCCAAACCCCATAATGCAAATTTCTTCCCTTTAATATCGCCTTTATAGTAATTAAGTAATTTCTCGACTAATATTTTTTTCTGTAATGCGTTTACTTCTAATACAGAATTTAATATTTTGAAATCATATGTATGCTCTGATGCAGACTGAACCAATGCTTGAACATCTTTCGGGAAACAGCTGCCTCCATAACCAATTCCAGGAAACAAAAAACGCTTTCCGATCCGTTCATCTGCACCGATCCCACGCCTTATAGCGTCAACATCCGCACCCACCAGTTCGCAAAGATTTGCGATCTCATTCATAAAAGAAATTTTTGTAGCAAGGAATGAATTTGCAGCATATTTAGTAAGCTCAGAAGAACGCTCATCCATAAATATAATCGGATTTCCTTGCCTTACATAAGGGGAATAAAGTTCCGACATTATCTTCTGCGCTCTCTCGCTTTTTGTGCCGATAACAACCCGATCTGGCTTCATAAAATCATCAACGGCAACCCCTTCCCTTAAAAATTCCGGATTTGAAACGACATCTACTTCTCCACCGGAGGTCTTGTCCAAATGCTTTTCAAATACAGCTTTCACTTTATCCGCTGTTCCAACCGGCACAGTAGATTTAGTAACAATAAGTTTATAATTAATGATAATTTTTGCCAGGCTCTCAGCTGCACCTAATACATAACTCAAATCTGCCGCTCCGCCTTCACCGGGAGGCGTGGGCAGTGCCAGGAAAACAATTTTCGCGTCCTTCACAGCCTCAACAAGATTCGTCGTAAAGGTAAGGCGACTTTGTTCGATATTTCGGTGAAACAACATCTCTAGTCCGGGCTCGTAGATCGGAATTTGCCCACTTTGCATTAATTTAACTTTTTGTTCATTAATGTCAACACAAGTAACTGTATTGCCAGTTTCTGCAAGACAGGTCCCTGTTACTAATCCAACATATCCTGTACCTACAACTGCAATTTTCATATTTTTGTATTCGCTTTTGAAAGATTAAACGTTACTTTCGACGAAGATAAGAATTAACTTTTAAAATGCTTTTTCTCTATAATTTAAGTATTTCGGCATTCCGTTTGTTACTTTGGATTTATGCCCCATGCAATCCAAAAGCGAAGGCATGGTTGAGAGGCCAGAAGGAAGTTTTCAGTTCTTACGAAAGTACAGATATCAAAAAGGTGTGGTTCCATTTTCCGTCATTAGGAGAATTTGAACAAGGCCGACCTGTTCTTGAAGCTGTCAAAAACAAATTCCCGGAAAAGAATATAATAATAAGTTTTTTTTCACCATCAGGATATGAAGTTCATAAAAACCACCCACTTGCAGAAAAGGTGTTTTACCTACCGATTGACACTCCTACCCATGCAAAAAAATTCATCCGGCAGATTAACCCAGAAATAGCAATTTTTACTAAATATGATTTCTGGTATCATTATTTTAATGAGCTGAAAAAGAGTAAAATTCCTCTCTATGTAATTTCTGCATTTTTTTGGGAGCGGCAGTCTTTTTTTCGATGGTATGGGGGTCTGCAACGCAAAATGTTAAGTTTGATAACCAAGATTTTTGTTCAGGATGACAATAGCAAAAAACTGCTAAACGCGATAGGAATTTTGAATGTGACTATTAGCGGCGACACCCGTTTGGATCGGGTTGCTAAAAATGCTTCCACACCTAAATCTTTGCCACTTATCGAAGCCTTTTGCGCAGATGCAATGGTTTTTATTGCCGGAAGTACTTGGCCAACGGACGAAAAACTCCTATTGAAGTTAAGTGATGACTATCCGGCATGGAAATTTATTATTGCTCCGCACGATATCTCAGAACTCCGGATAAAAGAGCTGCATGCTCTTTTTCCAAATGCGATAAAATATTCGGCTAGAGATAAAGAGAAATCTATCAAGGAAAAGAAAGTATTAATTATTGATAATATCGGCCTGCTTTCCTCATTATATCAATACACCCATGTCGCTTATATCGGAGGTGGTTTCGGAAAAGGAATTCACAACACTCTCGAAGCAGCAGTATTTAACCAGCCAATAATATTTGGACCGAACTACGCTAAATTTCCTGAAGCACGGGATCTAATAAATCAGGAAGCTGCATTCAGCATCAAAGACCTATACGAACTTAAAACAGTTATGCAACAATTGCAAGAACCGGTAAACAGAATTACAGCAGGGAAAAAAGCTGGGAAATATGTTCAGGACAATAGAGGCGCAACTAAAATTATTATGGATCAACTGTATCCTAATTAGGAATTAGGAACTTCAGCGCCATTGGAAACTATAGATTCTTCTCTCACGATTTTTTCAAGTGCCTTTATCCAAATAGGGTGATCATTAAGGCTTTCCACCAATTGCACCTCCTCGCCACCGAGAGCTTTAAATTCATCGAAATATTCGACACTTACTTCATAAACTGTTTCAAGGCAATCGGCAACAAAGGCAGGACAAAAAACCAACAAACGTTTTGCTCCCTTTTTGGCTAGTTCTTCAATAATTTCACTTGTATAAGGTTTTACCCAAGGATCATTACCCAATCTTGATTGAAAACATACGGTATAGTTATCTTCAGGGATACTTAACTTTTTCGCAATTAATCTAGCAGTATGATGAGACTGGGCGGAATAACAAAATTGATTTGCATTGCTAAGTCTCGAGCAACAGTTTTTCGCCTGCAAACAATACTTACCGGTATGATCTGACTTTCTTAACTGTCGTTGTGGCAGCCCGTGGAAACTGAATAAAATATGATCAAAACTCGCGGGTTGATAGTTCTTCGCTATCTCAGCGAACGTCTCGATCATCAGTTCATTATCATGAAAAGAATTGACAAATGAGATATTAGGAATAGTTAACCAATTTTTAACAAGTTCCATCACTTTGTCCATAACTGAACCAGTGCTTGCAGAAGCATATTGCGGGAACAGCGGAATTACTTTTATGCTGCCAACACCCGATGCTTTAAGTCGCAAAAGTGCTGATTCTATTGAGGGACTCTGGTATCTCATAGCAAGCTCAACCTGATAGTCTTTACCTAAGGCCTGTTGCAATAACTCTTGTTGTCTGACGCTATGGAAAAGAAGTGGCGAACCTTTTTCTGTCCAAATCGCTTTATACAATTTTGCAGATTTCGGTGCTCTGAAGGGTACAATAATTCCCCTTACGAGCAATGCTCGAAGCACAGGATTAATGTCGATAACCCTTTTATCCATCAAGAACTCATTTAGGTACTTTCTCACATTAGCCACTGAGGGGCTGTCCGGTGTACCCAGATTTACCAATAATACTCCCTTTTTACTCATAGTTAGCTCGGCGCAAAAATAGAATTTAGATCTGTATAATTTAGCAATTTGAATAAATATGAGGTTGGACTAACATTTGTAACTAGTACGTGCAAAGCACATCTCTTACTTGCTGCATCAGCCACATCGGAGTAGAAGTTGCACCACAAATGCCAACCTTATCGTTCTGATTGAACATTGACAGATTTAATTCTGTACTACTAGAAATAAAATAAGTATTCGGGTTATGCTGGCGACAAACTTCAAACAAAACTTTGCCGTTTGATGATTTTATGCCGGAAACAAAAACTATTTTATCGTAGTCTTTTACAAACTTTCTCAATTCTTCATCGCGGTTGGATACCTGTCTACAAATAGTATCATATGCACGCACTTCATATCCTTTTTCAATGAATTTATTTTTGATATCATAGAATTTTTCCGTGCTTTTTGTTGTCTGGCTGTACAGGGTAAATTTGGCAGGCAACTCAACGTTTTCCAACTCTTTGATATCTTGAAAAACAAGAGCCTCATTGTTTGTCTGCCCCTCCAAGCCAATAACCTCTGCATGGCCATGCTTACCGAAAATCAATATCTTTTCATCGTTGTCGTAAGAATGTTTGATACGGTTTTGAAGCTTTAAAACAACAGGACAAGAAGCATCCACAAGACTGATATTGTTTTCAAGCGCAATCTTGTAGGTTTCCGGCGCTTCACCGTGGGCCCTAATGAGCACCATTTCATCTTTCAAGCCTTTAATATCCTCATGTGAAATAATTCGCAGGCCCTTTGCTTTTAAGCGCTCGACTTCTTCATCATTATGCACGATATCGCCAAGGCAATAAAGGTATCCGCGTTCTTCTAAAATTTCTTCGGCCATGTCGATAGCATAAACGACTCCAAAACAAAATCCGGACTCGTTGTCTATCGTAACTTGTAAATTATAACTCATGCGCTCTATCTAGTAAAATTACGAATTTGTTTAGGAGATCCTCGCTTTATTTAAGTGAATCAAGCAGCCTAAACATCTTTTGCCTAATTTCAGAAGTGCTTCCACTGTAATTACTTGCTATAATTGAAAACGCCAATGGAGTTCCGGAAACACTGTATTCGTATCCGGCATATGCCAAAACTTCTTTTATGCTACCACTTTTCATTTTCATATTATTGTAAGAAGGAAGACTTTGGTAAAAGGAATCGTACCACGTTTCTTTCTTAGCCGATTGTAGAATTCTCGCCATAGTAAGAGTGGTTACTCTAGTCTCAGGTGATAACCCACTGCCGTCGAGTATTTTTAATGAATTTGAGTCAATTCCTAACTTATCCGACCAATAGTTGGTAACGATGTCTGTGCCCCCGCCACTTATGCTCCCTACTTTCTTCTGGCCTAAAGTTTTAAGCATCTGCTCGCCGTATAAATTAAGACTTTTTTGATTAAACCAATAAATTACGTTTTCAAGCGATGGCGAATTGTACGTGTCAATAATTTTAGGGGATAAGGGCAATGTTTTATTAGCCAATGCTAGCAAACGAAATGTTGAAGGCTCGGCACTTATTGAAATGCCTGCTCGCTTCAGCGTATCATTCAAACGATAAACTGCTTCAAATGCTGGATCAGGCACCGAAGCAAAAATAGTTTTCTTTAGGTCAATTCCGTATGTGCCACGAAGGTACACGACAGCAGAATAAGGCGCTGAAAATACATAGACGTTATCGCCACTTCCCGCTACGCCAGTAGTCACTTCGTTTACAATTTTCAGATAGTTCATTGAAGGCTCTGTGCGGACTAGCACCGTAGGCTCGCCTGCTTTTGCTCCCGGGCTGAAAACCAAACCAAACTGATTTTCGCCCCAGGATAACGACGAGGTGCCCGCACCATAATAGTTGCCTATATCTTGCCAAATCCAACCCAACGGAAGACTCTGCGTTCCAAATAATCTATCATCTGCTATTACGCTGCCGTTTATGCGCTTAATTCCTGCTTTTTTGATCGCTAATAACCATCGATCAAATAGTATTTTAGGATTCGACTGACGATATCTCTCACTGCCTAAGGTGGGATCGCCCCCTCCAACAAGAATTAAATTACCCTCTAAAGTTCCATCGGCGTTGATTGTACCTGAATATGTCAGGCCGGTTTGCCAAGTAAAGTCTTTCCCAAGTAAATTGTATGCAGTGATGGATGTTACTATTTTTAACGTAGATGCGGGCGGAAGTCCGGTGTTCGAATTTTCAGAAAAAACTACCTCGCCAGTTTGAGCATTGAGCACTGTGAGCGAGCTGATGCCATACAGCAACTGTTTGTCTTTTGAAAAAAGATCGTAGGCTTTTTGGATTTTTTGGGCGAGCGTCTGACTGAAACTATTCAGGGAAACAATAACGAAAAAAAAGAAAAGATAAATCCGCATAAGCGTAAAAATAGCGAATCAGAAAGAAAATTGAGGATATTCTGGTAGAATTTGACCCGATGAATAGTTCATCGGATCAAATTTAAGATTAAAGAAGTCCTTTTTGCACAAGATACTCTGCAATCTGAACTGCATTTGTGGCAGCTCCTTTACGGAGATTATCGGCGACAATCCAAAGATTTAACGTCTTAGGCAAAGATTCATCTCGGCGGATGCGGCCGACAAACACTTCATCTTTTTCGTGTGCATCCATTGGCATAGGATACTTCGCGTTAGCTGGATCATCCGTCACAATAATACCCGGTTCCTGCTCTAGTATTTTGCGTACTTCAGCGATGTCAAAATCCTTTTCGAACTCAATATTTACCGACTCCGAATGACCGCCCATTACAGGTATACGCACAGTTGTTGCCGTTACTGCAATAGAATTATCACCCATGATCTTTTTTGTTTCGAGGATCATTTTCATTTCCTCTTTAGTATACCCATTATCTTGAAAAACATCAATTTGAGGAATCACATTTAAGTCGATTGGGTAAGCATAAGCCATTGGCCCGGTAATACCTTTACGCTCATTCATCAACTGATTTACGGCATTAACACCCGTACCAGTAACCGATTGATAGGTTGAAACCACTACTCTTTTTATGCCATATTTTTTATGTAATGGCTCGAGAACTACCACCATCTGTATCGTAGAACAATTCGGGTTAGCTATAATTTTATCAGATGCTGTAAGAACATGCGCGTTAACTTCTGGTACAACTAATTTTTTAGTTGGATCCATTCGCCAAGCAGAAGAATTATCAATCACCGTGGTTCCGGCAGCGACGAAACGGGGGGCCTGCTCCAAGGACGTACTTCCACCTGCCGAAAATAATGCTACATCAGGTTTCATTTTAATTGCTTCATCCACGGTTACAACCTTATACTTTTTACCCTTAAAATCAATTTCTTTGCCGGCACTTTTTGGGGATGCTACTGGAATCAATTCTGTAACCGGGAAATTGCGCTCAGCTAATACTTTTAACATCACCGAACCAACTAGGCCGGTAGCGCCTACAACTGCAACTTTCATGCTTTTAATTTAATTTTTATGTAACTAATTGACTTTGATTTACGTATAAACAGCTGCTCAACAAGGGTGAATCTTTTGACAAAGATGAGAAAATGTTTTGTTTTTGTGCTGCTTATCTGCTTTAAGTCTGCCTTTTCACAGTTAAATGACAGTTTTACGGACGGTAATTTAGGTGCCCAGCCCGAATGGCGAGGCGATCTTTCAGGCTTTAATATCAATAATAACAAGCAGCTTCAGACGGCGCCGAATACATCAGCGCAAACGATTTATTTAGCGACGGCAAGCTCGCTTACTATGAATGCTAAATGGGAATTTTACGTGCAACTCGGCTTCGATCCATCGGCAAATAATCAAGTCCGAATCTATTTGATATCAGACAATGAAAACCTTCGCGGTCCATTGAGCGGGTATTTTATTCAGATTGGCGAAAGCGGTAACAGCGATTCATACGATCTTTATAAACAGAGTGGCACCGTGATAACCCAACTGATAAACGGCCCGGCAAAAGTACGCGCAAACACTAACCTCCTAATTGCCAGAGTACAAGTTACTCGAACAATAAATGGCCTATGGGAGGTTAAAACGGATATTACGGGAGGTGTAAATTTTATGTCTGAAGGTATTGCTACCGACATTTCGATCAACTCCTCTGCATGGTTTGGGGTTCATTGCAAGTATACCACAAGCAATTCTGACAAATTTATCTTTGATGATTTTCAAGCTGAAATATTTATAACAGATGTGCTGCCACCTAAACTGTTATCAATTACAGTAAAGGACTCGGTATCGTTTGAAGCGTTTTTTGATGAACCGTTAGATAGCATCTCAGCCAAGATTCCGGGTAACTATTTTTTGAATAAAGGATATAACAACCCGCTTTCAGTAAGTACAACTGCAAACCCTTCCGTTTACAAACTAAAGTTTCAAGATGCATTTTTTACTGGCAATTATCAGCTTACGGTAAATAATCTAAAAGACCAAAATAACAATTATATTGCTGGTAGCAATATAGCTTCTTTTAGCTATATAAAACCCTATTTAGCAGCTAATTATGACCTTGTCATAAATGAGATCTTCGCAGACCCTTCTCCTCAAATTGATCTGCCCAGCGTTGAATTTGTTGAATTATTTAATAACACAACAAAGACGATTTCTTTGAAAAATTGGAAGTATAGCGACGCCATAACAACCACAACCTTCCCAACAGATAGCATCGCATCGGGCCAATATTTAATTCTGAGTGCGAAAGCCGATACGAATGAATATAAAAGGTTTGGAAAGGTCATCGGTATTTCGCCCTGGCCGTCCTTAAATAATGCCAACGACAACCTGAAATTGATTAGTCCAGAAGGCAAAATAATCGATTCAATATCATACAGCGATACTTGGTACCGCAACACGGTAAAAAAACAGGGCGGTTGGACACTGGAACGTCAGGATCCGACCTGCAGATGTGAAGGTCGGTTTAACTGGGGTTCATCGATCGACAGTACCGGTGGAACGCCCGGAAAGCGAAATTCAATTTTCAGAACAGGATATGACAAAATACCACTGATCGCTGATAGTATTTCTCAGTTGTCAGATTCTACGATATTGGTGTATTTCAACAAACATATCGATGGCTCGACAATATCCATTAACAAATGGATCTTACAACCCTCTACGGGAAATTTTTCTTCTGTTATTTTCGATCCAGATTACTTGCAGGCAACCCTAAAATATAGTGCCAAGTTCAGTAAATCGACAATATACAGCCTCCGCGTTTTCGATATTAGAGATTGTACCGGGAATAGTATCAAGACGCAGAATTTAAGCTTTACGACTGCTGATCCCACAATCTTACCAGCCGTTCCACCGGTTCGAGCCGATACTGCGAAAATATTTATTAGTGAAATTTTCGCAGATCCCTCGCCAGAACAGGGCTTACCATTGGTAGAGTTTGTAGAAATTTACAATCCCGGAAGAGATACGATTGACATTAATGGGTGGACTCTAAATGACCTCGGGGCAAAATCTAGCATTAAAAGTGCTAAAATTGCCCCGAAAGAATACTTGATTCTTTGTCCGATTGCCGACACACTTCAATATAAATCTTTTGGTAAAGTTGCGGGATTATCACCATGGCCATCCTTAAACAACGCTTCTGATCATGTCGTGTTAAAAAGCTTTAAAAACAGAACTTCTGATTCGGTGGCCTACTCAGATGCGTGGTATAAAGATCCGATAAAGAAACAGGGCGGATGGTCGCTAGAAAGAGTTCAGTTTAGTGTATTGAACCAAGGTTTTTATAGCTGGAATGCCTCTAAGAACGACATTGGTGGTACGCCAGGAAAAACAAATAGTGATAGCACGAGCATCAGCCTAGCTTTGCTCGTTGATAGCGTCTCAATTACTTCAGATTCTACACTAAGGGTCACGTTGAACACGGTTCCTGACACTGCTTCGATTAAGGCAAGTTTTTTCGACCTTGGACTGGCAGGGAAGTCTATTAAAGCAAAATTTAGAGGTAATTACAGCCAAATTGATTTAACCTTCAAAAACCGGTTTGAACAAGATAAGCTTTACACACTAACAATTGATTCTTTATGGTCGGTAATCGGAATAAAAATAGACCCGAATAAAAATCAAAAATCTGTTCTAATTCCGAGCCTTCCAGAAGCAGAATACAAGGTGCTCATTAATGAAATTTTTGCAGATGCTTCCCCGGTAATCGGCTTACCGGAAGCTGAATTTATTGAGCTGCACAACCCAACAGATGCTGCAGTGAACTTAAATGGGATGAGTTATGAGGATGCAAGTGGCATAAAATATATCTTCAAAAAGGGGCAAGTGGATGCTAGAGGATATCTCATTTTGTGCGCTGAAAAGGATACTTTAAATTTTAAGCCTTTTGGAAATGTTATGGGAATTGCACCATGGCCTAGCCTAAACAACGACGAGGATGTTTTAATTCTGAAAAACAATAAAGGAAAAGAATTTAATACAGTACCATACAACAACCTATGGTATCGAGACAAAGAAAAACAACAGGGCGGTTGGAGCCTTGAGCTTATTGACCCTCAGGCAATCTGCTCGGGAACTCAAAATTGGGCAGGAAGTTTGACTACTGCAGGAGGCACTCCGGGAGGTCAAAACTCTGTTTACAAGAAGTATTCTGCTAATGATCTACTTAAGCTGACAAGCGTATTGCTTATCGACAGTATAAGTCTGAAGCTCAATTTTAATAGACCTGTTGATAGTCTCTCGGCTTCTATTGCTCAGAACTTTCAACTGAATAATGGTGCGGGAAGCGCCGCTGGAGCATTGCCAATCGGACCAAATTTTGAGAGTATCGTGCTCAGATTTAATTCTAGCATTGCTAGAGGGAACACTTATCGCCTTAGCATCAATGATGTGACAGATTGCGCGGGTACTGTCATCTCAGTGCCTTTAAACCAAATTGAGTTTTTCTATCCATCTATAATTGCTAAGAATGATTTAATCATCAATGAAATACTGTTCAACCCACGAACCGGAGGGGTTGATTTTGTTGAGATTTATAACCGCTCGAATAAGGTATTAAATTTGGAGGAGTTAGGAATAGCTACCTTAAATGAGAAAGATAATCTTATAAGTTTAAAACATCTTAGCACGACACAGCTGCTCATGCAGCCTAACCAATACTTGGCAATTAGCACAGATCCTGACATAATCAAGAAAGAATACAGAACTGAAGATCCCAAAGCCTTTTTAAAACTTGCATCTCTTCCTTTATTTAATGATGATGCGGGAGTGGTTGCCTTAATTAGCCGTGGCCTGCATATAGATCAACTTAATTACTCTGCGAAAATGCATTTTCCACTAATTAAAAACCAAGAGGGGGTATCTTTGGAACGGAGTAGTTTCGATAAGCCCGCAAACGAATCGGGAAATTTCCGATCAGCTACCGCTTCTGCAGGTTATGCAACGCCCGGTTACAGAAATTCGCAGTATGATGACATTAAAATTCCAATCAAGGGAGAAATAGTACTTTCCTCCAAATCGTTTTCGCCCGACCAAGATGGTTTTGAAGATGTCTTGTTGTTAAACTACAATTTTTCAGAACCCGGCCTTATCGTCAATGCCTCTGTTTATGATACTAGAGGAAAGTTGATACGAAAACTGATAAAGAACGAAACATTATCTGCACAAGGCGTGATCACTTGGGACGGATTAAATGAAGATACCGAGCTATCCCCCGTAGGGGTTTATGTTATTCATTTAGAAAGTTTTAATTTAAATGGTGAAGTAAAGAAATATCGAAGAAACTTGGTCTTGGCGGCGAAGTTAGATTAGTAATTACATCTTCAAACGCAGTTCTACTAGTCGTCAAAAACTCCCGCGATAATCTATACTTTCTCTGTTAACTAAACTATTCGAATTTACCAAGTCCGCTTACTCATCATCTTATCTACTTCGGCGCGGGTCATCTTGCCCATTTCGGGATGCTTTTCCAGCCAGGC
Organism: Sphingobacteriaceae bacterium; assembly: GCA_947460875.1. Classification (GTDB taxonomy): domain Bacteria; phylum Bacteroidota; class Bacteroidia; order Sphingobacteriales; family Sphingobacteriaceae; genus CANHGR01. The sequence continues at coordinate 27,576 of CANHGR010000016.1, read as the reverse complement.
TAAAAACTCTACTTTAATTGGATCTGTCCACTGGCTGTCTATCTCACCGGTGCTAAATTTTCCGCTCCGAACCATTTCAAATCCAAACTTATCTTTCCTGACCACAAATTCACCAGTGCTCACAACTTGCTCAGCTAAATGAGCAGGAACAAAAAGTACACCTTCTTTTTGGGCGATTACTAAATCGCCGGGAAGCACAATGGCATTACCGATGCGGATTGCGGTATTTAAGCCCATCAACACCATCTCTTCTGTGAATGATGGATGAAAATCGCGAACAAACGCATTAAAACCTTTCAAAACGCTTAGCTCTTGCAGATCGCGCGCGGCGCCGTCAAAAACTACCCCGTTACCGGACTTGCTATAGATGGAGTTGGCTAAGGTAGCGCCCATGATAGAGCCTCCACTGATCTTGCCAAAGGCATCAGCGATATAAATATCTCCGTTAGTCAAAATATCAATCGGCCACGCATTAGTGTTGCCTTTTCTTCCCTGAGTAGCACCTCGCTCTTTAATATTCTTTTCCACGTCGGGTCTGCTTGGCAAATACATGGCAGTAAGCGCCCTTCCTGTCATTGGCTGATCGTTAACCATTTTCCAGTTTCCTTCAAATTGGTTTAGGTAGCCCTCATTTTTTAGCACTGTCCAAGCATCATCAATCATGATAAATTTCGCTCGATCTAGTAGATTATCGGCTATTTTCGGTCTTCCATCCGGGAAACGCTCGCCCTTCCATTCGGAAGTCAGGAAAGAAATTTCCTCTTTAGAAATCGTTTGCGCGCAGAGCTGGGCGCTTAACATCATCCCGCTTAGCGAGAATAAAATGATTGCTTGACTTAATTTCATATTATTAGCATTTGATTTTCCAACTAGTTGCATCTGGAAAAAATTCGAGTCCTTTTTTTACGATTGGAAAGATAAAGAATTTTAGGATTCGTCTAAAATTTAATTTCGCTGTTGAAAGTCTATTTTATGGTTCGCATGTTAAAATAACAGTCAAAAACAAACCACAAGATCATTCGCTAATTTTTTACATTTGCAGATAGATATCACAAATAGATTTGTATCGTATGGGAAGAGCATTTGAATTCCGAAAAGAGAGAAAATTTAAGCGTTGGGCAAAAATGGCCGTTCAGTTTACGCGTCTGGGCAAGGAAATTGTCATGGCAGTTAAAGCAGGTGGACCAAGCCCTGACACTAACTCAAGATTGCGTACGGCAATTCAAAATTCAAAGGCTGTTAACATGCCCAAAGACAGGGTTGACGCGGCTATAAAACGTGCTTCAAGTAAAGATGAAAATAATTACGAAGAGACTGTTTTTGAAGGATATGCTGCGCATGGTGTTGCCGTTTTGGTCGAAACTGCTACAGATAACAATAACCGAACGGTTGCCAACGTGCGAAGCTATTTCAGTAAAACCGGTGGCGCTCTTGGCAAAACCGGATCACTTGATTTTATTTTTACCCGTAAATCTGTTTTTCGTTTTGAACCAGGAGATTTAGACCTAGAAGAGCTGGAGTTTGAATTGATCGACGCCGGGCTGGAAGATCTTTACGTGGAGGAGGATGAGGAAGGAAAAGATGTAGGAGTGATCCACACTTCTTTTGAGGATTTCGGTAAGATGCAAAAGGCCTTAGAGGAAAAAGGAATTGCTGTTACAAGTGCAAAGTTGGAACGCGTGGCCGAATCTACTACCGAAATTAATGAAGAACAAGCTGCCGATGTTTTAAAGCTAATAGACAAACTTGAAGAGGATGATGATGTGCAGGCGGTTTACCACAATATGGCTTAGTTAATGCTCTCAACTAGTATTAATTGTTTAATTTAGATTAAAGGTTAAACAAAGTTACTGTTCTTAAATACTCATTATAATTGTTAAGCTTCGAAGAATTTTCAGCTAAAAAAAGAATCGACCTGTCGCAGTTCAGCGCGGCCGAACCTATATTATATGCAGAGTTTAAAAGCGAATACCAACAGATGGGTGAGAAAAGCTTCGACCATAGTAAGAAATTTCTTTTTAACAAAATCCGCCGGGCATACCATCTAAAGGCTGAGCCAAAAGCTACCAAAGTCCAGATAGAAAAATCAGCTATCGCTACTCAAACCGAACCGCTCGAATATCCTACCATCGAACAGAAACATTCTTACACGCCGACGTTTAAGCCAAAAACGCTTGCGAATCAAGCAATTGAAAGTCCTTCAATTGAGACCCCCGACAAAGATTATCTTTCATCGGACATGGGATCCACCCTACCGGAGGAGAAACCTAGACCTGCATATCAGCCAAGGTTTAACATGCAAACTGCTCCAGTCAAGCAGAATAATAACCTCGGAGAATCAATACCGGCTGATAACATAGAAGAAATCTCTGAAAAACCAGCCACATATAAACCTAAATTCAATATGAAAGCTATTGTCGCTAAATCAGAAATTGAAAAGGAAGAAGAACAATCAAAAGACGAATCGCCACAGCAACCGAACAACCCAGCCGCTTATAAACCCAGATTTAACATTAAAAATATCAAGCAGAATAAAGATTAACCTTTAGTTCACTAAATAAGGCTCTATAGTTTTTTGCCATATTGCATAGCCATTCTGCTTCATGTGTAATTTATCATCCCTGAATATTTCAGGCATCGGTACGCCATCTTTGGTTAGCATGGCATGATAAACATCTATAAATTGGGTATTATTCTCCGCAGCAAGAAAAGCCTTGATCTTCAAATTCGCCGCATCAAGTTTGGGCATTATTTTCTCCCTAAGGACGCTGGGCTTCATTGAAACGTATGAAATATTAACATTATTTCCCAGTCCTTTCCTAAGGATGCCGTACAATTGCTTGAAATGATTTACTACTGTCTGCACAGACATCGTATCTGATTCTCCTAAATCATTTTCACCGCAATAGATCAGGATCTGCTTTGGATTATAAGGTAAAATAATATCGTTTGCATATCTAATCATATCCAGAAGGGTAGCTCCTCCAAATCCACGATTCAATATTGGATAAGCCGGGAAATCTGCCTGAGCGCTTGTCCAGAATCTGAATGATGAGCTTCCGACAAGTAGAATGGAATTCTTCTTCGGAAAATGAAGGCTGTCCTGCTTCTTAAAAGCTTGAATTTCATCATAGAATCGAGGCTTTTGCTGACAATAGCTGTCTCCTACACAAAAAATTAACACTAGAAAGAAGAGTTTCGTTACCGATTTTGACATGATTTATAATTGATTTGGTCAGTCTAAATTAGCCATTTTTTGCTGCCAGTTTTTAATAATAAAAAGACGGCAAGTCGAATGAACCCAAAGCCCCCCAGATAGTTCCATGCTACTTTTTCAGTTTTGAAAAATACGATAGTAACGAACAGAAAAACTAAAACTGATAAAGCCTCATGAATTACTTTTAATTCTAAAAGGTTGAACGGGCCTCCATTTTCTTTAAATCCATATTTATTGGCGGGAATCTGAAAAGGATATTCTGCAAGCGCAATGCCCCAAAAAATCAGAATTATGGCGATCAATCCGAAGTCTCTGCTTCATTCCATCTCTCCGAATTTCAATTACACTTACCAAGCTAGAGTCATGAAAATAATCGAGATACTTAGGATCGCACGACTAACCGTGCTTATTCTCATGCGCCTATCGCCTTCGATCGCTTAGCGGTGTTAACGGGCTGTGGAATTTTTACATAATATCCTGTTCCATCATATTGTCGCTTTCGCGGATGGGACTGACAAACAGTTGAACAGCAACCATCAAGTGCCTCGCCGCATTCATCACACTGCGTAAAATGCTCATTGCATTCCGGATTCGCGCAATTAATCATCTTTGTTGTGTTTTTACCGCAATTATAGCAGGTAGAAATCACAATCGGATTAACAGAATTTACATCAACTGCCACTCGATTATCAAACACATAACATTTCCCTTCAAAATCCTTCCCGCCTGCTTCTTTACCGTATTTAATGATACCACCGTGTAACTGGTACACATTTTCAAAGCCTTCATGCAAAAGCAAGGCCGATGCTTTTTCGCACTTAATTCCGCCAGTACAATATGTAAGAATTTTTTTGTCTTTGTATTTCGCTAACTCATTGATTTTAGCTGGGAAATCCCTAAAATTCTCTATATCAAGGGTTAATGCATTTTTAAACTTGCCCAGCGAATGCTCGTAGTCAGACCGTACATCTAAAATTACCACATCATCCCTATCTTTCATCTCCAGAAATTCTTCCGGCTCGAGGTGGATACCTGTTTTCTTTGTTGGATCAATTAGCTTAGGATCACGTAAGCCTGAATAAACAATTTCAGATTTATAGCGACAATGCATTTTTATAAAAGAAGGCTCTGCTACCTCATCGATTTTGAATTCAGTTTCTGCAAATCGGGGATCTGCCAAAATGGTATCCATGTAAATCTTACACGACTCCGCCGTTCCGGAAACTGTTCCATTCAAACCCTCATCGGCAATGATAATTCGACCAACAAGGTTAACAGACTTACAAAAATTAAGATGGTCTGCGGCAAATTGTTCCGCATTATCTATCGCACTATAGCAATAGTAAAGTAGTGTTTGATATGAATTCATTTCATTGATACTGCTGCAAACAGCGTTTAATGCAGTGCAAAGATAGGAATTTCAAGTCGAGAAAAAAGGCCTAATGAGTTTATAGAAGGCTATATCCTATTCTAAAACCCGACCGTAGTTTGTTATTTTGATCAAAAGACATGCCATATAAGCCCTTAAAATTAAGATATTTAAATCCTAAGTATAACTCACTATAGTTATTTAGTGCAGGAGTAGACAAATAGTTTGCGCCAATAATCTCTTGCAGTTTTAGCTGTCTGATGAGCGGGATTTTATTTAAAATAAATCCCGAAAAATTATGCTCGGCGTGGGCTTCAAAATATTTATCTGCCGTGCTGTTAAGATAATAGTCTAATAGAAGAAAGGCGTGTTGGCGCTGTTCAAACGCCAAAGTTTGAGTACCCACAAAGTGCTTAGAATCAATATAATATAATTGACTATTATTCAAGTATTTACCTGCAGATATTAAGAATGAAGTTTTTCCGTATAAGCCTAATTTTATAGTTGATTTGGAAATGTCTGCCGATATAAAATCGTAGTCGACATCTGATCCGAATACATTGTTTATGGCCTTTGTATAGCTCAGGTTAATCCTAGGATATTTAGAGGGAAGATAATATCGTCCGCGAGGATAAGTGACGTATTTCTTACTGAATTCATAGCTGAAGCGTATATTAAGTTTAAGCGACTGGTTTTCGGGAAATAAAGGTACATCTAAAGCCGGGACAAAGGGATTATTGGAGCTAAACGCTTTGTCGTCAAGATTTCTGATCGTATAATCAGACGCATTAGGCAGCCACATTCTGCTTGCCCATTCTGCGCCCATCGTCGCAGTAATCCCGCCTGAAATTCGTCCTGAAATCGTTGCCCCCAAAAACTTTTTTTGGTAAAACTTTTGATAGTTTGTTTCGTAAAGAAGTGAATTGATGCTGTTGGCTCGAGTCGTAATTCCACCCTCTGAGTTCATGTCCAAGACATTTGAACCAAGGTTAACGCTTAACGAGTATCCCTTAACAGGAAAAACAGCACTTCCCGACCCATGAAACTTTTTGTTTCCAAAACCGTACCTAATACGACCAGAAAAGACGGTATTTCTGTTTTGAGTTGTATCAAACTGTTTGGTGTAGGAAACGCCATAATTCAGGGCAAATCCTTCGACAGTATTATAAAAAAACGTGTTAGAGTTAATCAAAGGACTAAAACTGTATGTTTCTTTTTCATATCGATTCCTAATATTATGCCCACTTCCGATTAGAAAACGGATAATTTTAAACTTATTATTGACTTTGTCTAAAGAATCCAGGTAGGGTTTTGACTCCCGCTTTAAAGCAATTGATTCCTTCTTTATATAATCGCGCTTTTCTTCATCTGTTAAAGGAAGGGGTCTATTTTGCAGCCAATAGACTGAATCTTTTTTATTCACCTCCGTGGTGATGCGCAGAGTCTCGACAAATTCCTTTTTATCGAGCGCTGGATTGATATTATAGTTTTTATACACAGCTATGTAGTATCCGCCAAGTCGAAAACCTAGTGCGCCTCCCGTAAACTCAAATTTTATACCGGAGGGCATCCAAATTTTCTCGCTAACAGGAAAAAACTGCTGATCAATTTTCAAGGTGTCAACAAAATTTAGATTAGACTCTTTTGTGAGCTGCAGATTTACCGAATAGATACGCCAACCGCCTTCGATGATATAGATATTCCCACGGAAAACAGGGTCCGCCCTACGCTTTGGTACGACCATTATTTTATGAATCGTTTCGCCATTTTCTTGTATTGTGCCTAGCAACTTATAGTCGTAATAAAATAGGGCATTTTCAGCAATTGGTGATACCATTGGTCGCGCACTAAGCTCATCCCAGTAAGATAAATTCTCATAAAAATTAAACTTCATGTCAGACGCCCGATTGAAACTAAAAGAGCGATTGCTTCCTGAAACTTTTGAAGCATTCATTTCCTCGTGAATCTTGTCAGGTCTAGAAAAACTAAACTTTGATTCAGACTCAGATAAATAAATAATTCCCGTTCGATTAGAATCTAACTCCTGTTCTGACAAAACCTTATCGATATCTCGTCCTAAAAACTTTTTTGGTGCTGATAAAAGTTTTTGCACGCCTTTGATATATACGTCGGTTGTGTAAGACAGAACTTCTTCTAAATGCCTTTTACGTTCTTTAATCGTGTTTCGCATTATCCGATAAGCGGGATCTTCGGCTCCACTTATTGTTACGGTCTGCAATTCGTACGCTTCATTAATTAATACAACGTTTAACCGCTGCGAGCTTTGCAGATTGATTTCCTTTATCTCCTGTTTAAAATTCAATGCTCGGTAAACGACTTCATATTTGCCCAAACTAAGTGTTAACCTGTATTCGCCATCAGCATTTGCAGAAGTTCCTTTTGTGGTATTTTTTAGATAGATGGCAGCGAATGGAACTGCCCGTCCGTCGGTTCCAGTAACTCTGCCTGAGAGACTAAAAGTTTGAGCAGAAAGGTTGGAAAGGAAAAACGAGAGAAAAAAAAATCCTAAAAGCAGCTTCGTCATATTGTTTAAGTAAAGATGAAGAAAATCTTAATTGGTTGCTTTTAAAAAGATTAAACCATTGCTAAAAGCCGTAAAATAAACGGAACGCAGGCCTCGGTTTTTGGCCGGGAACCCAGGAATACCCGTAGTCAAACCTAAAAACCAGACGCTGCAGTCCTACATATGCTTCCTTATAATTCGTCCTGTTAGGTAACGTTAAAAAAGCGCCTCCGATTACCTCTTCTAACTTTAAATTTCTAAGAACAGGAAGTTTTCTTATGAATAAACCGGCAAAATTATGCTCATAATGTGCTTCAAAATATTTCCTGCTTGTACTATAAGCGTAATAATCAAGAAAGTGGAAATTTGGAAAAATCGGATTATAAATAGCGGTTTGGTTACCTGTGAAATGATGAATATCAGGATAATATAGTGATTTTTTTCTTGAAAACATGCCTGCAGATACATAAAACGAGCTCCTCCCCATCAACCCCATATAGATTTTATCCTGTGAAATATCGGCGGACATAAAATCATAATCGACCACTGAATTAAAGACATTTTTTATTCCTTTTCGATAGTCGAATTGTATAGTTGGATACCTTGGGGTTTGGTATATCTTTCCGTCCGGCCTGCTGATGTAGCGCTGCCCAAACGTGTAAGAAACTTTACCCTCAATGATAAAGGCATTATTGATCGGAAACAGATTCTCATCCTTATCGGGAATAAATGGATTATTGGAAGTAAGTACTTTTGCTGCGTGATCAAAAACAAGTCGGTTTGATGCATTATTCACAGGATAACGCACCGCAATTTCCGCTCCTGCAGTGATCTGGAGTCCGTCGATAATCTCACGCTGAGTTCTAATCGAAATAAACTTTGACCGGTACAGCTTAAGATAATTATGCCCATCAAAAAGTGTAGTGAGCGTATTATAAAACAGATTGAGTGTGCCTCTATTATTTAAGTCAAGAAAGTCTGTACCTCCCTTTAAACTAATGCTGGCATGATGTAATGTATCATATTGGTAGCTTACCAAAGCGTTCATGTTTAGCGACTTGCGGGCAAAACCATATCGAACATTGGGCTCAAAGGTCAGAGAACGCCGGAAATTATATTGCTTGGTATAACGAGCTCTCAGGTTGAGTCCCCAACCCTCGACTGTATTATAGAAAACAATATTATGCAATGGGTAAATATACCATGAACTGTTTCTGAAAATATTCTCTGCTTGTTGCCCCACTAGAATGAATGGGATCAGTCTAAATTTGTTTCTGAGGCGCTGAATCGAATCGAGATACTCTCTCGACTGCCTTTTAGCGTCAATGCTGTCTTTAGTAAAATAATTAACTCGCTCGTTTAACGTTAGCGGCATTGGCCTGTTTAGCGTCCAATAAGTGTTGTCCTTTCTATTAACGTCGGCCGGTACTTTCATAATCTCATTACGAGAAAAATATTCAGTTGCCGGCACTTTGAGATCATAATTGCTATTTAAACCATTAACGTATCCGGCAAAATCAAACCCCAAAACCCGTCCGTTAAACTTGAATGTAATGTCAGATTGTTTCCAAATTCCTTTTGATATTTCGGAAAAATTTTGAGTTATTTTAAGCGTATCAACGAAATTAATTCGGGCATCGGCCGTTAAATATAAATCCACGCTATACAAGCGCCATTCGTCTTTTAAGACAAAAATATTCCCTCTAAACCCTGGAGAGTGTAAATGATCCGGATTAACCTGAATTTTATAAACTATTTTTCCTTCTCGTTCAGACTCACCTAGTAATTTATATTCATAAAAATGTATCGCGTCATCTGCGACGGGCGAAACAAAGCTTGATTTGCCAAGCGCATCCCAGTGCAAAAGATTATTATAAAAATCTACCTGTAGATCGAGAGCACTGTTAAAGCTAAAGCCCTGATTATCTCCGGCAACTTTAGAGGCCACCATCAATTCTTTCTGTTTTGTGGCAACAGAATAAATCTTAGACCGAGTTTCTGATTGGTATAAGATAGCCTGTCCATTACTATCTAAAGCAAATAAATTCGACACCTTTCTTCCAAGTATTTTATCAGGCACGCTAATTAATTTTTGCACGCCTTTAGTGTAAACGTCGCAGACATAGTCGCCTGCTTCATCCCGAAGCAACTTTCGCCTAGTTATTACTTTTCTAATAATTTCATAGGCAGGATCTTCTTTCGCTGGGTTTATGATGACCTCATTCAGAAAGTAAGTTTCCTGTTCGATTTCAATATTTACAATAGCTGAACTCTGCAGCAAAACAATAACCTGCCTTGGCTTATAACCCAAAACACCGACAAGCAGTGTATATCTGTCAGGTTGTAATACTATCTTGTAGAGTCCATTTTCATTTGCAATTACGCTCATGTTATGATTCTTGACAAATACTGAAGCAAAGGGAACCGGACGTCCGTCTGCGTCGATAATTCTACCTTCAATGCTACTTTGCTGAGCAAAAAGTGAAAAACTTAAATTGAAAAAAAAGAAGAAAAGAAACTGACGGATCATAAATGAATTAAACACATTTTAGCTAAATTATTTTACACCTAAGTTCAAATTTGATTATTGCCCTAATCTAAGATAAATGGTAATTTAGCGAACAGATTTTATTTTTTTGATAATTGAGATATAATACCTTTAGCAAGTACCCTCAAAGCCTAACACAATAAAAATGCAACATAAAATAAACCAGTATTCAGAAGAAATAAATGATTTTAAATCATCTTTTCCGGATGAACTGGAGAATTTCAGGATCAAATTTCTTGGAACTAAAGGTATTATCAAAGATCTTTTTGAAGAATTTAAGAATGTTAGTCCGGAAGAAAAACGTTTAATTGGCAAGGTATTAAACGATTTTAAAAACTTGGCTGAAGAAAGATATAGGACGCTAAAGGAAAATTTAACGGAACAAACCTTGACGGGCGATTCAAAACCCGACTTAACGCTTCCGGGCGAAGGGTTTGAATTGGGAGCCCGACATCCTTTATCTCTCGTCAGAAAGGAAATTATAGAGATATTTAAGCGGCTAGGCTTTAACGTGGAGGAAGGCCCCGAAGTTGAAGATGACTGGCACAATTTTACTGCTCTTAATTTTCCTGAGGAACATCCGGCCCGCGACATGCAGGATACTTTTTTTATTAGCACATCACCTTCCTCGAATAAGGATGACAAGGGCGGGGCAATCGCACTGCGCACACATACCTCATCGGTGCAAGTACGAATGATGGAAAACGGAAAGCCTCCATTCAGAGCAATTATGCCAGGTAGGGTTTATAGAAACGAAGCGATTTCAGCTCGTGCACACTGCTTTTTTCATCAGGTAGAGGGATTATACGTGGATGAGAACGTTTCTTTTGCAGATTTAAAGCAAACATTATTCTATTTTGTACAAGAAATGTATGGCGAAGGTACTAAAGTTCGCTTTCGTCCGTCATATTTTCCGTTTACAGAGCCATCGGCAGAAATGGATATCTCTTGCACTATTTGCAAAGGCAAGGGATGCCAAATGTGTAAGCAATCAGGATGGGTAGAAATTTTAGGCTGTGGGATGGTTGACCCCAGTGTGCTTGAAAATTGCGGCATAGATAGTACAAAGTTTAGTGGATTTGCCTTCGGGATGGGTATTGAACGAATTACAAACCTAAAATACCAAATAAAGGATTTGCGTTTATTTTCAGAAAATGATGTGCGTTTCCTTAAACAATTTCAAACGGAACTGATTTGATGCAAAGGATATGGCTGTCAGTGGGTTTCGTATTAATGTTGACTTCCTGTGCTAAGGATAGCTCAGACATCATACCAGATGTTTATGTAAATTACAGGATCTCTATTCAGCAATTTCAGATTAATAAAAACGCAAATGGAGTACTGCTTGTAAATAATCAAGGGGTTGCCGGTCTAATTATCTACCGAAGGACAGACGGAGCATACGTTGCTTATGACCGGTGCAGTACAGTAAACCCGACAGCGAAGTGCGCAGTAGTGCCGGATGAAACCGGTCTGGGAGCAGATGACGTATGCAGCGGAGCCAAATTTTCACTTTTTGATGGTTCGCCGTCCAAAGCCCCTGCAACCAGATCGCTTAAGAGCTATCAAGTAAGGCTAACAAGTTTTGAAATTGTTGTGCAAAATTAAATGGAACAGGATATAGTTGCTGAAAGTATAAAAAAGTCTGCGCGCGACCTGTTCAGGAGATTCGGCTATCATAAAACTAGCGTTGTAGAAATTGCTAAGAGAGCGAAAATCGCTAAAGCAACCATCTATAAACATTTTGAAGGCAAAGAAGTGCTGCTCCACACTATCTTGATGGATTATATCAGAGATAGCGTTCAAGATCTGATTAATAATGTATCCGAAGATTTGAGTGAAGAAGCGTATTTGAGCGACCTTATCCTCAAAACAAGTCGGCTATCTTATACCGTTTGCAATGAATTTATTGGCTGGGAGTTTATCCGTGAATCTGCCAACTCTCAAGAATTCCTTAAAGCTTTATCGGACGACTTGGAAATGCTTTTAATCCAATCCTTTAACCAAGCGCCATTATTTAGAAATGCTGCCGATTACTCAGAAAGGCTGCGGTTTTTGATCAAGGCCAGCAAAAGCATTATCTTTTCATTTGCGTTCACTTCCGTAAGCGACTCGGACGTGAGAAAGAACTTCATATCCTTTCAAAAAGAAATATTGCCTTATTTAGTTAAGGCAGCGCTTAAATAAAAAGCGGGATACACAAAACCTGTATCCCGCTATAAATACCATCCGGCTGACCGGAATTTATTAGATATATCTGTTAATTAATGCTTCAAGATATTCTTGCTTTCCGCTAATAGTAGCAGGCTCGCCATTCTGGATCGCATATTCTCTCAAATCCTCAAGAGTTAATTTGCCTTGTTCAAACTCTTTTCCTTTTCCACTGTCGTAAGAAGAATAACGATCAGTCAAAACCTTTTTGTAATCAGATTTAGTAAGGATATTGTCTGCGATAACCAACGCCCTGGCAAATGTGTCAATACCACCAATATGCGCATAGAACAAATCTGCAGGATCTGTAGAATTTCTTCTGATTTTAGCGTCAAAATTAACACCACCACCCTGTAAACCACCGCCTTGCAAGATGATCATCATTGATTCGGCAAGTTCATTAAGGCTATTCGGGAACTGGTCTGTATCCCAGCCATTTTGGTAATCGCCACGATTAGCATCGATAGAGCCTAAAGCGCCTGCATCAACTGCCGTTTGCAATTCATGTTGGAAAGTATGACCCGCGAGAGTTGCATGGTTTACTTCGATGTTCATTTTGAAATCATTTAGAAGATCATACTGACGGAGGAAACCTAAAACAGTTGCCACATCATAATCATACTGATGCTTAGTCGGCTCGCATGGCTTTGGCTCGATGAAGAATGTGCCTTTAAATCCATTTTTACGCGCATAATCTTTAGAAGCATGGAGGAATCTTGCCAAATGCTCTTGCTCACGTTTCATATTTGTGTTTAACAAGCTCATATAGCCTTCACGACCGCCCCAGAATACATAATTTTCACCTTTGAGCGCGATAGTTGCATCTAAAGCTCCTTTAACCTGAGCGGCTCCGTGTGTTAACACATGAAAATCAGGGTTGGTCGAAGCACCGTTCATGTAGCGGCGATGAGAGAATAAGTTGGCAGTACCCCAAAGCAATTTAACACTACTGTCAGCTTGCTTTTGCTTAGCATAGGCAGTAATTGCTTGTAGTCTTTTATCGTTTTCTAAAATGTCATTACCATGTTCTACAAGATCTGTATCATGAAAGCAATAATATGGAAGTCCAAGTTTAGTGATGAATTCAAACGCAGCATCCATCTTATCTTTTGCACGTGCAACAGGCTCCGATTTTTCATCCCAAGCAAAAGTTTGCGTTGGTCCGCCAAATGGATCTGAACCATTCCCGCAGAATGAATGCCAATAAGCCACTGCAAACTTGAAATGCTCTTTCATTGTCTTTCCCGCAACCACTTTATTCTCGTCGTACCAACGGAAAGCTAGGGGATTATCTGATTCAAGACCCTCATATTGAATTTTTGCTATTCCCTTAAAAAATTCTTTGTCTCCTGTTACAATACTTGCCATAATGTTTATTATTTGATATTTAGTTTTTCGTTAATTGTTTTTCCAATAGTTCTTTCCACTCCTGATAAACCGGTTCGTAGCGATCAATAGCTCGCGGCTCAACCAACTGAAGCGGTTTGCTTTTGCTAAATGCTTCAGTTGCAGATGCAAATGCTTTTACACCAATACCAGCGCCTAAAGCTGCTCCTACGCTACCGTCATTCTTATAAAGCTCTACAGGCACATGAGTTGCATTTACAAACGCCTCCGTAAAGAGTTCACTCAGAAAAAGATTTGCTATTCCTGCCCTAATCACCCTCGGATTCATTCCGTTTTCGCGCATAATATCCAGGCCATATCTAAACGCAAAAGCAATACCCTCCTGTACTGCTCTGAACATATGCGCCTGCGTATGCAAATTAAGATCGATGTTCTGGAAGTGCACACCCACAATTTCGTTGTTGAGCATTCGCTCTGCGCCATTACCAAAAGGCAAAACTCGCAAGCCATCACTTCCGATGTTGATCTGCTGCCCCTTGCTATTCATGTCAGAATAACTAATATCTGATGCCAGCATATTTTTTATCCAGCGGTTCAGAATTCCTGTGCCATTTATACAAAGCAAGACGCCAAGACGCTTTCTATCTTCTGCATAGTTAACATGTGCGAATGTATTGATCCTCGATTGTTGATCATACACCAATTGATCGCTCACACCATAAATTACACCTGAAGTGCCGGCAGTAGCGGCAACTTCACCCGGTTCTAATACATTTAGTGATAAAGCATTATTCGGCTGATCACCCGCTTTATACGTTACTGGTATAGATTCCTTTAAGCCCAATTCATCGGCCATGCTCTTCATCAATTTTCCATGATCAGAAAATACCGGACGGACTTGAGGGATTAGAGCTTTATCCAGTTGGTAGTATCCCATCACATCTTCAGATAGCTGGTCTTCCTTGAAATCCCAGAAAACACCTTCAGAAAGAGCTGAAATACTGGTAGTTATCTCTCCTGTAAGTTTCATAGAGATGAAATCTCCAGGAAGCATAACTTTATCTATAGAGGCATAAATAGCTGGTTCATTTGCTTTCACCCAGGCCAACTTTGAAGCAGTAAAATTTCCTGGCGAATTTAATAGATGAGATAAAGCCTTTTCATGCCCGATTGCGTCAAAAGCATCATTGCCTATTTCAACCGCACGACTGTCGCACCAAATAATAGAATTACGAAGAACTTCTCCATCTTTATTAACCGCTACAAGTCCGTGCATCTGATAGGCAATACCTATAGAGCCGATATCCTTGGGGTTATACTTAGTCATTGCATTTGCTCTAAGTATCGCTTTTTTTACATGGCTCCACCACATTTCAGGCGATTGTTCAGCCCATCCGGGATGCACCGAAATAATATCAGTTTCTTCATCTGGATATTGTGCTGAGACGATACTTTGCTGGGTCTCTGAATCGACAACCGATACTTTAATTGAAGAAGTGCCTATATCTATCCCTAATAACAACATAATTATATCCCGATGTTTAAAACTGATACCTGTTAATTGACAATAAAAGGTATATGTTAATTTTTGTTTTTCTTATTGGTTAATTGCCTGACGAGCGGACAGGAGCGTAAAATTATAAAAAAGATTTATTAAAAATCATAAATAACAATTTGTAGGCATTTTGACAAAAGCTTCAGCAAACTCTAAAATTACTATTCAAATAGCAGCATTAATCAATCCACTCAAACTTGGTATATGGGACCAAGGCCTTCGGAATTTTTATTCCTTTATCTGTTTGATTATTCTCTAATAATGAAGCTACTATCCTAGGCAAGGCTAAGGCACTTCCATTTAAAGTATGTGCTAATTGGGGTTTTCCCTCTTTTCCTCGAAAACGAAGTTTAAGACGATAACTTTGAAAAGTTTCGAAATTTGAAACAGAAGATACCTCCAACCAGCGCGCTTGGGCCGCGCACCATACTTCCATATCATAGGTTTTTGCTGATGTGAAGCCCATATCGCCACCGCAAAGGCTTAAAACACGGTATGGAAGTTCAAGTGCCTGCAATAATGATTGAACATATTGGTTCATATCTTCTAAAATCTCATACGACCTATCGGGATGGACTACTTGCACCAACTCTACCTTATCAAACTGATGTAGCCTGTTTAGACCCCTGACATGTGCTCCGTAAGACCCCGCTTCGCGACGGAAACATGGGGTATAGCCGCAATTTTTTACGGGCAGTTCTTCTTCTTTCAAGATCACATCTCGATATAGATTCGTGATAGGCACTTCTGCCGTTGGAATGAGGTACAAGTTATCTATTCCGATATGATACATCTGTCCTTCTTTATCCGGAAGCTGACCGGTTCCGTATCCTGAATCTTGATTAACCACTATTGGTGGTTGAATCTCATGATATCCAGCTTTTTCAGCACTATCTAAAAAAAAGTTGATTAGTGCGCGCTGTAATTTAGCGCCCTTGCCTTTATAAACCGGAAAGCCTGCACCGGCGATTTTGTTTCCAAGTTCAAAATCTATAATATCATATTTGGCGGCCAATTCCCAATGTGGAAGTGCATTTTCAGGCAAAGATTGACAATCGCCATGCTTCAATACAACAACATTATTCTCAGCACCTACTCCTTTCGGTACCGATGAATGTGGCAAATTTGGCAGCAGAAGTAGATCGGCTTCTAAAAGCTTTTCTGCTGCGACAAGCTTATCGCCCAATTCCTTCGTCTGTTCCTTCGAATTAGCGGTCTGCGTTTTCAGCTCATCGGCCTTATCTTTCAACCCTTGTCTCATCAGATCACCAATCTGCTTTGCAGAAGAATTTGCGTCGGCTAAGAGTGAGTCGAGCTGGGTCTGAATCTTGCGTCTATCGTCATCAAGATTAATTATTTGGTCAATAAGCTCAGGCTGTTTAAAACTCCTTACAGCCAATCGCTCTAAAACCTTATCCCTATTTTCGCGGATATAACTAACTTGCAGCATAATTTAAACTTTTGGCAAAGATATAACACTTTGGGAATGCGGTTGTAAGTTTTTTAACGCAGAACAAATTGCAACATTATATAAATGAGCGGCAAACTTTACCTCGTCCCTACTCCGATCGGAAACCTTGAAGATATTACTCTACGGGCCATTCGAATTTTGAAGGAATGTGATATTATCCTTGCGGAAGACACCCGAACCAGTGCCCCTCTTTTAAGGCATTTCGGGATCGATAAAAAAGTCTTTGCTCATCATCAACACAATGAACATAAATCGGCTATTGAAATAGTAAGGTTGTTGAAGGAAGGAAAGCAAATTGCTCAAATATCTGATGCTGGCACCCCAGGCATTTCTGATCCGGGATTTTTACTAGTTAGAGAAGCATTAAAAGAAGATATTGCAGTTGAATGCCTACCGGGAGCTACGGCTTTTGTACCCGCCCTAGTTAACTCCGGCTTACCCGCAGACAGATTTACTTTCGAAGGGTTCTTGCCCGTAAAAAAGGGAAGACAAACTAGATTAAGGGAGTTGACCGACGAGTCGCGCACAATGATTTTTTATGAGTCACCCCATAGATTATTAAAAGCACTTCAAGAATTTATCGACCTCTTTGGTCAAGAAAGGCAGGCCTCCGTATCGCGCGAAATATCTAAGCTATTTGAAGAAACCGTACGGGGCACCTTGATTGAAATTAAAACGCATTTTGAAACCCATACTTTAAAGGGAGAATTTGTAATTTGTGTGGCTGGAAAATCATGAAAAAATTATGTCTTTAGAACAATTTATAACTGACGATCAAGATCCGAAAGTAGCAGAAAAAGTGCTCGGAAAACTGCACGATATGCTAACTTCCGGCGAAGCGATTGTCTATCTGGCAATTCAGAAAAAACCGGCGGTTACGCTCATCCCTGATTCTATAGCTGTTACCAACAAGCGCATCATTTTCTGTATTCCGGGCAATCTTGGATTGACAACAGATTTTATCATTTTCGCTTGGGCGGATGTCAAAGAGGTATCTTTCAAAGAAGAATTTTTCGGCGCTAAATTTGTCGCCGTACCTCAAAAAGGAGAGAATATTGCGATCGATTATATCCCCAAAATACAGGCAAGAAAATTGTATCAGTATTCTAACGAGCAACTCGATCAATATAAAGAATTGCTTCGTGTTCAACAGGAAAAAGCGAATCAGGCCGCCCCGCATATTGAGCCTAAAATAGAACACATAGCGCTACCCGATCGGGAAGACGAGCTTACGCAGAAATTGCAAAAGCTTAAAAGTCTTTTCGAAAAACAATTGATCTCCCTCGAAGAATACGAAACAAAAAAAGCCAGTATACTCTCAGACCTATAAATTGAAAAAGAACATTTTTCTAGCTCTCTCAAGTGCATTTATCCTCTGGTTAGCTTGGCCGCCCATACCATTTACTGCTCCTTTAGTTCTGATAGGCTTTGTTCCACTTTTAATCGCGCTCGAGACAATAATGGATTTCAGTGCGCAACGAAAAGGTGGAAAGATATTTTGGTTGAGCTTCTTAACTTTTTTGGTTTGGAACACCTCCTGTATCTATTGGGTGTTTAATTCCTTTACCAGCGCCGGACTACCCGTTTGGATCGCCTCATTTATTTCATTAATCCCTTTCGGACTGGGATCCCTGCTGATGGCCTTCGTTTTTTGGTTGTACTATAGATTCCGCCGGGTTTCTTCAAAGCCTTGGTCATACACAGCCCTAATTTGCTTATGGATAGCATATGAATTTCTACACCAGTCTTGGGATCTTGCCTTCCCGTGGATGACATTAGGCAATGCCTTCGCATCGACGCATCAGTTAGTTCAATGGTATGAATTTACCGGCGTTTATGGAGGCACGCTTTGGATTCTTATATCTAATATCCTTGTTTTCGAATTATATAAAAGTGTTAAATCTTCATCAGCAGACAAGAATAAACTGATTATAGCTACGAGCGTCGTCATCGCATCCCCAATAATCTGTTCTCTTACCATTTATACCAATTACCAGGAAAAATTGAATCCGGCCAATGTGGTAGTTGTCCAGCCGAATATTGATCCTTACTTGAAATGGAACAGCCCTTCTTTCATGCAAGTTCAACAGCTTATAACATTATCTGAATCTGTTGCTCAACCTAATACAGAATATTTTATTTGGCCAGAAACCGGACTGCCCGACTATGTAGATGAAGAAAAAATAAGGTCAAATGTCAACTACATACAAGTTCACGACTTTTTGAATCAATACAAAAACGGTAATGTCATCTCTGGAATTTCCAGCTACCTTTTATACCCTGCGCCAAAAACGCCGACAGCAACTTTTAAGAAAGAAGTAGGGAAATACTTTGATTATTTTAATTCTGCAGTACAAATAGAGAACTCTTCAAAAGTTCAGTTCTATCATAAATCTAGATTGGTGCCGGGCGTTGAAAAATTACCTTTTCCAACGCTACTAACTTTCTTGAAACCGATATTTGAAAGTTTTGGTGGATCTTCGGGTGGGTTCGGCAGTCAGGAGGAGGCAGGAGTATTTTATTCGCAAAGCGGTATTGGTGTCACTCCTGCAATTTGTTATGAATCGATATGGGGAGCATACATCGCAGAAAGTGTAAAAAAGGGATCGCAATTTATTGCGATTGTCACAAACGACGGCTGGTGGGGGAATACATCAGGCAAGGACCAACACATGCTTTACGCGAAACTACGCGCAATAGAAACCCGACGTTGGGTTGCGAGATCAGCGAACACAGGCATTTCGGCGTTTATTAATCAGCGTGGGGACCTGGTAAAAAGCACTTCTTGGTGGGTTCCTGCCGCTATAAAAGAAGACATTAATTTGAATGAAGATTTAACTTTCTACGTTAATAATGGCGATTTCATTGCTTTCGCAGGAACCGGAGGAGCTGGTATTCTGTTAATCTTGCTAATCACAGGCGCAGTAAAAAGAAAAGACTAAACTCAAGACAAATACTTCCCAACGATAGGCATTCTTCTTCCCATACCAAATGCTTTTGGTGAAACTCTCAATATTGGTGGAGTTTGATATCGTTTAAATTCTGCAACATTCACCATTTTCAATATCCGACGAACGGTGGCTTCATCAAAGCCACTCGCAATAATGTCTCTGGAGCTCTTTTTCTGTTCTATATATTCAAATAGTATTTTATCCAGAATATTATATTCAGGCAATGAGTCGGAATCCTTCTGCCCCGGCCTTAATTCAGCAGAAGGTGGCTTGATGATACTATTTAAGGGTATAATCTCGCGTTCGCGATTAATATAATCAGCCAATTGGTAAACCTGTGTTTTATAAACATCTCCTAAAACACCTATAGCGCCAGCCATATCCCCGTAAAGGGTACCGTAACCAACTGCGCATTCGCTCTTGTTAGAGGTATTTAATAAAATGTAACCGAATTTATTGGACATTGCCATTAAAATTATAGCGCGGCATCTGGCTTGTATATTTTCTTCGGTAATATTAAAAGGTAAATCTTTAAAAACCGGCTCCATCATTTTGTCAAAAGCGATAGTTGCGTCTTTGATAGCGATGATCTCATGTTTACAATTTAGATTATTAACCAGATCCAGTGCATCCTGAACAGAGTGCTCAGTTGAATAAATGGAAGGCATTAATACCGCCATCACATTTTCTGGTCCAAGCGCTTCAGCGGCAAGAGCACAAACTACCGCAGAGTCGATCCCTCCGGATAATCCTAAGATTGCTTTGCTAAAGCCTGATTTGTTGAAGTAATCTTTAATACCCAGAATTAGAGCATGATGAATCTGCTCAAGATCACTAAGCGTATGATGACTTACTACCTCGCGACCAATGATCTGCCCTCCACTGAATTCATAAATTTGAATGTCCTCCTCAAAATATTTCATTTCATCCAAAATCTCGCCTTTTGCATTGAACGCGAGCGACCCTCCGTCGAACACGATCTCTGTTTGCGCTCCAACCTGATTTACATACAGTAAGGGAAGATCATATTTGCGACAGTTATCGCTCAGAATTTTAATCCGTGCATCATCATGCAAGTATGAAAAAGGTGATGCAGCGATGTTAATCATCAAATCCGGTTCCTGTACAATCAATACATCCATCGGGTTTAATACGTACAAAGGATTATCATTGATATTCCAAAGATCTTCGCATACGGTAAGTGCTATTTTAAATCCTTTAAATTCGATGCATTCAAATCTAGTAGCGGGTTCGAAATAACGATATTCATCGAAAACATCGTAATTGGGCAATAAGGCTTTATTGACAACCGATTTAATCTTTCCATTTTCAATAAAGTACGCAGAATTGAAAAGATCTTTTCCCTCAACTCGACGATTAGGAGAGGGCAAGCCGATGATGCAGGCCACGTCGATACAATACGCAGCAATTTGCTTTGCAGCCGATTCACACAGTTCAATAAACTCTGGAAATTCAAGAAAATCTCTCGGCGGGTAACCGCATACTGACAGTTCGGCGAATACAACCAACTCCGCTCCTTTACCCTTTGCATGACCAATGGCATCGATAATTTTTTGTGTATTCGATTCGAAAT
Source organism: Sphingobacteriaceae bacterium (assembly GCA_947460875.1). GTDB lineage: Bacteria > Bacteroidota > Bacteroidia > Sphingobacteriales > Sphingobacteriaceae > CANHGR01. The sequence goes on along the minus strand of CANHGR010000016.1, from coordinate 6,789 downwards.
TTCCGGTATGATAGTTAAGTTGTGCTAACGCGATCTTCATAATACAATGTTTCTCAAACCATTAATAGCTGCAAACGGAATTAGGTTTGCACTTCTAATTTCTTTAATTTTAAGCACCCTTATGCAAAGATATTTTTATAGAACGCCACTAATTTACTTGTTTTTTTTTACAAGCTTTTTAGCAATTTCTTGTGGCGCAGACGATAAGATCGATGTCAGTAAAATAAAGCTTGAAATTAAAATTGATCGATTTGATCAAGCACTCAACAAGCTAAATTCTGCAAATTTCTCTTCAGAAATTCCGAGACTCAAGGAAGATTACGGAGATTTTTATGAGGATTATGTGTCACAAATGCTCGGAATTGGAACAAGTTCAGATACCGCCTATTATGCTATTTTGCGTGATGTTCTGAGCAATATAGACTACATGGCACTTAACTCCGAAATAACTCAAGTCTTTCCTAATCTTTCTACAAAAGAGCAAGAGCTGACCGATGCTTTTAAGCATATCCTTTATTTTTACCCCGAACAAAAGGTACCGCGTCTAATTTCTTTTGTTTCGGGCTTTACGGTTCAAACTCCAATTGGCAATAATTATATCGGAATTGGCCTGGATATGTTTCTTGGTGCCGATTCAAAATTTTATCCCTCTTTACGCGGAAGTATTCCCGCTTATATTTCGCGGAGGTTCACGCCCGAAAATATTACACCGCGTGTAATTGAGTACTATATTAGAGAAGAAGTTCTTCCTGAACGAGACGACGATCGTTCCATGTTGTCGAAAATGATTTATAATGGTAAGATCTTATATTTCATGAATACGGTGATGCCTGATATACCCGATTCTTTACTCATAGGCTATTCAGACCAGCAGCTAAAGTGGGCCGAAGAAAACGAAGCGAACATTTGGGCCTATTTTTTAGAAGAAAACTTACTTTTCGAAGCCGATTACCGAAAAATTCAAAAATACCTTAGCGAAGCCCCTTTTACGCCAGGCATCGGAGATCAAAATGAATCCGCACCAAAATTAGGTATCTGGGCTGGCTGGCAAATTGTGCGTAAATACGCCGCCGACAATCCTGAAATTAGCCTACAGGAACTAATGAAAAATACTGATGCGCAGGAAATTCTTAGCAAGTCGGGCTATAAGCCGAAATAGGTCTATTTTAAGATATCAACAACAGCTTTTAAGCTGGCAATAGTTCCTATGATGAAGATGAAATTGGCGATAAGATCCATATACTCCCAATCGCTTAAAAAACGTAGAACCACCCCTAACATGCCAATTGCGATGCCTATAGTCATTAAGACATAATGACTGGTTTCATTAGCATTGTTGTTTGTATTTGCTACTCTGGCTACGTTTTTATTTTCCATCTCTGAAATATTTTGTATTAATTGCTACGCAATATTAATTAAAAAAATCTAAATCAATATACTTAGCCATTAGATAATGCTGCCGCTCCGCTTACAATTTCAGTTAGTTCGGTGGTGATAGCTGCCTGACGGGCCTGATTGTATGACAGTTTTAGGGCCTTCAATAAATCGCCGGCATTCTCAGTAGCCTTATCCATCGCCGTCATTCTAGCACCATGTTCAGAAGCATTCGAATCAAGTACTGCTTTATAGATTTGAGTTTTGATAGATTTCGGAATTAGTTGCTCAACAATCTGCTCCAATGATGGCTCTAGAATATAATCTGTTGGACTGGTATTCTCTACATTCTCTGTTTTAGATAGTGGTAACAACTGCTCGGTGGCAAGAATCTGAACTGCAGCATTTTTAAACTGATTATAGACAAGCTCCACGCGGTCAAATTCGCCTTTGGCAAATCCTTCCATAATTGCTTCCGCTATCTTAGAAACATTTGCGAATGTAAGATCACCGTAAATATCATTGTTATTACCAATAACGTTGTATTTACGCTTTTCATAATAGTCTTGTGTTTTTTTACCAATTGCAACGATGCTTACATTACCTTTTCTTGCCTGCTCTTGATATCTTTCAGAGATTAGAATATTGGTAGTCTTTATTACGTTGGCATTAAATGCACCGGCTAGTCCGCGATTAGAGGACACTGCAACAATTAGAATTTTTTGAGGGTCGCGTTCTGTGATGTAAGGGGAAACTGATCCATCTTCCAGATTCGCCGAAAGATTTGAAAGGATCTCCTTTAATTTATTAGCGTATGGACGTAATTGTACAATTGCATTTGTAGCACGCTTTAACTTCGCAGCCGAAACCATTTTCATAGCCTTGGTAATCTGCTGAGTAGAGCTTACTGATACAATCCGATTTCTTACTTCTTTTAAATTAGCCATTTTTTAGTATTGAGTATAGCGTAACTAAGACCTGCCTGAATACGCTGTACGCATATCTGTTAATACTTTCCTGTAAGTTCTTTTGCCACTGTTTCAAGCGCAGTGGTAATGGCATCATCAAGCTTTCCGGCTTTCAAACCCGCTAAGACTTCAGGATGACGCACTTCTAACTGTTGCAAATATTCCGCTTCAAATTCTCTAACCTTATTGACAGGTACATTACGTAATAAACCTTTCGTTCCGATGTAAAGAATAGCTACTTGATTTTCAACTTTTACAGGCGAAAATTGACCTTGCTTCAAGATTTCTACGTTACGTGCTCCTTTGTCAAGTACAGATTTGGTTGCCGCATCAAGGTCTGAACCGAATTTAGAAAATGCCTCTAACTCACGATATTGCGCTTGATCCAACTTCAAAGTACCCGCTACTTTTTTCATCGACTTAATCTGAGCGTTACCACCCACACGAGATACCGAGATACCCACGTTAATAGCCGGACGAACACCTGCGTTAAACAAGTTAGACTCCAGGAATATTTGTCCGTCTGTAATCGAAATCACATTCGTTGGGATATATGCAGAAACGTCGCCTGCTTGTGTTTCAATAATCGGCAGTGCGGTTAAAGAGCCTCCACCTTTCACGATACCTCTGATAGACTCAGGAAGATCGTTCATCGCCTGAGCAATAGCATCAGAGGTGTTGATTTTTGCTGCTCTTTCTAATAGACGGCTGTGAAGATAGAAAACGTCTCCAGGATAAGCCTCACGGCCTGGTGGACGACGTAATAGCAATGAAACCTCGCGATAAGCAACTGCTTGCTTTGAAAGATCATCATAAATAATTAATGCCGGTCTACCTGTATCTCGGAAGAACTCGCCGATAGCTGCGCCTGCAAATGGAGCAAAAAACTGCATTGGAGCAGGATCTGCAGCAGAAGCAGCAACAATAACGGTATAAGGCATAGCACCTTTTTCCTCTAAAGTACGCACAATTTGCGCAACGGTAGAGTTCTTTTGGCCTATTGCAACATATATACAGAAAACAGGCTGACCTGCTTCGTAAAATTCTTTTTGGTTGATAATTGTATCGATACAAACTGCGGTCTTCCCCGTCTGACGATCCCCGATTACCAACTCACGTTGTCCGCGACCGATTGGAATCATCGCATCAATTGCCTTTATACCAGTTTGTAGTGGCTCCGTTACTGGCTGCCGGTAAATTACTCCCGGAGCTTTACGCTCAAGAGGCATCTCATAAGTCTGTCCGGTGATTGGTCCTTTGCCATCAATTGGCTGACCTAACGTGTTAACCACGCGACCTAACATCCCGTCACCGACTTTAATCGATCCGATCTTGTTCGTACGCTTTACAGTGTCACCCTCTTTGATCTCATCATAAGCACCAAGCAATACCACGCCCACATTATCTTCTTCAAGATTCAGTACGATTCCTTGTAGTCCGTTTTCGAACTCAATTAGCTCACCTGATTGAACTTTGGTTAAGCCGTAAACACGTGCTATACCATCTCCAACCTGTAATACAGTGCCAACCTCTTCCAGTTCGGCTTCTGATTTAAAGCCTGACAATTGTTGTCTTAAGATTGCGGATACCTCATCTGGTCTAACTTCTGCCATTTTATTTTTTTTTATCGTTTTTAATTTTTTTTCGCCCCGTCTTCTTTCAGGAGATTTGGGAGTTAAATTCCTTTTTTAATTTCTTAAGGCTATTGGAAATACTTGCATCGAATTGTCTATCTCCAACTTTTAACACGTAACCACCTATCAAATCAGGATCAACTTTCGTTTCAAGAATTACTTCACCCTTCGTTACGTTTTTTACAAGATTCTCGAGCTCTCTTTTATTCTTTTCACTCAAAGGCGATGCAGAAGACACAGTTGCCTTAACAATATTTTTACGCGTGTTATAATTGTTTACAAACTCTAAGGCGGTCGCATACAGAATCTCAGCACGTCCCTTGTTCACCACGATGTTAAAGTACGACAGTAACATTTTATGCACTTTACCCGAGAAAAGCTCATCGAGAATAGCTCTCTTTTTTTCAGGACCGATAATCGGGTTACGCAAAACAGCTTTCAATAAAGGATTGTCCTTACAGACCTTTATAAATAATTCAATATCCTCACGCACTTTTTCCAGGGCGTTTTGCTCCTGAGCAAGATCAATTAGTGATTTTGCGTATCTTGAGGCTACTTGTATTTCCGACATATTATCTTGTTTATCAGCAATGAATAATCAAGCTGAAACTAATAATTTAGTTTAATTTAATCTCCTTTAACAACTCGCTAACAAGCGCATCCTGTTTATCTCCGTCCTGAAATTGCTTCCTTAAAACCTTCTCAGCGATCTCAATGGATAGGGTCGCTACTTGATTCTTTACCTCTGCTAAAGCTGCGTTCTTTTGATCATCGATCTCCTTCTTAGCCTTTTCGATCATCTTTGCACCTTCAGATTTTGCAATGCCTTTTGCATCGTTAACAATTTGATCTTTCAACTCTTTTGCTTCTTTCAAGATTCTATCGCGTTCTGCACGAGCTTCTTTTAAGAGCTGCTCATTCTCATTGGTAAGCAGAGCCATTTCCTGACGCGCAATTTCCGCTTTGCTAAGCGAGTCTTCAATAAAGCGTTCACGCTCGTTGAGCATCGTCATGATGGGCTTCCAGGCAAACTTTCCTAACAGGAAAACCAACAATAAGAAGATCAGAACTGTCCAAAATATTAATCCGAGTCCGGGGGTTAATAATTCCATTTTATATCTTTTTAAAAAAAGCTATTCAACATTCAATTTAAGAACTGCTGATACGGCCAATCGCCTGTATCAGCAGTTCTTTTGTTTCTTACTTAAAGATAATAAGCAGACAAGCAACGATCGCAACGAATGCCGCACCTTCTACAAGGGCTGCTGCAACGATCATGTTTGAACGGATATCACCTAAAGCTGATGGCTGGCGTGCGATTGACTCTAACGCTGATCCACCGATACGGCCGATACCTACACCGGCTGCAAGAGCTGCAATACCTGCACCAATACCTGCGCCTGCATAAGCTAACGAAAGATCTGGCGCTGCTTCTGCTGCCTGTAGTAAAACTGATAAAACTGACATATTGATATAATTAATTGTTAAAATTCTCTCTTAATGATGCTCATGAGCATCATGTGAATGTTCTTCAGTTGCCATCCCGATATACATCGCGGAAAGCAGGGTAAATACATAAGCTTGCAGGAAACAGACCAGCAATTCAAGGACCTTCATAAACACGCTTAATCCAACTGAAATCACTGAAACGCCGTATCCTGCCATAGGGCTCATTTCGGCAAATATGAAAATAAGACTAATAAACGCTAATGGAATAATGTGGCCGGCTGTCATATTCGCGAAAAGCCGTAGTGTCAGAACGAAGGGTTTCAGGAATACACCAAGAATCTCGATCGGCACAAGAAGAATGTATAATGATTTAGGTATATCGGGTGCAAGGATATGCGCCCAGTAGTTCTTGTTGGAAACAACCAGGCTTATAATGAATGTAAACATCGCCAGCGTCATTGTTACTGCAATATTTCCGGTAAGGTTAGCTCCAAACGGGATGATAGGGATCAGACCCAGCATGTTATTTATCCAGATGAAAAAGAAAATAGTTAGCAGGAAGGGCATGTACCGATTATACTTGGCACCGATGGCCGGTTTTGCTACTTCATCGCGAATAAAGATGACAAAGGGCTCAACAACCGCTTGCATGCCGTTGGGCGCCTTATTTTTATTCTTAATGTATGAATTTGCTATTCCGATGAACAGAAACAACAGAATTATGGCGCTGACAAACAGTGTTAAGACGTTCTTGGTAATTGAAAAATCGTAGAATGATGCTCCATCTACACTTTCGATCTTTCCTTTGTGATTTAAGCGGTAGGTGTTACCATTTTTTGTAGTAACATCTTGTTCTCCGTGATGAAAGCCGCCTGACATAAAGACATCCAACTTTCCGTCGTTCAATAAGATGACCGGAAGAGGTACAGTTACATGATGATCACCAAGAGTAAGGATATGCCATTCATGTGCATCGCCGATATGTTCAAGGATCATTTCTCCTGCGTTAAACTTCTCCTTGTCTGCATGCCCCGCATTCTGAGCTGTTAGGGCATGTTCTTGTTCAGCCGGAGGCAGGATGTGCGCTTCTTCAGAAACAGAATCTAACTCAAAAGTTTGAGCAAAAGATGGTGAATAGCTAAAAAAAAATGCGGAAAATAGAATGATGCTTGTAATTTTTTTCAGACAGTCTTTGCTTAAAATCATCACCAACTGGGTTTCTATTATTTTTTAAGAGCGCGCAAGTTACGTAATAGAGAGTAAATTTCAAATGCTGTAAAGAATAAATATAACACTATAAAATTGATACCGAACCACAGGGCATTTGAACGGTTATTTAAGAGGTAAAAAACAATAAATGCTAT
>CANHGR010000015.1 GCA_947460875.1 Sphingobacteriaceae bacterium | reverse complement strand
GGAATACTCCACCTAAAGACCGACAATGACGGATTATATGAGTACACTGCTCAGAAAATAATTGAATTGGGATTGAAACTTCACATCGATACTAAGGATTTATATTCTTCAACATTTGTTGATGATGTTCTTTCCATTAAAACCTATTACGAGAAAAAATACCTTGCTCATGATAAGAATATTAATTACCTAAAGTTCAGCTTTCATTAAATGCGCAACGAAAGTTTTTTTGATGATGTTTACGAGGTGGTACGCCAAATACCAAGAGGAAGAGTAACTTCATACGGTGCTATCGCATCTTATCTTGGCATGGTACGCTCATCAAGAATGGTAGGATATGCCATGAATGCTGCTCATACCACCCATCATCCCGTGCCGGCACATCGAGTAGTTAACAGAAGCGGTTTATTAACTGGAAAGCATCATTTTGGTACAGCTAATTTAATGCAGCAGCTGCTAGAAAATGAAGGGGTTAAGGTGGAGGATGATAAAGTTATTGATTTTAAGAAGCTATATTGGGATCCGGGTGTGGAATTGGGCTGAGGGAAGATCCAGGCGTATTTACTCAGGCTGAAATAATCTAGTAAAATAAATTGAAATTCTATTCTGATTGATCTTCATGTCTAGACTGTCTCTATTCGACATATTACATTATTAACCCAAACATAAACCAAGACTAGAATGATGTTGTGATTTCAAATTTATAGTGAACTGAAATAAAACATCACACCAAAAAATAATAAGCGCCGAAAGCTCCAGTATTTTCGATTGATTCGATTCTTTGAAAATTGAAACCAAAATTGCTCGAACTATTCCAAGCAAGGCAGACCATTAAATTTTACTCGAATATTTTTTAAAACGTATTGATACCTATTCCAAAAAAATTAAAAACATAAAAGCCAAGTAGCTGATTACAAGCTATTAAAAACTAAACTATCAAGTAAAATCATTTCAAACCGTCCTACATTTTCTAAACCATTTCCTGTCTCAGATGCCTACTGATAATCCTAATCTCATCCGCTGCGCCTGGTGTGGCAGCGACCCGAGCTACACCAAATATCATGATGAAGAATGGGGCAAAGAAGTGCATGACGACAAAGTGCTATTTGAGTTTCTTGTTCTTGAATCCGCGCAAGCGGGGTTAAGCTGGATTACGATTTTGAGAAAGAGAGAAAATTACAGGAATGCTTTCGCCGGATTTGATCCCATTAAAGTATCAACATTTTCGGATGAGGATGTGGAGCGATTGCTTCAGGATACAGGGATTATCCGTAACAGATTAAAAATTGTATCAGCCATAAGCAACGCGAAATTATTCTTAGAAGTACAGAAAGAATTCGGCTCTTTTGATGCCTTTATGTACTCTTTTATGCCCGATCAGAAGCCTCTGGTTAACTCGCCCCTCGAGATTTCTGATTTGCCGGCCCGTACAGCACTATCAGATGCCATTGCCAAAAACATGAAAAAAAGGGGCTTCAAGTTCTTCGGACCGACCATTTGTTATGCACACATGCAAGCCACAGGAATGATAAACGACCACCTCGCAAATTGCAGTTTCAGGTAAAGGATTCAATAAGATTTCTAACTTTGAAAATAGTCTTTATAATCTTGTTATCGGTGTAATCATGTTATCCCTCCAATGAAAAAACTCTTCCTCCTCGACGGTATGGCTCTCGTTTACCGGGCACATTTCGCCTTAAGTAAAAACCCGCGTTTTACATCCTCAGGTCTCAACACTTCGGCGGTAATGGGCTTTGCCAATACGCTGATGGAGGTATTGAAAAAAGAAAAACCATCGCACATGGCGGTAGTGTTTGACACCCAGGCGCCTACCGAAAGACATACTGATTTTGCTGCTTACAAAGCTCATCGCGAATCGATGCCTGAGGATCTTTCACGCGCCTTACCCTATGTTTTCAAGCTGATTGAGGGATTTAACATACCCGTCATCACGTCCGACGGATTTGAAGCAGATGATATCATTGGAACACTTGCAAAAAAAGCAGAACAAGTAGGCTTTACCGTCTTTTGCATGACTCCCGATAAGGATTTTGCACAACTAGTTTCTGAAAACATATTCATCTATAAACCATCCCGTATGGGTAATGATATGGAAATTCTAGGTGTGCCTGAAGTCCTGGCTAAATGGGAGATTGAACATGTTGAACAGGTAGTGGACATTTTAGGGCTTTGGGGCGATGCGGTTGATAATATTCCGGGAATTCCCGGAGTGGGCGAAAAAACTGCTAAACTACTCATCAAACAATACGGATCGGTAGAAAACATCATTGCGAATAGTCACGAGTTAAAAGGAAAGCTGAAAGAAAACGTTGAACAGTTTGCCGAGCAGGGACTGGTTTCTAAAAAACTCGCTAAAATCATCTTAAATGCGCCGGTCGAATTGGACGAGGAATCCTTAATAATCACAGAACCTAGTCGCGAATTACTCGAACCCCTTTTTGCAGAACTCGAATTCCGCACCATCGGAAGGCGTGTATTCGGCGAAGAGTTTAACGTTACAGAAGTTTCTGTCACCCATACATCAGGCCAGATGGATCTTTTCGGAAATGCCTCCAAAACGATTGTCGTTCAAACTAATATTTTAGTTGATGAACCGATTCGTCCGTCAAAAAATATTTCGAATACTCCACATCACTATTTTCTCGCAGACACACCTGAAAAGCGTGCAGAACTGATCAGCTTATTGAGCGCTCAAAAAGCAATTTGCTTTGATACGGAGACTACCGGTTTAGATGCAAATAATGCAGAGTTGGTTGGATTATCTTTCGCGATCAAATCGGGTGAAGGTTGGTATGTTCCTGTACCTGTTAACCAGGACGAGTGTAATAAAATAGTCCAGGAATTTAAGCCGGTGCTTGAAAACGAGCAAATCCGTAAAATAGGACAAAACTTAAAATACGATATCCTGATTCTGAAATGGTATTGTGTGGAGGTTAAGGGTAAGCTTTTTGACACGATGTTAGCGCATTATCTGATCGATCCGGACACGCGGCATAACATGGATATTTTGGCAGAGAATTACTTGCAATATACACCAGTATCTATTAGTTCTTTGATCGGCGCCAAAGGCAAAGCCCAAGGTAGTATGCGAGATGTGGAGCTTGAACAGATAAAAGAGTATGCTGCCGAAGATGCGGATATCACGCTACAATTGAAAGATGTCTTTGAGCCGATGCTGGAGCAAGTGGGAGCGTCAAAATTAGCAACAGAAATAGAAAATCCGTTGATTTACGTATTGGCAGATATAGAAAGCGAAGGGGTGCGTATTGATCAGAACGCCCTGAAGGATTTTTCTCTTTCGCTGCAAATTGATATCGCAGTACTGGAGAAAACCATTTATGAAAAAGCGGGCTTACGTTTTAATATTGCCTCACCAAAGCAATTGGGCGAAGTACTGTTCGATAAGCTCCAATTAGATCCTAAAGCAAAAAAGACAAAAACCGGACAATATCAAACCGGAGAAGACGTATTGATTGCCTTGGCAAATAAAAGCGATATAGTAAAGGATATTCTGGATTTCAGGCAGATGCAAAAGCTAAAATCCACATATGTCGATGCGCTGCCATTGATGATTAATCCAAAAACCGGACGAGTACATACCTCTTATAATCAAGCAGTTGCAGCTACTGGACGATTGAGTTCTAACAATCCAAACCTTCAAAATATTCCTATCCGAACGGAACGCGGTCGCGAAGTGCGAAAAGCTTTTATTCCGAGGTCGGAGAATCATGTTATTCTTTCTGCCGATTATTCGCAGATTGAGTTGCGCCTGATTGCAGAGATCAGCAAGGACGAAAATATGATGGAGGCCTTTGCTCAGGGATTGGACATCCACACAGCAACTGCGGCGAAAGTATACGGAATTTCATTAGAAGAAGTAGATTCCGATAAGAGACGCAATGCAAAGGCCGTAAACTTCGGTATCATCTACGGTCAATCAGCCTTTGGTTTATCGCAGAGCCTGGGCATCCCAAGAAAAGAAGCTGCAGAGATTATTGAGCAGTACTTTGCGCAATATTCCGGTATCAAACGATACATGAATGATACGATGAACTTTGCCCGTGAAAACGGTTACGTTCAAACCATAATGGGCAGAAGGCGCTACCTGCGCGACATTAATTCGGCCAACCAAACCGTGCGTGGCTTCGCCGAGCGAAATGCGATTAATGCCCCAATCCAAGGATCTGCTGCAGATATGATAAAAATTGCGATGATTAATATCCACAGGGAGATGATGGAGCAAAAAATTGAAGCCAAAATGACCATGCAGGTCCATGATGAGCTGGTTTTTGATGTTCCGCTCTATGAAGTCGAAACGCTCAAGCCGATTATTGAATATGGCATGAAGCATGCGATCAAAACAATCGTTCCGATAGTTGTGGAAATCGGACAAGGAAATAATTGGCTAGAAGCTCATTAATCGCAATTTCTTGAGACCTATGAAATTAATTTCTTGCTTGTTTTATATTTAAATCATTATCTTTCATAACCATTTGAAAATCTGTTTCTTTTTCTAAGATGAACGTCATCCATCTAAGTGCCGAATGCTATCCTGTGGCTAAAGTTGGAGGATTGGGAGACGTACTCGGCGCTCTTCCGAAATACCAATGCTTATCTGGCCTAAAGGCTTCTGTTGTAATGCCTTATTACGACCGAAAGTTTGTAAGAGAGAACGATTTTGAGGTGGTATATGAAGCAGCAAGCAATTTAGGAAACCGTCCCTTTAACTTCCAGATTTTAAAAGAACGTACTAATAAATTAGGATTTCCTTTGTACCTCGTTCATATTCCGGGTTTGCTAGATCGCGAAGAAGTATATGCTTATAATGATGAAACCGAACAATTTGTAGCCTACCAACTTGCTTTCTTAGATTGGATGGTGCAAACGCCAAAAAAACCTGATGTCATTCATTGTCATGATCATCATTCCGGCTTAGTTCCATTTCTGATTAGTCATTCTGGAAGATATCGTAATCTTTCGGCCATCAGAACGGTTTGTACTATCCATAATGGTCAGTACCAGGGATGGTTTGGCTGGAACAAAGTTAGCTATCTACCAGAAATCGACTTGACAATGACCGGTTTGCTTGATTGGGGTGGATGCATTAACCCCCTCGCAACAGCGGTAAAGTGCTGCGATATGTTCACAACGGTTTCGCCTAGTTATTTGGAAGAACTTTCAATTAACTCAAATGGATTAGAGCATTTATTCCAAATGGAAAAAGCAAAGGGCAGGGGTATCATTAATGGGATCGATATGCAAGTCTGGGATCCTGGAACGGATCAAATGATCGTAAATAATTACACCACCGATTCGCTAAAGAAGGGAAAATTTAAGAATAAAAAATTGCTTTGCCATGAATTTGGATTAGCAGTAAAAAAGCCTTTATTTGCATTTATTGGACGCTTAGTTAGTGAAAAAGGCTCTGATCTTTTGCCGGAAATTATAGCTAAAAGTCTACTGACTCATAAAAACAAGATCAATTTTATCGTGCTGGGTTCGGGCGAGCTTGTAGTGGAAAATAAACTCAAAAAGCTATATCATGGCCGTCATAAAAACTATAATGTTTTTATCGGTTATGATGAGATGCTTTCGCATCGAATATATGCTGGTGCGGATTTTTTACTGATGCCCTCGCGTGTGGAGCCTTGTGGGTTAAACCAACTCTACTCGATGCGCTATGGGACAATGCCAATGGTTCGCCGCACCGGCGGGCTAAAAGACACCGTTGTAGACTTTGATACGCCTAAAGGTTATGGTATTACTTTCGAGGAAGCCAGCATCGAAAATGTGTGCGAAGCGGTAGACAGAGCCGTCAAACTGTACTCAGACGAAACAAAATTAAATACATTACAAAAACGAATGATGTCTCTCGATTTTTCGTGGAATACATCAGCCAAACAATATATTAATCTTTATAAAAGCCTAAAACACCTATGAGCATGGTCACAAAAGCAATCGCAGTAGTGCTGGGCGGAGGACAAGGTTCTCGCTTACATCCCCTAACTGCTACAAGGTCAAAGCCAGCGGTTCCGATCGCCGGTAAATACCGTCTGGTCGATATTCCTATTTCCAATTGCCTCCATGCCGGGATCAACAGGATATTTGTTTTAACACAGTTTAATTCAGCATCGCTGAACAAACACATAAAAAATACTTACCATTTTAGCATTTTCAGCAGTGCATTTGTTGATATTCTCGCAGCAGAGCAGACGCCGCATACTAGGGAGTGGTTTCAAGGTACCGCTGACGCGGTACGTCGGTCATTGCACTATCTTGACGTTCATGAATTTAACTATGTTTTAATTTTATCCGGAGATCAGCTCTATCAAATGGATTTTGAAGACATGATCCTCAACCATGAAAAAAGTGGCGCCGATATTTCGATAGGCACTATCCCGGTAAATGCCAAGGATGCAACCGGATTCGGTATCCTAAAAACTGACGACCAAAATTATATTACATCTTTTGTAGAAAAGCCAAAGGCTGAAAAACTTAGCGGACTTGAATCTGAAGTAAGCGAGCAGATGCAAAAAGAAGGGAAAAACTATCTTGCCTCCATGGGAATTTATGTCTTTAACCGTAAAGCGCTTTTTGATCTATTAAAAGGTGATCAGCACGCTGATTTCGGAAAAGAAATCATACCTGATGCGATCACGTCGCACAAAGTATTAAGCTATCAGTATGAAGGGTATTGGACCGATATCGGAAGCATTCCATCTTTCTTTGAGGCCAATATTGGCTTAACTGATGACATTCCAGCGTTTAATTTATTTGATAAACATAGTATTTATAGTAGGCCGCGTATGCTGCCCCCCTCTAAAATTTCAGGTACTGTCTTAGAAAAAACGATAATTGCTGATGGATGTATCATCAATGCAAGTAGAATTGAACGATCGGTAATTGGTATCCGAACAAGGATTGGAAGGGGAACAACGATCGTGGCGAGCTATGTAATGGGTACAGATTACTACCAGACGTTGGATCAACTTGACAAGGCAAGCGACACAAGTACTCCGATCATGGGGATTGGCGAACGTTGCTATATTGAAAATGCAATTCTCGACAAGAATTGCCAAATTGGCGACGATGTGCGCATCACAGGCGGAGCGCATCTGACTGATGGCGATTATGGAAAATATACGGTTAGAGAAGGGATTGTCGTCGTCAAAAAATCGGCTTTTTTGCCTAATGGTACGACGATATAAAATTTGACTTATTAAATAGACAAAATGCGGCCTTAAATACAGCCGCGTTTTTTTACTTTCCAAACATACCGCCTAAATCGCCAAACATGTTTCTCGTTGCGGCTTGCATCTCGGTTTGACTAACATTTTCTGCCTGTTCCAATGCCCGATTAACGGCAATTAACAGCAGATCTTCTAGCTCCTCTTTCTCAACTGTTTTTAAAAAATTGGTGTCGATTTCTATTGCTGAAATCGTTTTGTTTGCGGTAGAAACAACACATATTTTACCACCTTCCACCTCGCTACGGACGCTGATATTGTCGAGTTTCTTCTTAATTTCTCCCGCCATTTGCTGAGCCTGCGCTATTTTGTCAAACATCTTTTTAAGTTTTTACTTCTTTTCCTATTCATCTGCCGGGTCACCTGACCCGGTATAAGAACTTTTTTGCACAACTGGCATTCCAACCATCTTGTAGAGCTCTTCCAACTGAAGTAAACTGCCGCCTGTCAGGTTAGTTAACAAGACAATAGTGATATCGTTTTTCAGATCTCGAAGATAAATATGTCTGAAACCATGCCACCATCCGGTATGGTAGACCACTTTCTGGCCGGGCGCATCAAAAGTGCGCCAACCGTACCCATAATTAAAATGACCTCTAGATCGTTCATTACGACCGATGTATGCAGAATCCAGATTTTCCTTTTTAAGTAGTCTGCCTTTTCTAAGGGCTTGATCAAATAGGTAAAGATCTTCGACAGTACTATAAACACCCTTATCACCAACCGGACCATCCAAAAAGTTCTGCACTACAGAATATCGCCAGGTACGGTCGTGCCCCACAACATCTACCGGAATGGTATCATAAACCGCTTTTGAATAAACCGCGGTATTTTTCATACCGGCCGGAATAAACACATTTGCCTTCATGAAATCTGAGTAAGATGTCCCAGTCACTTTTTCTATTATTGCAGCCAAAACCATATAATTAGAATTATTGTAATGGAAGCTTCGGTTCGGCTTATTGTACGGATTGGGCTTATGTTCAGCAATCAGATCCATCACATCCATGTTAGTAATTCCTTTACGCTCATCCTTTCTTTGTTTCTTCCATAGTCCGTCCACAAAATAAACGTAATTCATCATTCCCGATCGATGCGTTAACAATAGCTCTACAGTGATACTATCATAAGGGAAATTTGGGAAAAACTCTTTTACATTTTGGCTTAATTTGAGCTTTCCGCGCTCTGCCAGAATGAGAATGGCAGTAGAGGTCATGGTCTTGGTGATGGATGCTAGCTCAAAGCGAGAATCAATTTTTAAGCTATCTCGATGGAGATAATCTGCCCAACCAAATGTATTTTCATATAGAATCTTGCCTTTTTTTGCTATTAACACATTACCGTTAAAGTTTCTCCTTTTATGAAGATCTATCATAAACCGATCGATCTCCTTATTAGCCTTTTTTGGATTATAGACAAGTAATAAACTATCCTCGTTCTCTGTATTTTCAGTGCGTTTATAAATTTTTCCTACAGGGGAAGAGCATGAAGCGAGCCAGCCTAGAAAAAGAAAAACGTAGATGATTTTATAGAAAGGAGAGATCATAAATTATAAAAACGTAGTATTTAGCGGTTATTTCGGCAAAATAAAAATTATTAATACGGCATTTTAAAAGAGTTTTAAACAATTATTAAGATTGTAATTTTTATTTCGGATGTCAACAAACAATATCGTGTGCTGACATTAATACACCATCATGATAAATTTGAGATACCTAAATATTCATGAAAAAAACTATTGCTCTTGCAATTTTGGCATTAAACTGCCTTTTAGTGTATTCCCAAGATTGTACCGGCTACTATTAGTTGGAAGTCCTTACCGCTTTGATTTTAGCCTTTTTAACATGCTGGCGCTTGTCGGGAATGACCTTAAATTGCCTTACACGCTAGCTTCATTGGACAATATGCTTATCAACATGAGTGATTGATCTTAGTTTGGCGGTGTTTTCGCTCGCGAACTTTACAACGATGAAATAAAATAAAGGCTGGAGTGACCGTAAAATACCTCGCGGGTGTAGAAAATGCTCATCTTACTATTGGAAATCTTAACGGATCAATGGCCGCAGATATCATCGCACAAGATGCGTACTTGGCAAACACATCAGGTACTCTCGGACTCGGCGTTTAGGGTGTTAATTTTGAAAATTGCTTCGTGTGTATAGCCATCAATTGAAAATAAATTAAAAACAGTTCGGTACGAGGTTGGAAGATCTTGGATCAACTTTAACAAACCCTAAAAATTCAGTGCTTAGTAAACACTGGCATCCTGAATCAGCCTTCCATCATTGGCATTAATTCATTAAAGTGGCTGACCAATCCCTCTTTTTCTAACATCACGATAGATACTATTAAAAGGTTGTCGTAACCGAGTTTTTTTTTGAAATTAAATTTACCCAAATTGCTGGTCAATATTTATCGTTTAAATTTAATAATGGAGAACCAAATAATTCGTGCTGGTATTGTCGGATCGGGCTTTGCTGCGAAATTTCACTTTGAAGCCTTAAGGAGGGTTTTCAGTACCAATGTTGAGATTGTAGGGGTTCATTCGTCAACTGCGTCTAAGATGGAAGAGTTTGCCCTTATCCGCAACCTTAAGGCATTTCATCATTTAGATGAGCTTATCGATCAATCTGATGTGTTGCATATCTGCACTCCGCCAGTAACACACGAACCTTTTGTCATCGCAGCACTTAAGAAAAACAAGCATGTGATTGTAGAAAAGCCCTTTACGGGATATTTTGGCAATGGCAGCGCCGACTTTAATGGTGACACTTTCTCTAGAGAAGAAGGACTCAAAGAAACGCTAAAAAGCATCGCGCGTATGCTAGAAGCAGAGAAAAAAAGTCAAGGAAAAATCATGTACGCCGAGAATTGGGTCTATGCACCTTCAATCCAAAAAGAACGGGAAATCCTGGAAAAAACGGGAGCACAAATTCTTTGGATGCACGGCGAAGAATCGCATTCGGGATCTCATTCTTTAGCCTACGGAAAATGGCACTTATCTGGCGGCGGATCGATGATCGGCAAAGGGTGTCACCCATTAACGGCAGCTATCTATCTGAAGCATGTTGAAGGCCGCGTTAAAAACGGTCATCCAATACGGCCTAAGTCAATTTCGGCCCGGACCCACGCTATCACACGCCTGCCTTCATTTGAAGATAAAGGTCACTTAAAAAGCGGCTATACGGATATCGAAGATTTTGCCATGCTGCATATCACGTTCGACGACGGTACCATAGCTACCATATTTGCCAGTGAGCTGGTTTTAGGTGGGGTACATAACTGGCTGGAAGTTAATGCCAACAACCATCGAACAATTTGTAACATCAATCCTAACAATTCCATGCAGTCTTATACGCCTTCAGAAGAATATTATAAAGACATTTATGTTGTTGAAAAGACCGAAACCAAGCAAGGTTGGTCTTCTATCTCGCCTGATGAAGATTGGTATACAGGCTATCAACATGAAATGGATGCCTTTTACAGATCAGCTGCTTTTAACGAACCTGTAGAAAGCAATAGTAAGCTTGCAGCAGATGTGATAACCACAATATATACCGGCTATGTTTCGGCCGAACGCAAGGGCGCGGAAGTAATGGTTGAAATATTGAATTAATTAGTACCTTGAACGTGATAACCCAGACCGACCTAATACAGTTAAACCAATGAAAGAAACCAGTCCCGTAGGAAACTACCGGTGGACGATTTGTTCGCTATTATTTATTGCGACCACGATCAATTACCTCGACCGCTCTGTGATCAGTCTCTTAAAGCCTACGCTTGAACAAGAATTTAAGTGGTCGGAAACAGATTACGCTAACATCGTTATAGCTTTCCAATTATCATATGCTATCGGGATGCTTAGCGTGGGGCGATTAATCGACAAAATCGGTACTAAACTAGGCTACGCTATTTCAGTTTTTCTTTGGAGCCTGGCAGCAATGGGCCATGGTTGGGTACAAAGCACATTCGGATTTTTTATAGCCCGTGCGGCGCTTGGTATATCCGAAGCAGGCAATCTGCCAGCAGCAGTTAAATCGGCGGCAGAATGGTTTCCTAAAAAAGAGCGAGCGCTTGCTACTGGTATTTTTAATGCCGGAACAAATATTGGCGTGGTAGTGGCGCCACTCACGGTGCCCTTCATCGTTGAGGCCTGGGGATGGCAATGGGCATTCATTTTAACAGGTTCGCTAGGTTTTTTCTGGTTAATTTTTTGGTTTATCATGTATCAAAAACCTGAAGATCATCCGAAATTGGGCAAAGCAGAGTTTGATTATATTCACAGCGATCATGATGATGAAGCAGCCGCTAAAGTAGCCGGCGATGAAAAAGTATCTTGGCGCAAGTTGTTAGGATATAAGCAAACGTGGACTTTCATGATCGGCAAAACTCTGACTGACCCCATCTGGTGGTTTTACCTTTTTTGGCTACCCGCATTTTTAAAAGCTGAATATAACCTCAGCGGAACAGATATCGTACTTCCGGTAGCCTTAGTCTATAGCCTAGCCACCATCGGCAGCGTTGGGGGTGGGTGGTTGCCTATGCGATTTATTAAAAATGGATGGACGGTGACCAGAGCAAGAAAAACTTCAATGTTGATTTATGCAGCTGGCTCATTACCGGTGATGGCCGCCCAATATTTAGGCAGCATTAATGTTTGGTTCGCCGTTCTTGTGATCGGATTTGTAACTGCCGCGCATCAGGCTTGGAGCGCAAACATTTTTACGACGGTATCTGATATGTTTCCGAAAAAAGCAATTGCTTCCGTAGCCGGGTTAGGCGGTATGGCAGGTGCATTTGGAGGAATGGCTATCGCTAAAATTGTAGGTCCGCTATTTGATTATTACAAAAGCCAGGGACACCTTGAAACAGGCTATTACATTATGTTTTTCGTCTGTGGCAGCGCGTATTTACTAGCATGGCTGCTCATGCATATCTTAACACCTAAGATGGAGAGAGTAAATATCTAGCATATGACTATGTTTTTTATAAAACCCTTATCTTTAATTAAGCGTAAAAGCCAACAGCAATTAAAACCAACAGATTGTTCATGAAAAATATCTTAACCACCGTTAAAAATGTATTGCCCCTGATATTGATCGCAGCGTCATTCTCATCCAGCTTTGCCCAAAAAGCAGAAAAAGGTTGGACCAAACTATTTGACGGTAAATCGCTCGAAGGATGGAAGCAAATGGCCGGCGATGCTAATTATAAAGTAGAAAAAGGCCAAATTCTTGGCACCAGTACTGCTGTACTTAATTCTGGAAATAGCTTTCTTGTTTACGAAAAAGAATATGCCGATTTTGTTTTGGAGCTTGACGTAAAGGTTGAAAGTACTCTTAGCAATTCCGGCGTGCAAGTTCGCAGTCATTATGATCCGGCAGCTAACAAGGGCAAAGGAAGAGTATTCGGTCGGCAAATCGAAATTGATCCGTCAACCAGAAAATGGAGCGGAGGTATTTATGATGAGGGAAGACGTGATTGGCTATATCCGATGACATTAAATTCTACTGCTCAGGACGCTTTTAAAGTTGGCGAGTTTAACCACCTAAAAATTGAATGCATCGGCAACGAAATGAAAACCTGGGTAAATGGAATTCCTTGCGGATATGTTGTAGATACCCTAGATCAAAGCGGCTTCATCGCTCTTCAAATGCATGGTATTACAAATGCTGAAGGGGCAAATAAAAAAGTCTATTTTAAAGACATTCGAATTAAAACATCTAATCTTCAGCCAACGCCTTTTCCAAAGGGGGTTTATGTGGTCAACAAAACACCTAACGCGTTAAGCGATTATGAGAAACAAGACGGCTGGCGTTTACTATTTGACGGCGAAACTTCAAAGGGGTGGAAAGGCGCCTACAAAAAGACTTTCCCTGAAAAAGGATGGACAGCGAAAAATGGTTTGCTTACAGTCTTAGCTGCTGAAGGAAAAGAATCGACCAACGGAGGCGATATTGTATCTGAAGAACAGTTTAAATCTTTCGATCTATCTTTCGAATTTAAAATCACACCTGGTGCAAACAGCGGGGTAAAATACTTCGTCACTTTATCTGAAAATAACCCTGGCTCTGCAATCGGATTAGAATATCAGGTTTTAGATGATGAGCGCCATCCTGATGCCAAATTAGGACGCGACGGTAATAGGACACTTGGCTCGCTTTACGACCTGATGGCCGCTAAAAAAGAGAATCGCTTTATACGTGCGCCCGGACAATGGAATACTGGCAGGGTTGTCGTTTATCCGGATAACAGCGTAGAGCATTACCTGAATGGGATCAAAGTCCTTTCGTATGTGCGAGGATCAAAAGAATATCGCGATCTGGTAGCATTAAGTAAGTATACGCCATTTAAAAATTTCGGGGAAGCGACCTCCGGCCATATTCTGATACAAGATCACGGCAATTTAGTTTCTTACAGAAGCATAAAAATTAAAGCCCTTTAATGAAAAAACTTCGCTCGCTGGCAGCTATTCTGGGAGTCATTGGATTATTTACGATGAGTGCATCTTACAGATTTTCTGGAAATGCTATTCGCCCGGACGATACCTTAACAAATTCTCCTGTTTTATCCCCGGAAGAATCCATGAAACAGATGGTCTTAGAAGAGGGCTTTAAAGTTCAATTGGTAGCTGCAGAACCGCTTGTCCGTACGCCCGTAGCCATGGTATTTGACGATAAGGGAAGAATGTGGGTGGCAGAAATGGACGGCTATATGCCGGATACTTTGGGATCAGGAGAAGAGTTTCCACACGGTAAAATTGTCATCCTTGAAGATACCAACAAGGACGGCATCATGGACAACCGAAAAGTATTTCTCGATTCTCTAATACTCCCCCGCGGATTGTGCCTGATAGAAAACGGCATTTTAGTAGCGGAATCACCGAATCTTTGGTTCTTTGAAATAAACGCCGATAAACCGGGCAAAAAAGTGCTGGTTGACGGCAATTATACCGACGGTGGCAACGTAGAACATGAACCAAATGGCCTTATGCGAGCGTTGGACAACTGGATTTATAATGCGAAATCAGCAAAAAGATACCGCAAGAACGGAGACGCATGGTTGATAGAAAAAACTCATTTCAGAGGACAGTGGGGTATTACACAAGACAACTACGGAAGGCTTTATTATAATAATAACTCTCAAAACCTTATCGGCGAGTTCTTTAGTCCGGGTTTTGGCTCCGGAAATAGCAACCTTCAGCGCGTTGCCGGATTTAATGAGAACGTAGTCAAAAGCAATCGTGTTTATCCCATTCGACCAACGCCGGGAGTTAATCGCGGCTACCAAGACGGCGTGTTAGATAAAAACATGCGGCTCGTCAACTTTACCGCCGCTTGCGGCCCGGTAGTTTACCGTGGCAACCTTTTTAGCAAAGAATATGAAAATAACGCTTTCGTTGCCGAACCAGCGGCTAATCTAATTAAAAGAAACATTCTTGAAGAAAGTGCCTTTCAAATCCTAGGAAAGCAAGCGTATGCAGAAAAGGAGTTCTTAGCGAGCAAAGACGAGCGCTTTAGACCTGTTAACTTGTATAACGGTCCGGATGGGGCCATGTACGTTGTCGACATGTACCGAGGTATTATCCAGCACCGTACTTACATCACCGGATATCTAAAGGGTGAAGTTAAAAAACGCGATCTTACTACGCCCAGCAGCTTAGGTAGAATCTACAAGGTTGTTCCGTCAGACAAAAAAGCGATTGCCGCCACTTTGAGCACTGATCCAAAAAAATTAGTGACTCTGCTACAGCATCCAAACGGTTGGGTGCGGGATAAAGCACAACAACTGCTTGTTGACAAAAAATCTGTGCAAGTGCTACCGGCTCTACGCAAACTAGTAAAGAACCCTGTCAATCCGTTAACGACTATCCATGCTCTATGGACCATAGAAGGCCTACAAGATTTACAATCTTCAGATTTAATGCCCTTGCTAGCAAACACCGATGCTCATATCCGCGCACAGGCACTGACAGCAGTGAACTCCGTGCTTAGCCGACAGAACTTCGCCACTTACGTTGCTGCCTTAGACAACATCCTTGATCAAAAAGACGAAAGCTCAGCCCCTTACATCGCGTTTCTAGCACAATCTATCCAGAATTTTGATCCGGCGACGGCAAACCGACTACGACGAAAAGCAGTATCAATCTTCCCGAAAAACAACTTTGTATCAGACGCAGTGGTTAGTGGCATTCAAAACAGTGAAGCGGAGTTTGAAAAAGAATTGATCGCTGCAAACCCCGATACCGGCCTAGTTATCCGCCGGCAACTTCAACGAGTATTGACAGCCATCAAAACTCGCGAAAGCGCCCGAAATACAAGAATCCCTCCTGAAAGAGAATTCTCAAGGGGGGTGGCAATCTATCGATCCATCTGTCAAGCCTGTCACGGCTCAGACGGTAACGGCGTTACGGCGCTTGCACCGCCATTAAATAATTCTGAGTGGGTCACAGGCGACAAAACCAAGCTAGCCTCAATTATTTTGTATGGACTTTCCGGTCCGATAAGCGTTAACGGGAAAGTATATAAGAGTCCGGAAATTAATGGCGACATGCCTGCACTTGGCCAGAACATCGCTTTTGGCGACGAGGACATCGCTTCCTTGCTCAGCTTTATTAGAAACTCCTGGAACAATAACGCAGAGCGGGTTAGCGCCGCTGATATTTCGGCGGTCCGTCGCAAATTTCCGTCCCGGCAACAAAGCTTTACGATGGACGAGTTAAACCAAATTAAATAGCACAGAAATTCCAGTCGGTACTTGGCCTAGTTGCAGATGCGGGAAAAGTTATTAAACGCTTTCCGCTATTGTCCTTGGAGACCTCTCAGAAAGCTTCAATTCGTCGGGATGAGAAGATTCGAACTTCCGACCTCCAGCACCCCATGCTGGCGCGATACCTGGCTACGCTACATCCCGAAAAGTTTTTTTGTGTGTAACTTGTTGTTAGTCAGTGCCTAATTAGTGATTTCGATTGTAAAACAATAAAAATCACATCTGAACTTCTGCTAACTCTTATAAAATATTATCAGTTATCGAAATTTACTAAATACCATTATATTAACGAATGAAGTACTCTAAAAATCGAGTTTAAAAAAGAAGAATCCGGTTTTTACTACTAAGATCTCAAACACAGATAAATCTGAATGAAAAGAGACTTATCGAGTTTACTTAAGCCTTCAATAGGTATTTATTGATGCTGTCAGACCATCACATTTTTTATAATTCTGCGATCTTAACATTGCGGTAAAAAAGTTCTGCTCCTTCCGCCTGAAGCAAAATTCTGCCTTCTTTAGTACTAGCATTTTCTCCTTCATTCACCAGTAATCCATTAACATAGTAAGAAAACTTTCCGTTTTTAGAAACAACCTCGACTGTATTCCAATCTCCTGTTGGCCTTTCATTGTCCTTTTTCTTTTGCACACGTACTGAGTTTCCTGGTGTGGTGACTTTCCCATCAACTACTGCAGTAGCGCGGTCAAGCAACCAAATATCCCCAACATCACCTTCCTGAATCTGACATTCTACAGATAGAGGCCAAATTTTGTTAGGAATACCTGCGTCTCTAACTGCGGTCAATCTTGGCGCATATTTCTCCACTCCCCATTTAAAATCCACCGAAAAATGAAAATCTTTATAACTCTTATCTGTTATTATATAGCCAAATTCTTTTCCCCGTACGTGTATCATTTTCTTTTCAACGACGAAAACCTGTTGTGGATCATTATTTAGGCCTGATGTACGTAGAAAACTACTCCAGCCCTGTAAATTCTTTCCATTAAACATCGGCTTCAGCCTTTTCGTCTGGGCATTAGCAACCACCATCCAAGGTAGTAACAGTGCAATTAAGATTAGTTTTTTCATGAAGAAATTGGTCAGCGTTAGTTTATCTTAATTCAATTGATTATACACCTGTCAGAAACTGGTTATTCTCGGGATGTTTTGGCAAAACTTCCTCAATTGATATCAGTTTAGTGGAATAATAATCGTGAGTAAAGGCGCTGCCCGCAAATGCAGGCAGCGATCTTACTAACTTGGATGAGGTTCAAATTGAACTACTTAAAAATTATTTTTTTAGCTCTCTCAGCCAAATATTGCGGTAACTAACCGGATTACCATGCGCCTGCAAACTAATTGGCAGGGGGCCGTGACCACCTTTTACGTAGTCATGTTTTCCTATGAATGCAGTTTCGCCCAGAAGCTCATAGTTGTTTTGAACCAATACACCATTTAGGAATGCTGTTATTCTCGCCCGGGTTTTCACTGTTCCATCTTCATGAAATGTTGGTGCAGTCCAGACGATATCATAAACATTCCATTCACCTTTTTTACGTGCTGGATTTGCCAATGGAATAGACTCCTTATACATACTACCCACCATTCCATTCACATACGTTTTGTTTTCGTTATTGTATCCATCCAATACCTGTATCTCATAACCACCTGCATTACCACGTGTTGCAGCGAGGAAGATTCCACTATTCCCACGGTTTTGTCCTTCGCCGGTTACAGTTTCTGGAACCCGGAATTCAATATGTAATTGATAATTAGTAAAAGAGTTTTTAGTTTGAATACCACCTGTAGAGGAAACAACAGTAAAATTACCATCGGCAACAGACCACTTTGCCTCAGACTTATCTCTTGAAGATACCCATTGACTTAGATCCTTTCCATCAAATAAAATAGTAGCATCAGACGGTGCGTCGCTGAAGGTTTTTCCTGGCGCAATTACTTTCGGTAGTGGCTCCCAAACTTCTGTTTCTTCAGGATTACCTCTCGCTCTAGGGGCTCCCGCTTGACCGGGGGCGGTAGCTGTTGTTCTAGAAGCCTGACCTGGAGTGGTTGCAGGCGCCGTCGTTGGGGCTGGTGTTTGAGCACTAGCCGCGATGACACTTACTACTAATAAGGTAGTTATTAAAAACGCTGAACTTTTCATAATTCAATTTTTTGGGTTTAGTTTATAATTTTTATATTCTTCATTTTTCAACTTTAAGAGTACCTCTCATAACCATAAAATGACCTGGATAAGTACACAGGTATTGGTATTCACCCGGCTTATCAGGTGCAAGGAAATAAATAGAGTCTGATTTTCCAGGCTGCAATAAAAATGTATGAACAACCACGTTTGGAGTTGTCGGAACAAAATTTAGACGCTCTCCATCAATGCCTAATTTAAGGGCCATTTCTCCTACAAGAGTGGCCATTCCCGGTTCTGTGATAACTACGTTATGCTGCATATCATCATTATTGTTAAAAGTCAGTTTTATCTTGCTTCCTGCTTTAACAGTAATTGCTTCTACGTCATACTTCAATCCGGGTCTTACGCCAAGAACAATTGTACGATCCGCTCCGGTAGTCCAATCCGCAGGTTGAGTGGTAACATGCTTGCCACTAGCCGCAGCTCTGAGCGGAGTAGTTGCCCCTGCCGCAGTAGACATCGCCGCCATATTATGATCTGCGGTCGTTACCATGTTAGCGCTAGTTATTACAACTTTTTCGCCATCGGGTATACGGTTAAGTGTATAATATCCAACGTTATGCATCACTAACAACTTGTCTGTCGATTGTACTCCCTCTGCTTTAATCTCATGTATATAGCCTTCTTTCAAGCTGTCAACAACCAAACGAACTCTCATTCTATCAGGAGAAACTACAATCGCTTTGATCTGCCGATTACTTGCATTGATTGCCGGACTTCCATAGGTAGAATGGTATTTGTATGTGAAACTTCTCATTGCATATGAACCTACATTACGCGCACTGGCTTCATTTACAGGTGCAGTAAATTCTAATTCAAAACCGTCAGGTTGTGCTTTGATCGTTTTGATTTCAAAAGGAGTCACTCCACTCCATTCTAGGCGTTGTAAGCCGAAAGGCGAAGTGCCCGTTGACCCCCAGCCACGGGAGGTCATTCCTACAAACATACTGCCATCAGAACCCCAGTTCATACGCAAAATTCCAGAAGAGAACCCAGCGCGGAACAAGAAAGCCGCTCCCTGATAAACTCCCTTAACTTTCTCCAAAGCTATTCTCATAATCTTACTCTGACCCTGATCGCCAACGAATAATTGACCTTCAAAAGGCCCCATATTGCCTTTAGTGTCATAGTTTAGAACTCCTGAAGTTGAAATTCCAAAAATTGCGTGAGGCATCCATACTGCAGGTGTCTTCAATCCGGGTACTCTTTTAGCTACGTCGAATTTAGGCTCACCGGTATTAGGAATATCTGAGATCTTTAATTTAACGGGAGATCCGGGCTGATCCGCCCATCTGAGTCCTTCAACATGCCCCATAAAATCTCCTTTTTCTACGTGAGCAAGGTAGCCTGAACCAACCCATCCACCTTGATTTTCCACGTAAAAGATTTCTCCATCGTTATTTAATGTCATTCCTGCCGGCGAGCGGAAGCCTGTTGCAAAAGGTTCCATTTTTCCGTCCGGCGTTAGTTTAAGAAACCAACCATGCCATTTCGACAAACTAACTTCCTTACCTGTCCATCCAAGATTTAAAGCCAAGATCATGTTACCATCTCTATCAAGCATCGGACCATACGAATATTCGTGATAGTTACCCGACAATGGCCAACTATATACCGTTTCATATGAATCGGCTTTGCCATCACCATCAAGATCCTTTAGACGGGTTAATTCAGAGCGCTGAGTAACATACAGCTCACCATTAACGTAATTCATGCCCAAAACCTCATGCATTCCCTGTGCAAATAACTGGTATTTGGGAGCCTGATTATTTTTCATATATGGATTACTGATGATCCATACTTCACCACGACGAGTTGCCACAGCAAGTGCATCATTGGGCAGAAATGCCATCCCGCCAACTTCAAGTAAAAGTCCCTGAGGAATAGGCACTGTGCGCAATCTGAAAATTTCGTCTTCAGTTTGGCGACGGCTGGTATCTGAATTTGCAGTAGTTCGATTTTGTACAGGGGCAGTTTGTGCCATTACTACTGTGGTACAAAGACTGCATAATATGCAGCTTAGCAAGTATCTGCTTGAGCGATATAGTTTTATATAATTAGTCATCATTTTTCTTTTACCAGATTATAGAATATGTTAGGGGTCCGGCGCTATTGCCGATGCTTGTGATCAGTTCTTGTCCACTACTTGTCTTTCTTAGCGTTGGCTTAAACCTTGCATCCACCTGAATATAATGCGACTTTCCATCAATTGCGTACAATCCTTTGCCAACAGATTCAATTTTGCCTGCTGCGGCAACTCTACAATAGAAATTTGCTGGAGCGTTGCTTACACTAATTTCACGCACAATAGACTGACCATTCATGGCAATAGAAATTTTGTCTTCAACATTAGCTCCCATAAATACATACTTGAATGTTGGATTTCTAGCCTGGTCTAGTACATATCCTTTATTATTAAGATCGTCAAAAGCGATAGAATCAGGCCAAACTGCATTAGCATCAGCTAAGGATGCAAGTGCAGGAGCGCCAGATAAAATTACCACGCTACCATTAGGTTTTTCCAATTGAGGTTCTCCCCTAGCTTCCCACATCTCGGTGACATCTACAAATCTCCCTCTCCATACTTGTAACAATGCACCTTGCTTAAGATCATAAGAATAGTTAGTCTGATTAGGGCTCCCCACTGAAATAACATGCGTACGTTTCTTCGTGCCATAATTTAAATAACCCCTTAATAGATAAGGTTCATTGCTTGGATCAAGCAGAATTGGATTCACTATTCTTACACCACCACGACGCGGCGGACCAACAGCGACCGGAGCCTGAATAGCAACAACGGGAGCAAGACGAATATTTCGAAATGCCACAGTTCCTCCACTGCCTTGCAGTACTAACGGGCCTACTGCTTTTTCATCACTGTACATTGCAGGTTGTGAAGGCGCAGCTACTTCTGCTTGTTGTTGTACGAGTACACCATTCACATAAACTTCTTCAAAACGTGCATTAGACGTCTTAACACCGCTTGCATTAAATTTTGGTGCGGCAAATCGTACTTTCAGATGCTGCCACAAGCCAGGGGCCCTAGCAACATTCATCATTGGAGCCATGCCTTCAATTCCTGAACTAGGATTATTGCTCCGCTGGCCGATGCCTCCCATATCAGCATAGGTTGGACTTGTTTTTGTCCAACTATCTGATAATTGTATATTATAACGGCCTTGCAGCCAGATTCCGGTAGCGCTCCCTTTAGCTACCATAAAATCCAGATCAATTTCCACATCTCCGTATTCTTGTATAGTAATAAGGTTAGTACCACTTTTCGTATTTACTACAACCCCGGTACCACTTACTGGTTTCATTACATTAGCCGCGGTTAAACTAGCAGTGGCATCAGAAGCCAAAACCCAATTTTTACCCGGAAAACGAAACTCTGCCAAATCGTTTAACGATATGGAAACAGGCGGACTTTGAGCGTATCCTGATTGCGAAAAAAATGCGCTTGCCAGGATAAAGCACGCTACTTTACTGAATTGGTTCATAGTTTTATTATTATAATTAGAGAATATTTTTCAAAGCTTTCAACATCACCTATTTACGTCCATGTTTTAATCAATAAATCATTTTCTCGTACTCTGTTATCGATGAGTTTCAGATTTGCGAATATGAAACTATTAAAAATAAAGCAGAGTTGCTAGAAATTTCCAACTACCCTGCTTTATTTCTTACTGGTAACCAGGATTTTGCACCAATTGAGGAGATGTTCCTAAAACATTCAGTCCGATAGGGAAAATATTTGTATGACCATCTTTGTCTGGAGTTTTATCCCACCATGTACCGGTAGTATATTTATCCCAACGTACTAAATCTGTACGACGACGACCTTCCTGCGACCGAAGACCTATCGTTGGCAGAAAGTTCTGAAAAAACGATGCTAAGTATGTTTGCAAAGCTGAGCCAATACGAGGCTTGCTGAGATTATTGACTATTAAGAAGTGAGGATGTGACATCAAAAATCACGACAAGCAGAATCCTGTATAAAACCGCAGGTCGCCATCCGGGCAGCCTTATGAATTGTACTCACTAAGCTTAGCAAGCAGAATAACAAATTTGCAAGCGCGGGTATCCTAGTCGATAGGCCAAGAAAGGATCGTTAGAACATAGCGAAGTTGCTTGTTAGATACAAAACACTAAAGTGGAATTTGAAGCTATGATTTATTATGATTCTAATCATTCGCCCGAATCGGAAAAGTGCTTTCTACGTAAAAAAAAGGCAACATTAACCAAAGCTATTAATGCCGGCACCTCCACTAAGGGCCCAATAACTCCTGCAAATGCCTGACCTGAATTTATTCCAAAGACACCAATCGAAACGGCAATAGCGAGTTCAAAATTATTACCTGCGGCTGTAAATGCAATCGATGAGCTTTTTGAATAATCTGCGCCGAAAAACTTACCTACGATGAAACCGGCTAAAAACATGATCGCAAAATAAATCACAAGTGGAATCGCGATCAGCAGCACATCCATTGGAATTTGGACAATAAGTTCGCCTTTAAGGCTAAACATAATCATGATCGTAAACAATAAGGCTATCAGCGTAATTGGCGAGATTGCAGCAACGAATTTTTGTTCAAACCATTCTCTACCCTTCAATTTAATTAGCCCATACCTGCTAATTATTCCAATAAAAAACGGTACCCCAAGGTAAATTCCAACGCTTTCTGCAATTTGCCCAATTGTAATATCTACTTCGAGTGCTTGTATTCCGAAAAATGGAGGGAGCACGGTAATAAACAAATAAGCATAGACGCTATAGAATAAAATTTGAAAAATGCTGTTTAAAGCGATCAAACCCGCCGCGTATTCGCGATTTCCATCAGCTAACTCGTTCCAAACTACAACCATTGCAATGCAACGTGCAATACCAATCAATATCAGTCCCGCCATATATTCAGGATAATCACGAAGAAAAATAACTGCAAGCCCAAACATAAGTATTGGTCCCAACACCCAATTCAGAAACAGTGATACACCAAGTACCTTAGTATTCCTGAACACCTCACCCATTTTTTCATAGTTCACTTTCGCCAGAGGCGGATACATCATTAAAATTAATCCGATTGCTACCGGAATATTAGTTGTACCACTTGAAAAAGAGTTAATCAGCGCAGAAGAAGAAGGTATAAAATATCCAATAGACACGCCGAGCGCCATCGCCAAGAAAATCCACAAGGTTAAATAGCGATCCAAAAAGCTTAGCTTTTTACGTTCCGCAGCCGGTGCACAATGATCTATTGCCATTTTAGTTCAGTTTCGTTTTAACAAAATCTGCTGTGTAAACCTTTATCATATCTCTAATCCTTCTAAACTCAGCCATTATTTCTTCATCGGTTCCCATCGCTTTGGCAGGGTCGGGGAAGTTAAAATGCAAGCGCTCTCCTTGAGTAGGAAAATAGGGACAATTCTCTTTTGCGTGATCACAAACGGTGATCACAAAGTCAAAAGGGATAGTCAGATACTCAACCACATTGTTGGAGGTATGCATCGAAATATTAATATGATCTTCTGCCATTGTCTTTATTGCTTTTGGATTAACTCCATGAGTTTCAATCCCTGCGCTATAAATATTTGCTTTTTTGCCCGCAAAATGCCTCAAATAGCCTTCTGCGATCTGACTACGACAACTATTACCCGTGCATAATACTAAAACATTCTTCATTTTGTAAATTTTAAACCGTTGGTTTTTATTTTTTAGCAACAGCCTCCACCGGGCTCGCAGCAACTTGCATTGGCTACCAGTTTAACTGGTTCTACTTTCTTTTTCTCTGCCGGAGCACAGCACTCCTCTTGTCCTTTTTCAGTTGTACCACAGCTTCCACCTCTTCCTATCGCCTTACACTGGGTAAAGTCAGGCATTAAATTTACAATTAGGTTTTCACCCTCAATTTTAAATTCTGCAGGATACATTTGCCTAGTATCGTATTCAGAATTGCCAAATTCTATCTTTACAATCCCGGCAGGGTTTAAGGGCAAAACGTTTTCGACTACTTCTACGATGGTTAGAGCTTTACTGACTGCCATTGCCCTGCCGCCTTCTTTTCCTGCTGGCTCCCAAAGTTGCAGGATCACCTCTGTCCAGTTATTTTTAACACCGCCGCAATCCACAGACGTAATGGGCGCCTGTTTGATTTCCGTGATATGATAGGAAGCATCTACTATTTTATTTTCTGAGTATTGAAACTGCAGAATTGCTTCCGGATGTTGCTTAAGAGTATCTTTAAAATCCCCCCAGCTCAATAATTCAATTGTATTCATAATATTGCAATTTAACGATTGACTGAAAATATTTTTTTAGCAACACATTGACCCTTTATAAGCTCCCATAAAGGACGCGAAGTGCTTTTCTAAAAGCTTCCAATTTTCTGGGCTGATACAGTAACAGACACTTACCCCTTCGATGGTACCCTTTATAAGTCCAGCATTTTTTAGTTCCCTAAGATGTTGTGAAATTGTGGCTTGTGCCAGACCGAGTTCATGAACAAGATCGCCACAGATGCAGGCATTTGCCTGAATGATACTCTGCAGTATTGCAATTCGAGCCGGATGAGCCATCGCCTTCAGCATCAAAGCCAGCTTATTTTGTTCATCCGTAAAGATCTCTGTTTTAGTGAGTCCCATATTAATTGCAATATTACGATTAAATTTTAAGAATATAAACTTTATGTTAACACACCAGGTTTGAAATATCAATATGTTCGCAATAGGCTTCCAAAAAATGAACGTTAGTAAACGGTCTCACTGTGATAATTTCGCTATCAAGAAGATTGTAAAATATCTCTACAAAGAAATTTTCAAGTATATATAACTGGACGATATCAGCTTTATCCATTCTGTCTGCAATGAAGTTTCCGGTCCAGGCTACTTCCGCTTTTTCGTAAACATCGAGTTGTGTAAATTCTTGAATAGTCATCATAGTTTCTTGAATTTGTATGTCAAAGCTAATAGGACACTATGAAAATAAGATGAAAAATACAGGTAGGAATTGTAGAAAACTCAATTATCTTTCTGCCGATAGGTACATAAATTTGGTATAAAAAAGCAGGCTAAATTTAGATTTTATTGTAATTTTTCGCATTTTACTTCTTAAGTTGACAATTCTATTTTACTTTTGCCTACTTTTTCTAAAGACAATAAAATTGAAAGAATAGAGCGTTTTTTGACCCGCTCTTCTCTAAACAAATTAATTTATGTTTCAAACGCAAAAAGATAGAATAGAATCTTTATCCTCCGTGGCGATGCTCCCGGCTCAGGAGGCTTTGGCGATTCTGCCTGGAAAATTTCCCGGAAAAACTATCTTTTCAACCAGCTTCAGCTGGGAAGATCAAGTAATTACCCATTTAATTGCCGCTCAAAAATCCGAAATAAAACTCTTCACCTTAGATACCGGGCGCTTATTTGAAGAGACTTTATACGTCTGGAATCGGACTCGCGAACAATACGACGTTGAAATAACTGCCTACCATCCCGATCATATACTACTTGAATCTTTTATCTCTGAAAAAGGTCCAAACTCATTTTACGAGTCTGTCGAAAACCGCAAGGCTTGTTGCTATATCCGGAAGGTTGAACCCTTGCAAAGGGCTATTGCCGGAAATGAGCTTTGGATCACCGGCCTTCGTGCCGAACATTCGCCGAATAGACATGATTTACCGCAGATAGAATGGGATGAAAATAATAACATTATAAAGTATCATCCGTTGCTTCATTGGACAACCGAGGAACTAAAAGCTTTTATACATTCAAATGGCGTCCCTTACAATACGCTGCATGATAAAGGCTTTGTAAGTATCGGCTGTGCACCTTGCACCCGCGCCATTCGCGAAGGAGAAGACTTCAGAGCCGGGCGGTGGTGGTGGGAAGAAAGTGCAAACAAGGAGTGCGGATTACACACTCATTCATAAGATTAAGACATGCCTCAATATAAATTAGATTATTTAGATCAACTGGAATCTGAGTCGATACACATTATGCGCGAAGTGGCTGCGCAATTTGAGCGTCCCGCTTTGCTTTTCTCAGGTGGAAAAGATTCGATCACACTGGTACAACTTGCATTAAAGGCTTTTAAGCCTGGAAAAATCCCCTTCCCATTAGTACACATTGATACCGGTCATAATTTCCCTGAAGCTATTGCGTATCGCGATAAGCTTGCTAATGAACTTGGCGTAAAACTAATTGTGCGTTATGTCGAAGACACCATAAAATCAAAAAATCTGAAAGATCCGGCAGGAAAATTTCCGTCGCGTAATGCCCTCCAAGCATACACTTTGTTGGATACGATAGAAGAATTTGGATTTGATGCCTGTATTGGAGGTGCCAGACGCGATGAAGAAAAAGCAAGGGCGAAAGAACGTATTTTCTCAGTAAGAGATGAATTTGGCGCCTGGGATCCTAAGCGCCAGCGGCCAGAATTATGGAACCTATATAACGGTAAAATTCACAAAGGCGAAAACGTGCGGGTATTCCCGATAAGCAATTGGGTAGAAATTGATGTCTGGAATTATATTAAACGGGAAGGAATTGAGTTGCCGTCAATTTATTTCTCGCATGACAGAGAAGTCTTAGTTCATGGAGAATTTTTAGTAGCAACTTCGCCATTCATCAGAATTGACGAAGGCGATTCTATTGTTACTCGTCGGGTACGTTACCGTACCGTTGGCGATATGACCTGTACCGCGGCTGTTGAATCAACTGCAGACACGATAGACGATATTGTTCGAGAAATCAACGAAACCAATATCAGCGAACGCGGTGAAACCCGCATCGACGATCAAGTGTCTGAAGCGGCAATGGAAGACAGAAAGAAAACGGGATATTTTTAGGGAGATGTAAGATAAAAGCCTGGGCGCATATTGCTAACATAAAAAAGAAAATA
Organism: Sphingobacteriaceae bacterium; assembly: GCA_947460875.1. Lineage (GTDB taxonomy): Bacteria > Bacteroidota > Bacteroidia > Sphingobacteriales > Sphingobacteriaceae > CANHGR01. The sequence goes on along the minus strand of CANHGR010000015.1, from coordinate 22,873 downwards.
TTTAACAGTAAAGTTTTAGATTCGATATGCTACATAATTTTAAGGCGTATATCTCAATTCTACTATCTATAAAAATACTTTAACAACAATATCAAGGATGGTTTGAGGCGTATATCTCAACACTCATATCTTAATACTCATATCTTAATAATGGATTTACTACGATTTATAACTGCAGGAAGTGTTGACGATGGTAAGAGTACGCTGATCGGGCGTTTGCTGTATGATACCGATTCTATAAAAGTAGACCAGCTGGAGATGATCCAGAAACAAAGCAAGAATAAAGGCGAAGGGGTAATTGACCTTGCCTTATTTACTGATGGCTTACGCGCAGAACGTGAGCAAGGAATTACAATTGATGTTGCTTATAAATATTTCGCCACAGCTAAACGTAAATTTATCATCGCCGATGCTCCTGGGCATATCCAATACACCCGTAACATGGTTACAGGGGCTTCAAATTCGGACTTAATTATTATTTTGATTGACGCGCGTTTGGGCGTAATAGAGCAAACTCGTAGGCATAGTATTATTGCCTCGTTGCTTCAAATCCCGCATGTTGTAGTAGCCATCAACAAAATGGATATGGTGGCTTATTCTGAAGAAGTCTTTAACACAATATTGAGTGATTACAGCAAAATGGCTGCTCAATTAGATATTAAAGATGTTGTATTTATTCCAATCAGTGCCTTGCAGGGTGATAATATTGTCAACGCTTCTTCAAGTATGTCTTGGTATAAGGGCGAGTCATTACTTCATTATCTTGAATCTGTCAATGTTGTTGAGGATATCGATCTAAGTACGCCACGCTTTCCAGTTCAGTACGTGATCAGACCACAATCTGATGATCTACATGATTACAGGGGATATGCGGGCAAAGTGATCAGTGGAACATATAAAAAAGGCGACAAGGTTTTAGTGCTTCCCGAAGGCATTGAATCAGAAATTGACACTGTAGAGGTTCACGGAATTGAAGTTGACGAAGCCTATGCGCCTCAAAGCGCTGTAATACAGCTAAAAGACGATATCGACGTTAATCGAGGAAATATGATTGTTTCAGTTTCTAACCTACCCAAAGTTGAACAGGAAGTAACTGCCATGCTTTGCTGGATGGATAACATACCCTTAGTAGCAGGAAATAAGTATTTAATTCAGCTACACAGTAAGGTTGTTCGTTGTGTTGTAAAAGAAATCAACTATAAACTTGATGTTAATACCCTTGAAAAATTGAGTGACGTACACCAAGCTACTCTAAATGACATCGTGCATGTCACGATCAAAACAGCTTCGTCGATCGTGTTTGACGGCTATAACGCTCTTCGAGTAAACGGCGGAGCGATCTTGATAGACGAAACCCGCTATACTACCGTAGCCGGCTGTATGCTTCAATAGCTATTATTTTTAATACATCAAACACTTCTTAATTAAAAATCGTTATTTTTAAAATAATTAATTAATTGGGCATTCGCTATGGGTTCTATTTTAGGAAATTATGCTCTGCTCATCGAAAAAATCGATGAGTTTATCCGTAAATATTATCTCAATAAAATAATTCGTGGAAGTATTTATCTGGCTGCTTCATTGTTTGGCAGTTATGTGCTCGTTACGATGGCAGAGTATTATGGAAATTTTAGTCCGGTAATTCGAACGGTTTTATTCTACGGATTTATTGGCCTGAACTTAACCATTCTAACCCGATGGATCATATTGCCCTCGATGGCATACATGCGGCTAGGAAAAACGATAGACCATGAGCAAGCTTCGGCCATTATTGGTGATCATTTTGGCGATGTAAAAGATAAGCTGATTAATACATTGCAATTAAAAAAGCTCGCTGAGTCAAGTTCAGCGCACCTCGCTTTGATTGAAGCCAGCATCAACCAGAAAATATCAGAATTGCGACCAGTGCCTTTTGCTTCTGCAATTGCAATTGGCGAGAATCGCCGCTATTTAAAATATGCTGTAGCGCCTCTTGTTGTTATTATGCTGATTGCTTTCACCGCTCCTTCGATTTTTAGCGAAGGAACGGAACGCCTTATACAACATAATAAACGCTTTGTTAAAAAAGCACCCTTCGAATTTGTTGTACTGAATAAAAACCTCGTAGCCACACAGGGGGATGATTACGAAATACAAATAAAATTAACGGGAAACGAAATTCCGCAGGAAGTTTATATCGAAGATGGATCTAATAGCTTTAAACTGGACAAAGAAAACATCATCCGCTTTAACTATACTTTCAAAAATATCCAGCAGGAAAAAACGATTCGTTTAATGGGTGGCGAGTTTTCTTCGGACGTTTACACGATCAAAGTAAAACGGAAGCCCATGCTTCTAAACTTTGACGTTTCTTTAGAGTACCCGTCTTACCTCGGAAAGCAGAATGAAACGATCAGCAACTCAGGAGATTTAACAGTACCTGAAGGAACAAGGGTAAATTGGAAGTTCCGTGCTAAAAATACAAATGGTTTGGTAATGGGCGTGGGCGGACGTAAAGTTACGATCAAGCCGACTGCAGATAACCTATTCACCTATTCGCTTAGAGCAATGGGAAATATGAGATATTCTCTCCGTCCGATAAATAACGAGGTAGTGAACCTCGATTCGGTGGGTTACCAACTCAACATCATTCCTGACCTAAATCCAGCGATAGAAGTTAGTGAACGGCCGGACTCTTTAAACTCTAAACTGCTGTACTTTGTGGGGCAAGTAAATGACGATTACGGGTTTTCTAAACTGACTTTCCATTACACCATCAAGAATCAGGATAATACCGGAAAAATCAGCTCCAAGGCAGTCAATTTTGAGAGAAACTCAATTCAAAGCAATTTCTTCTACTTGTGGAATCTTGATGATGCTAGTGTAAAACCCGGCCAACAACTCGAATATTATTTCGAAGTTTTTGATAATGATGGAGTTAATGGGGCTAAATCTTCCAAGTCGCCTGTAAAGACTATCAATCTTCCAACGCAAGATCAGATCGAAAGCCAAATAGCCGAGTCTACACAAGCTATCAAACAAAAGATGGAAAATGCCATCGGAAAAGCAAGTCAAATTGAACAAGAAGCTAAGAAGCTGAATCAAGAATTGATGGGTAAAACCAGTTTGTCATATGAAGAAACTAAAAAAGTAGAAGAGCTTTTAAAACAACAACAAGCCTTAGAATCTCTAATTAAAGATATTCAGCAAGAGAATAAGCAAAATAATTTCAACCAGCAAGAGTTTAAGGAACTGCCTAAAGAACTGCAGGAAAGACAACAGATGCTTGAAGAGTTACTGAACAATGCGTTTGACGAAAAATTAAAAGAGCTTTTGAACAATATAGAAAAGCTTCTTGAGCAACGCAATAAACCTCAAACTCAACAACAAATGTCAAGGTTGCAACAAGAAAACAGATCGGTTAAGAAGGATCTGGAGCGCTTGAAGGAACTTTACAAAGAACTTGAATTTGACACCAAGCTCACTGAGAAAATAGATGAGCTGAAAGAAATGGCTCAAGAGCAACAGAAGCTTGCAGACAAATCAAAGGAAATTGCAAAGGAAGAGCCTAAAGAAAGAGCTGCCGATGCTGCAGAGGCGAAAATAGATCAGGATAAGCTGAAAGAAGATTTCGACAAATTACTAGAGCAATTGAAAGAACTCGAAAAGAAAAACGAAGAACTTGCAAACCCTAATAAGTTTGAAAACCCTAAAAAAGAGCAACAAGAAATTAAACAAAAGCAAGAGCTAAGCAGCAAGAATCTGGAAAATAAGAATATGAAGAAGGCTGAAGAAAGCCAAGAAGAAGCCGCTGAACAGATGGATGAAATGGCCGAACGGATGGAGAAAGAGCAACAGCAAAATGAACAAGAAGAAGTTGCAGAAAATGCAGATGCTTTGCGCGAGATCCTTGACAACCTATTAACTTCTTCATTTGATCAAGAGAAAATAATGCAGTCGATTAAGAGCATGAACATCAATGATCCCGGCTACGCAGCTGCGACACAAAAGCAAAGAGATATCAAGGATAATCTGGTTATAGTTCAAGACAGTTTATACAATTTAAGTAAGCGCGTTCCACAAATCCAGTCTGTGGTTACCAACGAAATAGAGTCAATGAACCAAAACGTTGATATGGCTCTCGAATACTTGCCGGCAAGACGAGCTCTTGAAGCTAGCCGAAGTCAGCAGTATGCCATGACCTCAATTAATAATCTCGCTCTTATGCTGAGCGAAGCATTAAACAATTTGCAAATGTCTATGAAGAATGCACAAGCAGGGGGCAAAAAAGGCCGACCTAGTTTGTCTGAGTTGGCTAAAATGCAGCAAAAACTTAATGAAAATATGCAAAAAGCTCGTGAGCAAATGCAACAACAAGGCCAACAACCTGGAAGGCAACCAGGTCAGGGACAGGGACAAGGACAGGGTCAAGGACAGGGTCAAGGACAGGGACAGGGACAAGGACAAGGACAAGGTCAAGGACAGGGACAAGGTCAAAGTGGCAACGGCCAAGGAGGCATGATGAGCGAACAATTAGCTCGCATGGCTCGTGAGCAGGCGATGATCCGACAGGCGATTCAACAAATTAACAGAGAACAAAACAAAGATGGACAAGGCTCATTAGGTGACCTTGATAAGTTGGAGAGAGATATGGAGCAATCGGAGACGGATTTGCTAAATAAAAAAATTCAACAAGAAACATTAATTCGTCAACAAGACATTATTACCAAGCTTTTGGATGCTGAAAAAGCTGAGCGTGAGCGCGAAATGGATCCTAAAAGAGAAAGCAAAGAAGGAAAAGAACAGACGGCAAATTATAAAATTGTTCTAGAAGAATATCAGAAGCTAAAGCAGAGGGAAACCGAACTTTTGAAAACACTGCCACCTGCTTTAAACTCATTCTATAAGATAAAAATTGGCGATTATTTTAAGCTTTTGAACCCTGGTAAATGATTTCGATGCTCAGAAATAGGGTTGAAATAGCCAAAGATCTGGTTTTGTATACTTTAGAACTTCCTTCGCGCCGGAACAGTCTTACCTTAGTTGAGAATTTCGTCGACACAATAAAGGAACAGTATAATATTCCCGATGAAACCTACGCCAAAATCCTCACATGTGTTAGTGAGGTATCAAACAATTCTATTTTACATGGCAATAAGGAAGACGATCAAAAGCAAGTTCGGATAACGCTTGAAATTCAAAATAACAAGAATTTTGTTTTTACTATTTCCGACGAGGGAGATGGGTTTGATTATCATAATTTACCCGATCCAACATCTCCTGAGAATATAGAACAGCTCACGGGCCGAGGTATTTTTATTGTAAAACAGCTCGCAGATCGCTGCGTCTTCAATTCTAACGGTAGCGAAGTAGCGCTTCATTTTAACATCTAATTGTGAAGGGGAGTATTAACTTCTTTACTGAAGATGTAAAACTTCGACTTGAAAAAAAGAGCGGGTTGAAAGCTTGGATAAAAACATCTGTTCAAGCCGAAAAATATAAAATTACTGAACTCAACTTTGTCTTTTGTAGTGATCTTTACTTACTAGAAATCAATAAACAATTTCTAAATCATTCTACTTTCACAGACGTTATTACATTTGACAACGCTGAAGATGTTGGAACGGTCAGTGGCGATATCTATATCAGCATCGATCGCGTTTCGGAAAATGCGTTCAAGTTTGGTGTTAGTGTAGTAGACGAGATCCACCGAGTTATGATGCATGGTGTACTTCATCTTTTGGGGTACAAAGACAAGCCCAAAAAAAACAAGGTGTTTATGACCGAAATGGAGAATAAATACCTTGCACTCCGCAACTTTTAAGACATTCCTATTCCATCGGAACTTCAATGACCAATAATTTTGAATCCTTGCTAATCAATAAATTAAACTCATCGGCTTCAGAAATCCCCATTGCATCTCTCCTGTTAAGTTCATCCCCTTCAATTTTGGCATTTCCCTCAATAATAAAAATATAAGCGCCGTTACCGGGATGATTAATTTTGTAAGAAATAGCAATTTCCTTGTCAAAATTTCCGATCGAAAAGTACGCATCTTGATTTATCAACATTGTGCCGCCCTCCCCGTTAGGGGAAACTAGCATTTGAAAAATATTTTTTGAATCGACCGCATCAAAGTTTCTTTGATCATAACGTGGTTCGATGTTTCTTTCCTTTGGAAATACCCAAATCTGCAAAAGGTTGGTTTCTTCTGTTTGTGATGCATTAAACTCGGAGTGCCTTATTCCTGTTCCAGCCGACATAATTTGAACTTCTCCAGGTGTGATTACGCCTTCAGAACCTAGACTATCTTTATGCGCCAGAGAGCCCCTCAATGGAATTGTAACGATCTCCATATTATCATGGCCGTGGGTACCAAATCCCATCGCCGGCGCTACAATATCATCATTAAGTACACGAAGTAGGCCGAAATGTACTCTTGCAGGATCGTAGTAACTTGCAAAACTAAAAGAATGAGCTGCCTTCAACCAGCCGTGATCTTGAATACCTCGGCTATCGGCCTTATGAATTGTCTTTTTCATACGAATTTAATTATATGTTATAACATGCAAATTTTGATCCAGTTTGACGAATGTGCATTTTTGCAGATAATATTCATTTACTTTGCATAATTTAAATGCAACGACTGACTAATTGACACAAAGTTCGTTGAATATAGTTTAACGAACAAAATCATTCTAAATATTTTGAGTATTTTATCAACAGAGAGCCTGGGTCACAAGTACCATGATAGATGGCTATTTAACGATCTTTTCTTAGGTATTGAAAAGGGAGAAAGAATTGCCCTGGTCGGAATAAACGGAACCGGTAAATCCACGCTTTTAAAGATACTGGCCGAAGTCTTAGCACCATCAGTCGGAAAGGTCGTTAAAGAACGCTTTTTAAAGTTGGGTTATCTGCAACAAGATCCGGACTTTACAGGCCAGACTACTATTGCTGATTTTATCTATAGTGCTGATAATCAACAACAACAGGCAGTAAGAAAATACGAAGAGCTTCTTGAACAGACCCATCCCGATGAAAACTTATTAAGTCAGCTTACCGATGAACTCAGCGAACTAAATGCCTGGGAATACGAGTACGAGATCAAAACTATTCTATCCAGGCTGGGCATAACCGATCTAAATCAAAGTATAAATAGCCTTTCGGGTGGTCAAAGAAAACGATTGGCCCTAGCTAAATTACTTATTGATGAACCCGACGTATATATTCTTGACGAACCTACAAATCATTTAGATATTGAAACAATAGAATGGCTGGAAAGCTTTCTAACGACCGGACAAAAAACAATTGTCTTGGTTACTCATGATCGGTATTTCCTAGATAACGTCTGTCAAAATATAATTGAACTTGAACACGGTAAGCTTTTTTCTTACAAAGGCAACTACAGCTATTTCCTGGAGAAAAAGGACGAAAGACTGATGGCTGAAAACGCTGAGTACAGTAAGAATAGCAACCTCCTCCGTCGCGAGCTCGAATGGATGCGTAGACAACCCAAGGCACGATCAACTAAATCGAAATCTAGAATAGGAGCATTCTACGATCTGGAAGAAAAGGTTCAAGGTAAAAGAACACAGGATCAATTAGAACTAAGCGTAAGAGTTTCGAGACAAGGAAATAAAATTCTTGAGTTAGAACATCTCACAAAATCATTTAATGATCGTATTATCATAAGTGACTTCAGTTACACATTCAAGAAAGGAGATCGGATAGGAATCTCGGGGAAAAATGGAACCGGAAAATCAACTCTCCTTAATATTATTACAGGTGCGTTACAGGCAGACCAAGGGCGTGTGAATGTCGGCGAAACCACTGTTTTTGGATATTACAAACAAGGCGGACTGGATGCCGGCGAAGACGAACGCGTAATCGACGTGGTTAAGAATGTGGCAGAATATATTACGATGGCCGACAACAAAATGCTCACCGCATCTCAGTTACTTACACATTTTCTCTTCCCTCCCCAAAAGCAGCATGATAAAGTAAGTAAACTTAGCGGAGGAGAAAAAAAGCGTTTACAACTAATGAGGATTTTAATGAGAAATCCTAATTTCTTGATTTTAGACGAGCCTACAAACGATTTAGATATAGACACCTTAAATGTTTTAGAAGATTTTCTTTTGAAATTTAACGGCATTCTTCTTCTAATATCTCACGATCGGTATTTAATAGATAGGCTGACGGAACAGCTGTTTATAATTGAAGAAAAAGGACATATTCGAATCTATATAGGCAACTATACAGACTACCGAATGGAACAAGAAGAAAAGAAACAATTAGCGAAAGACAGTTTATCTAGTATAACAAAGCCGCAATCGCCAATCAAAAAGAAAGCAAGTTTTAATGAACAAAAAGAATATGCTTCAGTGGCAAAAGAAATTGAAGAAGTCGAAGAACGATTAAAGGCCTTAGCTTTACAGTTAAATTCAGATGCGCAAAACCATGACGAACTAAACAACATTGCGAAAAAAATCAAGGAGCTCAATATTGAACTTGAGCAAAAAACAAACAGATGGATCGAATTAGCCGAGCTAATTGAATCCTAATGTTCCACGTGGAACATTGAGAAAATAAAATCATGTTTAAAAAATACGATATCATTGTAGTTGGCGCCGGCCACGCCGGATGCGAAGCTGCGGCGGCCGCCGCAAATTTAGGATCATCAGTCTTGCTCATCACAATGAACATGGGGACTATCGCTCAAATGAGCTGCAACCCAGCTATGGGAGGAGTTGCTAAAGGCCAAATTGTACGTGAGATCGATGCAATGGGAGGTTATTCCGGAATCGTCACCGATAAATCAACGATTCAATTTAGGATGCTAAACAAGTCTAAGGGTCCAGCAATGTGGAGTCCACGCGCACAAACTGACCGCTTACGATTCGCAGAAGAATGGCGTTTAATGTTGGAACAAACTAAAAATGTCGACTTTTGGCAAGATACCGTTACGTCAATACTAACTAAAGGAAATACAATCAATGGCGTAAAGACCTCCCTTGGTATCGAAATAAAAGCGAATGCCGTCATCCTTACCAATGGCACCTTTCTGAACGGCCTTATACATATCGGTGAGAAACAATTTGGCGGTGGCAGAAGTGCAGAACGATCTGCAACAGGAATTACGGAACAATTACGCGAGCTAGGATTTGAATCAGGCCGAATGAAAACTGGAACGCCACCGAGAGTCGACGGCAGAAGCTTGGACTATACAAAAATGGAGGAACAATGGGGCGACGAAAATCCGTCAAAGTTTTCATTTACAAACACCGAACCCTCAAAACTTCAACGATGCTGTTGGGTCACCTACACCAATACGGCCGTACACGAAACATTAAAAGAGGGATTTGAAAAATCCCCAATGTTCACCGGACGAATAAAAGGACTGGGTCCCAGATATTGCCCATCCATAGAAGACAAAATAAATCGCTTTGCTGAGCGCGACAGGCATCAAATATTTGTAGAACCAGAGGGTTGGAATACTGTAGAAATCTATGTAAACGGCTTTTCAACCTCTCTACCGGAAGATATACAGTACCGAGCATTAGTAAAAATACCGGGATTCGAACATGCAAAAATGTTCAGACCAGGATATGCTATTGAGTATGATTACTTCCCGCCTACACAACTAAGCCTGACGCTCGAAACAAAAAACATAGAGAACCTATATTTTGCAGGCCAAATCAATGGAACAACCGGATATGAGGAAGCGGCAAGCCAAGGGTTTATAGCCGGCATTAATGCGCATCAAAAACTAAAAGATCAACATGAACTAATCATGCAACGGTCAAATTCATACATTGGAGTACTCATCGATGATCTCGTGACTAAGGGAACTGATGAGCCGTATAGAATGTTCACCTCTCGGGCGGAACATCGACTACTATTGCGACAAGATAATGCCGATATTCGCCTGAGCCCAATCGCACATGAGTTAGGACTAATCTCAACTTCACGCCTGGAAGTCGTCGAAAACAAAATAAAACAATCAGCGGAACTTGTGAATTTCATTAAAAACACTTCAGTCGAGCCAGCGCAAGCGAACACAATGCTCGCCAACCTAGGAACAAGCCCTATACCCCATAAAGTAAAACTCATTAATCTTCTGAGCAGACCGCAGGTATCAATAAACGACTTAAGAACCTACAACGAAGAAGTTAACAAGAAATTCGAAACCTATAGTACAGAAACATTAGAGCAAGCAGAAATCATCGTAAAATACGAAAGCTACTTCGAGAAGGAACTCGAAATAGTTAATAAGATGAAAAAATTTGAGGACCATTACATTAATCCGGCATTCGATTATGGAACATTAGAATCTTTGTCGACAGAAGCCAGAGAAAAATTATCTAAAATTAAGCCCAGGACCCTAGGGCAAGCATCGAGAATTTCGGGAGTGTCTCCCTCAGACATAACAGTTCTTATGGTTCACATAAATTCCTAAATCACTCATTAACAATGCTTTACCTGGGAAATAAACAAACTAAAAATAAAGCCCTCAGACAGCATATCTCGAGTGTGCTAATGCTTTATATTTGCACAGCCAAAAATCTCTCTAAAGCCTTATAAATGGCCTCTTCAGTAAACTCCCTTCTTAAGCCATTAAATCTCTGTCGATTTTCATTATTTCTAATTATTTCAGGCTGCGCAAGCGTACAACAACCCACAGGTGGACCCAGAGATACCGACGCTCCAAAAGTCGTTGAGCTAAAACCAGAAAATCTGACTAGAAATTTCAAGGAAGAAAAAATCGAGATCATATTTGATGAATTCGTAAAACTAATCGATGAGTACAAACAGATTAGCATATCTCCTTCTTTAGCTAAGCTTCCCGAACTAAGGGCAAAAAAAAACTTGCTAACTATTTCATTCGCGGATTCCCTCGAGAGAAACACAACATATACTATAAATTTCGGAAAAGGATTGGCCGACTACAACGAGGGAAATATCCTAAGAAACTTTAGCTACGTATTTTCAACCGGAAATATTATTGATTCGTTGACAATATCAGGAACCGTAAAAAATTCTCTAACAACAAAAATCGAACCAGAGCTCCTGGTTTTTCTGATCCCTACCACCCAGGATACAATCTTCGGAAAAAAGCCCGCAAACATCATCACACAGACAGACTCAGCTGGGAACTTCACATTCAAAAATCTGAGATCCGATACCTACAGACTTTATGCTTTAAAAGAACAAAGCGGTGACCGAATATATAATTCCGTAACTGAAGAAATAGCATTTTTGACAGAACCAATCGCTTTAAAAACAAACGTCACGCAAGTAAAACTTGAAACATTCAAACAAAATGCCGCTGCATTCCAGGTATTAGATAAACGAATAGAACCCGACGGACGAATTGCGATGACCTTCAATCAAACCGTCGAAACTCCATCGCTAAACATTCTAAACATGCCGGAATTAAATTCAAAAAAAGAAACCGAATTCAATTCGACAGGAGATTCAGCTTACCTTTGGTTGCCTGAATTGGCATTCGATTCGATCGAACTAGAAATCAAAGACAAAACCAAAAGCTTGGACACTGTTGTAATAAGGCGCTCAAAAAGAGACACTTACGCCAGAATCATAACTATAGCTGACAATATCCAAAATTCGGGACTGAGTCCATTAAGCGGATTAATACTAACCTTGTCATCCCCGGCAAGTAAAATTGATGTAAGCCGAATTATTCTACTTGACGATTCAACCACCCTAAAAGGGTTGCAAGTGACTGCTGATTCAACAAATCAAAGAAAATATAAACTAAGCTATCCTTGGAAATCAGGAAGAAACTATAGCATTAGAATAAATGAAAATACATTTATCGGAACATACGGAAACAATAAATACTATACCAATAAGTTCAAACTCTTGGGCGAAAACCTCTACGGCGACCTAAGCCTTATTGTTAGTCTTCCTGATACTGCTAATTATCTTATACAATTGATAAAAAGTGGAACAACTATCGCCAAAACCACATCGCTCACGCACAGCGGCAGAATAGAATATAAAAGTATCCCTATTGGACTGTATAATATAAGAGTCGTGTACGATGCGAACAAAAATGGAAAATGGGACACAGGGAGTGTTCAAAAAAACAGGCAGCCCGAAAAAATTTGGAACAGCAACACAGAAATCAGCCTAAGACCAAACTGGGATCTCGAAGAACCTATATTGGTGCCTCCTTTGTAAACCATCCCGAATACATAATATAATTTCCGGGGAGCCGCTTCACTAACGCAACCTGTTCTTCTGTTAAAGCTTTTATCTTGCGTGCCGGAACACCAGCGTATAAATACCCCGACTCGCAAACAGTGTTCTCCAAAATCACTGAACCGGCAGCAACAATACAGAACTCTTCAACAACCGCATGGTCCATTATAATCGCACCCATACCAATAAGTACATAGTCCTTTAGGGTACAACCATGCACAATTGCACGATGCCCAACAGAAACATTGCTCCCAATCGTTGTTGATGCATTCTTGTATGTACCGTGGATAACGGCGCCATCTTGAATATTGGAATTGTTGCCTATCCGAATAAAATTGACATCCCCCCTAATCACTGTGTTAAACCAAACCGAACAATTTTCACCTATAACCACATCGCCCACAATTGTTGAATTTTCTGCAACAAACGAATTAGAACCTATAACAGGGGAAACACCTTGAACTGGAAGAATTAAAGCCATACTATATAATCAAATTGAATAAATAACATCCTAGAAAACAGTATCATTCGGATTATCTAAGTGTTCGGGATAATCTGTGGTATAGTGCAAGCCACGACTTTCCTTTCTAAGCATCGCAGATTTTATCACTAAATAGGCGCACTGTATAACATTTCTAAGTTCGCATAATTTAACAGATAGTTTGGTCATCTTATAAAAAGTTTCTGTCTCGTCATAAATTAAACCAAGTCGGCGCATCGCCCTGTCCAATCTAAAATCTGACCGTACTATGCCTACATAATCACTCATCACTTTTTGAGTTTCTCTCAGATTGTGGGTTACAAGAATATCTTCATTCAACAACCTTGTGTTCGAATCGTCCCACTCGGGGATATTCACTGGAATATCGTTTTCAACAAAATTGGCCGTGGCATCGCGGTAAATCCTATCTGCAAAAACTGTGGCTTCTAACAAAGAATTAGAAGCAAGTCGATTAGCGCCGTGAAGTCCCGTAGAAGCGCATTCACCGCAGGCGTAAAGTCTTTTAATCGTTGAGCGACCGAAATCATCGACCATAATTCCACCACACATATAATGGGCCGCCGGTGTTACTGGTATCATATCGCGCGTCATGTCAATTCCAATGCTTAGACACTTCGCATAAATATTAGGAAAATGCACTAAAATATCCTCCTTTGAACGATGCCGAATATCTAAATACACAAAATCATCGCCGGATTTTTTCATTTCAGAATCAATTGCTCGAGCGACAATATCCCTCGAGGCCAGAGACTTTCGCGGATCATACAAATGCATAAACTCCTCGCCATCTTTGGTCTTCAATACTCCGCCAAAGCCTCTTACCGCTTCAGAAATTAAAAAAGAGGGATATTCGCCGGGACAATATAAAGCCGTAGGATGAAATTGTATAAATTCCATATTTCTAACTTTCCCTTTTGCCCTGTAGACCATTGCAATACCATCGCCGGTAGCAATCACCGGATTGGTCGTCGTCGAATAAATATGACCCGCACCGCCGGTTGCCATTACAGTCGTTTTTGATACTATTACTTCAACAGAATTGTCGGTAGTATCCAACACATAAACACCATAACAAGTAATATCTGTCGAATTTTTTCCTACTAATTCGCCCAAGTGGTGTTGGGTAATTAACTCTATTGCCAAAAAATGTGTTAGGATTTCAATGTTAGGATCTTTGTGAATTTGCTCCAATAGCGCTCTTTCTATCTCGAAGCCAGTAATATCTTTATAGTGTAACACCCGATGTTCCGAATGACCTCCTTCCTTGGCAAGATCATACAAACCACGGTTGGTTTTATCAAAATTGGTCCCATAATCGATTATCTCCTGTATTCTTTCGGGCCCCTCTTTTACGACAATATCTACAATATTTCTATCACATAAACCGTCTCCTGCAATTAACGTATCCCTTATATGTTTTTCAAAAGAATCCTCTTCGTCCACAACGACAGCAACACCACCTTGCGCGTATTTGGTATTAGACTCATCCTCATTCGCTTTCGTGACAATAAGCACTTTACCGTGCTTTGCCGCCTTTAAAGCGAAACTCAAACCAGCTATTCCTGACCCAATTATAAGAAAATCAACGTTTCTCATTTAAACAAAAAATTATACGAATCATCTATGCTTTTATAAAATGTATATAAACAGCTATAAAGATGTTAATTTTGTCTAGAAACTATTTCAAGATTTTTAAAAAAGCTCTATTGGCTTGATTTGATCCTAAAACAAAAAAATTACTAAATAGTTTTGCGCAACGAATTTGATTTTGTTAACCTAAAAACTAGAACTAAAATATCAACGTCGTAACAACAACCTGATCAACTTATCTACACAAAACCTAGCTCCAAGTAAAGAAATTAAGTATTTGTGTTAATAATTTGTTGAAAGAAACTTATAAATAAGAATATCAAAAATTCACCTTATATTTTCTTAACATAACTAACATCATAATAAACAATAGTATTCTTTTTATATAATAAATTATAATTATTGAAGTGTGGACAAATGGATAGATTAGTAGAATTAAATATCAAAGGATTTATAGATGAACCCATAGACCCATCGCTCGATCTTTTTGAAGAAATAAATAAATTAAAAAAAGAAAAAAATGCTGTTATTCTCGCTCATTACTATCAAGAACCTGATATCCAAGATATTGCTGATTATATTGGGGATAGTTTGGGATTATCGCAAGAGGCAGCTAAAACAAAGGCCGATATTATCGTTTTTGCCGGCGTGCACTTCATGGCCGAAACTGCAAAAATATTATCACCTACAAAGAAGGTTTTATTACCGGATTTAAAGGCAGGATGCTCGTTATCAGATAGCTGTCCGCCACATTTATTTACGAAGTTTAAAGAGAAATATCCAGATCATTTGGTAATTACCTATGTAAATTGTACGGCAGAATTGAAGGCTTTGAGTGATATTGTTTGCACATCGTCTAATGCAGTTCAAA
Organism: Sphingobacteriaceae bacterium; assembly: GCA_947460875.1. GTDB lineage: Bacteria > Bacteroidota > Bacteroidia > Sphingobacteriales > Sphingobacteriaceae > CANHGR01. Next base: position 7,700 of record CANHGR010000015.1, on the reverse strand, counting down.
TAGTTGAAAGCCTACCGATAGGTCAAAAAATAATTTTTGGTCCGGATAAAAATCTTGGAAAGTATGTCGCTAAAAAGACTGGAAGAGATCTTGTATTATGGAACGGTGCATGTATGGTGCATGAGATTTTTTCGATACAAAAAATAACGAAATTAAAGGAACGCCACCCCGAAGCATTGTTTATTGCACATCCGGAATGTGAAGACGTAGTTTTAAAAATCGCAGATTATATTGGATCGACAACCGGGCTATTAAATTTTACTATTAACAGCAAGAGTAAAGAATTTATAGTGGCTACAGAGAGTGGAATTATACATCAGATGGAAAAGGCCAATCCTGATAAGATATTTATTCCTGCGCCTCCAAATAACGTTTGCGCGTGCAATGACTGTCCGCACATGAAAAGAAATACACTAGAAAAATTATACCTGTGTTTAAAAAATGAAATGCCTGAGATAACTATTCCTTTAGAAATAATTGAAAAGGCGAGAAAGCCTATTGAGAGAATGCTTGAAATATCTGCAAAGTTCGGATTGTAAAAAAAGCGGCACTAAACGTGCCGCTCTATATAATCGATAAGAGAATGTATAATTTTGATGTGTATTTCCTGTGCTCTGTCTGAAAAGTCTGAATAAGGAGCTCTAATTTCTACGTCGCATAATTGAGCAATTTTTCCTCCAGTTTTGGCTGTTAGGGCAATTACTAACATATTTTTAAGTTTAGCAGCATTTATTGCGTGAATTACATTTTGAGAGTTTCCGCTTGTACTGATTGCGAATAATACATCGCCTGATTGCCCTATCGCTTCAACCATTCTTGAAAAAACGGCATCATAACCATAATCGTTAGCTACACAAGATATGTGTGATGGATCAGAGATTGAAATTGCTGGAAATGCCGGTCTGTCATTGCGATAGCGTCCAGAAAGTTCTTCTGCAAAATGCATAGCATCACACATAGATCCCCCGTTTCCACAGGAAATGATTTTTTTGCCATTTTTGATGGCATTGACCAGTACTTTACCCGCTTCTTCTATTTTAATTAAGTTGGCATTATTGAGAAACTCGTTTAAGATGGATTGAGCTTCTTCAAAATGTTTCCTTATACTATCCATTAGGGTTTAACTAGTTTGTAAACTATTCCTTTTGTTTGAGATATACCGTCATTGGTCTTGGCCAAAACATAGATTTCGCCGGCAAGATCTTCGGCAAATGATAATAGACGAAATGCTCCCGCTGGTTTATTGACTAGAGTTATATCTTGGTTGTTCCATTTGTCGCCAGATTTTTCAATATAAAACATACGACCGACGTTGTAATCGCCAAAAATATAACGCCCTTTATATTCAGAAGATAAAGCTTTACCATTGTAAATATAGCCACCCGTAATGCTTATACCTACAGAATGATGATACTCATGAATAGGTAGCTTGAGGCCTGTCATATCGCATCCATTTGCCGGATTAAAGCAGTAATTTGCTTCCATGGTCCGCCACCCGTAATTGCCGCCTTTTTCAATAATATCAACTTCTTCATATAGATTCTGACCTACTTCGCCGGCAAATAATTGTTTTGAAACTTTGTCAAAGGAAAAGCGCCAGACATTTCTAAGGCCATACGCCCAAATCTCAGGTCTCACATCGGCTCTTCCAACAAATGGATTGTCAGCCGGGATAGCGTATGGCGAGCCTTTGTTAACATCAATTCTTAGAATTTTTCCGAAAAACACATTAAGATTCTGACCAAATCCGGTTGGGCCATGCCGGTCACCGGCTCCGCCACCGTCGCCTATGCTGATATAGAAATAGCCGTCCGGACCGAAAGCCATGGCACCGCCGTTGTGGTTGCTTTCCGGATCATCAAGTGAAAAAAGTACTTTTTCGGAAGTAGTATCTGCTATATTGGGGTTTGTAGCAGAGACTTTAAATTCTGAAAGTATGCTTTTGTTGTTTACACCTTGTACAGGGGCCATTAAGCGGGCACTATAGTAGACATAGAATTTGCCATTTGATTTAAATTGCGGATGCAAAACCACGTTTAACAGACCCCTCTCGTCATAGCCTTGATTGATGACGATCTTACTACGAAGGTCAAGGAAAGGTGTAGCACTCACAATCCCTTTCTTGTCCATAATAGAAATTACTCCGTGTTGATCAGCAATGAAAGTACGACCAGTTCCGTCGTCAGGAAAAGCGAGCGCCATAGGCGACCTTAGTCCTTCTGCAACCGCCTGAAGCTTTAAAGTTGGGACTACTTGTTTGTTTTCCTTTTTTGTCACTTTATCTATTGGGTCTGTAAATCCCAATAGGAGTCCCGCGAGTACGGTTAATAGGCTTAGAGAAAGATTTGATCGTTTCATAATATAATTAAATTTTGTTTTTTTAGATGTTTCTATAAATTTTAAAAATAATAAGCTCAATTCTTTTCCAAATATCTTTTAAAAAAGAAGATCCTCATAATTAAAGTCAGTTTTAAAGATAATTTTTATAGCGCTGACATGTATAGTTAATATAAAATTTAATTATAAAGATAAAATTTCAACTATTTTTAACAGGCTTGGGTTTACTTCCGCGATATGTTTAATGGCATGACCAAATGGTGTATATACGATATCACCATGCACAATACCGATCATTTCACCCGTTCTGCCTTGCAACAGAGACTCCACCGACGCTACCCCTAGTCTGCTTGCAAGAACGCGATCCATGCAGGAAGGACTTCCCCCTCTTTGTATATGACCAAGTATAGACAATCGAGTGTCGTAATTTGGAAACCTTTCCTTTACCACCCTTGCAACTTCAAATGCGCCGCCTGCATCATCACCTTCAGCGACAATTATTATTTTTGAAGATTTATCCTTCCTGCCTTTTTCCAGTCTTTTTATTAAAGCGTTTATATCAGTTTTTGTTTCAGGAATTAAAATTGCTTCTGCGCCTACTCCTATGCCACTTCTTAATGCAATTAATCCAGAATCTCTTCCCATAACCTCTACGATAAACACGCGGTCGTGAGATTCTGCCGTATCGCGAATTTTATCTACTGCGTTAACAACTGTGTTTATGGCTGTATCATACCCGATCGTAAAATCTGTTCCCTGTAAATCATTGTCAATAGTGCCGGGCAGCCCTACTATCGGTATGTCAAACTCTTCCAGAAATGCTTGAGCTCCTGTAAAAGTACCGTCGCCTCCTATTACGACTAGCGCATTGATTCCTTGTTTTAATAATTGTTCGTATGCTTTTCTTCTCCCATCTTTTGTTCGGAATTCTTCACTTCTGGCAGTTTTTAGAATAGTACCACCACGTTGAATAATATTGGCTACAGAACTTCTTTCCATCGGGATAAACTCACCATTAATCATTCCCTCATATCCTCTCATAATTCCGGTAACCTGTATTCGGCTGAAAAGCGCTGTTCGGACTACTGCCCTAATTGCCGCATTCATGCCTGGAGCATCGCCTCCTGAAGTACAAATACCTATACTTGTTATTTTACTCATAGTGTTGTTTTTGAAAAGGCTGTTTTACCGCTTTCTAAAAATTCAATGTAATTGTTAACGTCTAAGTTAAAAGCTTGAGGTGCAATGAGTTCTCGGCCAACTGTGTCTACAATGACATAAAATGGCTGTGAATTCGTGTTAAATCGTACAGCTTGAAAATCGCTCCATTTTTGGCCGATATATTTAATCTTTTTTCCGCTTTTGGCAGTGTATTTTTCATTTTCTGCCAGCTCGGTTTTATCATCTACATACAAAGATATCAAGACGAAGTCTTCTTTTAGGCGTTTTAGTACTTCGGGATCTGCCCAAACAGAAGCTTCCATTTTTCTGCAATTTGTGCAGCTCCACCCGGTAAAATCTATCAGCGCAGGTTTATTTAGCTTTTTTGCTTGTTCCATGCCCTGATCATAATCAAAAAAAGCATCGATGCCATTTGGTGCGTGAAAAAGAGTGTTATATTTTTTTCCGGGAGTTTCAGTTGATTTTGAAATGGACGAAGAATTGTTTGAAAACAGATCAAACTCTTGGGTGCTCTGAGGCGGAAGCCAAGCACTTATGCCCTTTAGCGGTGCTCCCCACAAGCCTGGAATCATGTAAATAGTAAAGCCTAATACTAACATTGAAACAAAAAGTCTGGGTAGAGACAGTGTTTGAATTGCACTATCAGTCGAAAGCGTTAATTTCCCGAGTAAATAAATGCCCAACATGCCGAAGATTATTATCCAAATAACTAAAAATATATCCCTGTCGAGGATATTCCAGTGGTAGGCAAGATCGACGTTTGATAAAAATTTGAACGCAAGTGCGAGCTCTAAAAAACCTAGTGAAACCTTCACCGTATTTAACCAACCACCCGAACTGGGCAATCGTTTCAACCACGATGGAAAAGCCGCAAACAAGGTAAAAGGTATTGCTAATGCGAAGGAAAATCCAAACATTCCGATTGCAGGACCTAAATATGTTCCCTTGGAAACACTGTCAACGAGAAGGTAACCAATTATTGGTCCGGTACACGAAAAAGAAACAAGGGCAAGAGTAAATGCCATGAAGAACAAACCAATAAATCCGCCGACATTCGACTTTTCATCAGCTTTATTTACCAGGGATGACGGAAGCGTAATTTCAAAAGCTCCTAAAAATGAAATGGCAAACACAACGAGCATTATAAAGAACAACAAATTGAATGTCGCGCTGCTTGCCGCCTCATTCAGTGCAGAAGCACCGAATAAAAATGTGACAAGTAATCCAAGACCGACGTAAATACTAATTATTGATAATCCATAAATCAGCGCACTTTGAATTGCCTTTGTCCTGGAGCCTGATTTTTTGGTGAAGTAGGAAATGGTGAGTGGTATCATTGGATAGATACAAGGCATAAAAAATGCCGCCAAACCACCAATAAATCCGGCGATAAAAATCTCTAAAAACCACCATTTAGACTGCGAGCCGGAATCTTTAGATGCTGAACGACCAAAATCCGTGCTTATTGTTTTCTGATCATCAGCAAGATCAACGCTTCTTGAGGGCTGTATCGCAGATAGATTTGAAACCGGCTTAGCTGTTTCGTCAGATATAACACCGCTTTCGCCCATAGAATTAACAGCTATCTTGAATTCTATTTCCTCAGGCGGTAGGCATTTTTGATCGTTACAAACCATAAATTCCAACACGCCGGTAACCGTGGTAGCGGAGGAGTTCAATTTGATCTTTTGCTTAAATTCAACCAATCCGCTATGCCAGGAAATCTGCATCCCAAAATTCTTATCGAAAGCACTTTCCGGCTTTGCTTCGATCAGTTTCCCTACGAGGCTGTAGTCGGCAGATTTATTAAATTTAAATGAAGTTGGAATCGGACCCCCTTCCGGGATATTAGTTGAATAGATATGCCATCCTGGTGCAACTTTAGCAGTGATAACAAGGGTTGCGTTGGTAGTCGAGATTTTTTCCGAAGAAAAACGCCAACTGACTGGGGTCTCGATTTGAGAAAAAGCATTGTTTATCAGAACGAAACACATCAAAAGGAAAATCAGTTTTTTCATATTACCTTAAATCACATATTCTATTTCCTTAAAGCCAAAGGTACGATGAATCCCTAAAAAATCTACGATCAGCAATCCAGATTCGTCTACCCCAATTATTTTACCCAGTTGTTCTTCGCCATTTATTCGAAAAAAATGATTCTCGCTTAGCCTGTATAAAAGTTCTTGATATCGGATGTCTACCTTTTCAGAGGCGGATGTTCTTAAAAACAAGTAAGCGCGTTCAATGGCATGGCAAACAGTCCTTAATATAATATTTACGTCATATTCTTTTCCTGATATCTTATTAAGCGATGTAACATTTTTCAAACAATCCGGGAAATCTATTTGATTAATATTCAATCCTATGCCTACAATGGCATGTTTCCAATTTGATCCTTGAATAATATTTTCTATCAATACACCCCCCAGTTTATAATTTTCTATGAAGATATCGTTAGGCCACTTAATTTTAACTCGTTCGCCAATAATTGACCTTAAACTATCGTTAATAGCGACGCTAACGGTTTTATTGAGTTTGAATTGTTGGTGGGGAGCAAGGAAAGAAGGATTGAGCAGAATAGAAAAAGTGAGATTTTTGCCTGATTCAGAAACCCAAGTGTTATTAACTTGACCTCTCCCGGCAAACTGGTTGTCTGCCATTATTACAGTGCCTTCCGGTAATGGCGTAGATTTTGACAACTCTTCCTTCAGATAATTGTTGGTAGAATCAACAGATGGCAAATGGACAAAATTTTGTCCGATAAATAATCCTGAAAAAGTGTTATTTTGCAATATTGAAGTACTTATAGTTCAAAACTAATTTTTTTTAATGGTAAAAAGCAAAGTTATTAGTGACTCAACCTATATCTCTGAGATCATTATTTATGGAATTCAGGAAAAGAAGGGAAACGAAATTGTACGGTTAGATCTTAGGAATATAAAAAGTTCTGTCACAGATTACTTTGTTATTTGTCATGCCGAATCAAGTACGCAAGTAAAAGCAATTGCATTAAGCGTTGAAGAGGAAGTTTACAAAGCTTTGCAACAGGAGCCTTGGCGAAAAGAAGGCCTGCAGCAAGGAGAGTGGATTTTGCTCGATTATGTTGATGTAGTTGTTCACATCTTTAAGACCGACAAGCGCCAGTTTTATGGAATTGAAGAGTTGTGGGGCGATGCAGAGTTGAAAAGTTATCAAAGTGCCTAACAAATAGTTCGGGCTTAATTATCATTTACGTCTTGTTGGAATAAATTGAAATGGAAGAAAGCAGTACAGATAAAAAGAAAACAGTTAAGAAGACACCAGGTAAAAAAATTGTACCGAAGCCTCCGCGCTTTAACATCATGTGGCTTTACGGTGCCATCATCGTTGGCCTGTTCTTAGTGCAATATGTTTTTAGCAGTAATTCTGCCAAGTTGATAACTTATCAGAAGTTTGAAAATGAGATGCTGAAAGCCGGGGATGTTGAGAAACTTGTTGCGTACAAGAATGGCGATCTCTATAATATCGAGGTATACATTAAGAAAGATCGTTTGGCTTTGCCCAAGTATAGTGATGTAAACAAAAAGAATAGCTTTAACGTGCCGGTTACCGGACCGCAATACACGTTTCAGCAGGCTACCTACGAAAGTTTTGAGGCTAAATTAACGGAAGCTGAGAAAGATATTCCATCAGATCAGCGTACACCCTTAAATTCAGAGTCGAGAGAAAGCCCCTGGACCGGCTGGTTCATGTCGTTCATCTTGCCGATTATCATTTTTATCGGTATTTGGATGTTTATTATGAAGCGCATGGGTGGTGGCGCAGGCGGAGGTGCAGGCGGACAAATATTTAACATCGGAAAGTCAAAGGCGACTTTGTTCGACAAAGAATCACAGGTCTCAGTTACATTTAATGACGTCGCCGGCCTTGAAGAAGCGAAACAGGAAGTGATGGAGATCGTAGATTTCCTTAAGAATCCAAAAAAATATACAAACCTTGGCGGAAAGATACCGAAAGGCGCATTGCTTATTGGTGCACCCGGAACGGGTAAAACCTTGTTGGCTAAAGCCGTAGCCGGCGAGGCGCAAGTTCCTTTCTTCTCCTTATCGGGATCTGATTTTGTAGAAATGTTTGTTGGTGTTGGCGCATCCCGAGTACGCGATTTATTTAAACAAGCTAAAGACAAGGCACCTTGTATTATT
>CANHGR010000014.1 GCA_947460875.1 Sphingobacteriaceae bacterium | reverse complement strand
TACCCAAATGAAATAAATATCCCCAATGGCATACTTCTAGCACTTTGCTTAACGCTCCCCCCAATGCTTATAATTTTAACTCCTATCTTATTTTATAAAGCCGAAAAACGTCTTAAAAACATATTGAAATGATAACAATTCAAGATTTAACGATGAGTTATGGAAATCATACGATTCTAAAAAATATCAATATCGAATTTGATGAAGGAAAAGTTTATGGGATTGTAGGTAAAAATGGGGCTGGAAAAACATCTCTTTTTCGGTGTATAGCAGGATTAGAAAAGTATGACGGGATTATAAATTCTAGCCACAATCCACTAAAAAATTATCTTGGTTTATTGCTTACAGAGCCGTTCTTTTTTGAAAAAATTACAGGGAAAGAGTATATCCAATTGCTTTGTAATGCGAGGAAGATGCCAATAAATGATATTGAAAGTAGAAACATCTTTGACTTACCATTAAACCAATATGCAACGACATATTCAACAGGAATGAAGAAGAAGTTAGCATTAACAGCCATTTTATTACAGCGTAATGAATACTTTATACTTGACGAGCCTTTTAACGGAGTTGACATAGAAAGTAACATCCTCTTAACAGAGATTATTCATACCTTAAAAAAGCTCGGAAAGACTGTTATTATATCATCTCATATTTTCTCCACCCTAAGTGATACGTGCGACGAAATCCATTTGCTAAGTGAAGGAAGTATTTTAAAATCAGTTCAAAGAGAAGACTTTCAATCGCTAGAAACGGAAATGAAACAAATGACCGTTGGAAATAGAATTGAAAAATTAGGCCTTCATTAAAATCTAAGCTAAAAATGACTTAGGGTTGCAACTTTACCTTAAACCTATGATTAAAAAGTATAAAAAGATGCAACCACAAAAAATGTCTCTTTACAGAAAGATATGATGGTTTTTAAACAAAAAAAGAGGTCGAAATGACCTCTTTTTTAATCTAGCTCCCAAGCCTGGGCTCGAACCAGGGACCCTCTGATTAACAGTCAGATGCTCTAACCAGCTGAGCTACTTAGGAATTCCGGTTTAGAAAGCTTTTAAAGGCTTTCTCCCTTACGAGGTTGCAATATTCGGGATTTTAAATTATTTATCCAATATTTGCGCGCATTATTTGTAAGAATTTATGAGTTTAGTTATTATTGGCACCGTTGCTTTCGATGCCATCGAAACGCCTTTTGGAAAAACAGACAAAATTGTTGGAGGTGCCGCCACCTATGCAAGCTTGGCCGCCTCATACTTTTATGATAAGGTGAAGATTGTTGGAGTAGTGGGCGATGATTTCCATTCGGAAGATATTCAGGCATTTAAAGACCATGGTATCGATGTCGAAGGTCTTCAAGTGAAAAATGGAGAGAAGTCTTTTTTCTGGTCGGGCAAATATCATAATGATATGAACAGTCGCGATACCCTTGCAACTGAACTAAACGTTTTGGCTGAATTTGATCCGATTATTCCAGCTTCTTATCAGGACTGCGAGTTCCTAATGCTTGGCAACCTTACTCCACAGGTCCAAAAAACTACTATCGGACGTTTAACAAAACGCCCAAAACTCATTGTAATGGACACCATGAACTTTTGGATGGACATTGCGCTAAATGATCTTCTTGAAACATTGAAGCTGGTTGATGTACTGACTATTAATGACGAAGAAGCCCGTCAGCTATCCGGTGAGTACTCGCTTGTAAAAGCTGCAAAAAAGATTCTTCAAATGGGCCCAAACTACCTTATCATAAAAAAAGGCGAACATGGAGCTCTCCTTTTCCATGAAGATCTGATCTTTTCTGCACCGGCTTTGCCACTTGCAGAAGTGTTCGATCCAACCGGTGCGGGCGATACATTTGCAGGCGGCTTTATCGGCTACCTGGCTAAAGTTGGGACTATCAACTTCAATAACATGAAGAATGCGATTATTTACGGTTCGGCACTTGCTTCGTTCTGCGTTGAAAAATTTGGCACCGAAAGGATCAAAAGTCTGAAAGACGAAGAAGTTGAAGCTCGCGTTAAGCAATTCATCACGCTTAGCAGCTTTGTGATTGAGCAGTAGCGAGTATTGCGTTTCGCTATGCGAAACGCATAAAGGGTCTGCAAAAGGTCTATGGAAAATGGTTTAAGGATTTTGTGTATTAGCTCTCAGACCCCTACTTCTGTTCTCAGTCCTCACACTTCCGTCTTCATTCCCCAATATTTCCATCCACACACAATCGTATAGAATTTGAACGTTCTATATAAAAAAGACATGGGACGATTTAAAGCAAAGCCCAAAATCGGCGCCGTCGTATTCGCTATTTTAATGCTATCTATCTCCCCTGCCTTTGCTTAGAACTTGAACAGCGCGGAAGAAAAATAGATGGCAAGTAATTATTACGCCAAAAGACGTAAAGGAAAGTAAGCAACCTGATTTTAGATGTTTCTGACAACGGATCAGCAACGCTAATGGTCAATAGCATTGATCAACCGCGGGTTTCTTCCAGCGGGTTTGTGGTTGATCTAACAGAGAATTAGGATTGAAAGGCGTACAACCCCTCGATGACAACAGCATTTTTTTCAAGAATTACTTTTCTTCTGAAACTAAGCTTCGGCGTAAGCTCTCCTCCCTCTATAGTCCATTCTTTAGGTAAAAGGGCAAATTTTTTGATCTGTTCCCAATGTCCGAAATCCTTATTATGCCGATCCACTTCGCCTTGAAACTTAGCTATAACCTGAGGATTAGCTAAAATTTCTTCTCGAGTGGTAAAAGGAATATTCTTTCGCTTGCACCATTCTTTTACTGTATCAAATGAAGGCACAATGAGTGCAGCCGGGAAGCGGCGGTTCTCACCAATAACCATAATCTGTTCGATAAATATAGATTCCTTAAACTTATTTTCAAGTGCTTGAGGGGCAACATATTTACCTCCTGCGGTTTTAAATACTTCCTTTTTCCGATCAGTAATACGCAGAAATCCCTCAGCTGTTAGTATGCCGATATCACCTGTATGGAAAAAACCATCCAAGTCAATCACCTCAGCGGTTAGATCGGGCCTGTTAAAATAACCACTCATTACGTTAGGTCCTTTACAAAGTATCTCACCATCTTCTGCAATTTTGACTTCCACATCTTTTATCGGCTTTCCTACAGATCCAAACGAAGCTTCATCTTTTCCAAGTCCGTTAACGGCAATAACAGGCGAAGTCTCGGTCAATCCATACCCTTCTAAAACAGGTATTTGAGCCGCCCAAAAGACACGTGCCAAACGGGGCTGCAATGCTGCTCCACCCGATACCAAGGCTAAAATATTCCCGCCTAGAGCGGCCCGCCATTTATTAAAAATTAATCTGTTTGCAAAAAAGAGCTGCAACTCATACCACCAACCATTTCGGCCATTTAATTCATATCTCAACCCCAGATTTAATGCCCAATAAAATAGTTTACGTTTTATTCCAGATAACTCAGATCCTTTTGCAACAATTCGATCATAAACCTTTTCCAGGAGCCTTGGAACCGTTGTAAATCCATCAGGCTTCACTTCCCCAATATCTGCAACAATAGTTTCCATACTTTCGGCATAATACAAGGAAATCCCACGGTAGAAATACATGTAGATAACCATCCGTTCAAAGATGTGCGAAATAGGTAAAAAGCTTAACGCTTTCTTAAATCCGTCTGGATACATTACTGAAGAAGAAACGACGTTGCTTACTAGATTTTGATGTGTCAACATTACGCCCTTTGGTGTTCCGGTCGTGCCTGATGTGTAAATCAGCGTTAGGGTATCTTCGGGAGCAACCTTTTCTCGATATTCTTCTAGCTCAATCTGTCCATTTGCCATCCCGGCATCCAGCATCTCTTGCCAGCTTTTAGCCCCATCAACTTTATCAAAGGTGAAGATGTTCAGATCGGAATCTAACTCTTTTTTGATCGCATTTAATTTGTCGAATAGAAGTTTATCAGCTACAAAAATCGTTTTAATTGCAGCATCTTTCAGAATAAACCTAATATCATTTTCTGCTAAGGTGGGATACATCGGAACAACAACCGCACCCGTCTGCATGATACCGAAGTCGGCAATATTCCACTCCGGTCTGTTTGCAGACATAATTGCAACAGTATCTCCCTTGGCGATCCCAAATAAAAGCAGGCCCCTACTTAACGCATCTGCAAGTGTGACAAATTCTTCTGTTGAGTACAACTTCCATTTACCTGCAACTTTTCCACAGACTAAATCGTCTTTAGGGTAAGTAGATTTGCTGATAGGAAGAAGATCGAATATTCGGATTATAGGTAACATCCAATTAGGGGTCTTTCTCAAATTTAACAAAAGCGTTTTAAATTAGTTTCACAGAAACAACTATTAATATCGTTAAAGATACCTCGTCAACTAAACTTTCAAAACGTTTAATTGTTCAAATAAAATTTCCGGTTCTACTTTTTGAACCTTTTACAACACATAGCATGAAAAAATACGTTTTTATCTGTTTTGGTACGTTATTCCTATTTGCTTCAATTGATGCAAACGCTCAGCAATATAAAAGCGCAATTGGCGGACGATTTGGCGCAAGCAACGGAATTACGTTCAAAACTTACTTTACCAATAGGCATGCAATTGATGCAATTTTAAACTTACGTTCTACAAAGAGCTACTCAACTTTTGTTCTAACGGGATTATACGAAGTACATGCGCCGATTACGAGTTTTCCTAATGTAGATGGCCTTAGCTGGTATTATGGCGCTGGCGGTTCTATTGGATCACACAAAGACAAAGCAACCGACGAATGTGATTTCAAGTTTAAGATAGACGGAGCGTTGGGACTGGATTATAAATTCACTGATGCTCCTATTAATATATCCTTGGACTGGAAACCGGCAATCGACCTAACTCCAGATACAGGATTCGAAGGCGAAGGACTCGGCATGTCTTTACGCTATACCTTCTAAGCTCGCTAAAATAGGATTATATCTAAAGCCAGTTTTTTCTTACGGCCAACTGTTCTGCAGATGCATTACGAAGGGCTTCGAACCGATATTTTACATTTGGATTGGCCCCTAAAGTCAATTCCAATGTTTGTAAAATTCCATCTCGAGCCACGGTCACATTGATCTTATCACCTACTTTTTTTGTAGAAATTATTGACGCTGGATCATTTACGGATGATATTCTTTGATTATTTATGGCGATTAGCTCATCATTGGTATTTAGTCCGAATTTCCAAGCAGCGCTTCCCCTCGACACATTCGACACAAATATTTTACCCTCCCTTGCAATAGCGGCGATTCCAAAATAGGGTTCACTTTTGCCGGCATTGTCGTTTATCGCCCTTAAACCAGCATAACTAGCATAGGTATTTAAATCAATAAGCTGTGTTCCGTTGACATACTCATTGTAAATTTTATCTAAAGATTTGCCAGCAATCTTTTCGGCCATCGCCCTGAATTCTTCGTCGGTATATCCGCGCTTAAGTTTCTTATAATATTCATCATACATCGCCTTCATCACATCATCTAAGCCTTTTTCTCCTTTGGTAGCGTTCAAAATTTCGAGGTCAAATAGCATCCCTAATACTTCCCCCTTATCGTAATAAGAGATGCCCGAGTTGCCAGAATTCTCGTTGGGCCGATAATAGCGAATCCATGCATCAAAACTTGCTTCGCTCACAGGGAGCACCCTTCCACCAGGTTGATTTTCGACGGCGCTAATCGTATTTGCCATATTGGCAAGATATTGATCTGGAGAATTAAAGCCGGCGCGTTGAAGAACCATATTATCGAAATATGACGTGAAGCCCTCTGCTATCCAGAGGTTGGTGGTATAGTTTTCTTGATCGTAATCAAAAGGCCCTAAAGCTTTCGGACGCAGTCTTTTTACATTCCATAAATGAAAATACTCATGAGCCACCAGTCCGAGAAATCCTTTGTATCCGGCTTCACTTCCGTATGCAAATCGCGAAGCCCCTAAAACAGTTGAATTTAAATGCTCTATTCCTCCTCCGCCGGCAGTAAAATTATGTATGATAAACACGTATCTTTTATTAGGATTTTCGCCGAAAATTTTTGTTTCCTCTTCGGCGATTTTTGCCATATCAATTTTCAGACGTTCTTTGTCATAATTACCGCCTCCATACATTGCAACTTCGTGCTTTACGCCGGCAGCATCGAACTCAAAAATATCCTGATTGCCTATCTCTATTGGCGAGTCATAAAGGATATCAAAGTCGGGTGCATAAAATGTATTAGCCAATCCTAATTGAGGCTCCATTCCGGTAGATATCTTACTCCAGGTAGAATAGGGTTTGATGGTAACCGTAACTGGATTTTTTATTAAGCCATCCACATACATAAATACACCGGTTGGAGATAAGAATGCATGCGCGGCATCTACGAAGCTTGTGCGAACTGAAATCTCAAATGCGTATATTTTGTAACTGACCGTAATTTTTTCAGATTTGGCAGAATTGATACGCCAGGTATTTTTGTTGATTTTTTTTACTGAAACTTGGTCGCCAGATTGGTTCACAGCAGCCACATTTTCAACATTCTTCGAAAACTCTCTGACAAGGTAGGACCCCGGTGCCCATACCGGCATCTTAATATCGACGAAGTCTCGCTTCAGACCAGATATCTCCATTTTAATATCTGCATAATGAGCCTGAGGTTCAGAAAAGGAAACGTCAAAAGCAATTTTATTTTGGGCTATTGCAATAACAGACTGAGTCATAGAAAAAAGAAGAAAAAAAAGTTTAAGAAATAGCCGCGCTCTCATGATGCCAGAATTATTTCAACAAAAATAAGTTTTTATAATTTAATTCGGTTTAATGCATCAATAAGAGATTTACTGAGCTGTAAAATAGTTGATACAAGTAAATAGCTAATTATTAAGAATTTAAATTTGGCATAAGAGCTTTTTTTTGGCATCGTGAATTACATTTGATTGCTACTTTTTATTTTTAGTAGTGTTTAGGCATTTCTTTTTAACTTTACCAAAGTGTCAGGCGCTTTTTAGACATTGACAATTCGTCAAAAATGAGCTAAAAAAGGCCTTCAGAGTACTTTTCAGATTCTTCGACGCTATGTTTAGCATGCATTGATAAATCTTTATAAGAACCTTAAAAAAGCAATTAAACTTTAGCTCGAACATACCGTCTAACCACGAACGAAAACGTTAAAGAATTAAAATAATTATAAAAACGATGGATTTAGCAGCATGAAGAATCTTTGCCAATATTCCGATCACCTTTACCCAACAATAATTACTCCATATAAGATTGTCACTAGCGGAAGATCATCTTCCGACGTTTTCAAGATCTAGAAAACCTTCTAATCAATCGATATATTTACACAGAATTAAATTTTAGTAGAGCTATAAATAAGACATGAAATTCAAATATATTTTTTACTCAGTACTTCTTGTGGGTTTTGGTGCACTGGCAGGCTATCGTCTTTCACAAAATAGTTCAACCGGGCAAGGCGGAGCAGGTGGCGGTGGTAGACCCGGCGGTGGTGGTGGTGCAGGCGGAAGTGCTGCGGCAGGTGGCGGTGGTAGCGCGGCAGGAGGTGGTCAAAGAGGCGGCGGACCAAGCGGCGGCGCAAGAAATGGCGGACCAGGCGGTGGTGGCCCTCCGGTAAGTGTAAATGCAATTGTGGTCAAAGCAGTTTCATTTTCAAACTCAATCTTAGTTTCGGGTTCAATTGAAGCAAATGAACAAGTTCAAATACGTACTGAAGTTTCTGGTTTGGTCAGAGGATTGTATTTTCAAGAAGGTGCAAATGTTAGCAAAGGGCAGCTATTATTAAAAATAGACGATTCTGAGTTGCAGGCACAACTTGCCCAGGCGAATACAAGACAGAAACTGGCCGAAGAAACTTCCAACCGGGCAGGCCTCCTTTTAAAGAAGGAAGCAATTAGTCAAGAAGAATATGATGTTGCCTTAGCGGATTTAAGAGCGTTACAAGCTCAGACTCAATTAATACGTGCTCAAATTGCTAAAACTCAAGTTCGTGCTCCTTTCAGTGGAAAAATAGGATTACGCTCTATTTCAAACGGGGGCTATATTACTCCTGCAACAATCATTGCGAATCTAGTCAGCATTAATCCTGTGAAGCTCACATTCTCTGTTCCTGAAAAATATTCCGGACAAGTTAAAGTGAACACGTCATTTACTTTTTCAGTTGCAGGTTCAAACAAGACTTATAAAGCAGCGGTATTTGCAGTCGAACCATCGATAGAAGCTTCCACCCGAACCTTACAATTGCGCGCGAGAGCATCTAATCCGAACGGAGAACTGCTTCCTGGCTTATTTGCAAAAATAGACCTGCCATTGTCAACAATTTCAAATGCTATCTTAATTCCAACTGAAGCGATCGTGCCTGTGTTAAAGGGTAAAAAAGTGTTTATAAGTAAGAACGGTAAGGCAAAAGAAGTAATGGTTGAAACTGATACTAGAACTGAAAAAGAAATTCTAGTGACTTCAGGGTTAAAAGTTGGAGACACCGTTTTAACAACAGGAATGATGTCTTTAAAATCCGACGCGTCGGTTAGAACAAAAATTGTTAAAAATTAAATTTCTCTGAGGTATGAGTTTATCGTCGATTAGTATAAAACGGCCGGTTCTAGCGATAGTCATGAATCTAACCTTGGTACTCTTTGGAATTATTGGATTTAGTTATTTAGGCATTCGTGAGTACCCCTCCATTGATCCTCCGATAATTTCAGTAAGAGCCTCATACCCTGGCGCTAACTCTGACGTTATCGAATCGCAGATCACAGAACCATTAGAAAAAGCCCTCAACGGTATCGATGGTATCAGAAACATTTCTTCTTCGAGCAATCAAGGATCGAGTAATATTACAGTAGAATTTAATTTAGATAAAAATTTAGAAGAAGCGGCTAATGATGTGCGAGACAAAGTTTCGCAAGCCAGCGGTTCCCTTCCGAGAGATCTTAACGGATTGCCCACTGTAAGTAAAGCTGATGCAGACTCCCAGCCGATTATGACCATGACTTTGTCGAGTGAAACTCGCAATGCCTTGGAACTAAGCGATTACGCAGAAAATGTCATTTCGCAGAAACTACAAACCATTCCGGGAGTAAGCGGTGTAACAATATGGGGGCAAAAAAGATATGCGATGCGTATTTGGATCGATCCGGGCAAGTTGGCATCGTATCGCCTGACCGCTTTAGATGTAAGAAATGCGCTTGACAGAGAAAATGTCGAATTACCTTCGGGGAAATTATCGGGCGACGCAACGGAACTTACCGTAAAAACAGTTGGCAACTTAACTACAGAAGAAGAATTCAATAATCTGATCATCCAGTCCTCGGGCGACAACATCGTAAAGCTTCGCGATATTGGGACTGCTGTACTTGGTCCGGAAAATGAAGAGACTTCCTTGCGCGAGTCTGGAACGACTATGGTGGGACTTGCGATAGTGCCCCAACCCGGAGCAAATTATTTGGACATTTCTGACGCATTCTATCAACGCTATGCAGAAGTGGAAAAAGATCTTCCAAAGGATCTAAAACTAAACATTGCCCTAGATAACACTTTGTTTGTAAGAAGATCGGTAACGGAGGTTGCAGAAACAATCTTAATATCCCTGATTCTTGTTATTCTAGTAATATATTTATTCTTCCGCGATTGGAGTATAGCTTTCCGTCCGCTGATTGATATACCAGTTTCTTTGATCACAACATTTTTTATCATGTACCTATTTGGGTTCTCGATAAACGTGTTAACACTTTTAGCAATTGTATTGGCAACCGGATTGGTGGTCGATGATGGAATCGTGGTAACAGAAAATATATTCAAAAAACTAGAAGAAGGATTTAGTCCGGTGGAGGCCGCTATTCGCGGTTCTAATGAAATCTTTGTTGCGGTAATTTCAATCTCTGTAACCCTTGCGGCAGTATTCCTGCCGGTAATTTTCTTGGAGGGTTTTGTCGGTCGTTTGTTCCGAGAATTTGGGGTCGTGATTGCAGCAGCCGTACTAATATCTGCCTTCGTTTCATTGACGCTTACTCCTATGTTAAACGCCTTCCTGATGAAGGGCAAGGATAACGAAAAGAAATCTAAGTTCTATAGGATTACTGAGCCCTATTTTGTGAAAATGACAACGAGCTATGCTGAATCGCTGTCGGGATTTCTGCAGAAGAAATGGGTTGCTTACCCAATTCTTCTTTCTTGTTTAGGATTAACGGCACTTATATGGATGAATATCCAAAAAGAGACAGCACCTTATGATGATAGAAGTTATGTCAGTCTAAACGTGACAGGACCGGAAGGAGCGTCATACGACTACACAGAAGATCTTGTTTCTAGGTTAAGCGAAATGATCAACGACTCGATTCCTGAAAAGAATATTAATTTGACAATGGTCGGTGGTATGGGCGGTGGCGGTGGCGGTGGCGGTGGGTCGACGAATAGTGGCTCGCTTCGGATTCGCTTAGTGGAACCAGAAAATCGCAAAAGATCACAAAAAGATGTCGCAGATCACTTAACGAGAATTACTCGTCGTTATAGTGAAGCGAGGATGTCTGTTTCTCAACAACCAACTATATCTGTAAATCGAAGAGGAGGACAGCCAATTTCCTATATTATTCAAGCACCAAATTTCGAAAAATTGAGGGAGAAATTACCCTTATTCGTAGAAGAAGCAAGTGCCGATCCAACCCTTGTAAACGTAGACGCAAATTTAAAGTTCAGCAAGCCGGAAATTAATATCTCTTTAGATAGAGACAAAGCAAAAAATCTTGGCGTTTCTGTACTGGATGTTGCTCAAACGCTTCAATTTGCGTTAAGCGGACAACGTTTTGCTTACTTTATCATGAACGGAAAACAATATCAGGTAATTGGACAATACGATCGCGCAGACCGGAATGACCCTCTTGATGTAACGTCACTTTTTGTACGGAACAACAGGGGGGAGCTTGTTCAATTAGACAACTTAGTTAACATTGAAGAGAGAAGCAGTCCGCCGCAACTTTACCACAATAATCGCTTCATGTCCGCTACAGTTTCTGCCGGCTTAGCTCCTGGAAAGAGTATTGCAGACGGAATTGCCGCAATGGATAGAGCAAAAGCTAAAACACTTGATGATACATTTTCAACAGACTTGAGTGGCGAATCGAGAGATTTTCAAGAAAGCTCCTCTAACACTGCTTTTGCATTCGGCTTGGCACTATTATTAGTTTATCTAATACTTGCCGCACAGTTTGAGAGTTTTGTTGATCCGATGATTATCATTTTAACAGTCCCTATGGCGGTTGCGGGTGCCTTTTTATCCCTATGGTTATTCGGCCAAAGCTGGAATATCTTTAGTCAGATAGGAACAATCATGCTCATCGGGCTGGTAACGAAAAACGGTATTTTGATAGTAGAATTCGCCAATCATTTAAAAGAACAAGGGAGGCCGGTGAAAGTGGCTATTCAAGAGGCTGCGGAGGCTCGTTTAAGACCCATCTTAATGACCAGTATCACTATTGCTCTAGGAGCCTTGCCAATTGCAATGGCATTGGGAGCGGCCGCAAAAAGCAGAATGAGCATGGGTATCGTAATTATCGGCGGAACCCTGTTCTCACTTATCCTTACTTTATTCGTCATTCCGGCTATTTACGGAATGTGGTCGAAAGACATGAAAGATAATTCTGATTTTAAGGATGCAGAAGACAAAATGAAAAAGGAGAAATTAGAATTAACCAAGGCTTAATTTATGAAACAAAAAATAGCATATATATATATCTTAACAATATTTTTTTCGTCTTTTTCGATACTGAATGCCCAGGAAAGGTTAACACTTGAACAGGCCGTAAGTATTGCCCTTAACAACAACTACGATATCAAATTAACGTCCAATGATTTAACTATTGCTAAAACCAATGTAAGTCGGGCAAATGCAGGGATGCTTCCAGTAGTAGGGGCAACTCTTACAAATAACAATAGTATACAGAATAGCTCGCAAACGACAGCAACTGGAGTAACAACAGACCGAAGGGGGGCAAAGAATTCAAACTTTAATTACGGTACAAACCTTAGCTGGCGTGTATTTGACGGATTTGAGATGTTTGTACGTTACGAACAACTGAAAGAGTTCCAAAACCTTGGGGAGACGAACTTAAAGCTTACAGTACTCAACACAGTTGCTGATGTAATCAGTACCTATTATGACCTTGTACAACAGCAACAACAACTAAGTGCTACGGATACTGCTATTAAGATATCAAGGTTGCGAATGCAAACTGCACAGAGCAGATTTGAAATCGGTAAGGCAGCGAAGCTTGAAGTGCTGGCAGCAAATGTAGATTTAAACACAGATACAACGAACTTATTGAGGCAACGCGCATTATATCGCAATACTCAAATTTCTCTGAATCAACTACTTGCACGCGACGTTAATACTGAATTCACGGTTACGCCCACAGTAGTAATTGATAGCTCCTTAACACTAGGTAACTTAATTTCTTTAGCGTCAGATCAAAATCCAATATTACAAACCGCAGTTATTAATAGAAGACTTGCAGAACTCAACTTCAAACAAGTGAAAGCTAATCGATATCCTGATATTAACTTGACGACCGGTTACATCATCACGAGTTCTCGATCCGCTTTAGGTTTTGCGACAAAATCAAGTGGGCAGGGGTTTTCATACGGCTTAAACGCTTCTGTTAACGTCTTTAATGGGTTCCTTCAAAAAAGAAATGAAAGAAATGCAGCTGTTCAAATTGAGAGTGCAAAACTTGATTATGAGCGACAAAATCAAAGTATTATTGCACAGCTTTCAGCGCTCTATCAGACATACCTAGCAAACCTTGAACTTGTAAAATTAGAAGAATCTAATACTGCCATTGCTAAGCAGAATCTAGATATAACATTAGAAAGATTTAGATTAGGGAGTATAGCACCGGTTGATTTTAGAGTTGCGCAACGGAACTATGTGGATGCAAGTGTGCGATACACCAATGCGCAATACCTTGCTAAACTCGCCGAGATATCTTTAAAAGAATTAGCGGGCACATTGAATCTAAATTAAATATTCCAACACTTAAATTGAAGCATTTCCATTGCGATTATGGGATATTCATACCGATACAAAACCGCTCTGTTAGTTGATGATAGCTACATCGACAATCAGATAAATATTCGAGTACTGGAGAGCAATAATTATGCAGAAACCATCATCGTTCAACCTCCAGTTGAGGCGATTGAATATATCAAAGAATCAATTCTAAAAAATAATCTCCCTGAAGTACTATTCTTGGATATCCGTATGCCTATAATGGATGGGTTTGATTTTTTGAGTGCCCTTGATCAAATTGTAGGCTTTGAAGAGAGCAAAATCAAAATCTATGTTTTGTCCTCGTCCCTAAATCCTCAAGATTTTAAAGAAATTAGACAAAACAAGCTGGTTTCAGCTTTTTTATGCAAACCACTCACAAACGAGATCTTCAAAGAAATTTAACTTAAAACATTAATAGGGTTGTATTACTGAATGTCCTCACAAGCAGCGCTGAGTTCTCTACCAGAATTAATCTCGATACCTTCGCCCCATGGCATCCCAGAAATAAATTTCTACTCTGCTTGTCTACTACTCACGCTCTTAAAAATATTCCGTTCATCGTATACGCCAAAGTTGCCGAAGGTATAGTACTTTTTTCTTCTAATACGATTATTACGAGATGCGATTTCAAAAGTGTAAATCCCATGCTCTTGATACGAAGTTTGATTTTAGCTACACTTTTTGTTGTCATGACGATGCTTTAAATATGGAGCAGGTTAAATACTATTAACTTAACCGCTTATACCTATCTAATAGAACATATAGATAGGTAGCCTTCGATGTAGGCATTATAATAAAAAAGTCTTCGCGATTATCTCGCGAAGACTTGTAAAAGTTCATTTAAATGGAATCTAAATCAAATTATCAACTTTAAGTGCTCACTAATAGTAGTCTTTCAGATATACTATCGTTGATAAATTGACAACTTACGTTCAAAAACCTGCTAGTCTTTGTTTGCCTAGCAGATATAAATTTTAGTTAGCGACTTTTTCAAGTTCCTCTATCGTCCAAGGGGTAGTCCTGCTAGTATTTGAAGCTCTTATTGCCTTTATGTCGTCTGCCGTTACAAAAGGTGAATTTTGGAATGCTGCTGCACCTGCAGGAGCACCACCGCGAGCTCCTCCAGGACCTCCTGGCGCACCACCTCCTCTCGGAGCCTGCGGAGCAGCAATAGTAGGAACTGCATTTCTAGTATTTGGTGCGCCTACACCGGCAATAGTCGCTGCACCGCCACCACCACGCATATTACCAAACTCGAATCGAACATAACTTAATACTGATGCGATCCATTCGTCGTTATTGGCGGCCATTGAAGGCATTAGATTACTGGCGTATGTTTTGCCATCTACTGGCCCAGTAAGTCCATGTAGTAGAACCCGTATAACTGTGTTTTTGTCGGTAAGACGCCTTGAACCTACTAATGGAGGAGCAGTAAAAGTGTTGGTGCCGGCTAAAGTTATTCCTTTACCATCAGTACCATGACAGCTACCGCAAAGCGACCTAAATGTGGTGGCGCCTTCCAAGATAACTTTACGATTTTCTGCGGTTAAGGTTCCCAGTCTGCTACCGTATGTTTTAACATTCTCGTTTCTTTCTAAAGTCGCATAGCTTGTCGATATCATCGGATTGTCCTTGTTGTTATCAACAATACTTTTCACGAAATTCTTTGCCTGATCCGATTTGCTATAGTTTAGAGACAGCATAAGTTGTACCCGCACGTCGTAACTTGGGTCATCTTTCAACAGACCAAGGGCCGCTATCATTTGTTCATCATTATTTTTGATGAATGGTTCGCTGATCCATACTGCTGTTTTTCTTACTTGAGCATTAGCGTCTTTCAAAGCACTAAATAATACATTCTTATCAGTTGCTTCGAGTCCTTCAAGTGTCCACATTGCATGAATCTTTGCAAGTGCCGACGGAGTCTTAGACAGCGTAGCTTGTTTTCCTGATGCTATTTGTTTTAAATCAGAAACCACAGACTTGTCATTTAAAGCAACAATCTGCTTTTGAGCATTATCACGCCACCAACCATTTGGATGATCAAGATATGTAACTAGCTTAGAAGCCGGCTCGTTTAACATATTCGGCTTAGGTGACTCCTTGTATCCATCGTAAACTACTCTATAAATACGTCCATGACCGATATTCTTTGCTAGTCCTTTTTGATCAATTGCCTTCCGTAAAAAAGATCCCGGTCTAGTCCAATTTCCTTGTTGAATAATACCGCGATGCATATCAACAATGTATAGGTTTCCATCCGGACCGGTATAGGAGTTCATAGGACGGAAGTTTACATCGGACGAAGAAATGAATTCTTGTCTGTAATAAGCATTTTGCAAAGTAGTCTTTCCTTTTACGTTAAGCACTTTAGCTCTTCTGATAAGTCGTCCAACAGGCTCACAAATAACAAGATCGCCCTGCATATCTTCCGGGTAGGTGTTACCACGATAAATTGATTGACCGCTCGAAGCTGTAAAGTGGTTTAAAGTACTATCCGGACGAAGTCTTATCAATCCTCCCTGAACATCAGGAGTTGCGATAATTGGAAAAACTTCTGCAAACTCAGTTGTATATTGGTCATTAAAATCAAGTGCTCCGTACATCGGATTTAACTGAAAGCGGACAGCCGGGTTTTCAGCTCCCGCATTAGAATAAAATAAACGTCCATAATTATCATGAGTTAAGCCCCACTGACCACCTGAACCACTCGGGATAGAGTCTGCCTTGAGCATTCCATCTTTATAACGGAACCGTACGGCGTCATAAGTAATGTACATCCAATTATCTAAGTTCCAATCAAGCCCGGTGCGCTGATGCTCCATATTCGCATCATTTACGCGATATTTTGCATCTTCATAAACTACCTTTTTCTGATCGGCTTTTCCATCGCCGTTTGTGTCTTTGTAGCTATGGATGGTAATTGTGTTTGTTTCGTTAACTAATAATTCATTGTTGATACAAACCATCATCCGCGGAAGCAAAAGATTATCTATAAAAACAGAACTTTTATCCATCTTTCCATCGTTATTAGTGTCTTCAAGAAGCAAAATTCTACTTTTCGCCTCTTGCTCGCCTGTGGCGTCGGCATCTTGCATGTAAGTGTTCATTTCTGCTACGTACATTCTTGCATTACCGTCCCAAGCGATAACTACAGGTTCCGAAATCATTGGCTCACTTGCTACTAATTCAAGATGATAGCCTTTTGGTAAATAAATCTTTTTCATACTCTCTTCAGGCGATAAATAAGCCGTTGAAGGATTTGGATCAAAAGTGGGACGAGAATTTACAGGCGTCCAGGCAGCTTGCTGAGGCGCTTTACACATGTATATGAACATGGATAAACTCAGAACAGCTAAAACCTTAAATTTAGTTTTCATGGTTATTTCAATTTTTAGTCTTTAATTATTTAAGTACCACAGATAATGCGTCTTGTGGCTTTGCTCCCATTGCATATTTAATTCCACCCAAAATATGTTGCATGTAGACAGGATCGGCGTACGAAGTATTGTCATGCCCCATTTCTGTGTAGAACGATCTTCCGCCATCATACTCATGATACCAACTCATTGGATGGTATTCTCCGTTCTTACCGCCTTTATAACTGTTTTCATCAATTGTTATAAGTACATTAATGCCGCTATATAGCCATTTGAAATTGTACAACTCATCTTTTCTCTTCCAAACTTGAGGTAAATGTTTAGTTGCAATATTACTCGCATCAATTACGTTAAAAACAGCTTCTTGGATTTGTGGATGATCACCAAAATATGCGCCTACTAATTCCCCATACCAAGGCCACTCATATTCTGCATCTGCAGCAGCGTGGATGCCTACAAAACCACCGCCAGCTTGTATATATTGCTGAAATGCGCGCTGTTCTTGTTCATTAAGTACGTTACCCGTTGGACACAAGAAAACGATTGCACGATATTGCTTTAAATTCTCGATATTAAATTTTGTGGAATTTTCAGTTGTATCTACTATAAAATTGTTTTCCAAGCCCAATTGCTGAATAGCTTTTGTGCCGGAATTGATTGCTGAATTGTGGCGGTAAGCTCTTCCGCCACTAGGAGTTGTCCCCGTTTTAGTAAACACTAAAATTTTCTTTGGTTTGGCTGAAGATGCCTCGGCATCTGAAATCATCAGTACCGTAAAGCATAGAAGGAAAAATTGAAGGACTTTTTTCATTTTTTGGTTTAATAATAAGTTAATAAATACCTAATACTTTTCTATTGTAGGCCTCGTTACTTCCGGTAGAAGCAAAATCATCGAAAGCCTTTTCAGTCACTCGGATGATATGGTCTTTTATAAAGACTGCGCCTTCTTTCGCGCCGTCTTCCGGATGCTTAATGGCGCATTCCCATTCGAGCACTGCCCATCCTTTGTAATCATATGCTGCCAATTTACTGAAAATGGCTTTGAAATCCACTTGACCGTCGCCAAGCGATCGGAATCTTCCGGCTCTGTCAACCCAACTTTGAAAACCACCATACACGCCTTGTTTCCCACTAGGATTAAATTCGGCATCCTTCGCATGAAACATTTTGATGCGCTCATGATAATGATCAATATACGAAAGGTAGTCAAGACATTGTAAAACAAAGTGAGAGGGGTCATACAAAAGGCATGCTCTTGGATGATTGTCAACTTTTTCGAGGAACATCTCATAGCTGATCCCATCATGCAGATCTTCACCCGGGTGAATTTCATAACAGACATCTACGCCAGACTCATCGAAGGCATTTAATATTGGTAGCCAACGATTTGCGAGTTCTTTAAAACCCGTTTCCACTAGACCCACCGGACGTTGCGGCCATGGATATACGGTGTGCCACAACAAAGACCCACTAAAAGTTGCATGTGCATCTAGACCAAGGTTCCTAGAAGCCTTCGCGGCATATTTTAATTGTTGCACAGCCCATTCAGTTCTTGCCTTAGGGTTATTATGATACTGTGGTGGTGCAAAACCATCAAACATAGTATCATATGCTGGATGAACAGCAATTAATTGCCCTTGTAAATGGGTAGATAACTCTGTTATTTCTAACCCTGCTGAATTAACAATGCCCTTAATTTCATCCGCATATGTTTTGCTTTCAGCAGCTTTCTGAAGATCAATGCAGCGGCTATCCCATGAAGGTATTTGTACACCTACAAAACCAATATCCTTTGCCCACTTACATATTGATTCGAGAGTGTTAAATGGGGCGTCATCCCCTAGAAATTGCGCTAAAAAAATTCCCGGCCCTTTAAGTGTTTGCATAAATAAGTTTTCTGCTTACCTGTTTAAAAAATAGCTTTACGCGCCACAATAATCATGACTTTTTAAGCTTGGTTTATAAGTCCTAAATTACGTATCAATTTAGAAAAATTACAGGTAAATTAAAGAATAAATTTAGATCGATTCTTTTCGATTCAATCATACGCTTAACGCCCAATATTTTTATTTAAATTAGCTCAGTGTTTAATTTTTAATACGTTTTCATACACCTAAATCTATTCTAATTGCTAAATTTAGGGTGAAGTAGTTTATGATAGCAGCGAAAAATAATCATCCTCATATTGAGAATAACGGAAAAGTAAGCTTTGCCGATAACTGTAGGCCTCTCAAAGAGGCTGCACGGAAAAACTTGCTGCATATGGAAGCCTGGGGGCGATTTAATTATCCTGGCAGAAAGATGGAAGAGAATGAATTGCCGGGCATTAACAGTGTTGGTTTTTGGGATGCGGCTTTTCAACAAAATTGGGGATTGAAATGGCATCAAAACGAAGGAATTGAAATTGCGTTCATCGAAAACGGTAAAATTCCTTTTTCTGTAAACAAAACTGATTATATCCTTTCAACCAATAATTTAACCATTACACGACCATGGCAAATGCACCGGGTTGGAAATCCAAATGTAAGTGCTGGAAAGTTCTACTGGCTAATAATTGATGTAGGTGTAAGGCATCCTCATCAGGAATGGGTCTGGCCGGAATGGATTATACTCTCGAAAGAAGATTTGGAAGAGCTAACAAAAATGCTCCGACAAAACGAACAGCACGTATGGAACATCAATGCTGAAATACGCAAATGCTTTCAGAAGATCGGCTCCATCCTTAAAAAGGATTCATCGAAAAGTAGTAAATCCTGGATGGCTGTATGCGTTAACGAAATTCTACTACACCTATTGGATATTTTCAGAACCGGTGAAATCAACCTAAGTCAAGCGTTGACTGAAAGCAAAAGAACTGTTGAGTTGTTTATGGCAGATCTGAACAACCATTATATTGAGCCCTGGACACTTGAGTCTATGGCTTCCCATTGCAATTTAAAGCCAACACGTTTCGTATTCTACTTCAAGCAAATTGCCAACCAATCCCCGATGCAATATCTCACGAGCGTCCGATTGGACGCGTCAACACGTCTATTGTTAGATGAACCTTGTCGTAACATCAAAGCGATATGCTATGAATGTGGTTTTTCCTCAAGCGAATATTTCGCTACTGTCTTTAGAAAGAAATTTGGATGTGCTCCGAGCGATTATCGCCAAAGTCATCTTTCTACTAGTTAAACTTCAAAGTTTGTCCACTTTTCATTGCTGGCACTACTTTTAACTACCATTTCGATAAAGGCCATCCCTCTGACACCTTCCTCCACTGAAGGATAATCTAATGCCTCGATAGGTGGTTTTGTCCCTTCCATTGTTGATGAAAGAACGATGGCAAAATTTCTGTATAGATTACCAAAGGCCTCCAAATATCCTTCGGGATGCCCCCCGGGAGTACGCGTATTATGTGTAGCGTAACTAGAAAGCGAGCCGGTACCAGTACGAAGTATTTGTGCAGGTTGTTCGTGCCACTTTAACAATAGCGTGTTTGGTTCTTGCTGCGCCCATTCTAAGCCACCTTTTTCGCCATAAATACGAATTTTTAGAGCATTTTCCTCACCGGCAGCCACCTGCGAAGCCATCAAAACTCCTGTTGCACCATTGTCAAATCTCAGTAAAACATTTCCATCATCATCGAGCGCACGTCCTTTAACCATGATGTTGAGATCTGCACATAGCTTAGATATCTTCAGCCCGGAGATATATTCAGCAAGGTGTGCTGCATGAGTTCCGATATCACCCATACAGCCCGATATCCCCGAGCGGGCTGGATCTGTACGCCAAGCTGCTTGAGGGTTATTTTCTTTTTCGGTAAGGCCGCTTAACCAACCTTGTGGATACTCTACATAGACCTTTCTAATCTTACCGAAAGCACCTTCCTTAACCATTTGCTTTGCCTGTTTTACCATTGGGTACCCCGAATAAGTATGCGTAAGGAGCAATAAGAGTCCGGTTTCTTCGACCTTCTTTTTTAGCATTTTTGCTTCAGCCAATGTGAACGTCATCGGCTTTTCCAGAACAACATTGAAACCGCTTTCCAATGCGAGCATCGCGGGAGCAAAGTGCGCATGATTGGGGGTAACTATCGTAACAAAATCCATGCGTACATCGGCAGGTAGTTTGCTTTCCTTTTCAATCATTTCTTCGAAATTAAGGTAGATGCGGTCTTCCGGAAGAAACAGCATTCTACCGCTTTCGCGTGCATTGTCTGGGTCAGTACTAAGTGCGCCGCAAACAAGCTCAATTAATCCGTCCATGTTAGCGGCAATGCGGTGCACAGCACCAATAAAGGCGTTTTTACCACCGCCAATAATGCCCATTTTAAGTTTTCGGTTCATCCTTATAATAATGTTGGTCTATAGCTTTTAGCTATTTATGATTTCAAATTTTAATAATTTATATCATTAATCAGTGAAAATCTTGATAATTTTCACAAATACCTGATAATAAACATCTTACAGATCAGTTGAATCATGACGAAATTAACGCTATGGTTTTTTAGATGTAGCTACCTAGACAACTAGTCCAACGATTAGCAATATTGCTTCGACGTACGGGGGCAAGTTAACTGTTTCCTGCTTGTCTGCCGAAATCTGAATTGGTCCGACATCGATTATTTTTTCTGTTACTGCAGTTTACGTAGCACTAAGACCGTTTAAACAACTATAAAAATCTCAAGCAGTACGCAGTATCCACAAAATTTTCCGCGATCTATTCATTAACTGCGTACATTTGCAATAAAAACGATGAAATTTTCCGATCTATTTTGCGATTAACGGAATCGGCCTAATTAAAACCCTAGTACTATGCAATTATCTGAAGGAACGGCGGCTTTGAAAGGAAAGTGCCCGAGGTGCCGTAGAGGCAATATGTTTATTAACCCGCTATTCAGTTTTAAGTCGCAAGACATGCACATAAACTGTCCACATTGTGGTTTGAAATTTGAACGCGAACTTGGATATTTCTATGTTGCAATGTTTGTAAGTTACGCGATGAATGTGGCCGAAATGCTCACTGTAGGTATGTTAACTTATGTCGTCACGGGGAATATGGATAGTCCATATTTGTATGTTGCTGTGATCATTGGGGGGATACTCGTTTTTTCACCGTTTAATTTCAGGTATTCAAGGATTATTTTGTTGTATTGGCTCACTCAGGGATTGAGGTACGAGCCTGAAAGGACAAAGGATTTAATAAGAAAATAATTAAATTTAGGCATTGATGCTTCGATTTAATGAAAGAAATAACCAAAAATACGACAACAGTGAAGTTGCAATTGTTTAGAAACCCAATATTTGTATCCACTCAATTCTATGCTGGAAAGTCAAAGACAGTTTGCGTGAGGTTTTCAATCGGCGCGATCGTCCATGAATAAAGCCTATGGAAGTAATTACCGAAAAAACCATTTATCATGTTAAGAAATGCCCCTTAGGAGTGTTGACTTATTACATGAATAATGAACCAAACCCGCCAATCGAAACTGCCGCAGAAAGCATTGTTGAAGTAATGCCGAAGGGCCGCTAATGGTAAACGGAAATATCACCGTCAAGGATCACTTAGGAAAGTGAATTCAAAAGAATAAAGTGACGACATTTTGCCGCTGTGAAGCATCCTCCAACAGGCCCTATTGCGGTGGGACGCATATCAACTATGAGGGATAGCCGGCTAAAGAGCGTTAAATATATTATACTCGAGCCTTAGTAAATACATATTCTCGACTGTCCGGTTCAAGTTACCCCATAGCTGGAAACGTTGCGAAACATCGAGCCTTATTTTACTGTTGAAAATAAATTGAATTGCTGGTGCTATATCCATCATATTTTCTCCCCTACTTGGATTAGATTTTCCTAAAAATTCTAAATATAAATTTAGGTTCGTCTGGCCATAATCTTTATAAACCTTAGGGAAAAGCAGATAGCCCGATGAAAAAGTGTAGCCGATGCTTTCGTCAGCTTGCGACGACAACAGGTCAAAATCTCTATTGTCAGACGCTTTGGTATAACTAACTGATCCTGATAGTCCTAATTTATGTATCAACTGGGTGAGTACTAGTCCGGCTTGAATGCCCGAATTATCTCCTTCAAGGTTAATTTCTTCATTAATCAAGGGATTACTCACCGAAGAATACCTAGTGAAAACCGCTCCCCTGAAATGGCGTTGAATGCCGTCAATACTTAAAAAGCGATATTTCCCATAAAATGAAAGACCTTCAAATTTTTGGTCTGTTTGATAAAAATCAGAAAGATATGCGCTGCCGTGTAGCATGAGATTCTTGTTTGCACCAACCATCACTTCAAGATTAGTTCGATGTTTAAAATCTGATTGAAACATGCCCTCATTGGCAAGGCGAATCCCGATTGAATGTCTGGGCATATTGCTAGCAGGTTCGGTCGCTACGTATAGCTCCTGAGCATGAAGTGTGGCTGTATATACAACAGCCACACTTAAAAAAAAGAAGAACCTCATCGACGACCTATATAGTGACGTGGACTACAGCTTTGTTACCCATCACACCTGTTTTATAGCAAGGATAAGTGGTTTCCGCAGCATATTTCTTGAAAGCAGCAGCAGGGATAAAACCATTGCCGATTACCGTTAAACGTACACTGCCATCAAGGGTTTTATCAGGCACGTTCATAAAATGGAAGACATTTGCAGCGTAGTTATAATGAAAATCGTTGCTGACAGCTACTCTGTCGAAATTAAATGTGGCAACAAGTTTACTTACAGAAAATCCAGCGTCTTTTACTTTCTTTCTGATTAAATCCAGATTGACGGACTTGTCTTTTTTGAATGTCAACACATAAATATTCTTGTTCAGATCAGGTTTTATATATTCTACGAAGTCGAGCGATTTAAGGGCTTTCTGTGTAGCTAACTGACACATAGAGCATGTTAAACCACTAACCTGTACCTCGGCCTTTTCAAATTGCGCAGAGGATTTAAAAGAAATAAAAATGAATGCTGTTAGCGCTATTAATTTTAGAGTTTTCATGTTTTTGCATTTTTGATTATAACGATTTGTTTAGTACAGGATTTTGCCAAATATGGCAGAACCGCATTATAATTTACCGGATAGCATTGCATGCTAAGCGATCAAAAAAAACAAAAATCAAATACGAAAAACTGAATAAACTATAGTAAGAGGAATGCCCTGACGTATGGGCGGACTGTGATATGAAACTAAATTAGTCTGAGTTGTCAAATACTCGGGAGCAACCAGTTGGTGATATCGGGCCAAAAAGAGCATAAGACTCTTAGCCTGTAGATTGATATTACTGCTAATGACTTCCTGATTATCAGAAACTTTAACGGTGATGTGTTTATCCTCGCAGCAGTTCCTCTGCTTCTGCGTCTCGCCGCAGTTAGGATTTTCCGCTTTGTTAAATGATACTTCTACTACCTTATTGTTACAGAAATGGGTAGCCATACTAAAGCCCGTCGTAACCGTAAGGTAGACCAGCAAGAGGGTCGATATAGCTATATTCCTAAACATCATATAAATATACGGAATCTCCTAACAAAAAGGAAAAGTATTTAAACTAGCTAAATTTAAGATGAACACTAAAAATTCAATCCACATCCCTTCATTTTTCGTAATTTGTGGAAATTAGACATTTATGATTACTGTTTTAAAAATAATTTTCAGCATACTTTTTGTATGGATGTGCTATATTGTGATTAGCACAAGCATTGAAAGCAATCTTTTCACTGAATGGGATTTTCTGGCTTCGATCCCTTGGATGCGCGCAACTTTGTGGGATTTCTATGCAAATGCATTTGTAATCTATCTCTGGATGTGCTATAAAGAATCGGGAGTAGTTAGGAAAATCTTATGGCTTATTTTAATGTTTTGCCTTGGAAGCATCGCTAGCTGTGCATATGTGATAATTGAGCTTTTTAGACTTAAGCCTAATGAAGGAATCAAGGATTTACTAATCAAAAGAAATGGTTGAGAATTTAACAATGCTGGTGATTTATTCTTTGATTGCCTGCTGCACAATTATGTTTATTGTCTGGCTTTGGGCGGTAAAACTGAAAAATGCGGGCGTGGTAGATATTTTCTGGTCGTTTAATTTTCCGGTGATCGCCTTGATCGTTTTCGCTTACGCGGAAGGGTTTGAAACGCGAGTGATGCTCATATGCGGAATGGTCATTCTTTGGGGATTACGGTTGGGAACCCATCTGGCTTTACGCGTGCTTGGTCATATTGATGAAGAAGAAGGACGCTACAAGCAATTACGTAAAGACTGGGCTCCTAATCCCGACAAACGATTTTTCGGGTTTTTCCAAATGCAAGCCTTGTCAAACGTGTTATTGGCCGTTCCCTTTTTTATAATCAGCGTAAACCCAGACCCAGAAATAAGCGCTTTAGAATATGCAGGTTTGGCATTATGGCTTTTTGCACTTTGTGGTGAAGCAATTGCCGACGAACAATTAGCTCGGTTTAAAAAAGATCAAAACAACAAAGGGAAGATCTGTAATGTGGGATTGTGGCACTATTCAAGGCATCCTAATTATTTTTTCGAGTGGTTAATTTGGGTCGGCTACTTCATTTTTGCACTCTCATCACCTTATGGATACTTAGCAATAATCAGTCCCGCGATAATTCTATACCTGTTACTGAGAGTGACAGGCATCCCCTTAAACGAAGAACAGGCAGTCCGCTCAAAAGGCGATTTATATAGAGAATATCAACGAACTACAAGCGTTTTTGCACCTTGGTTACCTAAAAAACTCTGAGCGTCGTTCGATCAGATATCAAAACAAATTCTTCTCAAATAGTATGTGGTACGATAAATTATTGGAACAGAACAAAATTCCGGACTTCCTCCTTAGAAGAGGTATTCGGGATTTATTAAAACAAAGGCTTAAAGACGAAAATAGGGGCGACGTAGAAAAACAACAAGCACATTTGATGGGCTTAATTGCGCAGCTCAAAGAATCGCCGATAGCTGTGAATACAATGGATGCAAATGAGCAGCATTATGAGGTGCCAACTACGTTCTATAAGTACTGCTTAGGGAAGCATCTAAAATATTCATGCGGTTACTGGCAACCGGGAGTGACAGACATTGATACGTCGGAGCGCGACATGCTCCAGATAACATGCGAAAGGGCTGATTTGCGAAATGGACAGCAGGTGTTGGAACTTGGTTGTGGCTGGGGATCGCTATCGCTTTTTATGGCCACCAATTATCCTCAAAGCAAATTCACGGTAGTTTCAAATTCTCGGACTCAAAAAGAACATATTGATCAGCAAGCGCGCGAACGAAAGCTGGACAATCTTAGCGTGATTACGGCAGACATGAACAGCTTTCAGACACTTGAAACTTTTGACAGAATTGTTTCTGTTGAGATGTTTGAACACATGCGCAACTATGAGCTACTAATGAACAAAGTATCCTCCTTTTTGAAAGAAGATGGCCGCCTTTTTATCCATATTTTCACACATAAAGAGTATGCTTACCTTTTTGAAGTCAAAGACGAAACGGACTGGATGAGCAAATACTTTTTTACGGGTGGCATCATGCCGAGTGACGATCTGCTGTTTTATTTCAATAATGATCTTCAAGTTGAAAAACACTGGCATGTAAACGGCACTCATTACGCTAAAACTTCCGAGGCCTGGCTAACCAATATGGATAACCACAAAGCTGAGATCATGCCATTGTTTGAAAAAACGTATGGCATAGATCAGGCAGTGAAATGGTGGGTCTATTGGCGACTTTTCTATATGGCCTGTGCCGAGCTTTGGAATTACAACGAAGGAAATGAATGGATAGTAAGTCATTATCTATTTAAAAAGACCAGTTGATGCTTAAATCGATACCGGTAATTATTCTTTTTCTGATTTCACTGTTAAGCGTGTTTCCTGCCCCAACATATCACACATGGCTGCTCGCTGTTGGCGTGACAGAGTATCCGTGGGTGTTTATTATTGTCACTGTCATCGTTTTAATCTTGGGATTAGCATTTTTCAATTATCCGTTGTTGACAACGATTATAGGAATTTGCTCATTGACCCTTTTCCTTTCCCCCATTATTCGCGCAACGATGATCGCTTCTACGATGGAGTCCGAGTTACGTTCTACTTTTGGAGGAAAAGCCCCATCTTTTAAGCCCTTTTCGGCCTTTTCAATGCTGAAAGCTGTCGATATTAGTGACTATAAGCCAATTGAATACAAAAAAGCTGGAAGTAAAATACTTACGTTTGACTTCTATAAGTCAAAACTTGCAGGTAAAAGACCTTGTGTGTTGGTAATACATGGAGGATCATGGAGCAGCGGGGATAGTAAACAGCTGCCTGAACTAAATAGCGCGCTAACTGAGCAAGGATACCATGTAGCCGCGCTGAATTATCGAAAAGTACCTGAGTATAAACATCCGGCCCCCGTAGAAGACGTCAAAGATGCAATTGAATTTCTGAACGGAAACTCCAATGAATTGCAGATAGATTCTGAAAATTTTATCTTGCTTGGACGATCTGCCGGTGGCCAGATCGCTTTGTTAGCCGCCTATACTCTTAGTGATCTAAAGATCAAAGGTGTGATTGATTTTTATGGTCCCGCAGATATGGTGTGGGGATATTCTATTCCTTCTAACCCCTTGGTGATGGATTCTAGAGGCGTGATGGAGAACTATCTCGGAGGAACTTATAAAGAGGTAGCGAAGAATTATGAATCGAGCTCCCCGATATATTTCGTAGGTAAAAAATCGCCACCAACGCTAATGATTCATGGGGATAACGATGTGTTGGTTTCTCCAAAACACAGTCTCAAACTAAGAGATAAGCTGCAACAAAATGGAGTAAAAAACTATCTGCTCCAATTGCCTTGGGCGGTTCATGGATTTGATTATAATTTGAAAGGTCCGGGTGGACAATTATCAACTTATGCTGTAACTTATTTTATAAAAACTGTTATCAATTGAAAACCGCTATTATTGGAACCGGTATTGCCGGTATGGGCTGTGGTCATTTTCTGCACCTTGAAGACGACCTTACCTTTTATGAACAAAACGCTTATGTTGGTGGTCATACTAATACGATAACAGTTGATGAAGATGGTAAGCCAGTTTATGTCGATACCGGGTTTATGGTTTTTAATAAAGAGACTTACCCAAATCTTTGCAAACTTTTTGATCAGATAAAGGCTCCGGTAAAGAAAACTGATATGTCTTTTAGTGTTCAGCACGAGCCAAGCGGATTAGAATATAGTGGCTCAAGTTTGAATCATTTATTTGCTCAACGAAAAAATATTTTTAATGTTTCTTATTTAAAAATGCTTGCTCAGATTGCACGTTTTAATAAAGAGAGCATTATGATCCTTGATGATCCGAAGTATGCGGATCATTCGCTCGGTAGATATGTAAAAGAATTCGGCTACAGCGATGATATGCTATGGAAATATTTGGTGCCAATGAGCTCTGCGGTTTGGTCTACGCCGATGGAGCAAATGCTAGATTTTCCGGCTGTTGCACTAATTCGATTTTTTAAAAATCACGGCTTTCTTGGCTTAGACACTCAGCATCAATGGTATACACTGCATAATGGAAGTCAGGCCTATCGTGAAATATTAATCAAACCTTTCAAAGAAAGTATCCATGTCAATAGAAAGGCAGCAAAAATATCGTGTGAAAACGGAAAAGTTAAAGTCTGCGCTTCGGACGGATCGCAAGAGATTTTTGACAGAGTCATTCTTGCATGCCATGCCGATCAAGCATATGCAATGCTCGAAAACCCTAGCGACGAAGAACAAAAGCTATTGCCCAATTTTAGATATCAGTATAATAAAGCGGTTCTGCACACGGATGAACGTATAATGCCGAAAACAAAACTGACCTGGAGCAGCTGGAACTATCGTATAAAAGAACAAAATGGCAGTCTGCAGCCAAGTACTATTTACTGGATGAACAAGTTGCAGCAGGTATCTGACAAAAGAAACTATTTCGTTTCGATCAACCCACATGATGATCTCGACGAAAAAAAGATTCTGATGGAACTCGATTATGAACATCCCCTTTTTGATGTCCCGGCAATAAAGGCCCAAAATGAGTTAGACACTTTAAACCTAAACGGTCCTATCTATTTCTGCGGAAGCTATTTTAAATATGGATTTCATGAAGATGCATTTGCAAGTTCCGTAAAACTGTGCAGTAATCTATTAAAAAAACCTGTCCTGTAGCACCATATAATATTTCGCGATATTCATCTATATTTAAACATCGTTAACAGCTACTAACTTTAACACGCCCCTTACATCATGCTGGCCAACAGTTTTCGTTCATGTTTATACAAGGCACGTGTGATGCATAATCGGCTAGCGCCCAAGCAGCATAATTTCTATTATGATATATTCATGTTCTATCTTGATCTGGATGAATTGGAAATGCTGAATAGTAAACTTCGCTGGATGAGTTGCAACCGTTTTAACCTCTTCAATTTTAGAGACAAAGACCATCTACAGCTTCCGAAAGAAAATCCGGACACCAGCAAAGCTGTTAAAGAACAAATCAGCCTCTATCTACGAGAAAACGGAATCGAGATAGGCGATGGCCGCATTATGCTACTTACTAATCTAAGCACACTAGGCTATCAGTTTAATCCCGTTTCTTTTTATTTTTGTTTTGATAAAAATGAGCAGCCATTGGGTTGTATTGTAGAAATATGCAATACCTATAGAGAGATGAAACCCTATTTTATATCAGCAGAAAACTATAGTGATGGCAGATTCCATCTTAATACATCGAAAGACTTCTATGTGTCTCCATTCATCGATCTTGACACTGTTTTTGATTTTAGCATCGGGATTCCTGATCAACGGCTAAAAATCAATATCGACGACTACGATAAGGAAGGAAAGCGATTTTTTATCAGCACGTTAAATGGTCAAAAAAAGCCTCTTAGCGACAGGAATTTGCTTTATTATTTTTTCAGTTTTCCTTTGATCACATTAAAAGTAATTTCGATGATTCATTGGCAGGCCTTCAAATTATGGCTCAAAAATGTTAATTACAACAAGAAAGCGGCGAACCCTGAATTACAAAAAAATGTCTTTAGACCCTATCAATCTTAAAACTAAGCTCGTATATTCCTCGTAAATTAGGCTTCTAATTATGAACAATATGTATAATACCGTTGCAATAGACCGAAAAGGAAGCTTATTCCAGCAATTAGTTTTCAGTCAATTATCTAAAATGAATGCCGGATCTTTAACCGTTAAATTACCTAATGGAGAACAAGTTTTATTCGGTGATGGAAGCGGAACAATTGCGGCAACGATAACGATTAACCATCCGGATTTTTTCAGACGTCTTGTTTTATACGGAGATATCGGCTTCGGCGAAGCTTATACCGATGGGCTTTGGGATACCGATAATGTCACACAAGTAATCAGCTGGGTGCTATTGAATGTTGAGCGTTCAGCACTGGTATCCGGAGGAAATGCAAAGGCTTTCGCATTGAATATCATGAAGTGGTTCAATGAACTCTATCATATCAAACGTTCAAATACCCTCAAGGGATCTAGAAAAAATATTTCTGAGCATTATGATCTAAATAATGACTTTTTTCAGCTTTTCCTTGATCCCACAATGACTTACTCAGGTGCCTATTTCAGCAGAGAAAATATGTCGCTAGAAGAGGCTCAACTTGAAAAATATAAGCGATTGTGCACGGAATTACATCTTCAACCCTCAGATCATGTGCTCGAAATAGGAAGTGGTTGGGGAGGAAATGCAATATACATCGCTAAGCACTATGGATGCAAGGTAACATCCCTTACGTTATCTGCCGAGCAACAGAAGTTAGCTACAGAGCGGATAGAAGAAGCAGGATTATCTCACAAAATAGAAGTTCGACTTCAAGATTATCGTGAAGTGGATGGTACATTCGATAAGATAGTCTCAATTGAAATGTTAGAGGCTGTTGGCCATAAATACCTTACGTCGTACTTTGAAAAATGTAGTGCCTTGCTAAAGAAGGACGGGATTCTCGGAATTCAGGTAATTACTTGTCCGGATTCAAGATATGAAAATCTGCGGAAGGGTGTTGATTGGATCCAGAAACATATCTTCCCGGGTTCATTACTACCCTCGGTAGGTGCCATAAACGACGCCGTTAATCAAACCGGCGATCTAACGCTGGTCGACTTAAAGGATATCGGTCTGCATTATGCAACGACTTTAAAAACTTGGTGTAATCGTTTCAATTCGAATATTTTGGAGGTTAAAGCATTAGGATTTGATGACACTTTTATCCGTAAGTGGAATTACTATCTATGCTATTGCGAAGCGGCATTTGCTATGCGGAATATAAATGTGATGCAGTTGGTATACGTTAGGCCAAACAATACAAAAAGATAACTATTCTATTAAAAAAGGGTTTGTTAATTCAAGTTTAGCACCCTTTTCTGCCTCCGATACAATTGAGGCTGTTCCGTTCATCGAAGCTACCCTAGCTTTTAGAATTCCAAGTCCCACTTTTTTAAAGTGATTTTCATCTTCAGAATCAAATCCTTGCCCATTATCTTCGACAGTAAATGTAATGTTGCCGTCGGTATAAGCGAGATTACCTTTCACGACAGAAGCCTCTGCATGCAAAGCGATATTAGATAATATCTCTCCATAAATCCTAACTATGCTTACTGCAACAAATTTAGAAAACGCCAATTCGGCGAAAATAAATTGTATTTTACAACTAATACCTGTGCTTTTTTTGAACTCTCCCGATTTCCATTCGAGCGCCGCAAAAAGACCCAAATCATCGATGATATGAAACCTAAGTTCTGCTTCAATTTTACGAGTCGCTTCCATTGCATCATCAATAACAGAAAGTGTAGCGGATAACTTATATAATGCGTCCTTTGTTTTGTCAAATAGAAGCTCCCTTTTTACTTGGTTTGAAACATCAAATAAAAAGATCTTACTTTCGTGTAACATAACTATCTCAAATAATGAATAGCCTTCGTCTGTAATCTTTGGCACGATTGAAGAAGAGGGCAAGGTAAAATTTAAGCTCGGTAAAGGCTAGTCCTGTTTCACCTTGAAATTATCCTGTTTATTAATTTCTTAATGTTGCAATTAACTATATTGCATGAAAAAAAGATCTGTAGCTTTGGATTTAGGAATTTCTGCAAAGAATACCGGCTTAGGGATTACCGAGGAAAATTTATCCAAAAAATGGAACCTCTTAATTTCCAAACTTATCGCGGAAACGGTCTCGGTGTCACGATTTCAAAACAGCTTGGCGACCTTTTATGCTGTGCGCCTACAATGAGAAGCACCCGGTCTTGGAAGTATATTTAAGTTATCTACTTCACTAGAAGTAATAGAAAACACGATTTAAGGCATTTAAAGATGGGCCAAGAAAAAGCAATCAGTATATTCTGGTTTAGAAGGGATCTAAGATTGGATGATAATACAGCACTTTATCATTGTCTCCGCGAAAATAGTAACGTGCTCCCACTCTTTATTTTCGACGAAAGTATCCTCAATAAACTAGAAAATAAAACAGACAGACGTGTGCATTTTATTCTGCTTGCACTTGAAAGTATACAAAATCGCTTAACCGGACTAGGGAGTACATTGCTAGTGAAACATGGATCATGTGCGAACATCTTTAATGATTTACTTCAACAGTACACCATTGACAGGGTTTATGCAAATCATGATTATGAGCCAGAGGCTATTATTCGCGATAAGCAAGTCGAAGCTTTACTGACAAAAAGTGGAGCCACATTTCATACCTACAAAGATCAAGTAATTTTTGAGAAAGATGAAGTCTTGAAAGAAGACGGCAAGCCTTATACCATTTTCACACCCTATATGCGTAAGTGGAAAAGCCGGCTGGCAACTTTATCTGTTGAGCCCTATCCCTCAGAGAGCTTGCTATCTTCTTTAATGAAGATAACCGCTTCTCGTCTACCTAGCATCGAAGACATTGGTTTCAAACCAACAGATATGTTGCTTACTCCGGCGGTGGCTGAAGAAGACCTTATCAAAAATTACACGGAACAAAGAGATTACCCGGCTATCAATGGCACCACTCGTGTTAGCATTCATCTTCGATTTGGTACAGTAAGTATCCGTCAACTTGCAAAGAAAGCATCTGAACTTAACGGCACATGGTTCAACGAATTGATATGGCGAGAGTTTTATATGATGATCCTATACCATTTTCCTCATGTGGTAAATAGTGCATTTAAACCGGCCTATAATCTAATAGAGTGGAGAAATAATGACGAAGAGTTTAAACGATGGTGCGATGGGACCACCGGATTTCCTATCGTCGATGCAGGCATGCGCGAACTGAACGAAACCGGGTTTATGCATAACCGTGTACGAATGATTACAGCGAGTTTTCTTGTAAAAGATTTATTGATTGATTGGCGTTGGGGTGAAGCCTATTTTGCGAAAAAGCTGAACGATTTTGAA
Organism: Sphingobacteriaceae bacterium; assembly: GCA_947460875.1. Classification (GTDB taxonomy): domain Bacteria; phylum Bacteroidota; class Bacteroidia; order Sphingobacteriales; family Sphingobacteriaceae; genus CANHGR01. The sequence continues at coordinate 18,742 of CANHGR010000014.1, read as the reverse complement.
CTTGCATCAAATAATGGAGGCTGGCAATGGGCGGCGGGTTCGGGTTGCGATGCCGCTCCATATTTTAGAATCTTCAACCCAACCGAACAAACAAAAAAGTTTGATTCGGAATTTAAATACATCCGTAAATGGATTTCTAACGTAAATGACTTTAGTTATCCACAGCCAATGGTTGACCACAAGTTTGCGCGGGAACGAACGCTTGCAGCTTACAAAAAGGCACTTAAAAATCAAATTTGATGCACACTTTTAAAACCATCCAACAATTACCCATCTCGATTGAACAAGCATGGGAATTCTTTTCAACACCCTCAAGCTTACAAACTATTACTCCGGCCTATATGGGTTTCGTAATCACCGGGGGATACAATACAGGAGAAAAGATGAGAAAAGGAATGCGTATTTCGTACAAAGTAAAACCTATGTTATCAATTCCACTTACCTGGGTAACGCTAATCTCCGATGTAGAGCAACCGCATTTTTTCGCTGATGAACAATTGAAAGGACCATATGCCTACTGGCGGCATGAACATCGCTTTAAAGAAATTGAAGGTGGTGTTGAGATGGAAGATATTGTTACTTATCAAGTTCCGCTCGGTCCAATAGGCAAGATCGCCAATAGCTTATTTGTAAAACGTCAACTAAAATCAATTTTCGACTACCGATATAAGGTTTTGGAAAACCTTTTTGGAGCGATGAACCTATCAGCTTAAAATCATTTCTTAGTTACAGCGTTCCAAAACTATCTACTATTACGTGTGTCTCTGTGGATAGCCTTCAATACTCTTGATAATTTTCGAGGGCATGCTTCCCTCTCCAGCATTTCATCGTGTTTTAAGAAACGGTTTATATAAAAGATTACCTAGATTCATAGTACTTTTGAACCAGAGCAAGCGTCGAGTAAAGAACTGAAAAGAATCGAAATTTTACTATCAAGTCGTATTTTGGAACAACAATTGCAATAAACATTAAAACGATGACGATGAAAATCATAAAAACTTTATTTCGGGTATTCCTTTTTTTTAGTACAATAGCGCTACACGCGCAGGAAAAACAAGACGAAAAAATTAAACGTTCTACAGAAGTAATAAAGGAATTTGCCGGCCTTGAGGAAAACATTCCAGCCATTCTGATGCGAAAAGCGGAGGGAGTAGTAATTATTCCGACTCTCATAAATGCCGGCCTGGCAGGTGTTGGCGGTCAGCGCGGCAGGGGCTTAGCGATGGTGAAACGCGCCGACGGAACATGGAGCGACCCTGTTTTTGTGAGTCTCACAGGCGGAAGTGTTGGTTTTCAATTTGGTTTGCAGGCAACAGATCTTGTGCTAGTTTTCACAAAAGGAAGCATCCTTACAAGCCTTGAAACAGGACAATTTAATTTCGGGGGAAGCGCTGCAGTAACGGCCGGCCCCCTTGGAAGAAGCTCATCTGCAAGCACTGATACTAGATTTAATGCTGAAGTCTACTCCTATTCGCGCAGCAAAGGACTTTTTGCGGGCATTACCATCAACGGCTCGAAACTGGCAGTGGATGCTCGATTAAATAAGGCCTATTATAAGAATGATGCGCCTGCGTCGGAAATTTTTTCGAGAAGTCCCAGCATTGAAGATCAGGAAATTATCGCTCTACGAGACGCTGTAACGAGTTTGTATTGAATTTGAAAAGAACACTGCTCCAAAAGATTTTTTGCTACGCCTCATCCCTGCCTGACACACATTAACTGGCTTAGAAAAACACTTTTCCAAGTCGGGAATCTATTCCCGAGCTCGCAGAAGTCTATGACCTTCTGGGAGAGAGTTAGGGTGAGGATTATTCTTATCGCAAATCGACTTCCAAAAACACCGGGAGATGATCTGATATTAATCTAGCTTCTCTCATATTCTTGAACTTGGTATAAAATGGTATTATCCCTGCCTTGACCACCCTGAACATTCCGCGATTATAAAAGAAATTATCATATTCAGATGCCAGGCAGTCGCCGTTTATGCAGTCCTGTCTGAGAGTAGTTTTCTGGTTTCTTAACGCTGGCAAAAAACCCATTGATTTTAAAGGATTAAAAACTGAATGAAATTGTGGAAGATTGAAATCCCCGCAAAAAATGAGCTTATCGGTTGGATAACGCTCCGGAAAAAATTTAAAATATTTGATCTCCGTTTCAGGTTGTTTAGCTTTTGGAACAGCATGGAAACTTGCAATTGTAAATATCTTGCCACCTACAACAAAACGAGCAAAATAAGGTTCCCTGTCTATCTGTAAGTTGTATTTACTATCCAGCCAAGCTTCGCCCTGAAGTTTAACTTTCGCATTATTCCAAATAAATGCATATCGCTCCTTACTGTAACGATCGCTTGACGTACCATGACTGATCTCATACTGCCATTTACCCCCTCCTATCTTATTTAACAGCATCCACAGTTTGGCCACCGCCGGCGGCCCACTTAATCCTGCAACAACTTCTTGAATCGCAATTACATCATAAGAACAAACTGTATTAGCGATAAATAAGATCTCAGCATCACTCTTACGTTGTCCGAAATTTTGAATATTCCAAGAACAAATACTGACGGTTTGTGCGGCAAGGCTTAGAGAAATAGATAGAAAAAAAACAGAGAGTAGAGAGCGCATTAAAGTAGTTTAAAGCAGAGGCAAATATAGCCCGTTTTTGAAAGATAATATAGAAATAAACCTATGCATGCCTCGTATTACTTCTTCAATCCTCGCCTGCGACCATTCCCTAAACCCTCCACCTTTTACTTCCCCTAAAACTCTTAACACAAACTTAATATCTTCCGCAATCGCTGTTAACAACTCACCGATAGCTTTGGAGAAAAAACCAAATCATATGTTTAAAAAAGCTCTACCATTTTTCATCCTGGCGTTAGCCTTATCATCTTGTAAAAAAGACAAAGAAGAAGATTTTTTTGTAAATGAAAATCCAGCTTCGTTCGCGGAAGTAGGATCGATAGACATCGGCGATATTGGAGCCGCCGAAATCAGTGCCTTCGACCCTCAGACAAACCGCTTATTTGTAGTAAACAATGGAACAGTTAACAAAATAGACGTTGTCGACCTTAAAAATCCGGCCTCGATGACCGTAATAAGTTCCATCAGCATGGCGCCATACGGTGGAACAGTAAACAGTGTTAGTGTGCATGGCGGAAAACTTGCTGCGGCAATTGAGTCGCTTGATAAACAAGCCAATGGAAAGGTTGTCGTATTCAAAACCAGCGACTATTCTGAAATCAAATCTATAAACGTAGGCGCATTACCAGACATGGTTACGTTTTCGCCCGATGGCAAATTCATTATCACAGCAAATGAAGGAGAGCCAAGTGCCGACTACCTAAAGGATCCGGAAGGAACAGTTTCAATCATTTCCGTAAATGACAATTATGCTGTTACAACTGTAAATTTTTCGTCGTTAAGCGGTCAAGAAGCAGCGTTAAAAGCAAAAGGCTTCAGAATCTTTGGCCCTAACAGTAACTTTGTTAAAGACATCGAACCTGAATATGTTACGGTATCGGCAGATTCGAAAACTGCATGGGTAACTCTTCAAGAAAATAACGGAATTGCAAAAGTTAATCTCGCTACAAAAACAATTACAAACATCTTCCCACTTGGTTTCAAAGATTATAATGTTGATGGAAATTCAATTGACCCTAGCGACAGAGATAACGCTATGACCCTTGCAAAATGGAATGTAAAAGGAGTGTATATGCCTGATGCGATTGCGGTAACAGAAAAATTAGGTATTCCTTATCTATTTACTGCTAATGAAGGCGATGCGCGCGAGTATACCAATTTTGTGGAAGTAAAGCGAGTAAAAGACGTAAGCCTGGATCCGACTGCTTTCCCTACCGGAAGCGTACTTAAAGGAGATACGCAGCTTGGACGCCTGAATATAACCAGCACTCTTGGTGATACCGATAATGACGGTGATTTTGATGCTCTATATTCATTAGGATCAAGATCGTTCAGCGTATGGAATGGAAATGATGGAACGCAACTATTCGACAGCAAAAATGAACTGGATGTAAAAGTGATCGCCGCTGGCTACTACGATGACACCAGAAGTGATGATAAATCAGTTGAACCGGAAGGAATAACCATCGGTACTGTAGGCTCAAAACAGATTGCTTTTGTAGCGATGGAAAGAGTAGATGCAGTTGCGGTTTATGATATTAGCAATCCTGCAGCACCGGTATTCTTGCAAATATTGAAAACCGGTGATGCGCCCGAAGGCGTGATGTTTGTTCCGGCAAAGGATAGCCCAACGAAAAAAAGTTTATTGATCGTAAGCAGTGAAAATGATGGTGTTGTAAAGGTTTACAGTCCGGCAACGTTTTAAAATTTAGAGTTATTAAATCGTGAAGGCCGTCTAAAACGACGGCCTTTTTTGTTTTTTATTGGGTTTATTGGTGCTAACTCGTTTCAGCCTAAGCCCAATGCAGCAAGCTTTAAAGAACTATTCAGTTCCTTGCCCTTCTCAAAACAAGCTCCCCAAAATCTCTTTTATCCCCCTATCCATCACCCCCGCGGGATCCTTGCTAAATTCATCTGTAGCCCTGTTCGCTAATATCACGTTGAACGAGATCGCCTGATGCCCCAAAACCGAAGCCAGACCGTATATTCCGGCCGTCTCCATTTCAAGGTTAGTAATTTTCTTACCGTCAAAATTAAACGCCGAGATTAAATCCATCAACAAGGGCATTGAATGCAGCGCTCTTACAGTGCGCCCTTGTGGCGCATAAAAACCTGGGGCGGTTATGGTGATACCCTGCATAAAGTCTTTAGAAAACCTTTCAAATAATTCCTTCCCTGCCGAAATATAGTAAGGCTTGATCGTATATCCTGATGGCAATAATTGTTCAAATGCAGACAGGCAGGCCCGCTCTTCACTTGATGGTTGATGTTGGTAAAACTGAATCACATTATCCAATCCAAAAGCCGCCGAAGAAATTAAAATGCTATTAACTGGAATCTCTTTTTGTATCGCACCGGAAGTTCCAATTCTGATAATATTCAGTTTTTGAAAATCGGGCTTAATGAATCTTGTTTTTAAATCGACGTTTTTTAAAGCATCCAGCTCATTCAGAACAATATCGATATTCCCCGTCCCAATCCCGGTTGATATCACGCTGATACGATGTTTGCCGATCCGACCGGTATGCGTAATAAATTCCCGTTTGCTTTTTTTCAGCTCAATCTCATCGAAATACTTACTCAGTTCAGCAACTCTATCAGGGTCTCCTACCGTGATGATCGTGTTAGCAATATCTTCTGGAAGCAGATTCAGATGATAGACGCTACCATCGTCGTTTAGGATTAGGTCTGTAGATTTAATTTGACGCAGAGCCATTTTACTTCTGTTAATCCAGGCCGCCCCTTCGTGTCGGTTTCACCATAGACGGCCAATTCGCAGGCTGACCCGTTTGAACACTAATAGGCAATACACTTTTATCTCTAGATGTTTTTAATGGATCTTCGCATGCCATATAAACCAATATAGCTGTTAAAATCGCATTATTTCTTACATCATCAAAGACAATCTTGTCGTAAGTATCGCGGTTAGTATGCCAAGTATAATTGCTATAAGACCAGTTCAACGAGCTTAAATTAAATGCTGGTGCACCGGCAGCTACGAAGGAAGCAAAATCAGAACCTCCCGCACCCGGAGTCCCCGGAAAAGAAGTCACAACCTGCGAGCGAATATTTGCCGGAACTTGGGTTAGCCATCGACTCAAATAATCATAAGAATTTAAGAAACCTTGTCCGGAAAGATTAACAACTCTCCCAGTACCATTGTCTTGATTAAACAAAGCTTGTAAGTTGCTTACAACCTCCGGATGATCCTCCACAAATGCTCTTGAACCGTTTAACCCTTGCTCCTCACTTGCCCAATGACCTACTAAAATTGTTCGTTTAGGATTAGGATAAAACTTCTTTAGCAGGCGCATTGCCTCCATCATCGTCAGCGTACCCGTCCCATTATCGGTAGCACCTGTGCCACCATCCCAGGAATCAAAGTGAGCCGAAAGCATGACGTACTCCTCAGGTTTTTCACTGCCTTTTATTTCTGCAATGGTATTGTAGGTTGGAACGACCCCGAGCTCTTTCGATTCTGTGCGGATGCTAATTTTCGGGCTAGTTCCTGATTCTGTCAAGCGATAAAGTAGACCATAATCTTCTAACGCAATATCAACTGTTGGAATGTTCTTCGTGTAAGCACTAAAAATTTTATTTACACCAAATCCTGCCGACCAGTTGCTCGCGATTATCCCCGCCGCGCCTGCCTTTTCGAGTGTAATAGCGAGTGTGCGGGCATTTAGCCCGGTTTTTTGGATGCGGCGTGTCCATGCCGTGGTTTGTGCGGCACGATCGGCGCGCATCTTATCTGCGCTTTCCTTAGTAGCAAATTCTGTCCAATTATAATCTGGTCTGCCTGTTGGCTGGTTCATGGAGATTAGAACAAATTTGCCTTTTACGTTTGGTAACCATGCTTTAAAAGCATTAGAATCAACCAAATCAGCGAGAATAATCAACTCTGCTATTACGCCTCTTGGACCAGTAGCCGGACTCCAGGCCAGCTGTGTGCCTTCAATCGAACGCACTCTGGGAGAAATCATATCGATGTGTGATATGCCGCGTTCCCAGCCACGCCATTCTCCCCATTTTTCGTTCTTTGCAGAGATCCCCCACGTCTGATACGTTGCAACAGCCCAATCATTCGCCTGCTTCATTTGTGGCGTGCCGACCAACCTCGGACCGATACCGTCCATTAACTCATGTGCCATCTTTTCAAGCTGTGAGTTCTCGTTCGCTTCTTTAATGATGGCATCGATTACTGCATTCTGAGCCGTTTGAGCTTGAGACGCTAGCGAGAGAAAATTTAATAGAATTAACAATTGGAATGCAGCTATTGCCGCAGAGCGAATACGTGGTGTTTTCATGTCAATCAGTTTAACTGTTAATATCAAGAAATTAATTGAGATTAACAAGAGCTAGATTTCGCGTTTCTAAGAAATCATAATCCTTTAATAATACAAACCGGGGAATCTTAATCTATGCTAGGTAGATATTTAACTAAGATGTATATGCTTTATCTTGAATTAAAGGGGACGACCGAACGAATTCAATACTTAGGGACACCTTATAAATCAAATACCTAATCCATAACCCATTTAGTATAATTACTTCCTAGATTTAGATTATTTAATGTTCCTCATTAATCAAAAGAGTAAATCAAGATAGCTAGGGCCCGAAAATAAAAAACCCTACTTCTGATATTAAAAATGAGGTTTTTCATAGCCCGTAGGGCTCCCCTTTCCCATGTTTCATTTGTGCAAAGTTGTGCAAAGTAATACTTGAACTATATAAACAAAGCTTGAATCTTTAAGATCTCTTATTCATTCGTTCAATTGATTAAAAAATGGTGAGTGAAAATATTGTATGAAAAATTGTATGCGATTTAACGTTAACGAATCTTCAGCGTTTGGCTTTATAAATCGATGTACACGAACCCAAGTGATGTACTTTCATTAGCTTCAATTTACAATCGATCAACTATAATACATTTTACGAGTAAGGAGATAGGCTTAGTTTCAACTAAGATTTATATCTTAGATTACGTTATTATAATCCTACTTTAAAATATAATTCATGAACAAGAAAAAAAACTTTCAATCCATCGCCTTAGCGATAGGACTCTTTTTCAACAGTGCAGCTCTCATGGCCCAGATGCCCCAGCCCGCTCAGACTTCGCCCCAAACTGCCCAGACTTATCCCCAGCCGTTTGACCGTGAAGGCGCAACCAAAGTGCTTGAGAACGATCGTGTTATCGTTTGGGACGTTTCTTGGCTGCAACGCGCCTATCCCACACACCGCCATCTCTACGACTATGCCGGCGTTTATTACACCAGCGGCGATCGGGTAATTGTGTCTCCGCAAGGCCAGCGTTCGCCAACCCACACCACCGCCTGGGATACTTTCTTCTTCCGCAGTGGCGTCACCCACAGTGAAGAAGGGGTAGGCACGGATGTGCTGCGGGCGGTGTTCCTTGAGCTTAAGGAACCCACGACGGCGGTGGGCGGCGCAAACACCGCTTCCACAGGGCTCGGCAAGCAGGTCCGCGAAAGCAACCGCCTGATCATTTGGGAGGACATTGCCGCGCAGGGTACTCAGCCACCGGCGCACCAGCATGAAAAGGATGCTGTGGTCGTCTCCTTCACAGGCCAGAAACCAAGGATCACGTTCGTTCCGCGTGGCACCACGGACCAAGGGAAGGAAACCTCCGGCGCGGACCGGACGTATATTTTCGAGTTGAAGTGAAGACCTCACTATCCGTAGAGTTCCGCTGGGCTCTACGGATTCCCAGATAAAAAAGAGTCTCCGACTCGCTCATACGAAATCCATCTCAAGCAAGCCTTTCTGTTCGGTGTAATAGATTTACGGGAGGAATTTTGAGGTTCGTGAAGGCATTAACCAAGTTGTAGTGTAGACTACTACCCATATTCTTCAGCGACTTACTATGAAGGCAGAAATAATTAATTTTCGTTTCTGAAAGATTTAAGTTAAGAGTTATGCTTGGTTCGTGGAGACACAAACCAAGCCGGAGAAGAAACAGAACCATGAAATTTGAGCAATGGATTCAAACGTTTATCATCATTGCAAGCACTTAAAAACGAGAAGGGGAGCGGAGGCGATTAATGCCTGCCTTCCTGCCCGATTGTATAAAATTTTGATCTCTTTTTTGCATTAAAGGACGAATTGTGTTAGTTATTTGTTACCCGCCAATTAAAAAACCCCTGTAATCTATTGAATTACAGGGGTTTTAAATTTAATTGAAGTAGCCCGTAGGGGAATCGAACCCCTGTTACCAGGATGAAAACCTGGCGTCCTAACCCCTAGACGAACGGGCCAATTGATTTACGATCTTTGATTTTAGATGTACGATTTAGACGCTTTGGAAAACAAATCGTAAATCGTACATCTCTAAATCATACAATTCGTAGGTAGCGGGGGCCAGACTCGAACTGACGACCTTCGGGTTATGAGCCCGACGAGCTACCAACTGCTCCACCCCGCACTGTGACATAATTTAACGGGCTATGTTCCCGGCGGGCAAGCCCACAACTGACAATTTTTCCGCTTTAACAGATGTGTTTTGGCTTCTTAAATTGGACTGCAAAGATATATTTCGTTTCTTTGCAGTCCAAATCTTTTTTGAAAAAATTCTAAATGCCTCACAAAGCCGGTTTCGTTAGTTTAGTTGGTAAGCCAAATGTTGGGAAATCGACCTTGATGAATGCTCTTGTTGGGGAGAAGATTTCGATCATTACGCCTAAAGCACAGACCACCAGACATCGGATCATGGGGATTGTCAATGAGCCTGATTATCAGATTGTTTTCTCAGACACCCCAGGAGTTATCAAACCGGTTTACGGTCTTCAAGAGTCGATGATGAGTTCAGTCAAGGGCTCTTTAGTTGATGCCGATATCATTCTTTTCGTAACAGACATCAATGAAAAATATGATGAGAGCGATGTGATCGAAAAATTAAAAAATATCGAAAATCCTGTCGCAGTAATTGTAAATAAAATCGATAAATCGGCAGAAGAGTATGTAAAAGCTAAGATTGAATACTGGCAAGAAACACTTAACCCTAAAGCGGTTTTTGCGGTCTCTGCCTTACATGATCACAACGTGCAGGCTGTAATGCAATTTATCTTAGATCAATTGCCAGAGCATCCTGCCTATTATGAAAAAGACACACTTACTGACCGTTCAGAGCGCTTCTTCGTTTCTGAAATCCTTAGAGAAAAGATCTTTAAGCTCTATGAAAAGGAAATTCCTTACAGCACTGAAGTAATTATAAAAGCCTTCAAAGAAGAAGAAAAAATTACTAGAATCAGCGCAGAAATCATCGTCGAGCGCGATTCTCAAAAAAATATACTGATCGGCAAGGGGGGTGAAATGATGAAGAAAGTTGGCACATATGCCCGCAAGGACATCGAAGAATTCTTACAAAAGAAAGTCTTCCTTGAAATATTTGTCAAGGTCATCGCCGACTGGCGGAATAAGAAAAATTATCTAAAAAATTTCGGATACGAATCTTAAGTCATAAGTTTTAAGTCATAAGTCTGGGAAGAAGTCCAATGTTAGATTTCGCAATACTCAGTACGCAATACGCAATACTAGAATGAGCAACATCATAGCAATAGTTGGCCGCCCCAACGTAGGAAAATCAACATTATTCAATCGACTTACAGAAAGTCGTAAAGCAATCGTTGATGATCAAAGCGGAGTTACCCGAGATCGCCATTATGGCGTGGCAGAGTGGATAGGCAAATCGTTTACTGTAGTTGATACCGGCGGCTATGTAGCGCACTCTGAAGACGTGTTCGAAGCTGCCATACGCGAGCAAGTGATGATTGCCATTGAAGAAGCAACTGTGATCCTGTTTATCGTGGATGTAACTACCGGTATAACCGACCTCGACGATGACATCGCACAGGTACTCCGCAAAAGCAAGAAGCCTGTCTTTGTTGTCGTTAACAAGATAGACAACAATCAACTACGCGCTGAAGCAAGTGTTTTTTATAGCCTCGGACTAGGCGAACTTTATCTAATTTCGTCGATGACCGGATCCGGATCGGGCGAATTGCTAGACGATGTTATCAAACACTTCGAGGAGGAGGAATTAGAAGAGCACGCACTTCCTAAATATGCTATCGTTGGACGGCCAAACGTTGGAAAATCCTCTATGATCAATGTTTTAACCGGTACAGAACGAAACATTGTTACACCTGTGGCCGGAACAACCCGAGACTCAATTTACACAAAATACAATCGCTTCGGGCAAGAGTTTATGCTGATAGATACCGCCGGACTTCGCAAAAAGACAAAAGTCAAAGAGAATATCGAGTTCTATTCTGTGATGCGTACCATCAGAGCTCTAGAGGAAGCAGATGTGATTATTCTAATGATCGACGCCGTAGAGGGAATTGAATCGCAGGATATCAATATCTTCCATCTCGCAGAAAAGAATAAAAAGGGAATTGTTGTTGTAGTCAACAAATGGGATCTGATCGAAAAAGATCACAAAACCACCAAGAAATTCGAAGAAACCATCCGAGAAAGGATATCACCATTTACAGATGTGCCAATTGTTTTCACTTCTGTACTCGACAAACAACGGATCTTCAAGACCATTGAGGTAGCAGCAAAAGTTTATGAAAACAGAAGTAAGAAAATCCCAACTTCAAAACTGAACGATGTGATGCTTCCGATTATCGAAAACTTTCCCCCTCCTGCGGTAAAAGGCAAGTATGTGAAAATTAAATACATTACTCAAATCAGTGGCAGTTCTCCAATGTTTGCTTTCTTTTGTAACTTACCTCAATATATTAAAGAACCATATATGCGCTTTGTGGAAAACAAACTGCGAGAGAATTTTGATTTCACCGGGGCTCCTATTCAGATATATTTCAGACAAAAATGACCTTAAATCAAACTAAATAATATGAAAAAGCTCGTCTTACTATCCCTAATTCCATTTTTGTTTTTTGCTGCTTGCTCGTCAACTGACTCTACAGTCGAAAAAGAAAGACAAGACTCCGCAGATGCTGCTGCAACAGCAGACTCAATGTTACAGGCCGCATTGAATGCAGATACAACAGCTTTAGATTCTGCCGCCGTAGATAGCCTTGCACGCCCCGTTCATTAATTAAGAAAATTTATAAGCCCAAGGCCTCTGGTCGAAGAAAATGGACGATGAGAACTACTGAACAGGACTCCCATTATACAAATCTCGAAAACTTATCGGTCACAGATCTCCTAAGCGGAATTAACGCCGAAGATAAGACTGTGCCATTCGCTGTAGAAAAAGCCATCCCCCAAATTGAAGCGCTGATCAATGCTATCGTTAAGCAGATGAAAGCCGGCGGCAGATTATTCTACATTGGAGCCGGTACCAGCGGTCGCTTAGGTGTTGTAGATGCGTCCGAATGCCCTCCCACTTTTGGAGTACCGTTCGATCAAGTGATTGGAATTATCGCAGGAGGCGACGGCGCCATCCGAAAAGCTGTAGAATTTGCCGAAGACGATGCTGAACAAGCATGGCCAGATCTTGCTCAATATAGCATTACCAAAAAAGATGTCCTTGTCGGGATTGCCGCATCCGGAACAACTCCCTATGTTATTGGCGGACTCAACAAGGCAAACGAATTTGGCGTGACAACCGCTTGTATAGTTTGCAACGAAGGCAGTCCGGTGGCAGCACAATCAAAATTTCCTATCGAAGTTATTGTTGGACCAGAATTTGTAACCGGATCAACCCGCATGAAATCCGGCACTGCCCAGAAACTCGTTCTTAACATGATCAGCACTGCAGTAATGATCCGTCTTGGTCGCGTAAAGGGAAATAAAATGGTTGATATGCAGTTAACTAATCACAAGCTGGTTGATCGAGCACGCCAAATGGTGATGAAAGAAATTCAGGTTGACGAAGAAACTGCCGCCTCCCTTCTGGAGCAATACGGAAGTGTGCGAAATGCCGTTAACAATTATAAAAAATAAAATTTCTCTTTTTTTTAAGTACCGCTGAAGGGCTATGCACGAGATTGAACCATATTATAACTGGAGGGATGAATACATAGCCGCAGAAGATGAATATTCCCCTTTTTATCAAACCTTATACAACGAATTTGAGTTCGATAAAATGGTCTATAACTATTATATCCATCCCCAATGGGACTCATTCGGATCACAAACGATGTATATGAAAGTGCTGTTCGCAGACTATGAACTCAACTATGCAATTATTGAGCTGATAGGCGAATGGAACGACGCGCTTTACAATGACATCATGCTCATGAAACGCGAAATACTCGAGTTGATAATGGATCAAGGTATCAATAAATTCATACTCATTGGAGAAAATATTCTGAACTTTCACTCATCAGACGATTGCTATTATGAAGAATGGTTTCAAGATGTGGAAGACGGCTGGATTGCTGGAGTTAATTTCAGAGAGCACGTAATAGAAGAATTTAAACGAAGTAATATCGATTTTTATATCAACTTTGGAGGTGTTTTAGATGACATGGTCTGGCGCAACCTAAAACCACCCCAAGTATTTAAGAATGTTGAAGAACAGCTAAACAAGCGACTAGGCTGAAACGTCCGGTCAATTTGATAAAATTGTTGCAATTCCGTACCTTTGACTGGCTTATTAAGAAAGACGGAGGGATTAGACCCTGCGATGTCTTAGCAACCTGTGCTGACAAGGTGCTAAATTCTATCCCGATTAGCTGGGAACAGATAAGTAGAAGTCATCCACATCGGACTTTTCAGACATAAGCAGAAAGAGTAGCAAGTAAAAGTAGCAAGTAGCAAGCCCCCTCTGTTATTCGGACAGATTTCCTAGTACTTGACTGTTCATTTTGATGCTCTTATCTTGATATTATACGTGAATACCTGATACTGCAAAATGAATATTAGAGAAGAACTAAAAAACCGCATCCTTGTTATAGACGGGGCGATGGGCACCATGATTCAACGTTACGGCCTAACGGAAGAAGATTTCCGCGGAGAGCGTTTTAAAGATCACCCATGCGACCTAAGGGGCAATAACGATATGCTTAATATCGTCCGTCCCGATATCATCAAAGCTATTCATCGAGAATACTTAGACGCAGGTGCAGATATAATTGAAACAAACACGTTTAGTACTCAAAGCATCTCAATGGCTGATTATCAGCTTGAGGCATTCTGCTACGAAATGAGCTTTGAAGGAGCAAAAATTGCCAAAGAAGTTACAGCAGAATACAATGTCAAAAATCCTGAAAAGCCGCGTTTTGTAGCCGGCTCGATGGGACCCACAACTAAAATGGCGTCTATGTCTCCAGACGTTAATGATCCGGGATATCGCGCTACCAACTTTGATGAACTGGTTGAAGCATTTTATGAACAGGTTCGCGGTCTGATCGATGGCGGTTCCGATCTTCTATTGTTTGAAACCATTACTGATACGCTAATTACCAAAGCAGGTATTTTTGCTGTAAAACGATACGAAATCGAAATCGGCCGAAAGATCGAAATTATGATCTCAGGCACGATTACCGATGCCAGCGGGAGAACCTTATCCGGTCAGACGGCAGAAGCTTTCTATAATTCCTTGCGACACGCCGATCCTCTTTCGATCGGATTTAACTGTGCTCTCGGAGCCAAAGAAATGCGTCCGCATATTGAAGAATTATCTAAAAAGGCTCAATGTTATATTTCGGCATACCCAAATGCGGGCCTTCCAAACGAATTTGGTGCTTATGATGAAGTGCCGCATGAAACAGCCCACCTGGTTGAAGATTTCATGAGCCATGGCTTTGTCAACATCGTTGGTGGCTGTTGTGGTACTACGCCAGAACATATAAAATGTATTGCAGAAAAGGCTGCAAAATTTCCACCTCGGCAAGTTGCTCATCCTGAGCCACATATGAGGCTAAGTGGTTTAGAGCCTGTAACTATTACACCGGAATCAATCTTTGTCAATATCGGCGAACGTACCAACATTACTGGTTCTCCGAAATTTTCTAAACTCATTTTAGGTGGAGATTTCGATGGTGCTCTTACCGTAGCTCGCCAACAAGTCGAAGGGGGTGCTCAGATAATCGATGTGAACATGGACGAAGGAATGATTGATTCTGAAGCTGCGATGACGAAATTTTTGAACCTGATTGCTTCAGAACCGGATATCGCACGCCTGCCAATCATGGTCGATTCTTCTAAATGGACCGTCATCGAAGCCGGTTTGAAATGCCTACAAGGAAAAGGCATTGTAAACTCTATATCTCTAAAGGAGGGCGAAGAAAAATTTAGAGAATCTGCACAGAAAGTACATCAATATGGCGCTGCTGTTGTAGTGATGGCTTTTGATGAAACCGGTCAAGCAGATAATTTTCAAAGAAGAATAGAGATCTGTAAAAGGTCCTATGACATCTTGGTTAATGAAGTCGGTTTCCCGCCAGAAGACATCATTTTTGACCCCAATATTTTGACCGTTGCCACGGGATTAGAGGAGCATAACAACTATGCTGTTGATTTTATCAACGCAACTCGCTGGATTAAAGAAAACCTACCTCATGCAAAAGTGAGCGGTGGTGTTTCCAATATATCTTTCTCTTTTCGGGGAAACAATACCGTGCGCGAAGCGATGCATTCTGCGTTTCTTTATCACGCCATACAGGCTGGTCTCGATATGGGAATTGTAAACGCCGGAATGCTTGAAATTTACGAGCAAATTCCAAAAGATCTGCTTGATCTTGTTGAAGATGTTTTGTTAAACCGTCGAGCAGATGCTACCGAGCGATTAGTAGAATTTGCCGATACAATCAAAACAAAAGGCAAAGAAATCGTTAGAGACGAAGAATGGCGCAAAGGAACAGTCGAAGAACGTCTAACTCATGCTCTTGTAAAAGGAATTATCGAATACTTGGATGATGATGTTGAAGAAGCGCGTCAAAAGCTTGATAAACCAATTGAGGTAATCGAAGGGCCTCTAATGGATGGGATGAACGTAGTCGGCGATCTGTTTGGTGCCGGTAAAATGTTTCTTCCACAGGTAGTTAAATCTGCCCGGGTAATGAAGAAAGCCGTAGCTTATCTCCTACCATTCATAGAAGAAGAAAAGCTGAGAAATGTCGATGCTAACCAACGTAAAAATGCCGGCAAGGTATTAATGGCTACGGTAAAAGGTGATGTGCATGATATTGGTAAAAACATTGTGGGCGTAGTTCTGGCGTGTAATAATTTTGAGGTGATTGATCTTGGCGTCATGGTTCCAGCTCAACGAATTCTAGAAGAAGCCAAAAAGCATGATGTTGATATTATTGGCCTTAGCGGATTAATCACTCCTTCATTGGATGAAATGGTTCATTTTGCTAAAGAAATGGAACGCGAAGGGTTGAAAATACCATTGTTGATTGGTGGCGCAACTACGTCACGTATTCATGCTGCAGTAAAAGTTGCACCCGGCTATTCCGGTTCAACAGTGCATGTGTTGGATGCATCTCGTAGTGTCGGTGTTTGTACAAACCTTCTTAACGACGAAAACAAGGATGCTTTCATGAAGAATATTCGGGACGAATATGATAAAGCACGCGAAGTGCACTTGAGCAAGCAATCTGATAAACGGTATAAAACTATTGCAGATGCCCGAGCTCAGCGTTTCCGAATTGATCTGAATGGTTCGATACCCAAGGCTCCAAAATTTATCGGCACTAAAGTGTTAGAAGATTTCTCATTGGCAGAGCTTGTACCTTATATCGACTGGACACCGTTCTTCCATACCTGGGAGCTTCGTGGTAGCTACCCGAAGATCTTCGAAGATAAATTTGTTGGGGCCGAAGCAAAAAAGCTTTTTAATGATGCTCAGACCTTACTCAGCAAAATAGTAAGTGAAAAACTTTTAACAGCAAAAGGCGTAATTGGCTTCTGGCCTGCCAATGCCGTAGGCGATGATATTGAACTGTACACAGATGAGAGTCGCAATACTATTCTAACCACGATTCACACCTTACGTCAACAAGCAGAAAAAGCCAAGGATGAACCGTACTATGCACTTTCAGATTTTATCGCTACGAAAGAAAGTGGTATCCCCGATTATTGGGGTGGATTTGCAGTTACAACAGGCTTAGGTTGTGATGAACTGGTTGCCAAATTTGAAAAAGACCATGATGACTATAACAGCATCATGACCAAGGCTATTGCAGACCGTCTGGCGGAAGCTTTCGCAGAGCGGATGCACGAGCTGGTGCGCAAAGACTATTGGGGTTATGCGCAGGATGAGGACCTAAGCAATGAAGAACTGATTAAGGAAGGCTACAAAGGCATTCGTCCCGCACCAGGCTATCCTGCCTGTCCGGATCATACCGAAAAAGAAACGCTTTTTCACATTCTGGACGCCGAAAAATCAACCGAAATTAAATTGACAGAAAGCTTCGCCATGTATCCTACGGCAGCGGTAAGCGGATTCTATTTTGCTCACCCACAATCTCGTTATTTCGGCTTAGGCAAAATTGAAAAAGATCAAGTTAAAGAATACGCCAGGCGAAAAGGAATAGATTTGGAAGTGGCTGAGAGATGGTTGAGTCCGAATTTGGGGTATTAAAAACCTATGAGATATGAGACGCACGCATAGAACACAGAGCGTTATAGGGCATAAAACAACGTGCATGCAAGACGATAACACATGATTTCGGTCTTATGGCAGTGTGCCTATCTCTCACATCGTTTTTGGGCTTGGCGAAGGTGGGGTTTAGAAAGTACGAAAGTTCAAATTTAGTACAAAAGCTAATAGGAAGTTCAATTGTTCAGCCTAGTACTAAAGCCGCACTTTTGCCAAACCCATGTTAGCTGATGTTTTTTTGATTAATCATCATAAATCCAATACTGAAAATAGATATGACAAATAATCCCCACAAAATAAATTTGGAATTGCCAAAAACTACGTTGGTTGTTTCTCCAACTATCCAGTTCTTATTTTCTAATGTCAGGTTTACGGTATAATTATTTTCTTCATTTAAAATGTATTGTTTTTTGGGCAATCCATTTAACAGTACAATTAATTCACTCTGACTACCATGAATATCTTTAAAAACATGATTTTCAGTATAAATCGTAGTAATATTTTGGGGGACATTTCTTAATTCAGCAAAAATGGTCGTTTCGTGTCCAAGAATAACATAAGGATTGATAAATTTAACGGTATCATTATTCATGATAACAAAACATTTCTTTTGAAAATGTTTTGTTACCAATTGCTTAAATTCCTCGGCATTTTTATAGGCATTTTTATTATATTGAAGATCAACTTCGCCTTCAAAAGCTGAAAACGAAGTTTTTATTAACAACAAATATTTTCCATTTTGTTCGTAAATCATCAAATTTGACAAATCGGGTTGATGAGCATGAACAACTTTTGCAAGTAGCATTAAAACAATGAAATAAATTGGCTTCATTATCAAGATTTATTATAGTTATTTGACGTATGCACCCGCTAAACTATTGATGAAGTTATTTGAACCTGCCTTATCTACATGGTAATGATAGCCTCTCGTAGCATCATAATGTCCACGACTTGCATCTAAATCTGTGTATTCTGCACCACTGGCACTAAGTCTTTCGTAAATCCCGAAACCGTCGAGGGCATAGCCAATCATGGCACTATGTCCATCTGACTGTGCAATTTTTGTTGACATTCCCGTTGCAGCGTGATAATGATAGCCCGCCCCCAAGTTGATATGTCCACCAGCATCGTCAAATGGGGCTAATGTATATGCAGCCAATATGATACTTGTTGGAGCAGGTGGGTCAAACATTACACCATTAAAAGCAATCCCTCTAATGGTTGGTGTAGCCCTTGGACCATTTCCAAAACTAACTGGCGAAGTCAATTTCACAGGCGTAACAGGAATATAAATTGTTTGTGTTAAAGAAGATACATAAGAAGGTAAACACTCTACACAGTAATTTTTATAAGCTGCACCCACATTTGGATTAGCTGCAGCCTGGCAATCTGCATAAGTCTGCGTTTTTGTAATAACACCTGTACTTGTATTGTACATCTTCCATGTAGCGTCATTGTAAAATGTAGCCAAATTTTTAACAAATGCACCATCTACATCATACACTTTGCCACCCTCTATCCAAATACCACCTTTGCTGGCATCATCAGTAATATTAGATGG
>CANHGR010000013.1 GCA_947460875.1 Sphingobacteriaceae bacterium | reverse complement strand
CACAAGGACTTTTCTAAAGTGTCATCCCCATGTAAATGATAATGACTAAGAAACTTTGCGTCTTGTTTATTGCCGATTCCTGTATCGACTAAAATTAAGCGTTCATCATCTTCAATCAGAAGACAACGCAGTGCCCAAGTACATAGATTGTTTTCATCAGCGGGGTTGTTCTTTTGCCAAATTGTTTTTGGCACAACGCCAAACATTGCGCCTCCGTCTAGTTTAAAAAATCCCGTATCTATTGTGTGTAACTTCATTCCAACGATTTTTGTTAAATCTAAATCATTTGCTGGCCAGTTTCAAAACTAGGATCAAAGAAATTAGCATGATAAGAAAAAAGAGACGCCGAAAATCTAAAGGTTGCTTAAAAAAATAAATGCCAACAACAACAACAGAGCCTGCAGCACCGATTCCTGTCCATACTGCATACGCTGTACCCATCGGTAATGTCTGGACGGCGTTGTTGAGTAAAGTAAAGCTAAGGATGATGCATATGTAAAAATTCTATGCTCCACCTTAGATTAAAAAAAATATTAGAAAGTTTTAGGCAGGTTGTAAACCCAACTTCAAACAAACCACCTAGAATTAAATAAATCCAAGCCATATCTTGAGTTATAAGTTTACGTCGTAAATTTTAGGTTATAAGTCGTAAGTCAAACGATCGTACCAATGCGATAAAACTTACCACTTATAATTTACAACCTATAACTCGGTCAGCCTTACAAATGAATTACCTCGCCATATGCATCCGCAGCGGCTTCCATTATTGCTTCACTCATGGTTGGGTGTGGATGAACTGACTTTATCAAATCCATCCCTGTAATCTCCAGTTTACGAGCAACAACAATTTCTGCGATAAGTTCTGTAACATTAAAACCAATCATATGTGCTCCAAGTAGCTCGCCATATTTAGCGTCGAAAATTAGCTTAACAAAGCCATCTTTTGCGCCGGCGGCGCTCGCTTTTCCTGAGGCTGAAAATGGAAATTTTCCAATTTTAAGTTCGAAACCTGCTTCTTTCGCAGCTTTTTCAGTATACCCTACAGAAGCGATTTCCGGAGAGCAATACGTACATCCTGGAATATTATTGTAATCCAGGGGCTGAGGGTGATGTCCGGCAATATTTTCGACACAAATAATTCCTTCTGCAGAAGCTACATGTGCTAAAGCTTGACCTTTTACGATATCCCCTATGGCATATACTCCTTCTATATTAGTTTTGTAAAAATCGTCAACTAAGACTCGTCCGTTATCTGTTTTTACTCCAACGTCCTCAAGGCCGATGTTTTCAATATTTGCACTTACGCCCACTGCAGATAGTACGATATCACATTCGATAGTTTCAACACCAACAGCGGTTTTGACTTGAACTTTGCAACCCTGACCGGAAGTATCGATCGATTCAACATTTGATCCGGTCATGATTGCAATACCTGATTTCTTCAGGCTGCGCAATAACTGCTTTGAAATTTCTTCATCTTCTACAGGGACGATGTTTTCGAGATATTCTACAATCGTAACTTTTGTGCCAATTGCATTATAGAAATAGGCAAATTCAACACCTATGGCGCCAGAACCTACTACTACCATTGATTGAGGTTGTTTTGGTAGTACCATTGCTTGGCGATACCCAATCACTTTTTTGCCATCTTGCTTTAAATGTGGCAATTCTCTTGAGCGCCCACCGGTAGCTATGATGCGATGTTTTGATGTGTAATCTTTAACAGAACCGTCTCCTGAACGGACTCCAACGATATTCCCCTTCTTTATCTTCCCCGTTCCCATGATCACATCGATCTTGTTCTTTTTCATGAGAAACTGAACCCCTTTACTCATTCCATCCGCTACACCACGACTTCTTTTGATAACGGATTGAAAATCAACGCCGAAGTCCGAAACATTAATACCGTAATCTGCTGCATGATTTATATACTCAAAAACTTGAGCACTTTTTAACAATGCCTTAGTCGGGATACAGCCCCAGTTTAAACAAATGCCACCCAACGATTCTCTTTCAATTATTGCTGTTTTTAATCCCAGTTGAGATGCGCGTATTGCTGCAACATAACCTCCGGGACCACTTCCGATAACTATTAAGTCGTAATCCATTATTCGTATATTTTGTGTCAAATCTAAATAAAATTAAGATAAACGCTAGAGCCTCCTGAGCAATCATGGTCAAGCTTATGTCGAAAATTCAAGAATAGGAAGTAGAATTCCTGCCATTGAGATTTTAATAGAGAAAATCGCCGAACTCTGTTTTTATTGTAAGCCTTTTGTCGTTTGATTTTTCTACCCTGCCAATAATTTTCGCATCAATATTAAACGAATTGGAGATGTCAATGATATTCTGGGCGGTTTGCTCATTTACATATAGCTCCATTCGGTGACCCATGTTAAAAACTTTATACATTTCTTTCCAGTCTGTCTGCGATTCTGATTGGATCAGATTAAATAAAGGAGGCACTGGAAAGAGGTTGTCTTTTATAATGTGTAGATTATCGACAAAGTGTAGTATTTTAGTCTGTGCTCCACCACTGCAATGAACAATACCATGAATTTCGGCCCTGTATTGATCCAAAATCTTTTTTATCACCGGCGCATACGTGCGGGTAGGAGAGAGTACCAACTTTCCTGCTGAAATTTGAATGTTGTTTGCTATCGCGATATTATCGGTTAGCATTTTACTTCCCGAAAATACTAATTGATAGGGCAGCTCAGGGTCATAACTTTCGGGATATTTTTCTGCGACATATTTGTGAAACACATCGTGACGGGCAGAAGTAAGTCCGTTTGATCCCATTCCACCATTATATTCTTTTTCATAAGATGCCTGACCACAGGACGCCATTCCTACGATCACATCGCCCGCTGAGATTCGATTATTCGAGATCACATCACTACGCTTCATTCGGCAGGTTACCGTAGAATCAACGATAATAGTTCGTACTAGATCGCCTACGTCGGCAGTTTCGCCTCCTGTTGAGTAAACACTAATGCCCAAATCACGCAGATCTGAAAGTATTTCTTCAGTTCCGTTTATTATTTCGGCAATTACTTCCCCTGGTATTTTATTCTTATTTCTTCCGATGGTCGATGATAAAAGTATATTATCGGTTGCTCCTACACACAAGAGATCATCAATGTTCATAATGATTGCGTCTTGTGCAATTCCGCGCCAAACTGAAAGATCGCCGGTTTCTTTCCAATAGATATAAGCAAGGGAAGATTTCGTCCCTGCGCCATCTGCATGCATGATATTGCACCAGTCTTTGTCGCCGCCTAAAATATCCGGAATAACTTTACAGAAAGCTTTAGGAAAAATACCTTTATCTATGTTTTTGATCGCATTATGTACATCTTCCTTTCCGGCCGACACACCGCGCTGATTATATCTTTGCTCTGACATTGGGGGTAAAGTTAGTGGATAGATATGAGATTTGAGAGATACGAATTGAGAAAAACAACATTAAAAAAGCAAAAAAATCCCGGACTGTGCCGGGATTTTTCTAGAGTATGTTTCAATACTCATATCTCAATACTCATATCTATTTTATAAACAACAATTCCCTGAACTTAGGTAACGGCCATTTAGAATCGTCAACTAATTGTTCTAGTTTATCAACATGATAGCGAATAGGATCAAAATAAGATTTTACTTTTTCATCGTATGCAATAGCTCTGTCGCGTGCATCTTCGATTACGTTAGCCTTCTTACGCTCGTCGATCATCTTTGTAACATTGGCTTTGATGAAGTTAACGTGCTCAGATATTTTTGTGATAATATCTATCTGAGCTTTGTAAGTGTCTGCACCTAATCCTATATCTTTCAACCCTTTAACATTATCAATTAAGCCAGTTTGATAGGTGATAGCAGTTGGAATGATTACGTTATTTACCAACTCCCCCATGACCCTTGCTTCAATTTGAAGCTTTTTCTGGTAGTTGTCTAATAAGATTTCGTGTCGTGCGTGTGCTTCTCGATTACTAAATACACCCGTATCTGCAAATAATTTAAGAGTTTTTTCTGTTAAGAGTACATCAAGCGCTTTTGGCGTAGTTTTGATATTTGAAAGCCCTCTTTTTTCTGCTTCGTTTGCCCACTCTTCACTGTAGCCATTTCCTTCAAATCGGATAGCTTTAGATTCCTTAATGTAGCGCTTAATAACCGTCATTAACGCCACATCTTTTTTCTCCCCTTTTTTAATCAATTTATCCACTTCAGCTTTGAATTTGTTTAGCTGATCTGCAACGATAAGGTTTAGGATAGTCATCGGATCGGCAGAGTTCGCTGACGAACCAACTGCACGAAACTCGAATTTATTCCCTGTAAAAGCGAAAGGAGAAGTTCTATTACGATCTGTATTATCTAAAAGAATTTGTGGAATCTTAGGAATATTAGTCCACAGCGTCGTTTCCTCTTTCATTTTTTTGGTTACTCGAGATGTTTCGATTTCATCGAGAACATCATTTAGCTGGCTTCCAAGGAAAATTGAAATAATTGCCGGTGGAGCCTCATTGGCACCAAGGCGGTGATCATTGTTTACCGAAGCAATAGAAGCTCTTAGAAGGTCTGAGTATTCAAATACCGCTCTGATTGTATTTACAAAGAAGGTAAGAAACATTAAGTTGCTTTTTGGAGTTTTTCCAGGTGCTAAAAGATTTTTACCGGTATTTGTAATCAACGACCAGTTATTGTGTTTTCCCGATCCGTTAATACCTGCATAAGGTTTTTCATGTAATAGAACCTTGAAGTTATGACGTTTTGCAACTCTATCCATCAAATCCATAACCAATTGGTTATGATCGATAGCTAAATTGATTTCCTCATAAAGCGGTGCACATTCAAACTGTGACGGTGCAACCTCATTGTGACGAGTTTTTAGAGGAATCCCTAATAAAAGCGCTTCTGTTTCAAAATCCTGCATGAACGCCAAAACCCGCTCAGGAATAGATCCGAAATAGTGATCTTCTAATTGCTGATTCTTGGCAGACATATGACCGAAAAGAGCTCTTCCGGTAAGATACATGTCAGGACGTGCATTAAAAAGTGCTAGATCAACCAAAAAATATTCTTGTTCGATACCTAATGATGCGTTTATCTTCTCGATTCCTTTATCAAAGTATTGAGCAACCGATACGGCAGCCTTATCCATTACATTCATTGCTTTTAGCAATGGTGCTTTGTAATCAAGAGCTTCGCCAGTGTAAGATATGAATACAGTCGGGATACAAAGTGTCTTTCCCATTAAAAAAGCCGGGGATGAAGGATCCCACGCAGTATAACCACGTGCTTCAAAAGTGCTTCTTATTCCGCCGTTAGGGAAACTTGATGCGTCGGGTTCTTGTTGAGCAAGAGCTCCTCCCGAAAACTTCTCGATTCCTGTACCACTTCCGTCGCCCGTAGGCTCAAAAAATGAATCGTGCTTTTCAGCAGTTGTTCCAGTCAAGGGTTGAAACCAGTGTGTATAGTGAGTAGCGCCTTTAGAAATAGACCAAGCTTTCATCGCAGATGCAATCTGTTCAGCAACATCGCGATGGATTGGTTCGCCCAACTCAATTGAGTTCATGATACTTTGTAACGCCTCTTTTGAAAGATACTCCTTCATTTTTTTCTTGTCGAAGACATTCGCACCAAAAAAATCAGAAATCTTTACGGTTGGCTGTGTCACTTCAGGAATTGTCCTGGTTAGTACGGCATTTAATGCCTGAAATCGGAGACTTGACATAATTTTCGAATAATAATGTTGAATTTTAAGTACAAAAATAGATTTTTTATCAAATAATCATAAATATCTAGTAAAAAAAATAAAAATTTGCAATAAAAACTGTTTTTCTGGGAATTCTTTTGAATCCACTTGCGACTTAAAATTGATAAACCGACACAATTTAAGGCATGGAACAGGAAGTTGGATACGATTTTTTTTAAAGGGTTGGTCCACCATTAAGGTTGAAACCGTTTGAATTTTAGGTTTGTGTTTGATTTGGTGAATGTGGTAATTTTTTCGTGCCACTTTTTATATTCCTTTTTGCGAAGCGCATCAATTGGATATTTGTCGAAAAAATAGGTTGCTTTTTTCTATTTTTGGCCCATCGTTTCAAATTATATTTAACCTGCTTTTGGAAAATAATCAGCTAACTACAGTCGATACCGCGAAAGATCTGGGCTTGTTGCCAACAGAGTACGACCGAATAAATGAAATTCTAGGGCGCACACCTAATTTTACAGAACTATCTATATTTTCTGTGATGTGGAGTGAGCATTGCTCCTATAAAAACTCTATTGTCTGGTTAAAAACTCTTCCAAAAGATAGTCCGCGTATGATTGCAAAAGCAGGCGAAGAAAATGCTGGGGTTGTTGACTTGGGAGACGGAATAGGTTGTGCATTCAAAATTGAGTCGCATAACCATCCCTCTGCTCTTGAGCCATACCAGGGTGCAGCCACTGGCGTAGGGGGCATTAACAGAGATATCTTCACAATGGGAGCACGGCCAATAGCACAATTAAACTCTCTTCGCTTCGGCGATCTTAAACTGGATAGAAATAAGTGGCTTATAAAAGGTGTTGTTAAAGGTATTGGCGACTATGGCAATGCTTTTGGAATTCCGACAGTGGGTGGTGAACTGTTTTTCGACGACTGTTACACGATTAATCCATTGGTGAATGCCATGTCGGCCGGAATTCTTAAAGTCGGTAAAACGGTCTCGGCAACATCATACGGCGTAGGGAATCCGGTATACATTGTTGGCTCTGCTACTGGAAAAGACGGGATTCATGGTGCTGCGTTTGCCTCCAAAAATATCACAGAAGATTCAGTCAACGACCTTCCTGCAGTGCAAGTAGGCGATCCTTTTCAAGAAAAATTACTTCTTGAAGCAACTCTAGAAGTAATTGAAACTGGGGCGGTTGTCGGGATGCAGGACATGGGCGCTGCCGGAATTATCTGTTCAAATTCAGAAATGTCTGCAAAAGGCGAACATGGAATGCGAATTGATTTAGATAAAGTTCCTACGCGTCAGGACAACATGAAGCCGTTTGAGATTTTGCTTTCAGAATCGCAAGAGCGAATGCTCATCGTGGTTAAAAAAGGTCGCGAAAAAGATGTTGAAGCTGTTTTTGACAAATGGGATCTCAATTGTGCAATTATTGGAGAAGTGACTGATACAAAGCGCCTGGAGTATTTTGTCAATGGAGAGTTAGTAGCCGATGTTCCGGCTGATGATTTGGTGCTTGGAGGAGGCGCACCCGTTTATCACCGTGAGTACAAAGAACCAACTTATTACCAAGAATATAAGAAGTTTAAAATTGAGGATGTTAAAGAACCTGCCGATTTAATCGCGGTAGCGAGACATCTTGAATCTCATCCTAATATCGCCTCAAAGCGATGGGTAACCGATCAATATGATTCAATGGTCGGTACAGCAACGATGACCACCAACAGAAAGAGCGATGCCGCAGTCGTTAGTGTTAAAGGAACGGACAAAGCGATTGTTTTGACGATCGATTGTAATTCACGATACGTAAACGCTGATCCTGAGATTGGATGCGCCATCGCAGTAGCAGAAGCTGCAAGAAATATAACCTGCGCAGGGGGTGAGCCGGTAGCTATTACGAACTGCCTTAATTTTGGCAATCCCTATGTGCCCGAAGTTTTTTGGCAGTTTGTCGGTGCTATTAAAGGAATGGGTGCTGCGTGCACCAAATTCGAAACTCCGGTAACAGGGGGGAATGTAAGTTTCTATAATCAATCGAGCGATGAAGGGCCAGTATTTCCGACACCTACTATTGGTATGCTCGGTGTGATGGATGATATCTCGAATCTCATGACCTTAGACTTTAAAGCCGAAGACGATCTGATATATTTGATTGGAGAAAGTCAAAATTGTATTGCATCATCACAATATTTAGCCTCTTTCCATAAAATTGCTGCATCGCCGGCACCTTATTTTAATCTTGAAAAAGAGTATGATACTCATCAGGTAATCAAGGCTTTAATCAAGGAAAAACTTGTACAATCAGTTCATGATGTCGCCGATGGGGGGTTGTATATTGCACTTCTTGAATCTTCATTTCCCAACGAATTAGGGTTTGACATCGAGTCTGACGGAGAAATTCGCAAGGATGCGTTTTTATTTGGCGAGGCTCAGGGAAGAGTAATTGTTTCTGTTAATCCTTCTCAACAGGAAAGCTTTATAGAATTGATGGCGACTTCGGAAATTGAATTTAGTTTGCTTGGCACCGTTGTTAATAGTGAAATAAAAATAGATGGGCAGGTTTTTGGCAATATTGCTGAGGCCAAAGTGCTAAATGAAAATGTGCTGCATGATATTTTAGGCGATTAATTTTTTTGTTTAATCATCCGATCACTCCAAGCCATCTGACAGATTCTCGTTATGAATATCTTCCAATTCAAACAATTTTCTGTCGATCAATCTAATTGTGCGATGAAGATTAATACAGATGGGGTGTTACTTGGCGCCCTGTCTGAAGTAGTTAATCCTCTAAACGTCCTTGACATTGGTACAGGCACGGGAGTTATTGCTCTCATGTTGGCTCAACGGTTTAGTTCTGCTAAAATTGATGCAGTAGAAGTAGACCTAGATACGTCCAAAACGGCCGCTCGTAATTTCAAAAGCTCTTCATTTTCTGAAAGACTGAGGCTTTTCTCGCAATCTTTTCAGTCGCTTTCCAATAGCGGATCAGATAGATGTTATGATTTTGTCGTTTCTAATCCTCCCTTTTTTATTGATTCGTTAAAATCGCAAAGAAAGAAAATAGAAATGGCGAAACACACAGACGAAGATTTTTTCTCAAATCTTGCTCAATTTGTTTCGATGATTTTGTCTGAAAATGGCAGTTTTTGGGTGATATTGCCTATCACAACCGCGGGCGTTTTAAAAAAAATAATGAGCGCTTCGAATTTCCAGACCGCTAATATCATCAAGATTTATTCTTTTGAGGGCTCAGAGCCGCATCGCGAAATATTGTGCTTTAAGAGAAGTCGAAATGTAACAGTTCACAGTACGTTTATTATCTACAAGTCCGAAAAGGAATATTCTCTTCAATATCAAACTGCTTTGAAAGAGTTTTTTACGATTTTTTGAGGGACTAGGACGTACAAGACGACGGAAACTGGGGTGGATCGAAAGACCGGAGATAGGGATAAATAGTTGGGGCTTCTATACTTTTTCTCGTACATTCTGACGGTTGTTCCCGACTTTCCATCTATCTTAGCTTTTGGACTTTCATTATAACCATGACCAGCATCGGGCTTATTTCAGATACGCATTCCTTTCTTGACGACTCAGTTTATAAACATTTTGAAAATTGCGATGAAATATGGCATGCAGGCGATTTCGGTAATATCGCGCTAGCAGATCAATTATCAGCGTTTAAGCCCTTACGGGGTGTTTATGGAAATATCGACGGACAAGATGTACGTATTGTTTATCCTGAACATGTACGGTTTATGTGTGAGGAAACCGATGTTTGGATGACGCATATTGGAGGGTATCCCGGTAGATATAATCCTAAAGTAAGGATGGAGTTAATTCGTAATCCGCCTAAGATATTTATTTGCGGACACTCTCATATTTTGAAGGTGATCTACGATAAAAAGATCAACTGCTTGCATTTAAACCCAGGTGCGGCAGGCAAAATAGGTTGGCAAAAAGTGCGTACGTTAATACGCTTTAGTATTTCCGGAGCTAAAATTCATGATATGGAAATCATAGAATTAAAGGATAGGGGATGACCCTTTCTCGAAGTTAGTTGCGATTTATAAGAGCGTCTTCTGGTTTTCTTGCTCAAAAACGCTATCGATCAAGAAATTTGTTCGATCTTTTGATGCTTGTACGGCAAGCTCATCACAACGCTCATTTTCAAGGTGCCCGTTATGGCCTTTAACCCATTTGAATTTCACTTTATGTTTAGTGTATACACTCATAAAACGAATCCACAAATCTTTATTCTTCTTTCCCGCAAAACCTTTCTTCATCCATCCGTAAATCCATCTTTTTTCGATGGTATCAATTACATATTTAGAATCGGAATAGATCAAAACCTCTTGATCAATAGATTTAATAGCCTCTAACCCGGTAATCGTCGCCAATAATTCCATTCTGTTATTGGTGGTTTTTCTGAACCCGGCAGAAAGTTCGTTATAATGGCCTTCTGACCTCAAAATTACTCCATAGCCACCTGGGCCAGGATTACCGCTTGATGCACCATCTGTATAGATCTCTATCATAGAAAAAGATAAAGGTAAAGTTAAAACGCGAAAGCTAAATTTATGAAATTGATTTACGTTTTAGTCGGATTGAGTTTCCAATTACGATTACGTCTGAAAAAGCCATGGTTAGAGCGCCAATCATTGGACTAAGAAATCCGAATGCGGCAACCGGAATTGCAACCACATTATAAAAAAATGCCCAAAAGAGGTTCTGTTTAATTGTAAGTAAGGTGTGCTTTCCGATGCGTAGCATCATATCTATAGATTTGAGGTCACTGTTTAATAGCACCACTTCTGAGGATTGTATAGCGATCTGGCTAGCGCTGCACATGGAAACACCCACATCCGAAGTACTGAGGGCAGGCGCATCGTTAATTCCATCTCCGACCATGCTTGTTTTTCCTAGCTTTTTAATTTTTTCTATAATGTCTAATTTCTCTTGTGGAAGTTTTTCAGCATATATTTCCGTGATTCCAAGTTTGTAAGCTAAGTCTTCGCATTTCCGCTTCAAATCACCACTTAAAAGTATGGGAATAACATTATGTTCCTTTAATGTATCTATTAGCATTTTCGCGTCAGCTTTGATTTCGTCTTCTATAGACAAACTGGCAATTAATTTTTGATTCTTCGTAAGGTATAAATTAAAATCTGCTGACTCAGTTGAGTTTTCGAGAATTTGTTTTGAACCTAATTGATATTCATTATTCTCTGCGTCGATGGCATTCATGCCTATTCCCTTTTCTTCTTTCACTTTCTTAAAAATGATCTTTTTAGTAAAACGACTTTTTAGCTCGCTTACTAAGGATTCGGCAATCGGGTGACTAGAATATTCTTCTATTCCAGAGATGATTGAAGCGGCTTCGGATTCATCTACGTCGGTCGCAACAAGCTGCTTTATTCTAAACTTTCCGGTCGTCAATGTACCGGTTTTATCAAATACAATAAACTTTATACCCGCTATCTCTTCAATTGTATTACCTCCTTTAATTAAAATACCGTTTTTAGCCGCCCGTCCCAGTCCAACCATAACTGCAGTTGGAGTCGCCAATCCCATGGCACAAGGGCATGATATAACTAGTACGGCTATTGCGTTCATTAATGCCTTTTGAAGTGCAATATCGAAGACGAAGTAAGCCAACATAAAAGTTAAAAGAGAAATCCCTAGTACTACCGGGACAAAAATGGCTGCAACCCTGTCTCCTAATTTTTGAATTGTTGGCTTCGCGGCCTGAGCACGCTTCATCAGATCAATAATCTGTGACAGCACAGTATTTTTTCCCACCCTAGTGGCAAGGATATGGATACTGCCTTTTTCTATAATTGTTCCACCAATGACCTGATCATATTTCGTTTTTTCTACCGGAATACTTTCACCGGTAATCATGGATTCATTTATCGAAGCTTCGCCCCAGATGATTTCGCCGTCAGTGGGGACTTTATCTCCAGTATTAACTAACAGTGTGTTACCAATTTGAATTTCAGATGATTTGATTTGTTCTTTTTCACCGTTTAAGATCCGGGTAGCATTATTTTCTTGAAATTTTAGTAGATCGCGCACAGCAGAAGTAGTTTGTGTTACTGACCGCCTTTCTATTACGTTTCCCAATAACACAAGCGTGATGATTGTCGCAGCAGTTTCGTAGAAGAGGAAATCCGTACCAAGGTTGTATACCGTGCCGATGAAGCTATAAATAAACGCAGCGCTAGAACCTATAAAAATTAGGACGTCCATGTTGGGAATGCCATTGATCACAGAATTAAGGGCACTTTTGCCAAAATGTACGCATCCTAGTATAAAAACCGGCAAGCAAAGAATTAGCTGTATATCGGGGTCATGCAGAACATGAAACGGGAGAAACATGTGCAGAAAAAGGGGCACAGTAAAAATAAGACAGAAAAGGAATTTATTCTCAACTTTTTCAAAGATTGATTCAGGCATAACGCCGTCAGAAGCTTGCACCTTGTATCCCAGACCTTCGATATCTTTTATTAATCCAGGCACTAGCGTATTGTCTGGCGATCTAAATTTTACCTCCGAGTTAGCAAAATCAACATAGACATCTTTCAATCCTTTTTTTTCAAGCAGTTTATGAACAGAAAGCGCGCAATTAGAGCAATGCATTCCGGTGACATTCAATTCGATAAGCTTTTCTTGTACAACTGTTGTCATTACTCAAATTTACCTCTATTTCAAGCTCTATTTCGATATATCTATATAAATGTCTTTTCGCTGACTATACATTCTTTGTTTTTGAATATCAACCTTTAACGAGAAATACTTCAGATAGATTTGAAAGAATCATAAAATCGCTTACTTTTGTCGTAACACGGTGGTTGTAGCTCAGTCGGTTAGAGCATCGGTTTGTGGTACCGAGGGTCGTGGGTTCGAGCCCCATCATCCACCCATAAGGGGACAAAATTTTAAAAACGTTTTGTCCCTTTTTTATTTTGAATAAAGAAACCTCACTTGGAGAGGGCATTTAAAAGCTCTTCAGTTTTGCCCGAATTGTAGTCTGCCATCCCCTCGTTAAAGAAAACAATTTCGCCCTTTTTATTGACCAAAACCGTGGTGGGTAGACTTCCTTTAAATAATTCTTGCGGTATGGCGCCGGCAGGAGCATAGATAGGGAGATTATAGTTGTTTTTCTTCATGAAGTCTTCAGACGTTGTCAATTCATTATCAACGTCAATTATTAGAAAAACAACATTTGGATTACTCCTTATCTTGTCATTTAAAGCATTAATAGAGGGCATTTCAGCGATGCAAGGAGGACACCATGTAGCCCAAAAATTTATAA
Source organism: Sphingobacteriaceae bacterium (assembly GCA_947460875.1). GTDB lineage: Bacteria > Bacteroidota > Bacteroidia > Sphingobacteriales > Sphingobacteriaceae > CANHGR01. Next base: position 40,309 of record CANHGR010000013.1, on the reverse strand, counting down.
ACACCACTTTTCCTTTCAAGCTTTCTAGATCAAAGTTCTTGCCGTCTAGCGAAGTGTAGCTCATCTGCGGCGCGAGACGATTTTCGCGTTGCTGATCATTGAAACTTGGCGCAAACAAACCGGTTTTTATCAATCCTTTCATTAATAAGACCTTCGAACTTGGACTAAGCGCAATAATAACGAGAAAAATGAGAGAGATTATAAATCCGATATTGGATTTGATATATTTTACGAGAACTGACACTTATTACTTTTAATGGGATAAAAACATTTTGTTTATAGGAGCGCTAACTATGCTTCTTTTTGTTAGTCAACTTGGCTTTTTTTCCGGCGCCAAGGTTGTAAGTTTTTGAATTACTTGCCTTTTTCTGGTGAAATGCATCTCCGGTACTACTCTCAGGATCAACCGGTTTTTGCTCTGTCCTTTTTCTTTCTTTCTCGATATGCAGCTCATCAGGCAGCTCAGCGAGTGGTATTTTAGCACCTATAACCTGCTCAATTTTTTTTATCGTGGCAAGTTCAATATCCGTTGAAAATGTAATTGCCATCGTCTCATCTTTTTTATCGGGATATTGATTGATGATTCTGCCGATAAAGATTTCTTTATCGTCGGGCAATTCAAAATGTATCAAAAACGGAATGTCTTCTAACTTAATAGACTCTGCATCGTTATTTACTGCAATTAAAAGTCTTACGCTATCTGATCCTTTAAATTCTTCGATATCCGAAAATCCTTGAAGCTCAAAAAACCAGGATTTATATAATGCAACTTTGTTATTTAATCGATTTTGGAGACTTTTATACAGCTTTTCCGCTGTAGGCCTGGTGTTTACAAATACGACCATCTTCGTAAAGAGCTCCTCGTCTTGCATAAACAAATTCATTAAATTCAACTTTGTTCCGAAATTAGGAACATGATATAATACCTGCGGATGAGTGTCAAATTTCGGCTGTCCGGCTTCGTCAACTTCAACCAAAGCCGGCATTTTCATAAACGGATTGATCATTTTGTAAAGCTTTTCATGTACCACCTCTGTAAAAACCAATCTTTGAGCTTTTGTAATGCTATTGGCCAACTCAGCTGTTGGTAATTGGAGCCCTTGTTTGACGATTAGTTCAGCATCGTCTACCACGAACATTTCAATTTTATTGAGGTTTAGTCCTAATTTTAAATAGATCGCCCGGGCCCTATCGGGCGTCGCAACTACAATATCAGAACCATCTGCTAATGCGTTCATTTGAGTTTCAGTCCCAATTGCCGCGTAGAGGCCTACAATTAAAATTGATTTATTTTTGTTTAGTAGTTCAAACTGATCGATTACGCGGATTACGCTTTCCTTGTCCGGCACCAAGATCAATACTTTTGGTACTCCATCTGCAGAGTATCTGAAACGATTTAGTACAGCAAGAATATATGTTGAAGTTTTCCCGGATCCCTCGGGCCCAACAGCTATCACGTCTTGACCTCCGTTTATACGCGATAGTGTTTTCAACTGAATATCTTTAGGAGTTGTAAACCCCGCTTCAGTCAATGATTGTATTAATCTTTTGTTGAGCTTTAATTTTTCAGACCAGGCCATTTACTTATTTTAGAGTCGAGCGATGTCAAAATTACCCTTTTTGACTTGCTTATTAGCCATTATTAATGATTGTTCTTTTTCGAGGTCTTGGATAAAATCAAATCTTGCTGTTACTGGCTGCTAATTTTTTCAGATCAGCTTTCGTTTGAATCGATTTATTAACGTAATGTTCATGGTGAAAATTCTCAAGTTTTTGTAGCAAGTGTTGCAAGATCAGTTTTTCAGAAAGAGATAGCTTTCCAGCTATCATTTTCCCAACATTATTCATGTCATCAAAAATAGTATATAATAATTTCTTCCCTTCTGATGTAATTGCAATTAGTTTACTTCGTCTATCTTCCGGATGTTCCCATTGGTTAACCAAGCCCGCCAAAATTAGTCGCCGAATAACTTCTGTTCCCGAAGCTTTCTCTTGCAAATTGTAGTTAATAAGCTCAGTCTTAGAAAGTTGATCGTGAGTAAGTAGGATAGCAAGACTTGTAAAATCTTCTGGTGTCTGTAAAGATGTGCCATCTAAGGCTTTTTTAATATACGATTTTGCATAGCGGCTCATGTAAATAAACAACCTGCCAATATTATTATCTAATTGATAAGCAATGTCCTGAGCGATAGTTTCATTTGCTCCAAACCTACTATCAGTCTGGCCCGAACCTTTTCCTTTTCCTTCAAGTTGGGTTAATAAGAAGCCGGAAAATTCCTCAAGGGTACTTTCGTTTCCTATATTTTCGTCGTCCATCTGTTTTACTAACTCTAGCAATTGATGGATTAGTTGGTATGAGTTTGATTTCATAGATTAAAAAAAATAAAGCGATATCTCATTTCCTCTATAACGGTTTTTGTGTTTGAAAAAAAGCATATTCTTTATCGTATTTATGTGCATGATTCCCAATCGGTAGCAATCCTTTGAAGAAACTGATTGCGCGTACCAATGTAATTTTAAATGCTGGTAAATCAGGAGCTTCAATAGAAAGCATGTCTGCTATCTTGGGCGTCAGTAGATATCTCATTAAGCCTAGCATTTCATCTGATGTGACGTTACTTTTATTAACAGAAATAATATGATCAGTAAGTGATTTGGCTAATTCTTTTCCATGAGATGAGATACAAAACTGTCTCCTGCTGATAGCATTATCGAGTAGTTGAGCTTTATCATGGTTTGGGGTTATTAAGTCATCGTTAAGGCCCGATAGCGAACCAATAACGTTCCAAAGATGTAGAAAGGCTAATTGCTCCGATTTATTAATCTTAAAACCTAACAATTTTAGTCCCCTTAGCACTATTAAAGAAAATGAAAGGTTAGTCCCTGCCATATCTTCCTGGTTAATGGGTGTCCCCCAGTCATCATCCCACTTGCCACTTTTTAACGTGTAATGACGCACAGCTGCATGCATCAATCGTACTTTCATGATTTCTGTAAAGGCATTTCCGGTTCTTGAGAATGCATTAGGCGCCATTACCTCCCAAACAAAAATTGCCGTTTCGTATAATCTTTTCGTTGTATCTGTTCTGATTCTTTCAGATAGATAAAGAACTCGAGCTCCGTTTGAGGCCATATAGCAATAAGGAAGCGAGAGCAACCCAAGCAAACTCATAATCACCGTTGAATGTTTGATAAACAAATTTGAACCAATTCGCATCAAATTAGGATCTGCCCAGTCAGGCAAGTTACCTGCAGTTTGGATAAAATTTGTTTCCGAAAAAATGTTTTTCAGCTCATACAAATGTTCAGTTTTTTTTGCTTCGCTTATCCATTGATGCAATTTTTGCTTTTGTATCTGTTCTGAAAATACGTCCAAGATAAAAGCATCCACTTCGGGATCGCCAATTAGGCGCTTGTTAGACAGGAACCAGTCGGAATATTGTTCAGACTGCGCACTTTCCGTTTTCAACATCTCAATAATTGTTGAGTGTGTTTATTGTGTATAAAATCATAGACTGCTTTTGTTCCATCAGTGTATCTGCCGCTGATTATTCAATATTTCTTGTGAAGCCCGTCGGATTAGCGTAAGACACTCTTCCAAGTGCACTCGTCTTATAATAACTATCTAATCCAATTGCTGTAATGGTGTCTGCAAGTTCATGATTAACCCGTCCGTCCTGTTCGATGATCGAATCATTAGCTATAATGCGTAAAACTTTACCAATTACGATGGTTGTGCTATTGATCTTCATGTCAATAAGCTCTTGTAGTTCAAGTCCGATTCTAACGCTCGACTCTTCTACAAAGGGGGCATCAAACCCCTGATCATACAACTCATGTAGGCCACATTCATTAAATTCAGATATGCCGGAGGGAAAACTTGCACTTGTCTGATGTGCAGATATATACCACTCCGGAAGTACATTGTTCAGCGTATAATGACTCGTTGATTTAAGATTTCTTAGACTGTCGTTGTGTGGCCTTTGCGGACGAATAACAAGCCCGATAAGGGGAGGGTTAGCTCCTAAATGGAAGACAGAACTAACAATACAAAGATTAGTTATTTTATCTGTGCTAATCGTTCCCAATAGGTGGAGCGACTTGTATCCGCTTAGACTATTAATAAGGTTTATTCGATAATGCTTCTCCATTTCGGAGATCTGTTCGGAGCTAATAGTTTTCATTATGGTGAGTAAACATTTAATACTGAGTTCCTAGCCGATATGCTTTAGAAACTCATTCTTAGTGTCAGCATCCAAAAATCTTCCGCTGTATTCCGCTGTAATAGTGGTACTGTTCGTATCTCTAATCCCCCGACTTGAAACGCAATGGTGATGCGCATCAATAATCACAGCAACATCTTCTGTTCCCAGAGCTTCTTTGATTAATTGAGCAACATGTATCGTAAGTCTTTCTTGTATTTGAGGTCTTTGAGAGCAGTATCGTACAATTCTGTTCAATTTCGAAAGACCTATAACACTTCCGTTGCTTATATATGCGACATGAGCCTTCCCAACAATCGGCACAAAATGATGTTCGCAGTTGCTGAATACTGAGATATTTTTTTCAACTAACATCTGATTATAGCTAAACTGATTCTTGAATAGGGTGGGACTGGGTTTATTCGCAGGATTCAGCCCGCTAAATATTTCTTTTACATACATTTTAGCTACTCTTTTCGGAGTATCCTTCAGACTATCATCAGTTAAATCCATTCCCAATGCATGCATAATTCCTGAAAAATGCGTTTCGATTAGCGCTATTTTAGCGTCGTCATCCAGTTCAAAGGCATCTGCTCTGAGAGGAGTGTCGATAGTCGTACTGAAATGACTAGTCACTAAATCTTCAAAATCCTGATGAGGATCACTATCAATTGTTATTTCGCTCTTTACCATTTCTTTTTTGTTACTTTAAATTCACTTCGATACCAGACTTTAAAACTTGACTGTCCTTTTTTCGCTTGCGCAAATATGGTGTAATTTTATACTAAATATATAATATTACTGTAATGATGTACTATTGTTGTTAGTGTTTTAGTCTAATAAAAGAAAGAAATGAAGTTAGAATTGTCGAAACAACAATCGATTGAGCTCCTTAAAACCTTAAGAACTCGCTTTGAATCGAATATGGTTCGGCATGAGGGGATAGAATGGGTCGACGTGGAAGAAAAACTTAATTTTTCTGAGCATAAGTTATGGTCCCTGTATCAAATGGAGGCCGCATCGGGCGAACCTGACGTATTGGGTTATGATGAACGTTCAGCGGAATTTATTTTTTTTGATTGTTCTATCGAGAGCCCTAAAGGACGTCGGAGTATCTGTTTTGATCATCAGGCACTAGAGTCTCGGAAGGAATATAAACCTGCAACGAGTGCTGTTCAGATGGCTTTTGAGATGGGTATTGAACTGCTCACGGAAGAACAATATCGAACTTTACAAGAGAAAGGGAAGTTTGATTTAAAGACCTCAAGTTGGATTCAAACGCCACCCGACATTAGAAAATTAGGGGGAGCACTATTTTGCGACCGGAGATTTAATACTGTTTTTGTCTATCATAACGGGGCAGAATCTTATTATGCTGGGCGTGGATTTCGTGGATTTTTAAGAGTTTGATTGATGGTAGTTTCTATTAAAAAAATCACATCCGAGCAAAGTTGGCCAATAAGGCATAAGGTAATGTATCCGAATATGCAGATCGAGCACATTATGTTGCCGAAAGACGAATTAGCTGAGCATTTCGGACTTTTTGAAAATGGTGAGCTACTTAGTGTGGTATCATTGTTTATTGCAGGAGACTCTGCACAATTTCGGAAACTCGCGACCGTAGAAGAAAAGCAAAGGCAAGGTCATGGAAGTGCCTTATTACTCCATATCATCGAATATTTTATACGACTTAACGTTAGTCGGTTATGGTGCAACGCAAGGAAGAATAAACTAGAATTTTATAAGAAAGTGGGCTTTATCGAAACAGAAGTCCTATTTTCAAAAGACGGGTTCGATTTTGTAATTATGGAGAAAGAGTTAAAGAGAGATTAATCAACAAAAACCAGACAAATCGCCCGGTTTTTGTTTTAAGAAAGGTTAAAATTACTTACTTTTTGGTGTAATTTTCAATAGTTAGTCTATCGCACTTCAAATGCTTTAACTGTATTCCTGAAGAAAGTTGGAACATAAATAGTTCGGGTTACTTGATTGATACCTATATCAGCAGTACTAAATCCTTCTTTCTTTGCATCTAGAAGTAGTTGTTTCGATCCATCGGTTTTAACGTACCATATCGCCCCTTCCCAGCAAGAAATGATATAATCATCGCCACCTATATTTTCTAGTCCGTCAGTATTTCCTTCCATACCATCAGCTATTTTAGTAAGTGATTTGTCATCTGCCATTTTGAACATCCCTCCGGCATCTAGCACGTATAGAGCTGAATTATGATAAAGCAGTCCGTTCGGACCTTTCAAATCTTTCAACAAAAGTTCAACTTTATCAGCTGCATATCTAAATACTTGCTTTCCCGGTGAGTCCGAAACATATACGACACCAGCAGGGTCAATTGTAACATCATTTAATCCTTGCGCGTCGGCAAAGAGCACTTTCTTTTCAATTTTACCTGTAGCGATGTCAATAATAGCGAGATTTTTAATATCTGCGACAAAAAGCTTTCCATTATGTATTCCCAGACCTTTTGGTGCATCTAGCCCTGCTACCCATTCGGCTGATATTATTTCTCCATCTAAGCCTACCTTAGCAATTGATCCGTTGCCGTCGGCAGCCCAAGGCTCTTTTCCATCTATATTGCTGACATATAAAACACTGTCCAATCTATTAAACAAGACAGACTCAGGCGTTTTCAAAAGACTGTCTGTTTCCCATGTTTGTGTGAGTCGGTGTTCAGTAGTTTCACTTGAAGCTTCTTCAGTTTTTGGAGCGCTGTTGCATGCCAACATGCAAATAGCGATTGCGGGGACTAAATACATTTTCATGTTCGTTTTCTGGTGTTTGATGGTTAAAGATAAAAGAATGCAGTAAAATTTTAGCTTCAAGTTTATTTGCCAACGGCAGGTGCTTGTCCTGTTTTAATCCGCATTATCCGATCTTCGATACCAAAGAAGAGTTCTCCACGTCTTTCTGATGATCCTAAGAACAGGTCTCGCGGATATTGATAGTGCTGCACAATTCCGGTCAAAATCTCCGCGGCTCGATAACTATTAAGTGCCATCCCTGCAAGATAACCAAGACGTAAATTACGATCAGTATTGATCTCTACATCAGACATGTAATTTTGCAAATCCGCTCCGCGACCGGCATATGTACTCAAAAGATCGTAGGGACTGTTAAAGCCAACTTCAGATAATGAACGTCGCGCCAATGCATTTGCATCGCTCTGCCATTTTTTATCTAATAGATCAACATCAAACGGAGCAGGATTTGCCTGTCCGAATAGTACAATGTCATATCCCTCTCCATTAGTGTCATTACTAAAAATTATCCCCTCCGGAAATACCTTAAAAAAGGTGCTTATCGTGCTTTTTACAGTTTCAGGAGAGCTTTCATATAAAGGAACCCATAAAGACATCGCACCTCCTGGTTTTAAATGTTCTTTACAAGTTTTAAAAAACTCCAAGGAATATAATGCTGCTGCTCCTTTTGACCATGGGTCTATAGGATCAGCAGAAATTATATCATACTTCTGACCGGATGTAGTCAGAAAATGTCGTCCATCATCATATTCAAATTTTACATTTATTCCATTTACAATGTGAGGATTTTGCTGTTCTATTCCATCTGCAATCCCATAATTTTCTTTCGAGAACATGGGTGCAACAACTTTGGGAATAAGTGACTCAATATCACAAACGGTTACATTCTGTACCCCAGGTTGTGTTAGGAAACTTCCCGCAGTAATCCCTGCGCCGCATCCAATTACTAAAACAGATTCAGGTTTATTGGTGAGAAGACCGGTGATGTGTCCCAGCATTCTTTGAAGCCGCATATCGCGTGGGTCTGTAGAAGCTTGAACCTTGCCGACAGAGTGGAATTGTCTTAAAACACCGTTAAATTCGGTTACGGCGACAGAACCATTGAGACCCTCGCCGACATATAAAGGAACTATATTAATGTTTGGATCGGGTCTGTTGTTATTCAATGCCATTAGATAGTTGTAATTACTTGCGTATCGACCATAAGCAATTGAGAACCAAGGAACTGTATGAATACGAGTAACTGTAAATGACACTAATAGAAGAACAACTGATGTAATTACCGCAAGTCGAAGACTAAATCCTTGACTCTTTATCTTGGATGCAGCCGTTTGCGAGAACATTGTCAAGGCAGATACTGCAGAAATTACAATTATTATTTTCTGTGACAAGGCAGTTCCAAGAATCGGTATGCCGATTAAGCTAAAGAGAACGGCACCGATGATTGCGCCAATCGTATTGAATGCATAAACTCTTCCAACTAGCCTGGCGGGATCTTGACCTTCAGAAGCCACCGCTGCTAGTGCCAATGGAAAGCTTGCCCCCCAGAATATTGCGGGAATCACAATGGCGATTGCTGATCGTGCTAGGTCGAACTGAAAAACATACCACTCGGTCGTTAACGCTTCTACATTCATTGATTGATAAGGCAGAGAATCTGTCAGCACGTACGATGTCCAAGCCATAGCAGGCACAAGAAGAAGTTGGCATAAGGCCAACATTAATATGGGATTCTTACTTTTGCGACTTAATAATGAGCCTATTGCACTTCCAATTCCAAGCCCAACCAAAAATTCGGCAAGAATAATGGAAAACGTATAAACAGTATAGCCCAACATTATCGAAAGTAGACGTGTCCAGATGACCTCGCTTCCTAGGGCGGCCATGCCTGATAATGCGATTGCTACAAGAACAAAGGTCATTTTTGGACTATTTACTTCCTTTTCACTTTCTATTGTGTTTGAGGGCTGGTATAGAGTAATTCGTGAGACATATAGGGCTCCACCTGCTACGAAAATGTTAAGAATTATTGCAACATAACTTGCGATCGCGATGTCATAAACGCGAAGGAGGTAAAAGCCTGCCAATAAACATCCTGCGACAGCGCCAAAAATATTTCCCCCATAGAAAAACCCCATCCATGAAACACCTTTAGGCGTGCTTTCAACCCATCGGGATATTGCAGGTAGGGTAGCACCCATCATGATGGTAGGTGGAAGCAGGCAAACAATAGCGATCAACGACCTCAGAAAGACACTGCTAAGACCATATCCAGCAATTCCAGTATAAACATTTTGAATTAGAGGCATCCCGTATAAAATTAATAGACCAAAAAGGCCAATTCCTAGTTCTAAAAACGCATAAACCTGTAGGGGATGATGTTTGAGTGCAACCAAACGAGGAAGGAAAAGACTACCTAGACACATTCCCCCCATAAATGTACCAAGTAAGACCCCTAGAGAAACGGACGTAGCACCAACTACTAACTGAAGCATCTGCAACCAAATCACCTCGTAGATCAATGCCGCACATCCACTACCAACAAATAATATTACTAGAAGTGGCAAAAAATTCCCGGCTCCGAATAGAATTGGTGTGCCTTGTTTTTTCATTATTTTATTTTGGTTAGATCCGATGGAAAATTAAATAATATTTCAGATTCTGCAGGGTAAAATTTTAAGGGATTTTTTAAACTAAGTTTAATTGGGTTGAAATTTGTTTAGAGCCTTTGAGATTGATTTTGTAGAAATTAAAAAGGCGTATGTATTTAGTTGCAACGGCAGTGTAGCCTATTCCATAATCATGGATGCAAGACGGTCATCGCGGTCGTAGATATCCTTACGGAAATTGATCTTCCCTTTTCTATCTACAAATGCAGTGAAGTAAGCAATAAAAACGGGTATTTTATCTTGTAATTTGACGTATTGTTCTGATCCCGTGTTCATGGCGCTATTGATCTTTTCACTATTCCAGTCGGCATGATTTCGGAGAAGAAAATTTGCTAAACGTCCCGGTTCGCTTATGCGTATACAACCATGACTAAAGGCTCGTGAAGTTTCGCCAAACAGAGATTTAGCGGGAGTATCATGCAGGTAGATATTGTAGCTGTTTGGAAAAACAAATTTCAAAAGTCCGAGTGAATTGGCTGGTCCCGGCTTTTGACGAATTGTCGGAATCCCATTGAGGAAGCCTGTAATTTCCATGTTATTTCTAGCAATATAGTTCGAATTCTTACGCATGTCGGGTAAAATTTCGTTAACTACAATGCTCCTAGGCACATTCCAATAAGGCCTAAATACTACATATTTCAAATCTCCGCTGAATACTACAGTCTTATGAATAGCCTTTCCGACAACTACATTGCAACTCCACTGGAGACTGTCACCACTATAAACATGCAGTTTAAACTCTGGAATATTTACAACCAAATAATCGTTGTTAAGTCGCACAGGAAGCCATCTACTTCGTTCCATGTTCACTAGAATTTGTTTTACGCGAGTCTTATACCGGATGTTTAGCTCGTTAAAGGATGTTTTACCCAATAGACCATCATGCTGAAAACCGTGTCTCATTTGAAATTGCTTTACTGCATTTTCTAGCTGAATGTCATAAAATTTACTGATAGTATCGCCGTTAAAGTCGCCGAGATCAAAAAGCCTCTTCCTAACCTGTTTAATAGTAATAGAGGAATCTCCAAGACGAAATATTTTGTTTGCCCTTATAGAAAACCAAGTATCACTTTGTTCTAATTTTTGATATTTGATAAGGTATTTTCGGAGTAACTCGTACTGTCGGTAAACGGGAATTTTCAGATCGCCATCGTCGTTTGCCTTTGCAATCAGCAAACTATCTAGGTAATCTTCGTACGACACTTTTTTTCTAGGTAGATACCAATTTGTTGCTTTTGAAATAGAGACATCTTTTCCTTCTAACGCGATCGCCGCAAAAGCGAAATACTGAGCAGTCAACATCAGTTCAACTTGAATTTTTCTTTCGACAGTTATTGGTTGATTAGTGGAATTGTACATCAACGAATCTAAAGCCCGATAATAAGGCACGCCTTTATTTATTCCCTCTTCTTGGAGGTTCATGACCCTGTCGGCCAGATTTCCTGCCTGCTCAATCAATTCATTCTTTTTGAACCAGGCATATGACATGTTACGGTTACGGTAAAAAGTTGAGATATGTTCTTTGTATTCAGCGAATTCAGGGTATTGCTGAGTAAATTTCTCAATTTCAAGGCTGTCAAACACCGTCGTGCTTTCTTCGCTAAAATTACCGGCTATACTATTATTCCAATCGACTTGTGCTCTTTTTCTCAACGAATCTTGAGTTACCAGCGTTGAGCCATCCCCAGTTTTACAACCGGGATTCAAGAAGACAAAAATAAACAGAAATACAATCGAGTTCGCCTGTACTTTTTCTAAAGTTAACTTGAGTGATTTCGATTTTTTTAGAATTTTCAGCATGAACAAACGTTTTTTAAGAACAAACGATTTATAATACTATAGGTTCCATGAGCAGCAATATTGCTACGAGTTTTTGCCAAATGTGACTTCAATCTCTTGAAGAATTACTCTTAAAATTAGTGTTTTTATACTGAACGCCGTAGAAATGCAAAATTAAACCTTGCCCGGTGGCAAAAAAAAACTAAAGCACAAAGGTGTCAATGTGTCATCAAAAAAAAAATCGCCGGTCATCGATGTACTATTTGCAGTGATCCAAAGGCACCTGGCGATATTACGTAGAGATTCAGAACTGCCATTTCTAGATCACCATGCAAGATAAACTCCTAAACGTAAATCCATTATCCAGCAGTTTTGCAAATTGATTTAAGCTAAAAATTTAAGCCCAGACGGTCCGACTTATTCTTTTACACATGCATAGAAACATCCCTGAGAAGATTTTCGCTAATTTCTTAATCCCTATATTTGCAACACGCAGCGATGAAGAAAATTTCAGATTACAGAAAACTTTTAGGAGTAAACGAAAGTGCCGGTTTAGATGAGTTAAAGACAGTGTATCGTTCCATGATTAAAAATTGGCACCCGGATAGATTTGCAGATGATGAGGAAAGGCATTCTGAGGCACATGATAAAAGCAAATCGATTATTGAGGCTTATCATTTTTTGGTCAGTATTGCGCCAGAAACACTCCAAAGTACGTTGAATGATTATAAAAACACCATAGAAACATCAAATATTCTAAATTTTGAATTTAAATCGCAAGTCTTAACAGTTAGTTTTCACGATGGTAGCGTTTACGAATATTTTGATGTTCCAAAGGCAGTATACGTAAAGCTAGTTAACGCCGATTCTCCAGGGCGTTTTGCAAGAAGACATATTTACAACTCATTTGTATACAGAAGTACAACTAAAATAGTTGCTTCTGCTTGATGATCAATCGTTTTAGCATTTAAGATCTCCCGCTACCGCGGAAGTATAAAATTTCGATTAAATCTCAACCCTATGACATTTAGATTTTGGATCGAACGACGGTTTATTATAAATATAAGCCTGTATAACGCTATTTACCTGTTTTCGTTGTTAATTGCTTGATGTTTCACTATACATGCCAAGCACTGCGGTTGCTACAATGTTGAGTGGGCGAGGTGGGCTGCATACAAGTAGGCGTATACCTTTGCGCGGCAAGATTAGTATTATACGTGCTAAATAGTTTTAGATAAGTGTTGCGTTCTTCTAGCTGTGCTATTTATCAATCAGGATCAACCAAAGCGAGAGGTCAAATAAAACTTGGTAGAAGTCGTCCTTAACTACCTTTTTTTAGCGAGGATGATAGTCGGTAATGAAGGTATGTGTTTGATTTTTCGCTGATCCACTGCATGAACATATGATTTAAACGCATCGTTTATGTCTAGTTTTTCGTTTGTTGAGCTGTTACCTGTAAATGCGCTAGATGATACGGCCATTAATAATGCTAAAAGAAGAGTTTTAAGTTTCTCATGATTTTAAGTTGTTGGTGTTTTTTTGCCGTGTTTAAATCGTTTAACGATTCAAAAGTACATCGAACTGAGCGGCTTCCGAATATCAATTAGGCTAGTCACCTTGGAATTTCTGTAAACGCAGGATTTTTATCGGTGAATTGTCTTTATGAATTTTTCGCCTGTATTGATATAATTACTTGTTTTGGATTTTAGAATCGCTAAACCGCAGCAGATATATGGCTTGTTATCAGTCAGCCTTTATAGGATTTTCGCGATAAAAATCATACTTTTACTGATAATGAAGTTCTGAAGATCAAAAAATCTTTTTTTTGCAAATCAGATCTTAACTCCGGCAAATTTGATTGAACCGGCAATCCTAACAAAAAACAAAATATGGCGAAATCAACAATAACCTTTAATAAAAAAGAAAGAGAAAAGAAGAAGTTCAAAAAGCAACAGGATAAAAAAGAAAAGTCCGAAGAACGAAAAAACTCTTCCAGTAAAGGTAAAGGCCTAGAAGACATGATGGCTTATGTTGATGAAGACGGGAATATATCTTCAACTCCTCCTAATCCTTTGAAGAAGAAAAAGTTTGACGTTGACGAAATTCAGATTGGTATAGCGAGAAGAACAGAAGAAGAAGTAGAGATTGTCAGAAACGGTTCCGTTACTTTCTTTAATGAAAGTAAAGGTTACGGTTTTATTAAAGACCTTCAATCACAGGAGAGTATTTTCGTTCACATTAATGCTCTAACAGAACCACTTCGAGAGCAAGATAAAGTGACTTTTGAAACAGAACCCGGTCAAAAAGGCCTTCAGGCGGTTCGTGTAAAGAAGATTAGCTAGTATATTCCTAGCTCTAATTTGAGCAATAGTACAAAAAATGATATTTTAGTCATAGATAGTGCTTAATCTTTATGAAGATTAGCTATTGAGTTGATTATAAGATGACTTTTTTGATCGAAATGCTAGTGGAACGGGTCGAAGAATATGACGTCTGAAGATGAGATCTGAACAATGTATAAATAATTCAGTCTAAACAAAAATGGCCAGAATTCTTACCATTACGCTTAGCCCCGTTGTCGATAAAAGTACCACTGTTCCAAAGTTCGTTCCTGAGCAAAAACTACAATGTTCTGCACCTGTATGGGAAGCAGGGGGTGGGGGAGTCAATGTATCAAGGGCTCTAAAGCGTCTTGGTACGGATTCTATTGCATTTTTTCCTTCAGGTGGGACAAGCGGAGCAATGTTGGAATATCTTCTCAAGAACGAGAAAGTTGGTTTTGACGCATTGAGAATAAAGAATAGTACCCGAGAAAATTTCATTGTAGTAGAGTCCATTTCAAACCGACAATATCGGTTTGGAATGCCTGGAACTGAAATACAGCCTATCGAGGAAAAGCAAATTATAATAGCAATTGAGAAGCTATCTTCAGGAATGGATTATATAGTCGCGAGCGGTAGCATTCCTCCGGGAATAGATAGCGACTTCTATGCAAGGATCGCGCATCTTTCAAAAAAATCCGGAATTCGGTTTATTGCTGACACTTCGGGTGAAGCCCTTACTGAAGCCGTGGATACCGGCGTTTACCTTTTGAAACCAAATTTAAGGGAATTGAGTTTATTATCTGGAAAGGAAACTTTAAAAAAAGACCTGATTGACGATGCGGCGAGAAGTTTGATTAGCAAAGGGCGCTGCGAAGTGATTGTTGTTTCCATGGGAGAGAAAGGGGCCTATCTGGTAACTAGCTCTTTATCAGAACATGTAAGAGCTCCAAAAGTAGAGAAATTAAGTACTGTTGGTGCAGGCGATTGTATGGTGGGTGGTATGGTGCATGCTTTAGTTAAAGGCAAAGATCTTCGCGAGATGCTTCGAATGGGAATTGCATGCGGAACAGCCGCAACGATGAACCCAGGAACAGAATTATTTAAGCGTAAAGACGCCGACAATTTGCATAATATACTCATGAAAGATTATAAATAATCAAGTTTACAATAACTAAGAGACCTGAGTTTAATCATAATTTTGTTTTTTTGAGTGGGTATTGTTAATTTCTTAGCAACCATATATTTTAATTAGTAGCCGGCCGTTTTTGTTCAAATTCAGTACAGGCAAATACTAAGTCAGGAGCAAAAAGTTTTTTTCGAAAGCTAATATTGTTGAATGTTTTCTTTTCTCAATTTTTAAGTAGCTCTGAAGGCACGTCGGTAGGGCCGTTGAACCGTACGATTCAACTAATTCAACGTCCAAATTTTATGTTTCATAGCTGAATCTGCAATTGGGCAGATAGTATTCATACTGTTATAAATATTCTCTAGATAATTTTCCAATTGAGGCGATTGATTTCAAGTAAATTATTTGTTAAAAGTATAAATTCTACGTGTCTAAGCAACTAACTTCTGGCGCTACTGAAGCGAAAGCATTAAACTTGGTCTTTTTTTTATCGTGTAAAGATTTAATATCATATAAGACGCATAAAAAGTAGAAATAGTCTCATTGCCAGAGTTTTTTTCATTGAGTTTCAGATAAAGGCTTAATCTCGGCAACCTTTTATTTACTAGTTGAATTGTCGGTCAGCTAGTTCCTTTGTATTTTACCGAAGGAATTCTTTTCGCTCGTCGTCTTAATGATTAAATAAATAAATGAAAAAGAACATCCTAATTGCAGCGTTGGCTGCCGCTGCCTTAGTATTTGCGTTTAAAAGTATTTCAAAATCTACCGATACCCCTTTAACGGCGGATGTTCCAGACGTTTACAAGAAAATATATGGTGCAACTAGTGTATCCTCAGATGGAAGCTATGTCTACATTCGCTCAAAGGGTGTCCCTGATCATTCAAGTGCATATTTTCCTGTAGCCAGTGAAAAGTATGAACATTTTTCTGGCAAGACATTTGGAGGCTTTGCTTTCGGTAAGAATCCTGGATTTATATCTGAACAAAGTTTTACTTTTAAGATACCGCTTTTACCTACAGTTGCTCCGATTCATCGGGCAACAAATTTAGGCCCGATAGGCGTTTCTTTAAATGGTGTGCCATTTTTTAACCAATATGCAGGGGGTGGACAGCCACTTACCCATGAAATTAGTAGTTTTGATCAATGGTGGGGTCATCCTGCTCCTACAAATGACTATCACTATCACGTTGAACCGCTTTATTTGACTACTGTAAAAGCAAGTAAATCTGCCTTAATTGGGTTTCTTCTGGATGGTTTCCCGGTATATGGACCGGAAGAAAATGGCAAAACAGTCTCAAATTCAAATCTTGATGCATTTCACGGGCATACATTAATTACCGTGGATTATCCTGATGGGATTTATCATTACCACATAACATCTGCCGACCCTTATATTAACGGAAGTGGCTATTATGGTACTCCAGGCACCGTATCCCGTTGAAAAAATTGTAAGCTATAGAAGTTTTTTTTTTAAATTGTCGGTCCTCTAATAAAACAAACAAAAATGAAAAGTGCTAAAATATTTACAACAATTATTGCAATTTCAATTGCCTTTGCTTCCTGTAAAAAATCCGAGTCTGTAACACCTCCTAGTACTAGTTTGCCCTCAACCGTCACAGTTCCGGATATATATAAAAAGATATATGGTGCAAGTAGCATTACTTCAAATGGGACATATATCTACATTAAAACAACAGGTGCGCCAGACCATGGAAGCGCCTACTACGCCACCTCGAACAGCTTATACGAATCGTTTTCTGGAACTACCTTTGGAGGAGCGTCGTTTAAGAAAAATCCAAATTCTATAGGTACTCAAAATTATACCTTTAAGATTCCTGTTAATCCCCAGGTTGCTTCGAGTCATTCTGCAACTCCGCTAGGTCCGATTGGTGTGTCACTTAACGGAGTACCCTTTTTTAATCAATATGCTGGTCCCAATCAGCCACTAACAAACGAAGTTGTTTCATTTGATCAATATTGGGGTCATCCTTCTCCAACTAGTGAATATCATTATCATGTTGAGCCGCTCTATCTAACTACTGTAAAAGCGAACAAATCTGCACTTTTGGGATTTTTGCTTGATGGGTTTCCTGTATATGGACCAACAGAGAATGGAACAACAGTGTCGAATGCTGCACTTGATGCGTATCACGGACATATAACCGCGACCACGGAATATCCTAACGGTATCTATCACTATCATATAACCTCTACAGATCCTTACATCAACGGAAATGGATTTTATGGCACAGCAGGCACTGTTTCACGTTAGTATTTTTTTATTATGCTTTCAAGCCTGCACTGAATCTGAGCCGGAGGTGAAAATGATGGCCTTCAGTTCAACCGAGGCCAACATTGAACTGAAAAATGGCCTTGCAATGAAAGGAAGTAGCATCTTTACAGGCAAAATTTTTTCGTTAAGTGCTAATCAAAAGGACACAGCAGAAATTATTGGGTTTTATGAAGGAAAAGAGCACGGAATCTGGAAGAAATTTTTTCCAGATGGGAAAGTGATGGAAACACGCGAATTTCGAAGTGGCAAAAAAGTCGGGTCTTTAAAGGCTTGGTGGCCCAACGGAACTTTGAAGCTCCAATATTCATTTGCTGACGGCGAATACAACGGAAGCTGCCGCGAGTGGAACGATCGGGGACTTTTAATAAAGGCTATGAATTATAGAATGGGATATGAGGAAGGAAGCCAAAAGCAGTTTTACGATGACGGAAAAATTAAGGCTAATTATATCATGACGGGCGGACGGCGGTACGGACTGCTTGGCACTAAAAATTGCGAGAATGTGGCAGACAGTATTTTTAAGAATTAAACTATTTGGTCTTTGTGTATTTCTTATTTCTTGCAACTCAGGGAAAAAGCCGTTAAATCTGCCATTTTACAACACAGCCGAGTTTAATCCCCTGTTCTTAGATAGTAAAGAAGAAGTAACAGAAAAGGTTACTCACATAATCTCTTCTTTCTCATTTGTTAGTCAGAACTTAGAAACCATCACCCAAAAAAATATTGAAGGCAAAATTCATGTGGCAAATTTTATCTTTACTAGCTGTGATAATATTTGTCCGGCAATGACCGAAGAAATGGCGCGTGTAGCCAAAACTTTTCAAAACGATTCTTCTGTTGTTATTCTATCATACAGTGTGACACCTTGGATAGATACGCCCGAAAGGCTTAAATTATATAAAGAATCAAAAGGTATTAAAAAGTCTAATTGGTACTTCTTAACGGGTAATAAATCAGAGATCTATAATCTAGCCAGAAGATCATACTTTGCGGAGGAAAGCTTGGGATTTACTAAAGATAGCACCCAGTTTTTGCACACCGAGCACTTTCTCCTTGTAGATGGTTCAAGTAGAATACGGGGGATTTATAATGGCACCTTGCAGTTGGAGGCAGAGCAATTAATAAAGGATATTAATACGCTGAAAGCAGAGCGATTGGATTAAAAGTTACGTCTTCATTACTATAAAAATATACTGGCTTTTGCGAATCAACTCAGCTAGCATTAGCTTAGCTCGTACATTAAACTATGTACAACGTCGAATCCATGTCTGCGACCCTTTTAATGAAAGGAGCATTTGTACTTTCATTGCGAAATTTAAAGCAATTTGTTTTTCCGGCTTAATGATGTTTTGGCGTGTTATTTAATAACACTTCGTTAGTAAAAGCTGAAATTAGTTGTAAGAGAGACTTAGAAGATGATTGGATAGTTACTCCGCCTAGAGCAATGCGTTGCGTTACCGTCCAAAACCAAACAGTCATATTTTACTTAGCCAAAGTCAATAAGGGCCTGAATAGATTCGAGAAAGTCGGCGCCAGTTTTAATCCCTGAGTGGGCTTTTTCGATCTCTCCAAGTGTAAAAAAGGCTAAAAAGGCCTTATTGTATTTTATTTAGTGAGATCGCTTACCATTTCTCTTTTGCCAAGAGAGGCCAAATATCGGATTTATAAATATTTTCTATTTCAAACATCTGATCGTCAGAAAGATTTGGCAGTCCTGAAGCCAAAATATTTGACAACACCTGCTGCGGACTGGAAGCTCCCGGAATTACCGCACTCACCTCTTTAAACATGAGTATCCATTTTAATGCTACAGCTGCTAAGTTCGAATCGTCTGGAAAAAGCTCCTTTATTTTCTTTACGGCTGCCAGACCCGTGTTGAAATCGACACCTGCAAAAGTTTCTCCTTTGTCAAACACTTCGCCATTTCTGTTAAACGTACGGTGATCTCCTTCGCCAAAAGAGGTCGAAGTTGAGTATCTTCCAGATAATAATCCGCTGGCAAGAGGCACCCGAACAATAATGCCCACATCTTTCCTAGCTGCTTGCGCGAAGAAGTGTTCGGCTGGGCGCTGCCGGAGCATATTAAAAATGATCTGTATGGTGGTAACATTATCATATTCAATCGCTTTCAGGGCTTCATCAATTTTTTCTACACTAACCCCCATATTAAGAATTTTCCCCTCTTTCTTTAGAGTGTTAAATAAATCGAAGATCTCAGGGCGATAAAAGGTTTCTGATGGAGGGCAGTGCAATTGAATTAGATCAATTGTTTCGAGTCCCAGATTTTTTAAGCTGGCTTCTACAAACGCCCTAAGTTCTTTAGCTTGATAAGCACTGTCGATGTGTGGCGAAAATTGTCGCCCGCACTTCGTAGCTACATAAATCCGTTCAGATCTTGAGCGGATCAATCGGCCGATAGATTTTTCGCTTTCACCCGCACTGTAAACATCAGCCGTATCAATGAAATTTATGCCTTGATCAATAGCAGCATTTAGAATTAAATCGGCATTAGCATTACTAAACGTGGTTCCCCAGGTACCCCCGACTTGCCATGTACCCAATCCTATCTCGGCTATTTCAAACCCGGTTTTGCCAAGAACGCGCTTTTTCATGTATTTATAGATTTTATTTAATTATTTAATTTATAACTTTTCGTTACTTGATTTTTTTGTTTGCGGCTAAAGTAGAGAGAAAGATTAATAGTCAAAAATTTCTATTGAATTGAATGAGGAAAAAACTTATATGGCATTAATAGTTAAGAAACTGCTGGTATACCTGCTGCATATAAGCCTTTCCATATCTAAGCAAGGAATCAGTCGGCCTTGTTTCAACGCTGGTATAGATTACACTTTTACCCACATTATCAAATGACACTGACTGAACGCGATCGCTAAAACCAAAGCCATTATCCCAATTGTAAAAGGCAAAATCGCTGGTGCCTTTATTGAGCAAATCTTTGCTCCAAGGAAATTTGTTACTTTCCATGCCTAATTGAGTCAAAAGGGTTGCCGCTATATCTGTTTGGCTTCCAATTTTTTCAATTTTACTACCACGATATTCCTGCTTAATCACGTCGCCATAAAATAGAAGAGGAATATGAAAGCGTGCGGGATGATAATTTTCATGGGTGTTTTTTGGAAGCCGATGTCCATGATCTGCTACTATGATAAATAAAGTATTTTTATACCATGGCTGTTTCTTTGCTTGTGTTAGGTAGTCGGCTAGTAGTGAATCAGTGTAATATGCTGTGCTCTTAAACTTATTTTCTATACTGCTACTGCCGAAATAAAGCTTGCCCGGCAATTCAAAAGGCTCGTGATTGCTCAAGGTTATTAGGGTAGAAAGAAACGGCTGCGTCTCTTTATTTAAATCGGATAGTTGCCTTCTAAATACTACTTCATCGTATGCACCCCATTTTGAGTTCATATCTTTCCGTTCGTACGAAGCTTTATCAATTATGTTATTAAAACCATGACTAAGCAGATATGATTTCATGTTAGAGAACTCACTTTCACCACCATAATATAAGCTTGTGCTATAACCCTTTGCTGCTAGTTCTTGAGATATGGAGGGAAGCTTCTCTTGTTTGATATTATTTTTCATTATACTCTGGATTGCCTGGGCAGGAAAACCGCTGATAATCGCCGCAATCCCTTTTTCTGTCCGATCGCCGGATGCATAAACATTCGAGAAAAATAGACCATCTTTCACTATTTCATCTAGATTAGGGGTCACACCTTTTTCCCCGCCCATACTTTCTATCACATCTGCGGTGAAGCTTTCTAAGATGATCAGAACGACGTTCGGTTGAGCGGTCGTGAGCATCATTGAACTAATACTGTCTTTGCTCATATAAAGTTCATTTACAATAGTTTGAGCTTCATCACTCCTATAATAAATAAATAGATTTTTACTACCTCTTTTATTGCGCAGCATATCTCTAAACAACGCCCATTCTATGTTAACCGCTGCATGATTTAAAATCGGTTTACTTGAAAAATATACAGCGCTTTCGTTCATCGGGGCCACACCAACACCTCCTCGAATGATCAGGATATTTAAAGCAATAATCACGATTGAGAAGATTGAGGAAATGAAAAGGTTTGGCCTCTGGGGGACGTTGTAGTCAATAATATGTCTTGCCAGGAAAAACATAACTAAGATAAAAGAAATGCAAACTAAAGAAGATGAAAAAAGTGGGGAAGAGACGGTCGATGCAAGGGCTTCGCCAGGCCCTGTATACAAGAACTCAATCGCGCGATAGTTTACCTTACTTCCCCATTCCCGGTAAATATTAAAGCTTATTCCAGTGAAAATTGTAAATAGAATTATAAGAATCCCGTTGTACCATTTGATCACGTTGGACGATATTTTGATTCCAGGTACAAGCCAAACAGCTAAAAAAATCAGCAGTGGGATGCCACTTAAGTATCCAGCCATAGACGCATCCATCCATGCTCCATAGATAAAGCTTTTCGCAATTTCTGTAAAAGGACTCGTCGATAATTTAGCTGAATAGTAAAGGATGAAAATCAGCCTGTCGACAAAGAAAAACACCATCCAGAAAAGAAAATAGCGAAGCAATACAGTTGTAGCTTTGATCATGGCGCAAATTAGGGAAAAATGAGGAAATGGTCACGCCTTCTAAAGGCAGGTCTCCAAAGTTTAAAAAGGCTTCTTCGGCAGGGAATGGGTTACTAATTTTTAAGTTGACATAGACTGTGCAAAGCAAGAAACCGCTGGGTATACAGCAATAAACAATGCTGACCCAGGTTTTATAGTAATAATGTTTCTTGGTCCTGTTGTAGAATCATTCCAACAAAGATCTTATGGAACAGTCAAAAAAGTTCGTTTCGAATAATTATGTTACATTTGTGCCTTATAATCAGAATACAGGACCCGGTAATCTTTCGTTAGGCTAATCTGGTCAAATACGATGGATATACTTCACAATCACAGAATTTACTGTGATTGATCACTTACAATTAATACTATTAATTTGTCATTCGAAAATTTAAACCTCATCGAGCCTATTTTAAAGGCTCTGAGAACAGAGGGCTATACTAGCCCTACGCCAATACAAGAACAAGCTATTCCGGTTTTATTGGATGGAAAAGATCTTCTTGGGGTTGCCCAAACAGGTACTGGAAAAACAGCAGCATTTGCTATTCCTATTATTCAAAAGTTATTCATTGAAAAGCAGGAAGGTGAACGCAGAGGCGGAATCAGAGCACTGATCATTACACCAACTAGAGAACTTGCTATTCAAATAGGAGAAAGTTTTGCTGCTTACGGAAAACATACCGGACTAAAACATTTGGTAGTTTTCGGTGGTGTATCGCAAGGATCGCAAACAAATGCCCTGAAAACTAATATTGATGTCCTTGTTGCCACGCCTGGCAGGTTACTGGATTTAATGGATCAAAAATTTATTCATCTACACCTTATTAGGTTTTTTGTATTAGATGAAGCAGATCGCATGCTCGACATGGGATTTATCCACGACGTTAAAAAAATTGTCGCGAAACTTCCTCCAAAAAGACAAACTTTGTTCTTTTCAGCAACAATGCCCCCAGAAATCTCGAATCTAGCGAATACGATTTTAAATAATCCTATCAGAGTAGAAGCAACTCCAGTTTCTTCTACAGCAGAAAGAGTGGAGCAGGGCATTTACTATGTCGAAAAAAACGATAAAAAGTCATTGCTTATTCATTTATTGAAAGACCCCGCTATAAAAAGCGTTTTGGTGTTTACTCGTACTAAGCACGGTGCCGATAAAGTTGCAAAAGAGCTGACCAAAGTACATATTAAGGCAGATGCTATTCATGGGAATAAATCTCAAAATGCGCGACAAAAAGCTTTGAGCAACTTTAAATCCGGACAAATACGGGTGCTGGTGGCTACAGATATTGCGGCAAGGGGAATTGACGTCGATAATTTAACCCATGTGATCAATTTTGAAATCCCCAATATTCCGGAAACCTATGTGCATAGAATTGGTCGAACGGGTAGGGCAGGAGCTAGCGGCATAGCACTTTCCTTCTGTGATGAAGAAGAACTTAATTATTTGAAGGATATAAATAAATTAACTGGGCAGGCTATTCCGATCATCGACGAACATCCTTACCCAATGAGTCCCGCTTTGATTGCTAAAGGTTCACCAAAAGTCGCTTTGAAACAAAAGCCTCATTTTAAAGGTGGTTTTCAGAGACGGAGACCAGAGGGGGACAGAAGATAGTTCTACCAATTGGCATTTCTTGAATTTATATCATAGAGTTTCCATTTAGCATGATATACTTTTCACCAGTTCTTTATTGTTAGAGATCCGTAATTTTTATGATGAACCAAGCGGGTTTTCATCAGATTTTCATAATTTCCATGTAACATTAGGTTAATATCATGTCGGTACTATATTCATAGGTAGAGGAATCCACCAAATGATTGATTACGTTATTGAAAGATACTATCTAAATTGCATTAAGTAGATGAGGGCAAATATTCTCAGTAAGTTATTTATTAGCTTATTTCTTCTCGAAATCGTATTTAGCGGTTGTAAAAAAAATCCTAAAGTGCTTCCAGCTGCCAATATTCCTGTGGCAGGAGCTACCCGAATGCAACTTACGCTAGATTCGATCTTTTTATACGCCAAAGAAACCTATCTGTGGTTTGATGCTTTGCCGTCTTATGAGCAATTTAATCCCCGACAGTATAATACAATGAGTTCTGAACTCGATAACTACAAGAAGGAGCTTTTTGACATAACACAATTCAAAATCAATCCAAAAACGGCTAAGCCCTTTGAATTATTGACCTCTTCTTCTGCAAAATACTCGTATATAACTATTGAGGGTGCGCCTGGTGTAAAGACCAGCTCAGTAAATCTTGAAGGCGTCGGAGACGATTTTGGATTTGCTCTTTCTTCAGTTTCCGCGAACGATATTCGTATAAGATATGTTAACCCCGGCTCACCGGCAGCTGTAGCTGGTCTTATGAGAGGCTATCGCCTGGTTAAAATAAACGGCACGCCTGTTCGCGCTGATTCACAAATAGACGTTGACCTCATCAATTCTGCATTCAATATACAATCGATGACATTGACAGTTGAGAAACCTGATAAAACTTCGTTGAACGCTAACCTTGTTAAAGGGAGCTATAACAGCAATCCAGTAGTTAAAAGTACAGTTCTCACCACCGGTGCCAAAAAAGCAGGCTACATTGTATACGCCAGGTTTTCGAGTCTCCAGAATTCACAAGGGGCTCTTGATAACGCGTTTGCCGATTTTTCCGCTCAAGGAATTGAAGATATAATCATAGATTTAAGATATAATGGAGGAGGATATGTTGAAACAGCGCAATATCTAAACAATTTAATCGCACCATCTGCGCTAAACGGCTCAATAATGTATATCGAGAATTTCAATCAGCTCATGCAGACAAACAAAGCGCCAATCTTGTCAAAGCAAATTATATATGATTCAAATAATAAACCAGTAAAAACGAATGGAAGAAATGCGACATATGCAGATGTCGACTATTCTATTGCAGGTAATACTTTTAAATTTTCCAAAAAGGGCTCGCTCAATACCATCAAGAACGCATATTTCATAATTTCTGGCTCAACTGCTTCAGCAAGCGAATTAGTAATAAACAGTCTAAAGCCCTACTTGAATGTTAAATTAATAGGTGAAAAGTCTTACGGTAAACCTATTGGTTTTTTCGGAATTAAGATCGACAAATATACCGTCTACATGTCGCAGTTTAATACTAAAAATTCTGCTGGCGAAGGTGATTATTTCGACGGTTTTCAACCAGATTTTTTGGCGACCGATGATGTTACCAGAGATTTTGGTGATCCCAGTGAAATTTCTTTAGCTAAGGCACTTTCTCTAGTTAGAACCGGCACTGCCGTAGCGGCAAATAAAACAATGGTATTACAAGGGGGTATAGCGGTAAATGCTGCTTCAGTTGAAGTGAACAATGTAACCAGCGATGATAACTTTTACGGTCTGATTGAAGGAAGAATTAAATTGAAGTAAATCGGTTCGCCATACGATCTGATAGTTGGAATCATCAAATTGTTTTTTGAATCAGTTCCGATTTAGCTTTGTTTTTTTTGGTAATCAAACTTTAATAATTAATTGATTTTCATCAAATTAATATTAACAAAATGCCTAAATCAAGATAAAAAACCGTAGATTTGAGATATATGGAAAAGCAAAAATTCGTTCAGTACAAGTTCAGCGATCAAAGAACTGGTGATGTTATTCAAAACATGCAGATTAATGAAAGATTAACCGATCATGATGAAAGGTTAAAGAAAATGCAGGCACAACTCGCAGTTGAAACCAGAATTCCCATAGCTGAAATTATTTACGGACTCGGATTTAGAAGCTAAAACCCTATTTATTTGGTTTAATTAAATTAACCCACAAGCCGTTACAGTCTTTTCAGAGAAATCTATTTAGTTTAAGAAAATATTTTTTTGTTTAATCCGCTTATCGGGTACTAAACTAAACAGATAAATTCTATGGAAATTTTTACCAAATTAATTGCGAATGCAGTAGCTGGACTTGCGTTATTAGCTTCGACTTCAACATTTGCACAAAGTTCAGATGACTCTCACGCCACAAGGTTTGGCATCGGCTTGAATCTAGGATTAGCGACAAGTAGCCCTTACGAGTTTGTAAATGGAGGCGACATTCGGCTTCAAAAATATTTTACGTCAAATGTGTCAGGTATACTTTCTATTGGATACACGAACTTCTCGGTAGAGGGTAGTGCTCCTGCAGTTGTAGAACCCTATGATGTAGTTCCAGTGAAAGTTGGCGTCAAAGTATTTCCGATTGAACGTCTCTACTTTTCAGGTGAAGTTGGTGCGGGTTTAGGCTTAGATGACGGTTCAAAAACTGCTTTCATTTATGCTCCCGGCATAGGAATTGGGGTCAACAACCGCCTGGATCTTTGCTTTCGATACGAAGGATTTGCACGTATTGGCGACAGAATTAGTCAAGTTTCTCTTCGCATCGCTTATGGTTTTAACCTCAGTAGATAATGAACATCGATGTAAAACAAAGCCTTGCCCGAAAAGCAAGGCTTTATTTTTTAATTTTGTTTAACGTTTATAAATTTAAATCATGAATATCAAACCATTATTTCTTGTTCTACTGGTCACAGGTATGTTCGTATCCTGCAGCAATGGAGCGAAGACTGCCTCGGAAACCGCAATGGCAGATTCTACTGACAATAATATTCGCATTGTAAATGATACCGTATCAGCCGTTTACGATAATTATATTACTTTAAAGGATGCTTTGGCTAGTTCAGATTCGGTAGGAGCCGCTACCGCCGCGGCTAAGCTTACTGCTTCCTTAAAGAAAATTCATGGATGTGAGAATACCGCTCTAATTTCCGACAAAATTGGTCGGACAAATACTCTTGCGGAACAACGGGCAGACTTTACTAATTTAAGCTCAGACATTATTGCCATGATCAAATTTACTAATCTTGCTACCGGAAAAATATTTGTCCAATACTGTCCAATGGCAAACGAAGGAAACGGCGGTTACTGGTTGGCGTCTAATAAATCTATTAAGAACCCTTATTTTGGCGTTAAAATGTTAGAATGCGGGGAAGTGAAAGAAGAAATTGTGCCCAAAAATCCAAAATTATAGCCTGAATCGTCGATTTTTACATTCTTCGGTGGCTTTACAGTATTTTTTGCTTAAAAGGTAGAATTTTTTATAATAATCTAATTAATAGAGTTTTAACCTGTCTGTTTCAGAGTAAGTGTACAATATTTCAGGTTACTTGCAACGAGTTGACTAACACTTTTTCTCAATAAACGTAAGACTTCTGTAAAATTAATAGTAGGTATACCACTCTATTTCAAAAAGTGTATAAAAAGAGGCAGATTTAACTATTTTTGTAGGATAACACCATTGTATGTCTGAGAAAGCATCGTTAATAATAGGAGATAAAACTTACGAGTTTCCGATCATCACGGGAACCGAAAATGAAAAGGCAATAGATATTTCTAAACTTAGAGATCTCAGCGGTTATATTACCTTAGATACCGGATTTAAAAATACAGGCTCAACAAAAAGTTCTATTACTTTTCTAGATGGGGAAGAAGGTATCTTAAAATATCGTGGGTATAACATCGAAGAACTGGCAGAGAAATCTTCATTTCTTGAAGTTTCATATCTTCTAATTTATGGAGATCTACCTGATGCTACGCAATTAGAAGCGTTCCAGAAAAAAATAAGTAAGCATACGCTTGTTCATGAAGACATGAAAAAGTTTTTTGATGGTTTCCCGTCCAAATCTCATCCAATGGGACAGCTATCTTCCTTGGTATGTTCGCTTTCTGCATTGTATCCCGAAAGCTTAGATCCACATCCAAGCGCGGACGAACAAAATCTGACTATTATCAAGCTTTTGGCGAAGTTTCCAACAATCGTTTCGTGGATCTACAAAAAATCTCTGGGTCATCCTATCATCTATCCTCAAAACAAACTTGATTACGTTAGTAATTATTTGAACATGACTTTCGGTCAACGGACAGAGGATGTAGAAATTGATCCTGTGATTGTAACAGCAATGAATAAATTGTTTATTCTTCATGCAGACCATGAGCAGAACTGTTCAACTTCCACCGTTCGGATCGTTGGTTCATCGGAGTCTAATCTTTATGCATCCGTTTCGGCTGGCATTTCGGCTTTGTGGGGCCCCTTACATGGCGGTGCAAACCAGGCGGTAATTGAAATGCTTGAGAAGATTAAGGCAGACGGTGGTGATACCGAGAAGTGGATATCCAAAGCGAAAGACAAAAATGACCCGTTCCGCTTAATGGGTTTTGGCCACAGAGTATATAAAAACTTTGATCCACGTGCTAAGATTATTAAAAAAGCATGTGATGATATCCTTGATAAATTAGGAATCAATGATCCGGTTCTTGAAATTGCTAAAAAGCTTGAAGAAGTTGCTTTGAGCGACCCGTATTTCGTCGAACGCAAGCTTTATCCAAACGTCGACTTCTATTCAGGAATCATATATCGTGCGTTGGGTTTCCCTACCGACATGTTTACTGTTTTATTTGCGCTTGGCCGTTTACCGGGATGGATTGCCCAATGGAAAGAAATGCGCGAAAACAGGGAACCAATCGGACGTCCGCGTCAGATTTATATCGGTGAAGTAAACCGTAGCCTATAATTATCCAATCATTATACCCGGTTTGTTTAGAATAGGGATTCTAATCATGTTCGATTCAACGATGCTTTCGGGTAGAAAGATAAATTTCTTGTCGTAAATGGTTTCATCAATATAGTAGCTTAACCAATATTCATTGGTTAAACAAAAAACTCGCTCATCAATTGCTTCTATTGTGGCGTATTGCCGTCGACCAATATCGCCTAAAGAGTGCCGTAGAATAGATGTTTTTACTTCTTTTTCATCTTTTAGACCGTAACCCTTGGAACTTATCAATACCGTCCTAATTGGGTGATTCTTAAGGTTGACCAGATAGACGTTCCAGACTTTATGCCCTGGCGATTCACTTTCAAGAACGACCGCAATTAAAATGTCTTCAACTTTATTTTCGGGAAAATCTTTCTTCATTTTCTACGTTGGCCAATTTGTATGCACCATTGTTCTGCGCAGACATCAAAACTTATAAGCTAAAAATTATAAGCAACAACTCACTTCTTAAACACCTTTTTTTTAGCTGGACTCTTTTTTTTCACCGCACCAGCCGTTCGATTTATCTTTTTCTTTGGCTCAAAGGCATCAGGAACCTGTGTCACAATCATCTTCTTAACGTCTTCGAGATCTATGCTTGCTAGTTCTTCGGGAGTAAATTTTTGTTTAGTTGAAGGATTATAGGACAGTTTTAGCATTAATTTTCCAAAACGAATAAACGCGCCCCAGCGTCCGTTTTCGATGGCGATCTTTTCAGTTTCCCAATTCTGTATAAAACGATTAGCTTCTTTTTCTTCTTTCTTGCTTATCAGTTCATCTATGTCTTTTTGCGATAGTAGCTCAAAGTTGTAAGCTCTTGGCACATTGATGTACAGTTCATTCCATTTAATAAATGGTCCAAATCTGCCTTTCCCCTTGGTTACAGGCAAACTTTTAAAGTGTGCGATTGGTGCATCAGCAGTCGTTTTCTCATAAATAATTTCAATAGCGCGTTCCAAGCTGACGGAAAGCGGTTCTTCATCTTTTGGTATCGAAATAAAACTTTCTCCCCATTTCACATAAGGACCAAAACGTCCGATTCCAATCGTTACTTCCTTTTCTTCGTGACTGCCGAGGCTAAGCGGAAGTTTAAAGAGCTCAAGTGCGTCTGAGAGTATTATGGTGTCAACAGACTGGCTTTTTCTTAAGCTCGCGTATTTAGGCTTTTGTTCATCGTCGTTTTCGCCGATTTGGACTAATGGCCCGAATCTTCCAACCTTTGTATATACATTCTTTCC
This sequence comes from Sphingobacteriaceae bacterium, assembly GCA_947460875.1. Taxonomy (GTDB): domain Bacteria; phylum Bacteroidota; class Bacteroidia; order Sphingobacteriales; family Sphingobacteriaceae; genus CANHGR01. The sequence goes on along the minus strand of CANHGR010000013.1, from coordinate 10,665 downwards.
TGTTACGGGATCTAATCCTAATAGTCTTTCGCCGGTTGCACGTTCTGCGGTTTCCAGCGTATTTTCTACTTCTTTATGAAATGGTCCGTAAAAAGAATGAAGCATTTTTGTCCAGTCTTTTAAGCCTTGTGCAATCTCATCAAATTCCTTTTCTACATTAGCAGTAAAATTGAAATCGACAATGCCCTTAAAATGCTCAACAAGAAAATCGTTTACGACAGCGCCAATATCAGTAGGGAAGAGCTTTGACTTTTCTGCTCCGGTGATCTCCGTTTTACTAGTGGCACTAATTTTATTGTCTGCAAGTTGTAAAACCCTGTAATTTCTGCTTTTCCCATCGCGATCTTCTTTCAGCACATATCCGCGATTCTGAATTGTTGAGATGGTAGGTGCGTAAGTTGATGGGCGACCGATTCCAAGTTCTTCAAGTTTTTTCACAAGACTTGCTTCAGTATAACGCGCTGGCGGTCGCGAATAGCGCTCTGTCGCTTTAATTTCTCTTAAAATCAAGTCCTGACCTTGAACTAATGGCGGGAGAATGGCATTTTCATTTTCATCTTCTAGGTTAACTTCCTGATCGTCATCACTAGATTCAATGTAGACTTTCAAAAAACCGTCGAATTTCATTACTTCGCCATTAGCGATAAAATCTTCCGCGCGGCTTGAGATATCGATACGAGCTGTTGTTTTTTCGAATAACGCCTCAGACATTTGTGAAGCAATTGCTCTTTTCCATATAAGATCGTATAAACGCTGTTCGGAACTGTCACCGCCAATGCTATGTTTCTCGAAGTAGGTTGGCCGGATGGCTTCGTGAGCTTCCTGAGCACTAGCTGATTTAGTTTTGTATTTCCTAACCTGATGATATTTTTCGCCGTATGCCGACTTAATTTCATTCTCAGCAGCGTGTAATGCCGTATCCGACAGGTTTACAGAATCAGTACGCATATAAGTGATGTTTCCGCCCTCGTATAATTTCTGTGCAACTTGCATCGTTCTAGACACCGAAAAGCCGAGCTTCCTGCTGGCTTCCTGTTGAAGAGTAGAGGTAGTAAATGGGGGTGCCGGATTACGTTTTGCTGGACGAGTTTCCAGACTTTTTACGTTAAAGGCTGCGTTCACACAACCGTTAAGAAATTCTTGAGTTTTTTCTTCAGTATCATAACGTTCTGAAAGTTCTGCTTTGAAAATTTCTTTTCCTTTACCCGTTAGAAATATAGCACTTACTTTAAACGCGGCAGTAGAACTAAACTTGTTTATTTCACGCTCGCGATCTACTATTAAACGAACAGCAACCGACTGTACACGACCTGCCGAAAGCGATGGTTTTATTTTTTTCCACAATACCGGTGAGAGCTCAAAACCTACAAGTCGGTCTAGTACGCGACGTGCCTGTTGAGCATTTACCAAATTATAGTCGATTGTTCGAGGGGTCTCAATTGCTTTAAGAATAGCCGTTTTCGTAATTTCATGAAAGACAATTCTTTTTGTTTTAACTTCCTTCAGTTCGAGCGTTTCAAAAAGATGCCATGAGATGGCCTCTCCTTCGCGGTCCTCATCCGACGCTAACCAAACCATTTCTGCTGCTTTAGCTAACTTCTTTAACTCATTGACTACGTTACGCTTATCTGCTGGAACTTCATATTTCTGAGTAAAATTATTGTTGATATCAATCGCATCATCAGTTTTGATGAGGTCTCGAATATGCCCATAGCTCGACTTAACCAAAAAGTCTTTTCCTAAATATCCTTCAATTGTTTTGGCTTTCGCCGGAGACTCTACAATGAGTAAATTTTTCGCCATTCAATAACCGTTTCCTGCAAATAAAACCATTAATAAATGTAAACCCAAATCAATTTCAGTATGAAGTCTAAAATTTAAAATAAATAAGTGGGAAACTAAAACCTGTTAGACAAGAAACCCGCCACCTAGGAGGTCGCTGCCTTCATAAAAAACTGCCGATTGCCCGGGAGCAATTCCCTGTACTAAATGATGGAAATCTACTCTCATTTTATCGCCTTCCTGAACAATGCTACTTTCTGTACCCGCATCTTTATACCTAATTTTCGTAACCGAATTCAAAGGAGCGGTGATGCTTTCGTATTTAACTAGATTGACGTTACGAACATAGGCACTTGATTGCTGAAGTTCTTCTTGAATGCCTAGAACCACTGTATTTGTTTCCGGGATTATTTTTGTAACAAACATTGGGTGTCCAAAAGCGACGCCCAGGCCTTTCCTTTGCCCGATCGTATAAAATGGATAGCCTTGATGCTTTCCCACGATTGTGCCGTCTACTAATACAAAATTTCCACCAGCCACTTTACGGTCCAGATCCTCGACTTTATGTCTTAAAAATGCTCTGTAGTCATTATCGGGCACGAAGCATATCTCATAGCTCTCGCTCTTGCTTGCCAGATCCAACTCGCCCATTTCTACGGCCATTTGCCTAATTTCCGTTTTAGTAAAGCCGCCGAGCGGGAATTTTGTACGAGCGAGGTTTTGTTGAGATACTCCCCAAAGAACGTAAGATTGATCTTTATTCTCATCTCTTCCTTTAGAGACAACATATCGGCCACTGTCCTGCAACCGGATATTCGCATAATGACCCGTAGCGATAAATTCACAATCAAGCTTATCTGCTCGCTTCAGTAAAGCCTCCCATTTAATATGGGTATTACACAACACACAAGGATTAGGAGTTCTTCCGGCAAGGTACTCGTCAATAAAATTATCAATAACGAAATCACCGAATTCGCTGCGTATGTCTAAAATATAGTGGGGGAAACCGTATGCAACCGCCAGTGAGCGTGCATCATTTATACTATCAAGGCTGCAGCAACCTGTTTCTTTAGACGAGCCTCCGGATGCAGCATAGTCCCATGTCTTCATTGTCAAGCCAATTACTTCATAGCCTTCCTCATGCAGCATGACCGCAGCGACAGAGCTATCTACTCCGCCACTCATCGCCACTAAAATTCTGCCGTGTTTGCTCATAAAATTTCCGAAGAACTTGCTTCATAGCAAAGATACGTATTAGGTAGGATTCGGTGGTCAGGGTGGTGTCAAATAGGAGGCAGGTCAATAATCCTTCTGCAATTAGTATCCTTTCTGACATCCCGTTCATATTATATTGATTAATGAAGTCTGAATACTTCAAGTTGAATTTTGCTAATGCGCCCTAAACCAGGTGCACATCGTGCTGAATTCGCTGACAATTTGACAAATTAAGTTCTTTGGAACATCCATTGATAAGTAAGGTTTGTTAAAGACTATTTAATAATTAGTAAAACCATAACAAGAATAATATGCAAGAGAAAGGTACAATTTCGATACACACAGAAAACATTTTCCCAATTATTAAGAAATTTTTGTACTCAGATAATGAGATTTTTCTAAGGGAGCTGGTTTCGAATGCTGTGGATGCGACCCAAAAGATTAAGCGTTTGTCGTCTTTGGGGCAGTATATGGGCGAATTAGGTGAACTCAGAGTAGAAGTTTCCTTCGACGAAAAGAAAAAGACCATTACAATTTCCGACAATGGTTTAGGGATGACTGCGGAAGAGATTAAAAAATATATTAACCAAATTGCATTTTCCGGTGCGGCGGAATTTGTAGAGAAATTTAAGGATGCTAAAGATGCCAATGAAATAATTGGAAAGTTTGGGTTGGGTTTTTACTCCGCGTTTATGGTGGCAGATCAGGTGGAGATCCAAACACTATCTTATCAGGATGGCTCTGAACCGGCACGTTGGATCTGTGATGGGAGTACAGAATTCGAGATTACAGAGGGTAATCGTACGGAAAGAGGTACCACTATAATCCTGCATGTAAACAAAGAATCAAAAGAGTTTCTTAGTAAACATAAATTGCAGGAAATCCTTGATAAGTACTGCAAATTTCTTCCTGTCCCAATCAAATTTGGCACAACCACAGAGCAAGAGTCGGATGGCGAAGATGCTGATGGCAAGCCTAAGTATAAGTCGGTTGAAGTTGACAATATCATAAACAACACTACGCCGATTTGGACAAAAGCTCCTGCCGACCTTAAGGATGAAGATTATTTAGCTTTTTATAAGGAATTATATCCATTTTCGGAGGATCCACTTTTCTGGATTCATTTAAATGTTGATTATCCTTTTAACCTTACGGGTGTTCTTTATTTCCCGAAGTTGAAGAATGATTTCGAGGTTCAACGCAATAAAATCAAACTTTTCTCTCGTCAGGTTTTTATAACGGATGAGGTGAAAGACATTGTGCCTGAATTCTTAATGCTATTACACGGAGTGATTGATTCGCCAGATATTCCGCTAAACGTATCTAGAAGTTTCTTACAAGCAGACAGTAATGTTAAAAAGATCAATAGCTATATCACTAAAAAAGTAGCCGATAAGTTGGGAGACCTTTTTAAGAAAGATAGAAAATCTTTTGAAGAGAAGTGGTCGGACATAGGCATTTTCGTGAAGTACGGGATGATCAGCGAAGAGAAGTTTTATGATAAGGCAAAAGATTATGCACTATTAACCAATACAAAGAAAGAGCACTATACGCTAAATGAATATCGTGAGAAGGTTAAGCCATTGCAGACCGATAAAAACGAAAGTGTGGTCTATCTATACACCAGTGATCCGGAGAAGCAAGATTCTTTTATCCAATCCGCCAGCAAACGCAGTTATGACGTTTTGGTTTTGAATACACCGATAGACAATCATTTTGTCAATCATATGGAGCAAAAACTCGAGAAGACCGTCATTAAAAGGGTAGATGCTGGTGTAACGGACAAGCTGATTCAGAAAGATGAAACTCTTGAACACATATTAACGGAAGAACAAAGCGGCAAAGTACAGTCGATTTTTGAGAAGGCGATTAACAAAAGCACGATGCGTGCTGAAGTTCAAGCTTTAAGTCCGGATGATTTGCCCGTCATTGTAACGATGGATGAATTTATGCGCAGGATGAAAGACATGGCACAGGTGAGCGGTGGCATGAATTTTTATGGGTCAATGCCTGATAGCTATAATGTTGCTATAAACGGTAATCACAAACTCATAGAGCGTATACTTAATACTGAAAGTGAAGAAGAGCAAACTAAATTGGCAAAGCAGGTATTTGATTTGGCCTTGCTTTCACAAGGGATGCTGACGGGAGCCGAACTGACTGAATTTGTCAACAGAAGTGTGCAGTTGATTTAATAGAATTAAGTATAAAAAAAATCCGGGGCTTTTAATGCTCCGGATTTTTTTTTACAAACGATTTTTAATTTCCCGTTGCTAATGAAAGAATTTGCGTAGCATGATTTTTAGTATCGACGGTCTCTATAACTTTATTAATGAAGCCATCTTTGTTGATTAGAAATGTAGTTCGCAAGGTACTGTACGATTTGACTCCATTTCTGTCTCTTTCTACCAAAACTCCATATTTCTTATTAATCGCTTTATCGGTATCTGAAACAAGGCGAAAGTTGATAGAGTTCTTTTCTTGAAAACTTTTATGCGAAGCAACATCGTCAGTGCTAACTCCCAATACCGTATATCCTTCTTTTGTAAGATTGCTCATATTATCTCTGAGGCTGCAAGCCTGTTCAGTGCAACCGGCGGTGAAATCTTTAGGGTAAAAATAAAGAATTAGCTTTTTTCCTTTGTAACTACTTAGGGATACCGCCTTTCCATCTTGATCCAAGGCCTTAAAATCGGGCGCTTTATCGCCGGCCTTTAACTTGGCTTGTGCGTAATTAACCGAAGGGATAGTTATCGAAAGCAGAATAAATGCGACTATAGATTTCATAAATATATTTTTATTGAAGTTAAGCAATTATTTAGTGAGTTTAGATAACGGCATCTAAAAACTCACCACTCGATGATTTTTCGATAGAGGCTAAACTATCGCGACTCACTCTCGCATTTTCAATAACCCCATGATTTACTGATGAAAAAAATAGATTAATTCAAAGTTGCTTTTGCAGAACGATGACACGGTAATCAATCTTCTGAATAAAGTCCGAACTGGTCAAGCTTGGCATATTGTTATCCAGAGAGCGAATCAATTTTCTGGTGCAGACCTTAAGCAAATCAGAACATTTATGTAAATATCTCCAAACGCAATAATGCTTGCATACGAGCAATCCTAACTGATAATCAGTTTAGTTAGCAACTTATTAATCGCGTCATCATCGACAAGTATAAATTGAAATATATTCTTCACAACTTTTAGGCTTAGTGTTTAAATTTGACATTTTTCGTCTAAGTTATAACTGGCTGGTATCTAATTTTAGCATTAAAATACTTAACTATCAAAAAGTTAGTAGTGTCAACTAATTCCATACTAATGCTTGTATTCCTTCGCTCATTGCGCATTCATTAAAAGTCGTTCGGAGATTACCGTTAGTATTAAATTACTATCCTTTTGTTTGTTAAAAGTTTGTTGATGAATTGTGGCGATATATGTTAACCCAAAAACTCTAGCAAATATTCTCAATGTACCATGTCGCGGTTTCATACGTGCAAACGTTTTAAGCAGTATAAATTAAACCTGTATCGCGTGTTCAATTGCCCACTTCGGTATCTTGAATAATGCTTTTGCACTAATCAAGTAAGCCTTATATTTCCTCGAATTTAGTCACATAGAAAATTGCCTACTAGCTTCAAAATATGTTCGAGGGACAAAACAGGATTTTCAGTTTCGGGATATGAGTATTAAAAGCAACATTTATTTGACATCAAGCTAATACCTTAGCCATCATTAGTAATGCTTTTCATAGATTCTTTTCGGCCCAGTAGATATTTTCGGTTTTAATACTTGTATTTAAAGATTAATACACAAGTGATATTCCATCAGCACTCGATAAATATTGCCGACCTGTCGATGACTTAGTGAAACAGTCTATTTTTTGTTTCAATATTGGGGACTAAAGGCCTTAAAAAATTAATCAATTAGATTAAAATTCTATTTATAATGTAATCTAATTGACTTTGAGTGCTATATAATTTTCTTTGACGGATGCGCACAAAGTTTGTTGTCAGAGCAATTAGTGTCGTATTACCGTCAAAAAGTGTCTTATTTTATTACTAGAGATGTTGAAGTAAGGACGCAAAATTTGGGATTACAATTTTTATAAGAATAAACGAACTAGCACTTAATATATCTGCACTATATTCTGAAATTTGTTAATGCAGCCTTATATTAGCTATTAAAAATGGAAAACTTTGCTGAAAAATAATATAAACCACTCGGTTTGTCGCTGGACATTTGACTTTCTATCCCTGGAAGAGTTATGTTTAACTGTTAAAGAGTTGGGGTTTAGCGCCATCGACTTAGTTGGCCCGAAAGACTGGCCCATACTTAACAAACATGGAATTTATTCGAGCATGTGCAACGGCGCTGAAATAAACCTCATTCAGGGCTGGAATAACAAGCAATTTCATTCGACGCTTATTGGAAATTACGCAGAGTATATTGATCTTGTATCAAAGGCTGGCTACAAAAATCTGATCTGTTTTAGCGGTAACCGTAATAATATTGATGATGAGACCGGATTAAAGAACTGTGCTGAGGGACTTAAGCGGATCATGGGCTTAGCTGAAAAAAAAGGTGTGATTATTCAAATGGAATTACTCAATAGCAGGGTCGACCATCCGGATTATATGTGTGATAACACACCTTGGGGGGTAGAGCTAGTCGAGCTGATAGGTTCACCAAATTTTAAACTAATTTATGATATTTATCATATGCAGATCGATGAAGGAGACGTAATTCGAAGGATTAAGGATAACCACCAATATTTCGGACACTACCACACAGGAGGGGTACCAGGAAGAAATATTATAGACGATACACAGGAGCTTCACTATCCTGCCATCATGAAAACAATTTACGAGACTGGCTTTAAAGGGTTCGTCGCTCAGGAATTTATTTCAACCGCTGATTCAAAGGAAGGAAAAATAGCTGAATTGGATAAGGCTGTTAAAATTTGTGAGTTATGATGCCCCGATTCAGAACTATTGGTATCTTAGATTTGTTATAAGTAATTAGTAGTTAGAAACGGTCCAATAGTTAAACGTTTAACCAATTTGTAGTCGAATATTTTTCGTATAAACTCAAAAAATCCAAACCAAATGAATCAATTAAACACGAAATATAAACGTCGCGATTTTATCAGAATGAGCGGTAATGTCGTTGCTGCTATTGCGATGACTCCACTTGCAAGCCGATTTTTTCCAACTAATGATGCGGCGATTGACAATTCTTACGGTTTGCAATTATATACTCTGAGGGCTGATATGCCCAAGGATCCTTTAACGGTCTTAAAACAAGTATCCTCCTTTGGATACAAGCAAATTGAAGGTTACGAGGGGTCGAAAGGAATGTTCTGGGGTTTGAGTAATTTGGATTTTAAAAAATATATGGATGATTTAGGTATGTCATTTGTTAGCAGTCATTGTAATATCGCCCAAGGTTTTGAAAAAAAAGCTGAAGATGCTGCTGCAATAGGCATGAAGTATTTGATCTGTCCTTCACAAACTCCTCCAAAAACTGCGGATGACTATAAAAAAGTTGCTGCTGACTTCAATTTGAAAGGAGAGATATGCAAGAAGAATGGAATTCGATTCGCTTATCATAATCACGACTTTGAGTTTAACAGTATAGATGGCGAGTTACCACTTGACCTAATGCTTAATTACACAGACCCAGCATTGGTTGACTTTGAGATGGACATATACTGGGTAGTTACTGCAAAATACGATCCTATTGCACTGTTTAAAAAATATCCTAATCGCTTTAGACTTTGCCATCTGAAAGACAGGGCAAAGAATTCAACTGAGCGGGAGGCAGGTTGCACATTAGGAACCGGCGGTATCGATTACCCGAGAATTATTTTAGAAGCGAAAACAGCTGGCATGCACTATTTTATTGTGGAACAGGAAAAATACGAAAACACTACTCCGATCCAATGCGTCGAAGATAATTCAAAATATATGAGCAAGCTGCTTTTGTAAATAATTCCGTCAGTACTCATCTTTTTGGCTTAGGTATCGGTTTGCATCTTTCTGACGAAATCATATCAAGCTATCGCGAAGTAATGAAGGATCAAATTGTACCTTGCAACGAATCTATTTTTTCTGTTGTACTTCCCATCTAGGTTAAAAATTAAGTAAATCTCTTAAACGAAGTACACCTTAGTATAACATTACGTCGATTTAGATGTAAAGAACTTGCAATTTGTTAAGATTGAGTTCACGATAGCTTTAAACAATAGTTGGATTTTCAATGTTAGTAGAAAACAGACTTTAATTATGGAAGCAAATATTTATGTTTTAATTCTACTCGGCGTTGTTATAATAATTCTTCTGATATTTTTTTTCAGGCGAAATAATATTGATCGCGACACTATGGAGAAAGCCATTAATGCAGCTGAGCTTGAACCTGACAAGCACCAGCCGGAAGATGGTAATGTAAAAGAGTAATTTCTCCTAGTAATTAAGCCGTTGTCCTCAAACAAAAAGTTTGCCCTCTTTTTGAGGGACCGGCTAATCAACCAACGAAAGGCTTTATTTAAAAATGATTTATCGCTTTGGACGATTAATTATATGTTTTGATCGTACATCATCTGTGCAGTCAGGGTGTTAGTTATGAGAATTTTTCTTCCATTTTATCCCCGTGCCTGTCGAGTGATATTTATCTCTGCAGCCATTTTAATGACTGTATCTATTTGAAATTTTTCTCTTTCGGTTTTAAAATTAAGCTTTACCAAGAATATTGAACAATGCTTATTGTAATTCTGAGTATGCATCAGAAAATCAATATACTTATCCTGTACGTGCATTAAAAGCAGACGCTTTAGGCTATTTAGCTAAATACACTGTTTCGGATGATTTAGTAAAAGCTATAAAACAAGCGCTTTACAGGAGAAAGTATATATCTGGTTCGGCCGGGGAGCTACCTGCCGGAACAGTCATTGAGCATAATATCGATTTACCATCTACGTTGATTTTGGATAAAGAATTTAAAGTGCTTACACTGATAGGTGCCAGCAAAAATATCTCGCAGGTTTCAGATGAATTATACTTTAGCGTTCACACTATAAACAACTACAATTTGCAGATAAAAGAGAAAATGCATCTACATACAACTGCTGATATTATTAGATATGTAACTGAAAATAGCTCCTCAAGGCCCTGATTAGATAATTTCAAAAAACTTGTCATCGAATCTACTACAAGCATTTGACAAGATCTACTTTATCCGGAGGAAAGTGTACTGACGAATTTTGTATAGCGGACGCTATAGAATGAAGACTCAAAAGCAATCTCTAAATACATATTTTAACACTCGCCAGTATACTCTTAGCAACTATGTTAAGTTCTTGCAAGCATCAATAATTGTTAGATACAAGGTATAAGCCATACACAGTGTTCGTCGCGAGATTAAGTAGTGAAGAAAACAACTTTATTTGCAGGCGCCTGGATTTCACATCAAATCAATACGGGTAAAGGCTGCAATTTTTCTGACACAACTGAATTTCCTTGTAAAAAATCAACCACAGATATAATAAACAGTAAATTCTATTCTCATGAAGTTGAAAAAAACTTAGTCAGAATTGAATCAGCAGTGGCTTCTGGACATGCCAACATACAATGTACACAAGAAGAAGTTGTGTTCGTTAATGAT
>CANHGR010000012.1 GCA_947460875.1 Sphingobacteriaceae bacterium | reverse complement strand
GCATATCTCTAATTTTCACGAGTACGGGATCGTCAATCGAAAACATTTGCAATTGGTAGGCTTGTTTCTGTACTTTTTTTAAGCTATCCTTTATATCTTCCCCGCCCGTGCGCTCCTGTTCAAGGCGTTTCAGTATTTCGGTGGCCCGTAGAACGAGTTTTGGAGGCATTCCGGCCATCTTCGCAACATGGATTCCGAAACTATGCTCGCTACCTCCAGGGACCAGCTTTCTGAGAAAAATCACCTTGTTTCCCACTTCACGCACAGAAACATTATAGTTTTTAATTCGGGGAAAGGAATTAGTGAGCTCATTAAGCTCATGATAGTGGGTTGCGAATAAGGTTTTCGCTTTTGCGGTTGGGTGTACATGAAGATACTCCGCAATCGCCCATGCTATTGAAATTCCATCGTAAGTGCTAGTACCTCTGCCGATCTCATCTAATAGTACCAGACTTTTGTCCGATATATTATTTAAAATGCTGGCCGTTTCGTTCATCTCGACCATAAAGGTAGACTCGCCTGATGTGATATTGTCTGACGCCCCTACCCTTGTAAATATTTTATCTACTAAGCCGATCGTCGCTTCTTTGGCAGGCACAAAACATCCCATTTGGGCCATCAGAACTATCAATCCAGTTTGCCGCAGCAATGCTGATTTTCCTGCCATATTAGGGCCGGTTATGATTATAATCTGCTGTGTTTCGCTGTCGAGATAGACGTCATTAGTAATGTATTCCTCTCCTATCGGGAGGTTTTTCTCGATAACCGGATGCCGTCCGCCCTTGATGTCCAGCACATTACTTTCATCGATTTTTGGCCTGACGTAATAATTTTTCAACGCAAGAATGGAAAAGCAGAGCAGCACATCCAACTGCGCAATAACTTGTGCGTTTAACTGTATAGGCTTTATATATTCGATTAAATCGAATACAAGTCCATTATACAACCTCGTTTCCAGTGCCAGAATTTTCTCTTCTGCTCCTAAAATCTGTTCTTCGTACTCTTTTAATTCAGGAGTAATATATCGCTCTGCGTTAACCAAAGTCTGCTTACGAAGCCAGTCTGTTGGCACCTTATCTTTATGAGTATGAGTTACTTCCAGATAGTATCCAAATACGTTATTGAAAGCGATCTTGAGCGAAGGTATCCCAGTAGCTTCTGCTTCTCTCTTTTGTATTTCGAGTAAATAGCCTTTCCCGCCGAAAGCAATTTTTCGTAATCGGTCGAGTTCATCATCAACTCCATCGGCAATCACGCCGCCCTTTGAAATCAACACCGGAGGTTCTGCGCATAATTGCCGTTCGATTTTCTCGCGCATCAAAACGCACCCATTAAGTTGATCTGCGATCAAATTTAAGGCACTATTTTTTTCTTCCGCACCTGCAGATTTAATTTTTTCTATAGCATGCAAGGCCCGTTTCAACTGGTTTAGCTCTCGCGGATTAGCCTTCTGCAAACCAACTTTTGAGATGAGCCTTTCTAAATCACCAATCTGTTTGATCTCATGTACTAATACATCTCTAAGCTCTTCATGAATGAGCAAATACTCGACAATTTCCAGCCGGTGCTCAATTGGCTTTTTTTCCTTCAGGGGCATCACAATCCATCGCCTTAGCATTCTTGCCCCCATAGGCGAACAGGTTTGATCGAGTACATCTACTAGCGACTTAGCATTATCATTGGAAGAGCCAACTAGTTCCAGATTTCGGATTGTAAATCGATCCAGCCACATGTAACGATCTTCCTCAATCCGGGAGATGGAAGATATGTGCTGCAAGTTGCGATGTTCAGTTTCATTCAAATAGTGAAGAATAACGCCGGCAGCAATTATTCCGAGATTTAGGCGCTCAATCCCGAAACCTTTTAGAGACGACACGTCAAAGTGCTTTAAAAGGGCCTCTTGCGCATAATCGCCCGCAAAGATCCATTCGTCGAGACTATAGGTGTAAAAACGATCGCCAAAAGACTCAGTAAAATCCCGGAAACGGCTCTTCTGAAAAATCACTTCGCTAGGTTTGAAACCTTGCAATAATTTATCAATGTATTCTGCGGTACCCTGTGCCAAAAGGAACTCTCCGGTAGAGATATCCAAAAACGAAATTCCAATGGAATTTTTCTGAAAATAAATGGATGCTAAGTAGTTATTAGACTTCTGCTGCAGAATATTGTCGCTATACGAAACCCCGGGTGTGACCAATTCTGTAACGCCACGTTTTACAATAGATTTAGTGGTTTTCGGATCTTCAAGTTGATCACATATCGCTACACGCTGTCCGGCACGTACAAGTTTTGGCAGATACGTGTCGAGCGAATGGTGAGGAAATCCCGCAAGCTCTATATGCGTCGCGGCGCCATTAGCGCGTTTAGTTAGCACGATGCCTAAAATACCCGATGCTTTTACAGCATCTTCACCAAAAGTCTCGTAAAAGTCGCCAACGCGAAAAAGAAGTAATGCACCCGGATGCTTTGCCTTTATGGCGTTGTACTGCTGCATTAAGGGTGTTTCTTTCGTCGCGATCTTTGTCAAGTTTGAGGTTTTTGAAGCGTAAAAGTAAGATTTATGAGCAATTAGTTGTAGGTTCTAAGTGGTATGTGAAAAGTTAAAGGATCTAAGTGTTCAGTTTCATTTTAACTTCCATTCATTGATCTGCGCGGACTGAAGGCTCCATCATTTTCCAACTTCCCAAAAATGCAAGCAATGATAAACCAGCTGCTCCCGTAAGGTAATAGCCTACATAGGCAAGACCGAAATTATTTGCAAGAGTTGTTGCTAGATAAGGCGTAAGCGAAGCCCCGAAAATTCCAGCAAGTGTGAACGCCAATGAAGCTCCGGTATACCGCACGGGCGCCGGAAAAATACCTGCCAGGGCCGTACCAATCGGACCGTAAGTTAAGCCCATAAGAAACATTCCGATAGACAAGAATACACCACAAATAAACAAGCTTCCGCCAACAAACAGTTGTGCGAAAACAAGGCCGAAAATCATAATACCTACTGATGCAAAACTTAACATCTTAGCCCGTCCATATTTATCGGCAAGCACAGCCGAAAGTGGAATACCAATACCGAAAAACAGCATCGAGATCATTTGCAGTATCAGGAAGTCACTTTTTGAATAGTGCAAAGCTGATGTTCCCCAACTCAATGTAAAAACCGTCATCAAATAAAACAGCAAAAAAGTGGTTATCGTAGCTAATGTACCAAGCGTGATCGCTTTAGTGTGTTTAGTAAATACATCCGCCACCGGCATTTTCGACTGCTGTTTGCTGTTTACGACTTTCAAAAAATCAGGCGTTTCCTCAATTTTGAGACGGATATACAGTCCTACCCACACCAACAAAGCACTGGATATAAAGGGGATGCGCCAGCCCCAGCTGATAAAATCAGCATCACTCATTGTTTTACTCAGAATAAAAAATATACCCGTCGAGAGCAGGAAACCGATGGGCGCACCCAATTGCGGGAACATCCCATACCAGGCTTTCTTATGCGGAGGAGCATTTTCTGTAGCAAGCAGCACGGCGCCACCCCATTCTCCGCCAAGCCCCAAACCCTGCCCGAAACGAAATACTGCGAGCAGTATCGGTGCTGCAATACCAATTGTGGCATAACCCGGCAACAATCCAATTGCCACCGTCGACGGCCCCATCGTCATCAGCGCAGCCACCAGCGTAGCCTTACGTCCATAACGGTCGCCGAAATGCCCAAACAAAGCCGCACCCAATGGACGTGCAAAGAAAGCAAGCGCAAATGTAGCCAGCGACTCCAGCGTAGCCGCTGCAGGATCACCCGGCGGGAAAAACAATTTCGGAAATACCAGCACCGCGGCGGTGGCGTAAATGTAGAAATCGAAAAACTCAATGGTGGTGCCGATAAGACTTGCGGTCAATATCCGGCGGACGGGGTTGATTGGTTTAGGTTTATTACTCATGGGAGATCAAATATACAGTGTGGAGTTGGAATTTGGAGGTCTGAGGTCTGAAGTCTGAAAACACTGAACCTATAACTTAAAACCTATAACTTAGCCCTTACTACTCCGGTTTATACAAACCAATCTGCCTTCCAATTTCATTCACCTCTGCATCTTCTTCAAATAAAGGCAGGTCTGTTTCATAATCAAGCTTTAACCAGATGCCTTCGGTGTCTTTTTGAATTCGTACATGTTCCTTTCCTTCCTTAAAAATGGTGAAGGTCTCATCTTCTTCCGCAAATACTGAATAGGCTGTTGATCCTATAAAAATGTCAAATGGTTCTATCATGGAGCAAATATAAGGGAGATTTTATGGAGTAAAGACAAAGACATGGCGCAAGGTCTAAGGAGCTGGAAGTATGAAGAAAAATTTCATATCTGTCATCGTGAGGAAAAACGACGACAGACCTTGGCACCTACTGCCCGTAGATAGTCGAACAAATTTGGGATTGCTAAGAAAGTTTAAGCTTATGCCAACCACGACGCTTGCGGAGAAACTGGGCTAGGCGCCTAAGGTAATTTCAAAGGGGAAGCATGAGATTAAGTGGCATAAAATTTTTGATTTTTGAGGGGAAACGTAGCATTACGAGTGGCATTCAAACACCATAGTCTTCATTCGACTTCAATCACCCTTTTGCCCTTCGTTACCCCAGATTCATTAAAAGAATCAATCGTAAAGTAATATTTCTGCTCACTATTCAGGCTATTGATCTTAATTGAATGATTAGACAATACTTGGTAGTTATGGTAAAGCTTGTCGCGCGATGTTCCGTATCGGATATTAAAGCCAGTCGCGCCCACTGGCTTAGTCCAAGTCAGATCCACTACGCATCGATCTGTTTTGTATCGATTAACTAAAAGGTCTTCAATAACCGCAGGAGCCTTTTTACCGGCTTTACCAAAGACACGAAATCCCGCCATTGCAAACGTACCACCGGGTACCTTGTAATTTGTTAATCGAATATATCGCGCTTTTATCGGTTTACTCAATTCAATATAGTCATGTGGAGCATCAATTTTGTTTTCTCTCTTGTCTGCCAACACGTTCCAATTTTTATCATCCGATGAGTATTCGACCAAATATTGATAAAAGATATCTGGCGAACGCCCAAATATCTTCGTCTCATTTTCATAGAAATTAAGCTGAATAGCGTTAATTGTACTTTCTCTTTGTAAATCCATACTAATCCATTCTCCTTTGTCGCCGGTAGCAGCACTCCAAAAGGTTCTGATCTCCTCGTCCATTGCATACGCTTTAGAATGTCCCTGCAATTCTGAAGAAACCTCTACCGGCTTATTTTGAGAAAGCAACATCCATCCGGGAAAAAGCTCCTCCGGGCCTGCGATCTTTTTTGTGGGAACTTTATACGGAAAGTCGCCAAATCCTGTGTAAACATGCATATCACCATCCTTGTCGAAAAACGCGGGAAATAATCCAAGGCGGCGCTCAAACATGTGCTTTTGAGAAATGGTCATAGTAGCAATATGCCAATAGTTGCCATAATTGTCTTGAAAAGTGTTTCCATGTCCGGCTGCTGCCACGAAGCCTTCCGGTTTGTATGATATAGGATTGTGTGTTGCCAAAGTAAACGGTCCCAACGGTTTATCTGAGACGTACATTCCATCACTATAACTTTTGAACTCCGTTCCCGGACCTGCATATTGCAGATAATATTTACCGTTTCTTTTTGTCATCCAAGCACCTTCAATCCACGGATTTTCACCTTGGTTGTTATAATCCCCCTTTCGCTCCCAGCCATAGATCAACCTTTTGCTATTAAAAAGTGCCGTTGCGGGACCTTTAGGATTTAACGTAATCGGATCTAATTCTACTCCATAAATGGGATTTACATTAGAACATCCGTAGTAGAAAAATAATCGTCCGTCATCATCTACAAAAAGATCGGGATCGATCATGCCAATTGGAAAAGATGGATTTGCCACTTGCCACTTCCCGGATTTCGGATCTGAAGATTTAAAAATACTAACAGGTGCCCCTCGCGAAGCCATGAAATAAATTGCATCGTTCATCACTACCGCTGTAGGTGCATAATCTTCGATCGGCAGGTCATTTGTAGTGATCAGGTCCCATTTGATCAAATCTGCTGAATGAAAATATCCTCCAGACTTAGAAGCAAATAAATAGTATTCACCTTTAAAATTCACAATCGTCGGATCGGCCGCTTCGCGTCTAGAAGGTACATCAAGGCAAAAACGGTAGCTCAAGTTCATTGGATTGCTAATAGTTTTTTGAACAGCCGACGAAACAGGAGTTATCTGAGCAGAGGTTGTTGAAACTAAAACAGCACATGCTAGCGTTAAAAAAAGTTCTTTCGAGAATCGGTTCATAACAAGGGTTCAGTTTATAGACATCCTTAAAGATAAAACGTAAAAGGTAAAAAATAAATGGAGGATTAAAAAAATTAAAACCTAAGCAACTAATATCGATGATTTTGTACATCTCAAACGATCCATTTTAAATTATAAATTCTAGTGGTATTTAAACAAATCGCCTCCCAATTATTACATCTGTTAGAACAAAAATACAAGCAACAAGACGAATAAAATATACACCTATGGATTTTGAGAGGTTTCTTTTTCACCGTACCACACACAACAGGAAAAATGCATGTACCTCAGTGGTATCGTGAAAACACCAGCCACAGTTAAGAAACCACAGATTGAAATAAATCTTAGCCTTTCATTAAGTTTTTAATTTCTTGACAATTACCATACATTAGACTGGCCGATAACGCCTTAAGTTTACGTTAAAAAAAATATGAAAAAACTCCTTAGCTCCTTGCCTCTAGATATCGATCTTGGCATTCTCCTCCTACGACTAGTTTTCGGTGGATTAATGATGACACATGGTTACAGCAAATTTATGGGATACGATCAAATAGCTCCTGTATTTCCCGATCTGATTGGAATAGGCTCGTCACTTTCGTTCAACCTAGTAATATCTGCAGAATTATTTTGTGCAATATTTGTTCTGATTGGACTTTTGACGCGCTTTTCCGTAATTCCAATCTTTATTACAATGTTTGTGGCTTACTTCATCGCACATGGTGCACAACCATTTCAAGAGAAGGAATTACCCTTTGCGTTTCTAACCTTAAGTTTTGCTGTTTTTGTTCTTGGAAGTGGAAAATATTCAGTAGATCAACTAATCCTAAAGAAATAAATCTTACTTAAATCCGGTTCCGGTTTATCGCCGGGATCGGGATTTAAACTAGTATCTAATCTCCTTGCTTAAGGCTTGAATCCAATCCTTAAATAAGCCTGTTTCTATCTCCACTGCCTTTTGAGCATGAATTTCCCAATCAGGAGAAAATTGTTTTAGTTGGTGAAGCATCTCCTCTAAATGCCCCTCTTCTTCCAAAATGATTGATTTAACATTTACCTTGCTTTTCGTTTCATCAAGTACAGCCTGATAGACTGGATATAATTCATCTGCTCGTACTTCAATCGCATAAGTCACAAGAAGGTAAGCCGCGAACCTAAGTTCGGAACTAGAAAATCCAAATATATCTTTCAGGTATCTACAAACAGCTATATCCAGTTTATTTAGATACAGGCGACTATCATATGGCGCTGCAAGGTATTCGTCTGCGTACGTAGGACAAGCCTTTTCATCTAGTTTTGCGATTTGCTTTTTTAGGTAATAGGCGTGTCTGTGTTCTTCCGCGGCATGCTTCAAAACGATCATTGTTACGTCAGTTTTGTGTTCGCAAGCCGAGATCTTTCTCGCCCCTGTATTCTCCATCAGCGAAAGCGTGTTTAATAACTTTACATGCTTATTTTTATCTGATACTAATCCCGTAAAAAGTTCCTTCAGTTCCATATTAAAATCTCTCTAAAGCAATTTCGATTTTGGCGTAAATATAATCTAGTTGCTCATCGCTTATGCAATATGGAGGTAATATATAAATGATATTTCCAAGCGGGCGTAGAATTATTCCGCTTTCTAGAAAAAACTCGTACAAATTGTCTCGTAATGAACTGAAATAAGATGTTCCCGCCTCTGTATTCCACTCAAAAGCAATGATCGTTCCTGTCTGCCGAACATCCTTTAGCTTTGGATGGCCTTCAATTTTCTTTTTGAAACCAGCATGACGTTCTTGTATCCGATTAATATCATTAAAAGTTGTTGCGCTCAACAGCAGATCCAAGCTGCTTAAGGCTGCGGCACACGCTATCGGATTAGCGGTAAAAGAATGACCATGAAAAAGGGTTCTCAGCTTATCGTCTGACAAAAAAGCTTCAAAAATTTCTTCTTTACAGGATGTCACCCCAAGCGCCATAGTGCCCCCAGTAAGGCCCTTGGACAGGCAAATGATGTCAGGCTGCTCGTGCAAAGTGTCAATCGCGAAAAGCTCACCGGTACGGCCAAAACCGGTCATAACCTCGTCGGCGATGGTAAGTATACTATTTTCTCGACAAGCTTCTACTAGTTGATCAAGGTATGTAGCTTCATGCATCAGCATTCCGGCAGATCCTTGCACTAGTGGCTCGAAAATAAAGGCTGAAATTTCAGATCTAAGATTTGAAATGTGCGATCTGAGATCTGAGATATTATGAGCGTTCGGAGTTTCGATGTATTCTACATCAAAAAGTAAATCTTCAAAAGGCTTTGTAAAAGCACTGCGGGCGCTAACAGACATCGCTCCAAATGTGTCGCCATGGTATGAGTTTTGGAAAGCGATGACTTTTCTTCTCAGTTCGCCTTTATTGCTCCAATATTGAAAACACATTTTTAATGCCACTTCAACTGCCGTTGAACCATCGTCTGAATAAAAAATTTTAGATTGGTTCGACGGAAGTATTTTTAGTAAACGTTCGGCAAGTTCAACCGCTGTGGGGTGTGTGAATCCCGCGAAAATAGAATGCTCCAATACTTTTAGTTGCTCCGCTACCTTCTCGGCGATATAGGGATGTGAATGTCCATGAATATTTACCCACCACGACGATATTGCATCGATATACTTTTTGCCGTCTTCAGCGATCAAATAAACTCCCTCTCCTCTTACAATTGGAACAGCCGGGGCAGCAGTTTTCATCTGGGTATAGGGATGCCAGATCACATCGCGATCGCGTTCTGTCAGATTCTTTTCAGCCATCTTTCTTTTAATAATTCTATAACCCTTTGGTCGGTCGGAAAAGTTGCATCTTCCGTTTCTAATTCGGAAACATTTTTCCACCTAAAAGCCTGAAGTACTTCTCCCTCTTCATCAAAATCAAATATCTTTTCTTTAAATTTCAGATTCAGATTGCTCTTCGCTTTAACCAGGTAATAAACGCTGATCATCTGACTTTCATTAAACGCAGATTTTACATAAAAATCCGTCGTATAAAAATGTTCCAGAACGTCTACATCAGCACTACATTCTTCGTCAAATTCGCGCTTTAATCCTTCAATTAAGCCCTCTCCATACTCTAGACCGCCCCCCGGAAATTTCGAAAACCGAACTCCATATTCTTCTTCATCGCTGAGTAAAATCTGGTCAAACTCGTTGATCAACAGACCGTAGACGCGAACGTTAAATTTGTACATAAGAGGGAGTTGAAGAGCAAGGACCAAGGTGCAGAAAGCATGGAACTGGGAACAAATGGCATAGAGCAAAAAGCATGGAGTAAAAATAACGATAAGTTAGGAAAAAGGAATAAGGAACGGAGCTATTTAAGGGAATAAAGCTGGAAGGGAGTAAAGATGAAAGGAAATAAGGACAGCGCTGATAAAAAAGGTGGCTCGATGACTCAATGTTCATCATTTCCCGAATTAAAAAAACCGAATGGCCATTTACCTATGCTTAGTCTTTACTCCTTACTCCTTGTTCTTTAAAATATCTACTCCTTACTCCTTGTTCTCTATTTGTACTCAAAATGCTTTTTATTCCTCGTCACATTGTCCATTGTCCAATCGATGTCTGTGGTCTTAGGTGCTGATCTGACGGGGCACTCTTTCATCTTACAATAATGGCAACATTGTGGTAGGCAGGGATCTGTGTGAATAAAAAATTCTGTTTGAACGGGGCCTTTTTGATTAACCAATGCATCAATCTGGGATATTTCTTCGTGTACTTTAATCAAGTCGAAATAATATGGAAGAGTAACATGGCAGTCCACGTGCAGGTCATTGCCATAGCGTTGTGCACGCAAGTTGTGGACGTCAATCCAGGCGTCTTTACGTGTTGTATTTAAAATTTCTATTACATTTTCTACTATACCTACATCCGACTCATCCATCAATCCGGCAACCGACCGTCTAACTAGCTTATAGCCGCTATAGATGATATATAAACCTAATAGAATTGAAAAAATGCTATCTAAATAAAATAATTGGGTGTAATGAATGAGTATTAGGCCTACCACTAAGCCTGCGCTAGAGTAGGCGTCAGTCTGCAAATGCTTTCCATCAGCAAAAAGCGTTAGAGAATTGAGGCTCTTGCTCTTTTTAATCAGATAATAACCAAGAATAAAGTTGATCGAACCTGTAATTCCTATGATAATTGCTCCATCCTGTAAAGAATGTACGTTTTGAACCTCAAACAGGTTATAAACGGACTTAAAAATAATAAGAATGCCGGCAATGATTATTAGGCTTCCTTCTACAAAGATCGAGAAGAACTCCACCTTTCCATGCCCATAAGGGTGATTAGCATCTCTGGGCTGCGAGGATAGATAGATACTGTAAAAGGCAAAAGAACTTGCAATGACGTTAACAATACTTTCGGCAGCATCTGTCAAGATTGCGTTGGATGATGTTATAAAATATGCGAAAAACTTAATCAGCATAAGCAAAATGCCGACGATGAGTGAAAGAGTGATTAATTTTTTTTGAGACAGCAAACCGTGAATTCTAATTGGATAAAGTTAAAAATTAAGCGGCTCGCTTCGCAAAATAATCAAGTAACATAGAATTATGACAAATAATCGCTTCTGTTTAGATGCAGGTTCATATATTTGCCTTTTTATATAAATCATGGCAATATTATCAGATAGAATCAACAACCTTTCAGAGTCGGCAACCATCAAAATGGCTAAACTTGGAAGAGAACTGGCAGCAAAAGGCGTCGATGTGATCAGCCTTAGCCTTGGAGAAACAGATTTCTTTACTCCAGATTTCGTGAAAACCGCGGCAAAAGACGCCATAGATAAGAACTTTTCTTACTATACACCGGTAGCGGGTTATCCTGAATTAAGAAAATCAATTGCGGCGAAGCTGAAGCGTGAAAACGACTTGGATTATAGTTTTGATCAAGTGGTGGTTTCAACCGGTGCCAAACAATCATTGGCGAACGCTATTATGGTACTTGTTAATCCGGGCGATGAAGTGATTATCCCAACTCCTTACTGGGTTTCTTACTCTGAGCTGGTAAAGCTGGCAGAAGGCGAATCGGTATTTATTGACTCTAATATTGAAAGTGATTTTAAAATAACACCTCAAGAACTGGAAGCTGCGATAACGCCAAAAACCAAGCTGTTCATGTTCTCTTCCCCGAATAATCCAACCGGAAGTGTTTACAGTTATGATGAATTAGCGGCCCTTGTAAAAGTGTTCGAAAAATATCCAGAAATCTATATCATATCTGATGAAATCTATGAGCATATCAATTTCTTAAACAAACATGTATCCATTGCACAATTTCCATCCGTAAAAGAAAGAGTGATTATCATCAATGGTCTGTCTAAAGCATATGCTATGACCGGCTGGCGAATAGGATATTCCGTAAGTAGCAAGTTAATTGCAGATGCCTGCGATAAGCTTCAAAGCCAAATAACCTCAGGCACTTGCTCCATCACACAAAAGGCAGGAATTGCGGCATACGAAGGTGGCTTAGATACAATTAAAGAAATGCGCGAGGTATTTTTGCGCAGACGCGATCTTGTTTACGGCTTGCTTAAAGAAATCAAAGGGTTGAAAGTAAACCTTCCCGGAGGAGCCTTTTACTTCTTCCCTGATGTAAGTTCATTCTTCGGCAAATTAACTCCAGAGGGCGAGGTACTTAGCAATGCGCAGGATGTCGCTTTATTTCTGTTAAATACCGGTCACGTTGCAGTTGTAAGCGGAGATGGTTTTGGCGATCCTAAATCGATTCGTATTTCTTATGCTGCAGCGGATGAAAAATTGATCGAGGCGGTAAAACGTATTAAGAATGCCTTAGAGTCTTTAAAATAATCAAGATGAAAAAACTGTTTAAACAGTTTAACGATCTAAATATTCTTATCATCGGAGATGTTATGATCGACACTTACCTCTGGGGAAGTGTCGATCGTATTTCTCCGGAAGCACCGGTTCCGGTGCTTCTAATCAATAAGAAAGAAAACAGACTCGGTGGAGCTGCTAACGTAGCGCTGAACGTTCAATCTTTGGGCGCTACTGCTATTGTTTGTGCTGTCGTTGGTGAA
Source organism: Sphingobacteriaceae bacterium (assembly GCA_947460875.1). Lineage (GTDB taxonomy): Bacteria > Bacteroidota > Bacteroidia > Sphingobacteriales > Sphingobacteriaceae > CANHGR01. The sequence goes on along the minus strand of CANHGR010000012.1, from coordinate 41,542 downwards.
GACAAGGAAGGAACTGAATTTCTGGAACTTTTAAAGGCTCGAGGATTAAATGCAGACGGTATTATTCGCGCCTCAGAGCGTCTTACCACCGTCAAAACTCGCGTAATTGGTCAAAAACAACAGATTTTAAGAATTGATTCAGAGAATAATCAGAATATAGGTAAAATACTTTCTGATAAAGTGATTGCAAAAATAACTGCGATCATCAACAAGCAAACGATCGATGCAATAATCTTCCAAGATTATGATAAGGGTGTAATTTCCGCCTCATTAATTCATGAAATCGTCAAATTGGCAGATAAAAATAAGATCATAACCGTTGTAGATCCCAAAAAGCGCAATTTCTTGGACTATACTGGCGTTACGTTGTTCAAGCCAAACCTTAAAGAATTACGAGATGGTTTGAAATTAGAGATTAACCTTGCCACGCCTCAGGAACTTGAAAAGGCGGTTGAACAGCTGAAAAACCATCTTAATTGCAAATCTGTAATGGTAACACTTTCAGAACGCGGCGTATTTATTGATTCCGCAAAGGGGAAGAAATTAATTCCAGCGCACATTCGTGATATTGCAGATGTTTCAGGCGCGGGAGATACAGTTATTGCCACTGCGGCCTTGTGTCTAGCCGCAGGATTAGATGAATTTTCCACTGCAGCAATTGCTAACATCTCGGGTGGATTGGTTTGCGAGCATCCGGGAGTTGTTCCGGTAAACAAAGAGCAGCTCCTTAAAGAAGCCAAAAATATTTAATTATTTACTTCTAATTGCTTCTACCGGATCCAATCTGGACGCCATAAATGCTGGGATCACTCCGGATATTAGTCCGATCGCGGTAGAGAGAACAAACATAAGAATCACTTTACCACCATCGACGATGATGGTGAGGTCTGCAGTCATTTTCAGAATGAACGCAAATAAATATACTACTCCCAGTCCGATTATTCCGCCCATGATACAAAGCACTACAGATTCTATTAGAAATTGCAACAATATGAAGTAATTTTTTGCGCCCAATGACTTTTGAATTCCGATGATATTAGTACGCTCTTTCACAGACACGAACATAATATTTGCGATTCCAAAGCCTCCTACCAGGATAGAAAAGCCTCCAATAAAGGCGCCGGCAAAATTAATAATGCCGAAGAGGCTGTCGAGTTGTGCTGTGAGTATTGTCGATTTATTTAGCGCAAAATCATCTTCTTCCGCCGGACTTAAGCGACGAATCGATCGCATTACGCCCCTCAACTCGCTTTCGAGTTCGTCGATTGAAACATTGTCTTTTCCTTTTACAGTTATCTTTGGACTATATCTCTCGCTTTGCACCGAAACCACACCTTTTACAAAATTTAGAGGCAAATGAATCGTTTTATCGGCCGAAACACCTAAAATATCTTCTCCCTCCTTTTCAAATACACCAATTACAGTCACTTTTCTGCCTAGGACATTAATTTCCTTTCCAATTGGTTCTTCATTCGGAAATAAGCCTTCGGAAATACTTGAGCCAATGATCGCGACCGGATTACCAGCTCTGGATTCAGCATCAGTAAAATAGCGGCCGTTTTCAAATTCAAAAGACCGGGTTTTGAAATAATCATGTGATGCCGCAGACAGCTGAGCACCCTCAACACTATTACTTTTATACTTTATCAACCTGTTTCCTATTCCAATTTCATAGGCAACGCCATCAGCACCTTCAATTCTCTCGGCAAGTTTCTCGAAATCTTTTATCTGCGGGTTGGGCCTGCTCAAATATTTCCACCAGGGATAATCGGGACCAAAAGCCCAGGGCCATTTTTGAACATATATGGTATTACTTCCCAACTTTTCTACGCTGCTCTGAAGATTATTTCTAAGTGTATCTACCGCAGAAAAAACGCCTATGATAGTCAGAATACCTATAGAAATCCCTATTAGCGATAAAAATGTGCGGAGTTTATTTTGTCGCAGTGCAGCAAACGCAAAACTAAAGCTCTCTATTAGTAGTTTAAAGAAGATCATATCAAGTGTTAGATCAAAAGTAAGCAATAAGGTTACAGATTAATACTCCAGACTGCAAAATAATGCTTGAACGAAATTCAACTCTCAGACTTTAAGGATTACAAATTAATTTTTCATAAATTTGCGCCCTGAATTTTATTTATCCCATACATGAAATTATCTCAATTCAAATTCAATTTACCAGAGTCTTTAATAGCCCACAATCCAGTTAGCAGCCGCGACGAAGCACGTTTAATGGTGCTTAATCGCAAGACAGGGGCTATTGAGCATAAAATATTTAAAGATGTTTTAGGGTACTTCGATGAAAAAGATGTAATGATCATCAACAATACGAAGGTTTTTCCTGCGCGTATGTATGGCAATAAAGAAAAAACCGGTGCCACTATCGAGGTGTTCTTACTACGCGAACTAAATAAAGAATTACGTCTTTGGGATGTTTTAGTAGATCCGGCCAGAAAAATTAGAGTTGGAAACAAACTTTATTTTGGAGATGATGATTTACTGGTAGCTGAAGTTGTAGATAATACTACTTCTCGCGGTCGTACTATTCGTTTTCTTTTCGATGGCACAGATGAAGAATTTCGCCGTAACATAGAAATCCTTGGAGAGACACCTCTTCCAAAATACATCAAACGTAAAGCGACTGCCGAAGATAAAGACAGATATCAAACAGTTTTCGCTAAAAACGAAGGTGCAGTTGCTGCTCCCACCGCAGGCCTACACTTTAGTCGCGAATTAATGAAACGCCTTGAGCTGAAGGGTATTGAATTTGCTGAAATAACCCTGCACGTCGGACTTGGAACTTTTAGAGCTGTTGAAGTAGAAGATCTTACAAAACATAAGATGGATTCTGAGCAGTTTATAATCGAAGAGAAGGACGCGGATATTGTAAATAAAGCCATCGAAGAGAAGCGTAGAATTTGTGCCGTTGGCACCACCTCAATGCGTGCGATTGAATCTTCGGTTTCTGCGGCGAGGACATTGAAGCAGGCTAACGACTGGACAAGTAAGTTTCTTTTTCCGCCACATGATTTCAGCATTGCAAATAGCATGATTACTAATTTCCATACGCCCGAATCAACATTGTTGATGATGGTTTGTGCTTTTGGCGGTTATGAAAACGTAATGAAAGCCTATCAGGTAGCAATAAAAGAAAAGTATCGCTTCTTTAGCTATGGCGATGCGATGTTAATCATCTAAAAAGCTTTTACATGTGCGCATCTGATCACTCTCATGTTTTGGTTTTATCAAAATCATGAAGTATTACGTGATTATCGTAGCTGCCGGGTCAGGAAAACGAATGAATTCTGCGACTCCCAAGCAGTTTCTTTTACTAGACTCCCGGCCAGTACTGATGCATACGATCAATGCCTTTTATCATTCTGACGTACATCCGGATATACTTGTTGTATTAAATGAGCAATACCTGGATTTTTGGGCTGGACTTTGTAGTCAGCACAACTTTACCGTCCCTCATAAAACAATAAAAGGTGGTACTCAACGATTCGATTCTGTCAAAAATGCTTTGACAGAAATTGACGAAGGTACTTCTATTATAGGCGTACATGATGCAGTTAGGCCACTTATCAGTAACGATTTAATTAAGCGTTCCTTCAAGGAAGCAGAGAAAAAAGGAAATGCCGTTCCAGGTATTCCTAGTAGTAATTCATTAAGGCAATTGACGGAGGATGGATCGGTGGCGCTTAATCGCAGTCGAATATTTGAAATTCAGACGCCTCAAGTGTTTGAAAGCGGTCTCTTAAAAAGAGCTTATAACCAACAGTATTCTGATAAATTTACAGATGATGCTTCTGTAGTAGAAAAAATAGGCTCAAAAATAAATATCATCTCGGGAGAACCATATAATATAAAGATTACATACCCTGATGACGTTAAAATCGCTAAGTTGTTATTGAAGCCCTAAAACGTATTCTTATTACAGAGTACCGCCTCTGATCACCCGTAGTAAAACAGCCACTATGGCGATAATTAGTAGGATATGTATTATGCCACCGAAAGCATAGCCGCCAAAGAAACTAACAGCCCACACTATTACAAGTATAACTGCTATCAAATAAAGTAAATTACCCATAGTTTTAAGTTTTTTATAGATTGATGTTGTCTATTAAAGACTTAAACAGCGAAATTTGTTTAGATTATTTGAAAATAATCTATCTGATAAAGAGTATAAAATTTCTTTCTTATTAAAAAAGCCCCAATAGGGGCTTTTTTAATATTCGTCTTCGTTAAAGAAAAAATCGTCTTTGGTAGGATAATCCGGCCAGATCTCCTCAATATTTTCGTAAGGCTCACCATCATCTTCCAAAGCTTGAAGATTTTCAATTACTTCGACAGGTGCGCCAGAACGGATTGCATAATCGATCAGCTCATCTTTTGTTGCAGGCCATGGAGCGTCTTCCAGATGTGATGCTAATTCTAAGGTCCAGTACATATTCCGGGAATTTTAAATAATCTTAATTTGTGGCAAAAGTATAATAAAAAAAATAAGATTATAAAATAATGTAAAAAATTTCATTTCTGGTTAGCTATACCCTTGGTATCCACTGATTTTCAACGATATTATTATCAAAACACAACTTTCTAGCCAGCACAAAAAGATAATCGCTCAGCCTATTAAGATAAATACTAACCTGATTATCAACATAACTATCCCTGCCTAGATGCACGGTAAGTCGCTCGGCTCTACGGCAAACGCATCGGGCAATGTGACAAAAAGATACGGTGGTATTTCCTCCAGGCAAAATAAAATGACGTAGCTCCGGAAGCATTCCATTCATCGAATCCATCTCCTTTTCTAATAGCTCCGTATCCGAAGGATGCAGATCCGGTATTTGGATGCCCTTTTTTCCGTTCTTATCGAGCACTTTCTCCGGATCAGTGGCGAGCGATGAGCCGATAGTAAATAATCGGTCCTGAACCTCTTTTAACACCGACTTTATGTGTAGAGAAACATCCTGGTCGGCTATAAGACCGATATACGAATTGAGCTCATCTACCGTGCCATAGCTTTCTATTCTGAGATCAGATTTAGGCACCCTTGTGCCGCCAATAAGAGAGGTATAACCCTTATCGCCTGTTTTAGTATAAATTTTCATTGAGGAGTTTCCGAAAAAGAAGCAAAGATAGGTAAAGAATTTGTAACAGATTACTGATCTTGACTAAGCACAGGCTCAGCTATTGCCTTTTTTATATTATCATTCAGATAATCTTTTTCTATCAAACCATCGCGCATCCTTACAATTCTATGGGCATGCTGAGAGATATCTTCTTCGTGCGTTACGAGGATAATAGTATTTCCCTTAGCGTGAATATCTTCCAACAGCGCCATGATCTCAATAGATGTTTTTGTATCAAGATTACCTGTAGGCTCATCTGCAAGAATAATCGAAGGTGTGTTTATTAAAGCACGTGCAACGGCTACACGTTGACGCTGCCCACCCGATAATTCATTTGGCTTATGGTGCATTCTATTACCAAGTCCCACATTTTCAAGCGCTTTAGACGCGCGACGGTCGCGCTCGCTTTTACTTATCCCCGCATAAACTAGTGGAAGAGCAACATTATCGAGCGATGATGAGCGCGGCAGGAGGTTGAAAGTTTGAAAAACAAAGCCTATTTCTTTATTTCTAACTTCTGCTAATTCGTTATCACTCATCTCACTTACCTGTATGCCATTTAAAACATACTCCCCTTTTGAGGGGGTATCTAGGCAACCTAAAATATTCATCAATGTAGACTTCCCAGAACCGGAAGGGCCCATCAAAGCTACAAATTCGCCTTTATTTATGTTGAGGGTAACTGATTTAAGTGCATGAATAACTTCAGCACCAATCACATATTTACGTCCGATATTCTTAAGGGTGATCAGTGGCGTTTCTAGCATAATTTTTATTCTTAGACAGTGAATGTCTGCATTTTAAAGCATTAAATTAAGGCTTTTCAATTACTCTAGCAACCTGGAAATATTTGCCATCCTCACTGGGTGCATTCTCTAGCGCTTGCTTTACGGTTATCTCTCCTTTAACCACATCTTCTCTAAACACGTTTACCTCGTCGCTTAGATAAATAAGTGGCTCAACACCATCTGTGTCAAGCTCATTCAATTTTTCCATGAAGCTAAGGATGTTATTCATGTCGCTTAATAAAGCTTCCTTTTCTGAAGCGTCGACGTCAAGGCGCGCCAGATGCGCAATTTTTGTTATTGTATCGTTATCGAGCTTCATCCTTTTCTAATTCTGTAGCAATTATACCGTAAACTTTATCGCGTAAGCTGTCTAAATCATCGAGAGTAAGACCAGAAGTTTCCACGGGCTTATGAATGCAAATATCGCAAATTCCGGGTCTACTTCCATACTTCAAGCCATCATCCCATAATTTTTCCCAGGCATCTGATATTGTCACAGGGATTATCGGTATTTGCTGCTCAATTGCGAGTCTAAATGGACCTTTTTTAAAGGAATGCAAGATTGGTGGAAATTCTTCACCGATTTTCCCTTCAGGGTATATAATCAGGGAGATACCATCTTTCAAATAGCTTTCGGCCTTTTTAAACGCACGAAACGAGGACATCATACTATCCCGGTTGACCGGTATGTCAACGGTTTTGAAGAAAATACTGAAAATAGGATGCTTTGCCAACTCGTCCTTTCCCAAAAAGGCAAAGTTAGAAGGTACAATTAACGTAGCGATGGAGATATCTAAATTAGAAAAATGATTAGGACAAATGATATATGTTCGCGACCAATCTATTTTCTCCTCTATCCGGAAGCGGTAAAAGAAGCCCACAAACGCTGAACTCAACAAAGCAAAATAATATCTCACACCATTAAGTTGTCTGAATCGCTCGGGCTTACGGGTGAGATAAAAAAACAGCGGGTAGAGCAAATAAAACATAAGCGCCACAACAAAGATGTATAGATAAGTGTGCAGCAGTTTAAAGAATTTCATCAGCAACAAAAATATAAAAATTCCTTACTTTAGCCCATGTATGGAAACTGTTGTCAGCGGTATTCGAAGTACCGGCAAATTACACCTAGGAAATTATTATGGAGCAGTAAAAAACTTCGTAAAAATGCAGCAGGAGCATAACTGCTTTTTCTTTATTGCCGATTACCATTCGCTAACAACACATCCTACACCGCAAGACCTTCATGTCAACGTGAAACATGTGCTTGTAGAATACCTCGCCGCAGGTATAGACCCAGAAAAAGCCACGATCTACGTACAGTCTGACGTTCCAGAAATTGCTGAGCTATACCTTTTTTTAAATATGAACGCCTACATGGGAGAGCTGGAACGCAGCACGTCATTTAAAGACAAGGTACGGGCTCAGCCGAATAATGTCAATGCAGGATTGCTCACCTATCCTGTTCTAATGGCAGCAGATATATTGATTCATAAAGCTACTAAAGTTCCGGTCGGAAAAGATCAAGAACAACATCTGGAAATGGCTCGCACATTTGCAAATCGCTTTAACAGATTGTATGATACCGCTTATTTCCAAGAGCCTTATGCCTTCAACTTTACCGGGAAACTTGTAAAAATTCCCGGCTTAGACGGCAAGGGTAAAATGGGTAAATCGAACGGAGAATCAAATGCAGTTTTTCTCTCTGATGAACCCGAAATCATTCGCAAAAAAGTAGCCCGTGCGGTCACCGATAGCGGACCGGAAGCTAAAAACCAAAGCAAACCTGAGGCTATTCAAAATTTATTCGACCTAATGCAAGTCGTTTCTAGTACAGAAACCTACGATCATTTTAATGCACTTTACAACAGCTGCCAGATCCGCTATGGCGATTTGAAAAAACAGTTGGCAGAAGACATGATTGTTGCTACGGCACCGATCAGGGAACGTATCAAAGAAATAGAAACTGATACCAATATTTTACGTGAGATTGCTGCCTTTGGAGCTGAAAAAGCGCGAAAAAGCGCATCAAAAACCCTTAATGAGATTCGCGAGATAATCGGATTTAGAAATTTCTAAAACTATTGATAAAAACTTTGTATTTTGAGGCTCGCTTAGCGCATCGCTTCGCAACAGGAACAAAACGCCCATGCACATTGCTATTGTAGGAAATATTGGAGCCGGTAAAACAACCCTTACCGAACTATTAGCGAAGCATTTGGGCTATGAGCCTCTTTTCGAAGGGGTAGAAGATAATCCCTACCTTGAGGATTTCTACAGCGACATGAAAAGATGGAGTTTTAACCTCCAGATCTATTTTCTTAACAGTCGTTTTAAGCAGGGAATGGAGTTTCAGAACGACGACAAAAAAATAATTCAAGACCGTACCATTTACGAAGACGCGTATATTTTTGCTGAAAATCTGCACGAAATGGGATTAATGACCAGCAGGGATTATGAAAATTATCGTGCTGTTTTTGATAATATTACAGCGTTCATAAAACCGCCGGATCTACTAATCTATCTAAAAGGTTCAGTGCCAACACTTGTCAACAATATCCAAAAGCGGGGCAGAGAATATGAAGCCGGCATCCGCCTTGATTATCTTTCTAAACTGAATGATAAATATAAAAAGTGGATCGAAGGTTACAAGCTCGGCAAGCTTTTAGTACTGGATATGGATAAACTAGATTTTGCGAACAAACCTGATGATCTGGGATTTATTATAACTTCCATCGATAGGGAGTTGAATGGATTGTTTTGAGGCAGATTTGAAAAGTGAGATGTGAGATATTAGTCCAATTAATGTAATCACTCAATGCTTATCCTTGGTATCATTCCTGCACGTTTTGCTTCTACCCGTTTTCCGGGTAAACCATTAGTGGATATTGCCGGCAAGAGTATGATTCAGCGCGTATACGAGCAGGCTAAGCAAGCTTCCGCCCTGGATGAAGTGATCGTTGCCACGGATGATGATCGGATACTATCCCATGTGATGGAGTTTGGTGGAAGGGCAATCCTTACGTCGACCGAACACCAAAGCGGTACTGACCGCTGCGCTGAAGTAGCGGAAAAAATCTCGGGGTTTGACGCGATTATTAATATCCAGGGTGATGAACCATTTATCGACCCTCGACAAATCAATATTTTGACAACATGCTTTGCAGAACCTGAAACTGTGCTAGCAACCCTGGTAAAAAAGATTGAAACCGCCGAAGAATTAAATAACCCAAATATCCCTAAAGTCATTCTGAACAATCGCTCAGAAGCCGTTTATTTCAGCCGGGCGCCTATCCCCTATTTTAGAGGAAAGGACGGAGCACGATGGCAAGACGAACACTCCTATTATAAGCATATTGGTATTTATGGCTACCGGATTGACACCCTAAAAACAATCAGCAGTTTGCCGGTCTCATCGCTTGAAAAAGCTGAAGCGCTTGAACAACTTCGGTGGATAGAAAATGGCTACCGAATTAAAGCTGCTTCAACTACTATTGAGACGATTGCCGTGGATACGCCGGAAGATTTGGAGAGGTTGTTGAAGGGCTTGTGACTTAAATTGGTCCACACACCAAGCGACATTCTTCACTTCCGAAAAGAGTACTATCGAGATGAAATAACCCGAATTCTTCCTTCCATTCGTCATCCTGAACTTATCAGCATCATAAAGAGTTACAAACGCCCATAAATCTCCTTATGATACCGGTCAAGCCCGGTATGACGTGTATGGAGATCAACCCGCTGACCTGTGATTCTATTAATTTACAGTTAGTCGTAGCGAGATGTTACGACCACCTCTAAGATTAGAATTTAACGTATTCCAATCCTAAAATAGGGTATTTTTATAAAATTCGTATTAAGGATGTAAAAAATTCAAGCGCAAGGCATTTTTGTAACGAAAAAATACCGGAAAGGATATCCCCGGCATTCAAATACTATAAGAATCGATTGGTTATTACAAGATCAGAATCAATAGCAAAATAATGATAATAATTGCTCCTACTGAAAGGTATACACCACCATTCATTGGAGCCGCTTCTTTCTTCAAAGAAACTAATTCCTGACGTAATGCTTTACGCTCTGTTCGACCAAGGTCAGATTTGTCCATTGCTTTAATTTCAAGCACACGGCTTTCAATTTGCTGTAAGCGGATTTCCATTAATGAGGTAAGAGTCGGCTTTGCATCATTTGCAAACGTTGGTGCTGTAAATGCCAAGATAAAAGCTGCTAATACAAAATAAATTTTCTTTTTCATGTTTATAAGCTTAAGTGATTTAATTATACAACGCATTTAAATTGAGAAATGTTTGATTAAAGCGGAATAAAATCACCTGTTTCTTTTGTCCTAATACGCCCGTGCAAAAATTACCCGCTGCGCAGAAGGATTACCGGTCAGGATACAGTTTCCTGTTTCCTGTTTATTGTTTAGGGGAACACAACGGATTGTAGCCTTTGTTTCATCTTTTATACGCTTTTCTGTCTCTGGAGTTCCATCCCAATGCGCATAAATAAAGCCGCCCTTAGAGTCTAAAACCTCCTTAAACTCTTCATAAGAATTAACTTCTGTTGTCTTTTCTTGGCGAAAGTTTAAGGCTTTAGTATATATATTTTTCTGAATTTCTTCCAGGAGGTTTTCAACATAGAGATCAAGATTTTCGCGACTGATGGTTTGTTTATCTTTGGTGTCACGCCGAACAATTTCGACCGTGCCATTTTCGATGTCGCGTCCACCCATGGCAAGTCTTACAGGCACTCCTTTTAACTCGTACTCGGCAAATTTAAAGCCCGGACGTTGGGTATCCCGATTGTCATACTTAACAGAAATATTCCTTGCCTTAAATTTAGCAATAAGAGAATCGACCACTTCAGAGATCTTTGCTAGTTCTTCATCGCTTCTGTAGATCGGAACAATTACTACTTGTATTGGAGCCAGTTTAGGTGGAATAATTAAGCCCGAATCATCAGAATGGGCCATGATCAGGGCACCCATCAACCTGGTTGACACACCCCACGACGTCGCCCACACATGATCCAATTTACCTTCCTTGCTCGTAAACTTCACATCGAATGCTTTCGCAAAGTTTTGCCCTAAAAAATGCGAAGTACCTGCCTGAAGCGCCTTTCCATCTTGCATTAAAGCTTCAATGCAATAGGTATCAATAGCGCCCGCAAATCGCTCCGTGGCGGTCTTCCTCCCCTTAATTACCGGAAGCGCCATCCAGTTTTCTGCAAAATCAGCGTATACGTCCAGCATGCGTTCGGTTTCCTCTATTGCTTCTTCTGCGGTTGCATGGGCGGTATGCCCTTCTTGCCATAAGAACTCGGTCGTACGCAAAAATAAACGGGTACGCATTTCCCATCTTACCACATTGGCCCATTGGTTAACCAAGATGGGAAGATCCCGGTAAGATTGAATCCATCCCCGGTAGGTATTCCAGATGATGGTTTCTGAAGTAGGCCGAACAATTAGCTCTTCTTCTAATTTAGCATCTTCATCTACAATTATATTTCCGTTTCCATCGTTCTTCAACCGATAATGAGTGACGACTGCACATTCTGTCGCAAAGCCCTCAACGTGACTGGCCTCTTTGGAGAAAAATGACTTTGGAATGAACAAAGGGAAATAGGCATTACTATGACCTGTGTCTTTAAACATTTTATCAAGAGCGGCCTGCATTTTCTCCCAAATTGAGTATCCATAGGGCTTTATGACCATACAGCCCCGCACCGCTGAGTGTTCTGCCAAATCTGCCTTGGTAACAAGATCGTTGTACCACTGTGAATAATCATCATTCCTGCTTATCAATCCCTTGCTCATCGTTTTTATTCGTTTATTTTTTGTAGATTTAAGATAACATTTTGCAACTTCCAAAGTTATAAAACTGTGTGAGCTTATTGCAACTTTAGTGATGCAACCTTTTCCTGAAAATTACATCATTATAACATAGATGAGATTGATTAAACCAAGGCCATTATGAAAAATATATTTTTGTTTGCAGTGGCTGCTCTGTTTTTAGGAGCATGCGCCACCGGATATAAAGTTGCCGAAATAACTAATCAAAAGGACTATAATGATGACGTATATTTCTCTGATGTTTCGGCCAGGGAAGAGATCGCAATAGCGAGGGCGGTATCAAAGCCGACTGAAAAAACATATCGTACTGAAGAAGAACTATATGGAGGCAATAATTATGGGGATTATCCATATAATAGAGATAGCTATTCAGACCGCATTCGGAGGTTTTATTATTATGATTCTCCATTTTTCAATAACTCTTTTTACAGTTTAAACCCATGGGATAACAATTATGGCGTACACGATTATGGATATAATAACTATGGATTCAATAATTACGGCTTCAACAACTTTGGTTTCAATAGTTACAGCTTCAATAATTTCAATAATTGGTTTAGTCCCGGATTAAATTTATACATAGGTGTTAATCCCTGGAAATCCACGTACAACACGCCTTTCTGGATGTATGGCTACCCCTACTCAAATCGCTATTGGGGACCGGTGTCTTACAATAATTATTATCCGGGGTATGGAGGTAACGGAGGGCGCTTTATAAATCCAAGGCCAACAGTACAAGATCCTAATTACAGGCCAAGACCTATGCGCAGTGCTGAAAATATTGGTGGGGTTCCAATTATGGGCACCATCCGTACAGATAGTCAGGGACGTACCATGACTTCAACAAGCAGAGGCGAGGCGAATGAAAGAACCAATTCAACCGGTTCTAACGGACGGATTTCAACCACTCCGCCAGCTGAGGAAAGAGTGAGGCCCGCGAGAGCCGAGCAGGCCCGTCCGGCGATTGAACGCGAGACACCTTCCCGTACAAGCACCCAGCCTGAACCACGTCAATCTTTTCCTTCCGGCGGCGGTGGTGGGAGTGGAAATACCGGCGGTGGTGGTGAATCAAGAGAAAGACCTTCCAGATTAGGGAACTAGAAACAAAAACCTTTATGAAATTTAGAATTTTATTCCTGGCGATTGCAGGTATGGCGATTGCAGGCGACAGTTACGCCCAATATGCAAATGACGCGCTTCGGTTTTCCCAATCGCAATTTGGCGCTAGCGCGAGATTTAAAGCCCTGGGGAACGCCGGAACGGCTGTTGGCGGCGATTTGAGTTCGATTGGCACTAATCCAGGCGGATTAGGCCTATTCACTAAATCAGAATTTAGTCTGACGCCTGAATTTGTAAACTATTCTGCCAAATCCATTTTTTTGGGTGCTAATGCCAATAGCCAAAAGGACAAAACCAGTATTACAAATGCCGCCGCCGCTTGGGTGGCGCGCTTCTCGCGACCTAAAGGATCGGACTTGACAAAAGGAGTGTTAAGTCTAAACTTCGGAATAGCCTACAGTAAGGTAAATGATTTTGAAAATAAGATAGTTTATTCAGGCACTAATGCAGATAATTCTATCGCAGATTTCTACAGCGATATAGCTAATAATGCAGGTTACGGGCCCCCAAGCTCAACTAATCCGCCCGACGGCTCATTAGAACGCGCAGCCTATGAAGGGTACCTTATCGATTATTTTGGAGGTAAATATGTGCCGGATACCGACATCAACAATGAACAGACGAAGAGTGAAGACCGAATGGGGTCGCAATCTGAAGTTAATCTTTCGACCGGAATAAATGTAAGCAATAGGTTTTTTGTCGGCGCCAGCGTTGGGATTCTTAGCCTTAAGTATAATTCTGAAGGGACGTTCAGTGAACAGGGTAAAACCTTTGGTTATAATGCTAACTATGATTCAGATTATTCGCAGAATTATATGACTACCGGAGCAGGAATTAATGCCAAATTGGGATTTATCTATAAGCCTAACCAATATTTTCGCTTCGGCGCAAGTGCTCAAACACCCTCTTGGTATAAAATAACCGATAGCTACTCAGAATTTATCAGTACGAAACTTTCGGGCGGAACTAATCCTGCGCTAAATGTTGCTAATGATGAACAATTTTACAATTTTTCTTACCGATTGAAAACACCTGCCAAGTATACTATCGGTGCTGCTCTATTTAACAATGACCTTGGATTCATTTCGGGCGAAATAGAATTTATCGACTATAATAGCATCTTACTTAGCTCAAAGACCAGTGTCGATGAGGATATAATCTTGGATAATAACCAGCAGATCGCTTCCAATTTTACAAACACTGTCAACTTTAAAGTTGGAGCTGAGTATAAGGCGAGTCCGGAATTGATGCTCAGGGCTGGCTACAATTTGCTTGGAAGTGCAGCGGATTTATCAACAAGTAATCGCTTTAAAACAAGTGCATACAGTGTAGGTGCAGGTTACCGATTTATGAACAGCTATATCGATCTTGCCTATCAAAAAGCAATGTATGATACTGAATTTCAACCGTATGTACTAAACAGTTCTAATAGCTCCGGTCCGGCTCCAACCGCTTCTGTTAAAAACGGCAGAAATAGTATGTTTTTTACTTTTGGTGTTAGGTTCTAAACACAGCTAAACAGTAAACGAAAAATTCGCTAAATAATTCCATGTAGTGGCTTACCGAATGCCCCCAATGCATCAACGCGCTTTTCGACCGAAGGGTCTTTGATCAATTCTGGTGCATGATGAGGCTTTTTCCTGGCGTCGATTATCAAAGGTCCTTTGCAACCCCAATGCTTATTTTCGGTAAAACTATTTATCCCATAAATATCAGTAGAAGGATTACTACGAGTAAAAGTAACCCACACGAAATTGTTTATTGAAGCTGCGCAGAAGTCGGCATCATCACATAGAACGAATAATGGTAAACTGTTGAGGTCTTTTGCTTTAAGATGCTCATTTAGTATTGTCATTTCGCTCTCTGCGATTTTTGCATTTTTAAACGCGGGTGCCTTTACTGCAATAATTCCCGGCAGTACCATTTTAAACTGATCAAAAGAACTTGGTAACGTAAAATATGCGGGGGTTTCCGACCATAAATCTCTTCTTTTATCTCCCACTACGGCGATAGCCACCTTCGAGCCGGAGTTCAGGTCGGAGCCACTATAATCTAAAGTATCAATGGTTGTTTTAGTGTAAAAATGGAGATCGTTACTAAGATCTATTCGTTCTAATAGATGTTTTAAGAATGAAGGAATATCATGAGTACTGAGCGTTGGATCATCCTCTTTTGCGCAAATAAACAGGTATTTGGCTAGGCTAAGTTGATTTTTTCCGAGAATATGATTGGCGATGGTTAATATTTCCTGCGGCCTTTTCGTATCTAAGTAAGGGGTATATCTCTCGCTCCCGATTGCAAATAAAAGGGGATGGACGCCTGCTGCATCGACAGCATTCACTTCATGCAAGCCCGGAATTTCAGACTGAATCGCCGAGCCGGTTATCTCATGGATCATTGCTCCGAAGCTAGTGTCCTCTTGCGGCGGCCTTCCAACTACAGTAAAAGACCAGATTGGATTTTTACGATGGTAGACATTATGAACCCTCATTAAAGGAAACGGGTGCTTCAAACTATAATAGCCAAGATGATCTCCGAAAGGACCCTCAGGCTTATTTTCCTGTGGATAAACCGTGCCAGTAATCACAAAATCTGCGTCAGAAGAAATACAAAAGCCCTCGCTATCATAAAAATATCTGAAACGCCTGTTGCCTAAAGCACCGGCGAAAGTCATCTCCGATAGGCCTTCAGGCAAAGGCATCACTGCAGCCAGGGGATGAGCCGGCGGACCGCCTATAAATATGCTAACTTTTAGAGGCTTGCCTGCGGCGTTGGCTTTGGTTTGATGGACACCGATCCCTCGGTGAAGTTGATAATGTAGTCCAATTTCATTTTCAAGGTATTCATTACCAGCCATTTGAATACGGTACATACCCAGGTTCGCATTCATGATGCCCGGACGGCTAATATCTTCCGTGTAAACCTGAGGCATGGTTACAAACGGACCGCCATCGTTTGGCCAGTTAACAATCTGTGGCAGTTTAGCGATTGTGGTTTTATCGTACTTAACCGGCGCAGTCAACAAGCTCTTCATCGGCAGCGCAGAAAAAGCTGTTGCAGCTATATCTAAATATTTAAACGGACTTTTAAGCGCCTTTATTGGATCAGATTTCAAATCAACCAAGACCTTTATCTTATCAAGTGTATCACGGAATATGAATTTTGAGCGGTCTAAAGTACCAAACAGATTAGACAAAGCAGGAAATTTACTGCCCTTAATATTTTCGAAAAAAATTGCAGGTCCGCCATGCTCATAAACACGTAAATGTATCGCTGCCATTTCTAGAAAAGGATCGACCTCTTCCTTTATCCTAACCAAATGACCGTGCTTTTCGAGGTCTGAAACACAATCCGCCAAACTTTTATATCCCATGCTTTTCAAAGGTAACAGGAAAAAAGGAAAATCTTCCTTATGCTTTTCGTCCGGCTCAGATTTAGGAAAGACTAGGGCCGAGATGCTAGTTCTTTCTTAATTACGCCCAAACTGTCTAAAATAGCGCTATTCTGTTTCGTTAAGCTATCAATCCGATTGCTTATAACATCAATCTTCATAGACATTCTACCC
This sequence comes from Sphingobacteriaceae bacterium, assembly GCA_947460875.1. Classification (GTDB taxonomy): domain Bacteria; phylum Bacteroidota; class Bacteroidia; order Sphingobacteriales; family Sphingobacteriaceae; genus CANHGR01. The sequence continues at coordinate 25,081 of CANHGR010000012.1, read as the reverse complement.
TCGGGAGATGAGGATTTACCGCATGAACCTAACAAGCCCATTCCAATCAGCAGTGCAAAAAATATCTTTATCATAATTTTATGTGGATAGTAGCAAAACACAGACCATTCTTACATAAAAATAAATGATTTTTTACAGTTATTTCTGCAACTCCACGCTCAAAAGCGATTAGTGTTTCAAAAACACCTAAAATATATTTTAGAAGATCAATATCTCCAAAATATTTTTTGAGCTTCTCTGAGTACTGAAGAGTTAATATACTCCTGATAAGTACTCAAAGGTGTTTTCTTTAGTGATAATATTCTTTCAGTAAGTTCGTCGATAGTTCTTGTAGCATTCGCATTCAATTCATTAGTCTTCATATGAAGCGCAAGAAAATTCGTTCCCATTACATCCCAATGGCAAACACGTAACTTTTGATAATGTAAATGATAATTAGCTAATAATCCATCTAGCTGATCTATTATTGGTTTAGTGTTTTTTTGCTCCAGACCGATTTCTTCAGTGTTCATGATGTATCTTCCGGTAGAGCCCCGCAGTTTTAAATTTATTTGCACTTCAATTTACTGACAAAAATCAATAATCTTAAAACGCTATTTTGAATTATTAAGTGATAATTGACGTAATTTTGCAGGAATGGCGATTGAAAAAAAAATAATTGATTCATTAGATCAAAGGTTTAATTCCCTTATCTGGAAGATTGAAATCGATGAGGAGAATGAGCTGATCGCCATAGAGACTAGAAGTGCGGAGAAGCGATCAGCCACATTTTCTGTGTACAATTTCTTGAGCGGACACTGCTATTTTAAAGAAAAAAGCACTGAAAACAGTTGGTGGTGGAGCCTCGATAGAATCCACAAAGGATTTATGTATCTCCATGGTTATAAAAATGAAAAAAGTCCGGAGCGAAGAGGCATCATCGCTTGGAATGCCAAAACGGGCGAAATGGCTTGGCAACACTTTAATTACTCTCTCGATAAAATCAGTGCTGAGGGATTAATTGCTCACAACACACTTATACAACCCGCCAGGGAGGAATTATTAGCACCGGAAAGTGGCGAAATCATAAGAAAAAACCTAGAGGGTTATAGTGAATTAAATCGCGATATCAGGTTTCCAGAAGTTTATTTATCGCCCTCGAAACCTGAATTTATTGCTGAAAATTTAGCCGGGCCTATTTTCTATTTAGAAATTTCCGAGAAAACAGCCTGGTCTTTTCATGTAAAAACCGATGAAAAATTTACACAAAAATTGATTGTTACTGAGAATAATTCTGTCATATTGGATAAGAATTTAGCCGAAAAAATACCAAAACTTAACCCCGAAGCGTTCTTTATGCACAAAAACTACTTATTTTGCATCCGTGACAACAACTATATAATGACTGCATACTCATTATAGTTGTTATAAACCATTGATTTTCATGTATATACGACTATCGGTTATTATTTTATTTATAAGCTATTCTTTAAATTCATTTGCAAACAGTGATTCTATTGGGGTAGAAAATAATAAAGGCAAGAAGCTCATTGTCCACAAAATTGAACCAAAAGAGACCTATTACTCATTGGCCAGAAAATATGATGTAACACCATCATCAGTCATCGAATTTAATTCGAACATTGCTCTGCAACCGGGGAAAATCGTTAAAGTTCCGACAGAAAGACCTTTTATTGAAGAAAACGCTCCAACGTCTACAATTACTGTATCCGCTACTTATAGTATTATCGATTATAAAGTTGGTCCGAAGGAAACTCTTTACTTTATAGCTAAAAGATTTAATACAACTATCGAAGACATCCGCCAATTAAATAATATTCAAGGTTCGGCACTAAGTATCGGGCAAATCCTAAAGGTTAGACAGGGTACGCTCGCTACGCCAGTTCCGCCTGCAGTTGCAGCAACCACACCAGAATTGAGCCTTGCCAACAAGGAAGAAGTTGAGCCTGTCAAAACTGAAGCTAAAGTGCCTTCGAACCGTTACGGCCTCAGGGCCATATCAGACCGTGGCGCCGCTATCGCTATTGAAGACGAAAACATCGATGGAACCAAGCTATTGGTGCTCCATCGTACCGCGCCTACTGGTACTGTAATGAAGATTACAAACCCTATGACTCAGAAAAGTACTTTTGCAAAGGTTGTAGGTAAGTTCACAGAAAATGAAAGCACAAAAGATGTTATCATTATAGTAACAAAAGCAACATCCGAACTTCTTGGAGCATTAGATAAGCGCTTCCAGGTGTATATAGACTATGGCATTACAGAATAAGGCTCCATTTATAATTGGCATTACCGGCGGAAGCGGGTCGGGAAAAACAGTCTTTCTTAATTCCTTTTTAAATCATTTCGCTGATGATGAGATCTGTCTAGTTTCACAAGACGATTATTATGTGCCGGTTGGCGATCTAAGCGCGGAAGAAAATAAGCTCTACAATTTTGATCTTCCTTGTGCAATCGATGGCGAACAGTTTACGAGAGATGTTTATAAACTGCTGTCCGGTGAAAGTGTCTACAAGAAAGAATATACTTTCAATAATCCTGGAGCTGTTCCAAAATTGTTAACTATCAAGCCCTCTCCTATTATAATCATCGAAGGTTTGTTTATTCTATATTTTGAAAAAATTTCAAAACTTCCTGATATAAAAATTTTTATTGAGTCTGATCACGAAATCGCGCTACAACGGCGGATAAAGAGGGATATGATTGAACGCGGTTATTCTGAAGAAGATGTCTTATATAAATGGCATAACCATGTGATCCCTGCTTATAACGAGTTCTTGCTGCCACATAAAACCTCATGCAACAAATTGATCATCAATAACTCTGACGTAAAAGAAGGTTTAATAGCTGCCGCCGAGGAAATATCACTTGAGCTTAGAGTCTTGTTGGGGCTGGCTAAGTGATCGAATAAATTATTAGTGATCAGATGAACATAGAGTCATCCAATCGCTTGTAACTTTAAAGCGCGCCGATCAAACTTTCAGCTTTTGAAAGAGCCTTTTCCAATCCGGCAAGATCCTTACCACCAGCAGTGGCGTAGAATACTTGTCCGCCGCCCCCGCCTTGAATCTCTTTAGCTAGATCTCTAATGATCGTGCCTGCATTTAAGCTGCGTCCAGACACCAAATTTTCAGATATCATGACTGTAAGGTTTGGCTTGCCTTCAATATCCGCGGCTAAAACTAGAAACAAGTCCGGAACCAGATCCTTAATCGAATAAGCCAGATTTTTTACAGCATCTGCATTAGGAAGACTAACCTTTTCGGCGATAAAATTAATTCCATTGACTGTTCTTGCTTTTGCAGCGAGATCATGTTTAAGGCCGGCAGATTTCTCAAATGTGGCCTTCTCGGCATCCTTCTTTAACCGGGTATTTTCTTCAAGCAAAGTTTCAACGGTACTAGCGATATCTTTAGGATTTCTGAGCAAATTTTTAAGATCGAAAATTAGTTTGCTTTGCTCGTTGATATAATCTTCGGCTGCGCGACCAGATATCGCTTCTATACGCCGGACGCCTGCAGCTACAGCACTTTCTGAAATGATTTTAAAATATCCTATTTGACCTGTAGCTCTTACATGTGTACCGCCGCAGAGCTCTTTAGAATACGTATCACCAAAGGTAATCACACGCACAAAATCACCATATTTTTCGCCGAATAGTGCTGTTACGCCAGAATTGATAGCTTCCTGATAAGGCGTATTACGCTCTTCCTTTAAGAAGATGTTTTCCCGTACTTTCTCATTGACAATTGCTTCAATTTGGGCAATTTCCTCATCGTTCACTTTAGAAAAATGACTAAAGTCAAAACGCAGGTAGTCTGCATTGACCAATGAACCTTTTTGATTGACATGATGCCCCAGGACCTGCTTAAGAGCCGCGTGGAGCAAGTGCGTGGCCGAGTGATTGCTTTCAGTGGATAGCCGTTTTCTTGGTTCTACTATACCCAAAAAGCTTCCGCTGAGATCCTCGGGTAAAGCATCCATGAAATGAATGATCAAGCCATTTTCCTTTTTAGTATCTGTAATTTCAAACTCAAAACGGCGAGTAGAATCTTTCAATACACCGGTATCACCTACCTGACCACCACTTTCTGCATAAAAGGGTGTGCGATCTAAGACTACTTGAAACTGATCTTTTCCTTTAGCGTTTACCTTACGGTATTTTAAAATAGTACACTCTGATTCCAGTTCGTCGTACCCTATAAACTCGACCTCATCGCCGCTATTAACTATTACCCAGTCGCCGGTATCGACCGCAGTAGCTGCGCGTGAGCGGCGTTTTTGTTGTTCCAGGGCGGCGTTAAATCCGTTCATGTCGACGGTTAGTCCTTTTTCCCGAGCCATTAGTTCTGTAAGATCTATCGGAAAACCGAAGGTATCGTATAGTTCAAATGCCTGATCGCCGGTAATCTGATCCATTTTTTCAAACCGTTGAATACCGTTCTCTAATGTTCTCAAAAACGAACTCTCCTCCTCTAAAACAACCCTCTGTACAAAATCCTGCTGTGCCTTAAGCTCAGGAAATACTCCATCGAACTGATCAGAAAGAATGGGGACAAGCTTATTTAAAAACGGTTCTTTAAAGCCGAGATACTGGTAAGCGTATCTTACCGCGCGGCGAAGAATTCTACGAATGACATAGCCTGCTTTATTGTTAGAAGGGAGTTGCCCGTCGGCGATACAAAAACTGATTGCTCTGACGTGATCTGCCATCACTCGCATAGCAACCGCCTCATTCCATCCTTTATCGCCAGGACCGGCTTCGCTTATGTATTGCTTATTACTTTCTTTCGAGATGAACTGAATGAGCGACTGAAACACGTCAGAATCATAGTTAGAACTCTTATTTTGCAATACTCTAACGAGCCTTTCCAGACCCATTCCGGTGTCAACATGCTGTTCCGGCAATTGTTGTAAAGAACCGTCTTTCAAGCGATTAAACTGGATGAAAACGTTGTTCCAAATTTCAATTACTTGTGGATCATCATTGTTGACAAGCGTTGCGCCATCAATCTTTAATCGTTCTGCGTCAGTCCTGTTGTCAAAATGAATTTCTGAACAAGGGCCACATGGACCGGTCTCGCCCATCTCCCAGAAATTGTCTTTTTTATTTCCCATGAGGATGTGATCCTCGGTTACAAACTGCTTCCAGAAATCAAACGCTTCCTGATCTTTCGGAAGCCCTTCCTTATCATCACCTTCAAAAATGGTCACATACAAGCGGTCCTTCTGAATTTTATAGACGTCAGTAAGCAGTTCCCAACTCCATTCAATAGCTTCCTTTTTAAAGTAATCTCCGAAGCTCCAATTACCGAGCATTTCAAACATCGTATGGTGATAGGTGTCTATCCCCACTTCTTCCAAATCATTATGTTTACCCGAAACGCGTAGACAACGCTGCGTATCCGCGACGCGCGAATACTTTACAGGCGCGTCTCCCAAAAAAATCTCTTTGAACTGGTTCATCCCTGCATTGGTAAACATCAACGTAGGGTCGTTCTTTACCGTGATAGGTGCAGAAGGTACAATCCTATGGCCTTTTGATTTAAAAAAATCTAAAAATGCCTGCCTGATCTCTTTCGTGGTCATTCTGGTAACTAATTTGTGCAAAGGTAATTTTTTAGGGCAAAACTATTGCTCCCAAATCATGCTTATTTAGTAGAGTTTAGTATTTTTGATGTAGTTTAGGTAGCCTTTATAACTCATTCACAATCACAACAATTAAACTATGCCATACAAAGAACGGGAAATTACCAAACTATACTATACCATGGGCGAAGTGACAAAATTATTCGATGTCAACGCTTCACAGGTACGCTTTTACGAAAAGGAATTCGACATACTCCAGCCTAAAAAAAACAAGAAAGGCAACCGTCTATTTTCGCCCGAAGATGTTGAAAATTTGAAGGTTATCTTTCATCTTGTAAAAGAAAAAGGATACACCCTGCAAGGAGCAAAAGAATACCTGAGTTCAAATAAAACAGAAGCAAAAGAAAACCAAAAAGTCATTGATTCATTGGAACGTCTCAGACAGTTTTTGCTGGAAGTTAAGGAACAATTGTAAAGCGACCTAAAAAGACACTGCAAAGACCGGCTAATGACCGGTTATTAAAGATGAAAGTATTAATCATCGTTAATCCTCGTTCAGACAACATAGAGCGGGAAGATTTGGCTTCTCTAATTTCTAAAGAGTCGGAAAGGACTGTTTTTAAGGACACAATATTTAGTATGCCAGCTAATAGCGCTGACCAAGACTTTACAATGACCAATTATCACCTTTTGAGCAAATTAAGCATCGACACCTTGGGCCATCAACCAATCCCGACCTCTATAAGCTCTGTATAAAAATCCTTTATGGTTCTTCCAATTGCTCTCACCTGTTGAGGGATGATGCTATTTTCAGTCTGGCCTGGCACTGTATTGATCTCGACAAAATAAAAATTCCCGCTGCCTTGCTCCAAAAAATAATCAATCCGAACCACCCCGCGGCAGTTTAGGAGGATATAAACCTCTTTTACAATCTCATCTACACGATCACGTTCTTCGTCGGTCATTCTACCCGGAGTAATTTCCTGAGAAACTCCCGGGGTATATTTGGCTTCGAAATCGAAGAATTCATTGGAACTGATAATCTCAGTAGCAGGTAATACCTTAACTCCATCTCTTCCTTTGTAAACGCCAATTGTGAACTCCCGCCCATTAATGAATTCTTCAACCAGGATTTCATCGTCTTCTTTAAACGCCTTTTCGAGGGCCTCGGCAAGGTCTAAGCCGTCGTTTACCTTACTCATCCCAATACTACTGCCTCCATTATTGGGCTTCACAAAATATGGAAGCTGAAGTTTATTGACTTTCTCTTGGTTTCCAGATTGAGTACTGAATAATTGTACTGAACGCGCAATAAAAAGATTTTGAATATCCGATACGATGGCCTTTGTATAGGCCTTGTTCATTGTAAGAGAAGAGGTTATCGCGTCACAAGATGTATATGGTATACCAAGCATATCAAAATATCCCTGCAGTTTCCCATCCTCTCCCGGCGAGCCGTGCAAGCCAATAAATATGCCGTCGAAATAAACTTTTTCGTTATTTATCTCTAGTGAAAAATCATTCTTATCTACTTCGAATCTTTCGCCTTTTACATCCTCATAATACCAACTCAGCCTAGTAATTATTATCTTATACACGTTGAATTTTTCGTTATCCAGATTACGAGCAATTACGTCTGCACTTTTCAATGAGATAACAGATTCGCCGGTAAATCCACCGGTAACGAGCGCAATAGTTTGATTCATCTCCAAAGATATTTTTAAAACAGCTTATTACCAACGGCTAATTATTATCTTATCAGATTCTTAATTTAAGTTTGTGCTTCTTAGCTTTGCCAAACAATCAATGAATAAATTTTTCTTATATCTCCGGACTGAAACATTTCGCAAAAACCTACTAGTTGCAATAGGCTCAATACTAGCATTTTTGTTTATAATTTTTTTTATTCTACGTTTTTATACAAGACACGCTCAGAGTATTCCAGTGCCTGCATTACAGGGACTCGCTGTGGAGAGCGCCATCGAAATACTGAAAACACAAGGCTTAAATTATGAGATTGATTCAGTTTATCAAGTCGACAAAAAACCGGGAACTGTAATTGAACAAGATCCGGACGCCAATACAAATGTAAAAGCAAATCGTACCGTTTATCTAACGATCATAAACAGGCAGGCCCCTAATGCGAGTTTTCCGGATATACATGATAAGATTTACCTCGAAGCTGAAGCCATACTGAGAAATGCCGGACTAAAAATTGGAGACACCGTTTATAGCTCAGATATCGCGCTTGATCGTGTACTAGAAGCAACATTTGCAGGGCAACGGATTAAAAAAGGGGAATTAATTCCTAAAGGATCAAGAATCGGACTAGTACTTGGCGATGGCAGAGGAAGCGGTGAGTCGGATATTCCTAATCTGATTGGTCTATCATTAAGTGAGGCAAGATTTCCTTTAAGACAGGCACTCCTTAGCTTAGGCAATGTGATGTATGAGGGGACGATAAATGATACTGCTAACGCAATCATTATCAGACAAATGCCCGCTTTAAGCGATACACTCACAAAAATCAGTATAGGAAGTAGAATTGATGTGGTCATATCAAATGGAAGATAATAACATTTCGGCCGCTGAATTGAAACAACGGATCAGTGAAAATGATCCGGTAGTCATCCTCGACGTCAGAGAGGAACTTGAGTTCCACACCTTTAACATTGGGGGTGAGAATATTCCTTTGGGGCGACTACCTTTGCTGATCGAGGAGCTTGACTATGAGAAGACGACCGAAATAGTACTCATTTGCCAACATGGCATCCGCAGTCTAACGGCGACAGCATTGCTGCAAGCGGCAGGATTTGTAAACGCAAGAAATTTACAAGGCGGCTTAGTAGCCTATAGAAGATAATGCATTCGCAAAGTAAATAGCATAACTAAAAACATGTCAATTAGAGCATTGCCTAATAATAGGCAAGCGTCAGTAAAAACATAGAAAATGGCTAGAAAAAGATTAAAGGAGCTGAGCCTTATAGCAAAAGCATTTATTGTCCTCGGAGTTCTAATCTTAATTAGTTTGGGCGCTACGTTTGTAAGTTATTACCTCAAATATTATGGTGCAAACGTGACCGGCAAAAAAGAATTCTTGTACGTACGAACGGGCTCTGACTTCCGCGATGTCATGGATAGTTTACGCAGCGACAATGCACTTATGGACACTACTACTTTCAGATGGGCTGCAGAAAATATGGATTATGTTGAAAGTATCAAGCCTGGTAGATACCTTCTCGAAAAAGGCATGAGTAACCGAGCACTGGTAAACAGACTCAAAGCGGGCAACCAAGTGCCGGTAAAGCTACGATTTCAAACTTTTCGCTTAAAAGAAAATTTCGCAGGCTATTTGTCGCGAAAGCTTGAACTTGATTCTGCCGAGCTTGTTCAATTACTTGATTCTGCAGCGTATATAGCGCCCTATGGCTTCAATAGAGACAATGTTTACAGCATGTTCATACCTAATTCTTATGAAGTATATTGGAACACCCCTGCTGAGGATTTTTTCGTAAGGATGAATGATGAATATAAGAAGTTCTGGACAGATTCACGCATGGCAAAAGCTGAAAAAATAGGCATTAAACCACTGGAAGTCAGCACACTTGCAGCAATAGTTGATGCTGAGGCTTTACATGATGATGAAATGCCAATAATTGCAGGACTTTATATAAATCGTTACAGACGTGGCATTAAACTCCAATCAGACCCTACGGTAATCTATGCCGTTGGCGACTTTACAATCCGTCGGGTATTAAATCGGCATTTGGTTAAAGATTCGCCCTACAATACTTATCGTTATGCGGGTTTACCCCCCGGTCCGGTGACGATGCCAAGTATCAATGCTATCGATGCTGTTTTGAACTATAAAACGCATAATTATATCTACATGTGCGCGAAGGAAGATATGAAAGGCTATCATAATTTCGCAGTCACCGCAGCAGAACATCAAGCAAATGCACGTCGGTTTCAGCAAGCGCTAGATCGATTAAACATCAAAAAATAATGCTTACGCACGAGACCAAAATACGGGTCAGGTACGGCGAGACCGACCAAATGGGCTATATGTATTATGGCAATTATGCCGAATGGTATGAGGTAGCTCGGGTCGAAATGCTCAGAAATCTGGGCATGACCTATAAATCGATGGAAGATACCGGCATGATGATGCCTGTCCTAGAGCTTAAATGCAAATATATCAGACCTGCGCTTTATGACCAAGAAATTACCATTAAAGTAACGGTAGCCAAAATGCCCGAAATGCGCATACATTTCAGCTATGAGCTCTATAATGAAGCTGATGAGCTAATTAATATTGGAGAAACTACTTTGGTATTTGTAAATATAGAAACCAAGCGCCCTTGCCTGCCTTCGGAGGAATTTACAAATAAAATGAAAAAATTTTTCGATTAACAGAAGATGGCTTGGCTGCATAAAATCCTTTACAAATTTAAGCCCTATCAGTTACTGATAGAATGGACGAAGGTGATCGTGCTGCCTGGGTTTAGCCCCTTGCCTCTCTATACCGTTGCCGCCTTTTTCTTTCAGGAAATCGCAAAGGAATCTCTTGTCAATAAAGCATCGTCGCTTGCCTACAATTTTTTATTAGCAATATTTCCGGGAATTATCTTTTTGTTTACCCTTATCCCTTACATTTTCCCAAGGAAAGGACAGGAACAGTTAATGGCATTGATTTCACTGGTACTTCCTCCCAATGCCTTCAGCGCCGTTGAATCAACCCTTGAGGATATCATCAAGATCCCCAATGGGGGATTACTTTCATTTGGATTTTTTGCAGCACTGATATTTGCTACTAATGGCATTCATACCTTGATGCAGGCTTTTAATAAATCATCACTTATCATTGAAAGCAGGACGTGGTTTAGGCAAAGGCTGGTGGCTCTATACCTTACGCTTTTGATGGCATTCGCATTGCTTCTAGGGATTGGTGTTATCATAGCCGGAGAATACGTCTTTGCCTATTTAGAATCAGAGCTTAGTTTCAAAGCTTCTTTTTGGGTGTATATCGTTGACTTCGCCCGATGGCTCACTCTTACATTAGTTTATTTTATTACGATATCAATGTTATATCGTTACGGACCGGCAACGCCTAAAAAATGGAGCCTATTTAGTGCAGGGTCATGGCTCGCAACAATTCTAGCAGTATTTACATTCTGGGGCTTTTCCTACTATATTCAAAATTTCGGGGATTACAACAAATTGTACGGATCCATAGGAACCCTCATCGTGATTATGATTTGGCTATATCTTAATTCCTTAATCATTTTAATTGGCTTTGAGTTAAACGCCAGCATCGACCTTTCTAAGCGAAGTATTAAGATTGTTAAGCCAAATTTCAATTCCTTCAAAGCGCCGGTCGATAATAAATTAGAGCACAAAAATTTCTAAATACTCTTAACCCTCTTATTTTGTGCTGTTTATAGTGCATTATAAAATTTCAACTCTTGTTTGAAGTTATAGGTCAGAGTTCGTACTTTTGACCCCGGAGAGCTGGCAGAGTGGTCGATTGCGGCAGTCTTGAAAACTGTTGAACTGTTAAAGGTTCCTGGGGTTCGAATCCCTAGCTCTCCGCTAAAGAAAATGCTGTTCTGCCAAAGGCGGAACGGCATTTTCTTTTAAAGCCCCCCTTTAAGGGATCATCGCTGGGAACTTATTTTTTACGACTTTGAACTAATTTGCCGTAAATTGGATAACATCAACACTATTATTCTGCCTAATTTCTGGTAGTAGTGTTCTGCAGTCCAGACATAAACGATTCTATTGCTTAGCAGATACTTAGTCCACGAAAAATATAGTTAGGTGTTCAATCTTTACATTCAAAAAAATGAGATCTATTATCGCCCTTTTCGTCTTTTCAATGAGCACCATTCAATTGTCCGCACAGGATAAAAAAGAATTGTTTCTTGCAGATCCATCCATATATACTGCCAAGGGGAAATATTACCTGACCGGGACAGGCGGCGGACAGGGAGTGACGCCAGGATTTTATATTTTAGAATCCAAAGATCTTAAAACCTGGGCGCCACCTACGGGACCTTCAGAGACGTCGCACATGATTTTACGCAAAGGTGATCAGGCTTTCGGAGAAACCGGCTTCTGGGCACCACAAATCTTAAAAGAAAAGGATACGTATTATCTTACCTATACCGCAAATGAGCAGACAGTAATAGCACAGTCAAAATCTCTCCTTGGTCCATACAAACAAACTGTTATCGCTCCTATCGATGGCTCTGCAAAAAATATCGACTCCTACATTTTCAAAGACGACGATGGCAAATTTTACCTCTATCACGTCAGGTTCAATAAAGGCAATTTCTTGTGGGTAGCCGAATTCGATTTAGAAAAAGGCACCATAAAGCCGGAAACTCTAAAAAAATGTTTTGACAACACAGAGCCCTGGGAGACTACTCCAAATTACCCATCCTCGCCGATTATGGAAGGTCCAACGGTCATGAAATTGAACAAAAAATACTACCTGTTCTACTCTGCAAACCATTACAGAAACATCGACTACGCGGTTGGTTATGCGGTTTCCGATTCGCCGACGGGACCATGGCTTAAGCAAAAGGATAGCCCGATCATACACAGAACTATTGTTGGTGATAATGGCTCGGGGCATGGCGACTTTTTTGCGGGCCCCAAAAATCAATTGTATTATGTGTACCATGTCCACAACGGTAAAGACCTAATCACTCCTCGAAAGACTCGTATCGTCCCCGTAACAAAACGTCTCGATCGAAAAACCGGCATGTACAAGTTCAGCGTAGATGGAAGCAAAGTTATCGTTCCGGAAATGGCAGACAGATAATATTGAAGTCAGCCAATTAATCAAGAAAAATCTCGCTCTTATTATATTTCAGCACAATCATCATTGCGTTTTTCAACACTTCAATTTTTTCGCTTTGCATATTACGGTAGCGACAATTGAGTTTATCCCAGACAGGAGGATTTAGAAAATATTAGCAGAGTAAATAAGCCATCGAGGACGTGCACCTAGATCAAAAAAATTAAACTTATCTTTATATCATGGAAAATCAGAATTTTAACAATCACCAAAAATATTATCCTACCCATCATTTTGTATTCTATCCTCTTATATTAGTATTGACCGCCATCAGCGTGAAATTTAGCTTTCAATATCCCGAATCGCATTTTGAATTTATGGGATTAGCGCTCAGTTTCTTTTTTATAGGATGGCTTTCCTTTATGATGAGGCAACATTATGCGTTAGGAAATCAAGATAGAATCATTCGCTTAGAATTCCGCCTTCGGTACTTTCAACTGACAGGAAAATCTTTCGATACTCTGGAAGAGAAACTCCGCTTTTCGCAAATTGTTGCGTTAAGATTTGCGTCTGACGATGAATTAATCATACTTATTCAAAAAACCATTGATGAAAACCTGTCATCCAAGGATATCAAAAAGTCTGTCAAAAATTGGAAGGCTGATCATATGCGCGTTTAAGGTTAAGTAATAAGTACTTGTTTTGAAACTTAGTCAATGAATGGATACAACTAAAGCCATTCCCGTTCTTGATTCGGCTGAACTTCGTGTTCTTGGATCATTAATGGAAAAAAGCCGAGCCACTCCCGATTATTACCCCATGACTGTTAACAGCTTGGTAGCGGCATGTAATCAGAAATCTTCGCGTAAGCCTGTTGTTAATTTCGACGAAGAAACGGTTGTCCTCAGTTTAGAAACCCTTAAAAAAAAGGGGCTCGTCTCCACTGTTACCGGAGGATCAAGCCGTTCGGTAAAATATAAACACAACTTTGCGGTTCTCTACCCGGTAGTACCTGCAGAGATTGCGATAATTGCACTGCTCATTTTAAGAGGCCCACAAACGCCTGGAGAATTGAATACTAACTCAGGTAGATTATACGAGTTTGATTCGCTTCAAGAAGTGCAATCGGTGCTAGAGCGACTCACTGTGCAGCCCGAAACGTTATTTTTGAGGCAACTCAGTCGCCGTCAGGGCCAAAAAGAACAGCGGTTCATGCACCTATTAAGTAGAGGCCTGGAGCCGGAAGAAGATGATTCGCCCGCAGAATATACTACAACTAACCACGATCTTGAAAAAAGATTAGCAAAAGTTGAGCTGGAACTTACTCAACTGAAAGAATCATTTGAAAAGTTAATGAAAGAATTGTTGGGGTAGCCATCCGATACGGAATTCGCTAAACATCTATTTGCAATACGGAGTTAATTTGATCAGCTGTATAAGAGCTCCGTTTTGTAATCAAGGCTATAGAACATCATCGTGTTAAGTAACGCAGAAATCCGATGATTAAAAGTCAGTCGGATCGCTATTTTAAACTTGAAACCACTTAGACTGTTTTAAGATCCCGATGTTTATCGAGATGACATTTGTCAAGCCTAGAAACTCTTAATATCTGCTAAAATCTGCTGAATAACGTCTTTCGCATCACCGAACAACATCGAAGTCTTTGGTTGGAAGAACAGATCATTATCAATACCTGCATATCCGGGACGCATACTACGTTTGTTCATAATCACCGTCTTGGCTAATCCAACTTCCAGAATAGGCATTCCGTATATCGGACTTGATGGATCGTCTTTTGCAGCGGGGTTTACTACGTCATTTGCTCCTAGAATAAGAACTACATCGGTTGTAGGAAATTCTTCGTTAGCAAGCTCCATTTCAAGCATCTTTTCATCGCTGATATTCGCTTCGGCCAATAGAACGTTCATATGGCCCGGCATCCGCCCGGCAACAGGGTGAATAGCATACTTAACATCTACCCCTTTTGCTGTAAGGAAGTTCTCTAGTTCGTGACAAGTATGTTGCGCCTGTGCAACTGCAAGACCGTATCCGGGCACGATGATCACTTTTTGCGCATAATTCATCACCATGGCCGCATCGCTTACAGACATTTCTTTGTAATTTCCTTGCTCTTTTGCTGCACCGCCGGCTGCAACTTTAGAAGCACCTCCGAATGATCCAATCAAAACATTTGTTAATGAACGGTTCATTGCTTTACACATTAAAATGGTGAGCAAAGTACCTGCAGCACCTACCAGGATACCGCCTGTAAGCATTACTTTATTGTTATACAGTAAACCTCCACAAGCTGCGGCAACACCAGTAAACGAGTTTAACAGGGAAATAACCACCGGCATATCTGCGCCCCCAATCGGAAACACAAAAAGAATTCCGTAAAAAAGAGACAAAGCAAGAATTGCGTAGAAATATCCAGCTCCCTCTTGCGGCGACCCGGACAAAACCATTACAGTAAGTACCACGATTATGCCCAAGAAAATCAGGTTAACGATATGTTGACCGTTAAACGAAAAGTCTTTAACGTTTCCACTCAGCTTACCCCATGCTATCATACTTCCTGCAAAGGAAACACTACCTATAATCATTCCAAGAATGATGATAAACAACGAGCCGCCATGAACTTCTCCCCCACTAACATCTACCAAATGTCTGAATTCAATGATGGAGATCAACATCGCGCAGGCACCACCCATCCCATTGAACAAACTCACCATCTCTGGCATCGCAGTCATTTTCACCTGTTTCGCCGCGAGGTATCCGGCTACGGTACCAATAAAGATACCACCGAAGATCCAGCCGTAATTATGGAGCTTTACGCCATCTTCTTCATATAAAAAGATTGTTCCTAGAATCGCGATTCCCATCCCCACCGCGGCAATTAAGTTTCCTTTCCATGCCAATGCAGAGCTCGAAAGCATTTTCAGTCCGAGAATGAACGTAACGGAGCCGATGAGATAGCAAACGGTGAGTATACTTATTTCCATAGTTTTTGTATTTCAATATCGCTTAAGCGACAGATTAATTTATTTCTTCTTTTTAAACATATCTAGCATGCGGTCTGTCACAACAAAACCACCCACTACATTCAGCGTACCTAGGATAACAGCTAAAAAACCGAGTATAAGCGCCGGATAATTGTCTGATTCTGCTTTACCCATTACGATAATAGCGCCAATAATTACAACACCGTGAATGGCATTAGCACCACTCATCAAGGGCGTGTGAAGCAAACTAGGCACCCGACCAATTACCTCAATTCCGAGAAAGATCATCAGGATCACGATATAGATCATTTGCTGATTTTCGGTGATCCAAGTCAATATACTTTCCATATTTATTAAATTATTGC
The DNA here is from genome assembly GCA_947460875.1 of Sphingobacteriaceae bacterium. Lineage (GTDB taxonomy): Bacteria > Bacteroidota > Bacteroidia > Sphingobacteriales > Sphingobacteriaceae > CANHGR01. The sequence goes on along the minus strand of CANHGR010000012.1, from coordinate 9,320 downwards.
ATCCTAATGGGATGAAAGAAATGATTATAAGCTTTTTACTCTATCGTTAACGATCTGTCCGTCATGCGTGATGCATGCGCCTTTAACCAGATCATCTTCAAAATTCAATTTCAGATTCGCTTCTGCATCGGTAATGAGCGCCATGAAATTCATGATGTTCTTTCCGTAAAGCTTACTTGCGTCATAAGGCATATCTGAAGGCAAGGCTGAATTGCCAATGATTTTCACACCATTATGCACAACGGTTTCGTTGTTTTTAGTAATCTCTGTATTTCCACCAGTCGCTGCAGCAAGATCGACAATGATCGAACCATTTTTCATGGTCTCTATCATTTCTGTTGTAATCAGAATCGGAGCTTTTTTTCCGGGAATTTGAGCAGTACTGATTACAATATCAGATTTTGCTATCCATTCTGCAATTTTTGCTTTCTGCCTGGCTTGAAATTCAGCAGTTTGTTCAACGGCATAACCACCTGATTGAGACGCATCTGCAGCCCCTTCCACCTCGATGAACTTTCCACCAAGACTCATTACTTCTTCCTTAACGGCCGGTCTAGTATCAAAAACCTGCACAGCTCCCCCAAGCCTTCTCGCAGTCGCGATAGCTTGTAATCCTGCAACGCCAGCACCTAAAATCAATACCTTTGCCGGAGGAATACTTCCCGCCGCGGTCATGAACATTGGGAAGTAATGCGGAGACTGATTAGCAGCCAGTAATACTGCTTTATAACCTGCAATATTGGCCTGTGAGCTTAACACATCCATACTTTGAGCACGGGTGGTACGAGGCAACATATCCAAGCTGAATGCAGTAAGACCCTGCGCAGCCCAATCTGCCATTTGCTTATTATTAAACAGTGGCTGGTACACCCCAATAAGCACTTTATTTTTTAACGATGGCGTGATACCATCCGGATGTATAGTCAGTAAAATATCTGCTTCGGCGAGTATTTGATCTCTCGATTGCAGTACAGCGCCACTTTTTGAATATTCGTCGTTTGTACAGGAAGCTCCGCTGCCTGCATCCGTTTCAACCCAAACACTAAGGCCCTTTTTTACGAGTGCCGCTGCTCCTTCCGCTAAAAGTGAAACTCTTGATTCAAAAGAAGGCTCTCTGAGTATTCCAACGATCATATCATTAAAGATTTATATTAGAAAATGAAATAAATTTTCTTTTCCGAATGCGGGCAAATTTACATCTTCTTTTCACAAAACAAAACAAACACCGTTATACATGCGTTCTTCAGCAAATTAGGCTGGCTCTAAAAATTACTGTCAGTTCAATTCTGAATGCTATGACATGAGCTATTTTTTAGGTAAATTTGTTCTTTGTATCGTCTTAATCTCTAGGGAATGTATACGTATAACCAAAACCAACTTTTAAACTATTTCAGTGCCGTACTTCAGCGTAATTTAACTGCAGACGCATGGAATTGGCTGATCGAAACAACAGGCAAAATATCTACCGGAGATAATGCAGCGCTATTCACTGCATTCAGCTCTGCACACAGAAGGACCGGCAAAAATACTCTTCAGATAAATAAAGATGAAATCGAAGGGATTGCACAGCTGGTCGACAACTTTAGTCTACACGGCTATACTGCCGAACGATTGGCAAGGGTGTGGGTTTTGCTCCATTGGCCGACAGAAGACAGAGAAAATTACATCAAGGCAGTAAGCGAGCTGTTTAAAGCAGCCGAAATGAATGAATTGGTTGCCCTATACGGCGCTCTACCACTTTTCCCATTTCCGGAAGCCTGGACAGCTCAATGCAGCGAAGGCATTCGCAGCAATATTGGAAGCGTGTTAGAGACGGTGATCTGTAATAATCCATATCCAGCCAACTATTTGTCAGAACCGGCCTGGAATCAAATGGTGTTAAAAGCATTTTTCACGGACAAGGCGGTTGAGCAGATTATCGGACTGGATGAACGGGCCAACAAAGCACTTGCCGACACGCTTTTTGATTATGCGCATGAGCGCTGGGCGGCACACCGAACTTTCGACCTGCAACTTTGGCGACTCCTTTCAAAATTCATTGACGCTCAAAGCTATGCAGATGCTGAACGGGTACTGCGCGATGGCTCAGATCTAGAACAGAAAGCAGTGGCGCTGGCTTGCTCAAATAGCAATTATCATCTGGCGAAGGCTTTATTAAACTCAAACCCTAACCTGAAATCTTCAATAGATTCTGCTCAGCTAACCTGGAATAGTTTAGCAATGGAACTTAAGGGCGAGATTTTAATCTGATAAAACGTAGACAATCTCCATACAGTTCATCCCGAAAGAATATAGTAAAACTTAAACCAATAAGCAATGTGTTGTAGCCATTTTAACGAGCAAGATATGCCTACCGGCGATGCAGTCCCTCTAGATATTGAGGCTGTAAAAGGGATGCGGTTTTTTGATCCGCATGTACATATGTCATCCAGAACAACAGACGATTACCAGGCAATGGCAGATGCCGGCGTTGTGGGACTAATTGAACCGGCTTTTTGGCTCGGGCAGCCGAGAACAGGTGCGGATTCTTTCCGCGATTATTACAGCAGTCTGATTGGCTGGGAACGATTCCGATCATCGCAATTTGGAATAAAACATTACTGTACAATTGGGCTGAACTCGCGTGAAGCCAATAATGAAGCACTTGCAGAACAGGTAATGGAAATGCTGCCACTATTTATTTACAAGGAAGGTGTGGTTGGCGTAGGTGAGATTGGTTTTGACGATCAAACCCCAGCCGAAGATAAATACTATCGTCTTCAATTAGAGCTCGCGAAAGAGGCCTCTTTACCCGTTCAAGTTCATACACCTCATCGCGACAAGAAAAAAGGAACTCAACGGAGCATGGATATCGCGATAGAGCATAAGCTAGATCCCTACATGGTAATCATCGATCACAATAATGAAGAAACGGTAAAAGAAGTGCTTGATCGTGGTTTTTGGGCGGCATTTACCATTTATCCTTTCACTAAAATGGGGAATGAGCGCATGGTAGAAGTAGTGAAACAATATGGCTCCGAACGCATCATGATCAATTCTGCTGCCGATTGGGGCATCAGCGACCCCCTTGCTATACCTAAAACTGCTGCTTTGATGCAAGCTAGAGGCATCTCACGTACAGATATTGAGTTGGTTACTTACCGCAATGCCATCAAGGCGTTCGGACAAAGTGGGCAGATTAATGAAGAAGATTTTGATACGATCAAGGACATTGACCAAACTCAAAAATATGCCGGCAATACGGTTCTTAGAGGTGGACAAGCTCCAAGAGTTGATAAATCTTCGATTCTTATCCGATAAATCAGCAATTGAAAACGAATGCTTTTTTACAGCTAATGCGGCCGGCAAATATGGTAACGGCTGTTGCAGATGTGCTTGCAGGTATGGCTATCGCAGGTTTCTTTACCATTTGGATTCCCGACCAAAGCTATCTCCAGTCAATTTTTCTGCTTTGCATGTCTACCGCTTGCCTTTATGCTGGCGGTGTGGTTTTCAATGACGTTTTTGATGCCGAACTGGATAAGGTGGAACGACCAGAGCGTGCCATTCCCTCGGCTGTCGTCAGTAAAAGAAATGCCATCCAACTCGGAGCTTTCTTGTTAACGCTGGGCTTTTCTTGCGCGGTATTTGTCAATTTTACTGCTGGAATTCTTGCCGCTGCAATTTTAGTTTTGGCCCTTGTTTATGATAAGTGGGGGAAACATCAACGTTTTCTGGGGCCGCTAAACATGGGCCTTTGCCGCGGACTAAATTTATTGCTCGGCATTAGTGTAATACCGCAAGTACTTGCAAATTGGTGGTTTATCAGCTGTATACCAATTGTTTACATCGCATCTATTACCATGATCAGTCGCGGGGAAGTATACGGCAGCAAACGTACGCCCTTGCAATTCGCTGCTGTTTTATATGCTTTGGTGATCGCCAGCATTTTATATTTCTCTTTTATAGAAGGCACTATTATCTTCGCTATTGCCTTTCTAAGCCTATTTGCATGGATGATATTTAAACCATTGATCAACGCCATTCAGGAGCCTTCCGGACCCAATATCGGCAAATCAGTAAAGGTAGGGGTGATTGCACTGATTTTAATGAACGCCTCATGGGCTGCAACAGCAGGGGCTTTATATATAGCATTAATTATCCTACTTTTATTGCCTTTATCGATTTGGTTGGGAAAGAAGTTTGCGGTGACGTAGGGACGGTATGAGATGTGTCGAATTACGATCTAGCAAAAAAAAGAACGTTTCAACCTAAAAGCAACAAGCTCAAAGCAAAGGCAACGCATAAAGCGTACCACGTAAAACGTATTACGTAATAAATAAAGAAGACACAACACCAATACATGGACCATATAGAACAGAATTTTAGTGTACATTATCAATACAAAGTTCACTTTACCGAGCATCTTTTCAGTCAATCTAATTCTCTCTTGGCTGATTTTCTACAGGCCGGACATGAGGATTTTATATCTAAAAAAATACTTTTTGTTATAGATGAGGAGGTTTCCCAGGCGCATCCTGAATTGTCGTCACAAATCGATCAATATTTCCGAGCATACGATACTGTAAAGCTAATTTCAGAAAAGCTGATTATTCCTGGTGGCGAAACCTGCAAGAACAATGAGAGCTTTTTTAACGATATCGTCGAAGCAGTTAATGTTCATGGTGTAGACAGGCATTCTTACATCGCCGCAATAGGTGGTGGAGCGATTCTCGATTTAGTGGGTTATGCCGCGGCAGTATCCCATAGGGGAATCAAACTAATCCGTATTCCGACAACGGTACTCTCACAGAACGACTCTGGTGTGGGTGTAAAAAACAGCATTAATTACAAAGGGAAGAAGAATTTCTTAGGAACCTTCGCACCTGCAGTAGCAGTATTTAATGATTACCATTTTCTAACTACCTTAAGTATTAGACATTGGCGCTCAGGCATTTCAGAAGCTATTAAAGTTGCATTGATCAAAGATGCCACTTTTTTCAACTGGCTTGAAGCAAATGCCGAAGCCTTAGCAGCGCGCAATAAGGAGGCAATGGAATACCTCATTTGGCAGTGTGCGCGTTTACATATGGAACATATCAGTGGTGGCGATCCGTTTGAAAAGGGATCTTCTCGTCCCTTAGATTTCGGCCATTGGAGCGCACATAAATTGGAGCAGCTCAGTGATTTTGAAGTACTTCATGGAGAAGCTGTCTCGATCGGGATAGCTTTGGATACGATCTATTCGCATCTTTCGGACCGACTGGATGAATATAGTACCGATAGAGTGGTCCAGCTCCTACTTAAACTTGGCTTACCTGTTAATCACTCGCTGATTATGCCGGAGAATGAAAACAGTCCGATAATTAATGGCTTACAAGAATTCCGCGAGCATCTTGGCGGCAGACTAACCATTATGTTGCTTAAATCGATCGGAAGAGGCGAAGAAGTACATGAAATGGATGTCGATTTAATTAAAAAAGCAGCAAAATTGCTTCAACAATATAACAAAAAAGGCCCCCAAGCTTCTTAACATGCTGACGGATAACGGTCATTTAACCTATTGCACAAATATTCATGCCGGCGAAAGTTGGCCCGATCATTTTGCGGCTCTAAAACGACTTTTCCCCCTGATAAAAAACGGTGTTTCGCCTGCGAATCCTATGGCTATCGGACTGCGTTTATCGCATATTGCTAGTCTCGAACTTATTAAAAAAGAGAATCTTAGCGAATTTAGGCACTGGCTAGAAGAAGCAAGTGCGTATGTGTTTACGATGAATGGTTTCCCTTACGGGGGATTTCACAATACTAGGGTAAAAGATCAGGTTCATGCTCCCGACTGGACCACCACAGAACGCGTGGACTATTCAATTCGGCTATTTGATATTCTAAAGGAACTTTTACCCGACGGGATGGACGGAGGCGTATCTACTTCGCCCTTGAGCTATCGATATTGGTGGCAAACTGCCGGAGACTTAAAAAAAGCCACAGAACTCGCCACCGAAAACATCATCAAAGTAGTTGAGCATCTCATCGCGATACAACAAAAAAGCGGCCGGATATTGCATCTGGACATCGAACCTGAACCCGATGGCATCCTCGAAACTGGGGCTGAATTTATCCATTGGTTTGAGAATTGGCTTATACCCTTAGGTGTAAAAAGCATTGTGCAGAAGTATTCCCTTTCGGAGGACGAAGCCGAGCACGCGTTAAAACAACATATCAGGCTTTGCTATGACGTTTGCCATTTTGCAATCGGTTATGAGCCTCATGAAAAAGTAATAAATCAGCTTGAACAGAACGGCTTAAAAATTGGCAAATTTCAAATTAGTGCAGCGCTTAAAGCGGGTATCCCGCAAAGGGGTCCGAAAATTGAATTGGCTGCAGCTTTTGAAAAGTTTAATGAATCTACCTATTTACACCAGGTGGTTGCCCGAAAAAATGATGGTTCGGTTATCCGCTACCGCGATCTGCCGAATGCTCTTCCGGATATCAATCACGAAGGAGTTGTTGAATGGCGAGCACATTTTCATGTTCCTGTATTTACGCAGTATCCGGGTTTAGTAAAATCTACCCAAGATGATATAGTCGAGGTACTAAATATCCATAAAAAAACAAATCTCACATCCCATCTTGAGGTAGAAACCTATACCTGGGAAGTGCTTCCGGAAGAGTCTAAATTGCCGATCGAAGAGTCGATCATCAGGGAGTTATTATGGGTGAAGGGGCAATTAGGTTTTACGTAAAACGTAATTGCCAAAAAGCAAAAGTAAATTATCTTTAAAAAATTTAAAATTATGCCAACCGGGATAGTAAAGTTTTTTAATCAAACCAAAGGTTTTGGTTTTATCACACCAGACGATGGCGACAAAGAAATATTCGTTCATGTTTCGGGACTAACAGACGATATCAAAGAACAAGACAAGGTTTCATATGACATGGTTGATGGGAAAAGAGGTCCATCGGCAATTGGAGTAACGAAGACTGGATAATTGGTTTTTTTGGTTTGTAGTCGGTCAATACCTATTTTCCAAAACCTAAGGAAAATTGCAAAAACACCGATTCTTTAATCTTTAGCATTTGCATCATGCATATCCCCTTCTTTTAGGGGGGCAAGGGGGAGGTTTTTTTACAAACCACCCCGTTTAATTCCCCCGCCCGCGGGGGATACGAGGCGCATACCTGCATGATGCCAAAATACGATTGAACATCTCCAAACTCCCGCAGATTTCAAATCATGTTTACATTGAAAATCCTTATTATTCAACCCTAAAAACACTAAATTTGACCATGAACAAAACGGTTGTTATAGATATTGTCGGACTCTCGGCCTCGGTTATTGGAGAGCATACACCTTTTCTACAGAAGTACATTGCTGAGCATCATTTACACAACATCGAACCCTTGCTACCGGCTGTAACTACTTCTGTACAATCAACTTATGTAACTGGTAAATTTCCTTCACAAAATGGCATCGTTGGCAATGGCTGGTACGACAGAGAAGATTGTGAAGTCAAGTTCTGGAAACAATCCAACAAATTAGTACAAGGTGAAAAGATATGGGATCAGGCAAAGAAAGCAGATCCGAAATTTACCTGCAGCACCATGTTCTGGTGGTATAATATGTACTCATCGGCAGACTTTTCTGTTACTCCACGGCCCAATTATTTAGCAGACGGCAGAAAAACGCCAGACTGCTACTCGCATCCGGCCGAATTGCGAGACGTCTTGCAAGAAAAACTTGGGGTTTTCCCGCTTTTTCAATTTTGGGGACCCGGAGCTAATATCAAATCAACCCAATGGATTGCTGATGCCTCCATGCTTACTGATGATTTGCATGATCCGACACTAACTTTAATTTATCTCCCCCATCTTGACTATTGCTTACAAAAATTTGGCCCCGATTTTTCAAAGATTTCGAAAGAGTTAAACGAGATAGATGACGTTATTAAGCAATTGGTAGAGTTTTACGAAAAGAAAAATGCAAAAATCATTTTGCTATCGGAATATGGAATTAGTCCGGTAAACAATCCCATTCATTTAAATAGATTATTCAGAGAAAACGATCTTCTTGCAATCCGCGTAGAACGAGGACTAGAGCTGCTCGACCCGGGCGCGTCAAAAGCCTTTGTGGTGGCCGACCATCAAATAGCTCATGTTTATATCAATGATCCTTCTGTAACAGAGAAAGTCAAAGAATTATTAAAAACTGTACCCGGCATAGAGCTTGTACTCGACCGTAAAGCCCAAACAGAATACCATATTGACCATGCCCGTTCCGGCGACTTGGTCCTTATGGCAGACGCAAACAGCTGGTTTACCTATTATTTCTGGCGGGACGATGCCCTGGCACCCGATTATGCGCGCTGTGTAGATATCCATAAGAAGCCGGGTTACGACCCTGTAGAAATGTTCATGAGCTCCAAGTTGCGCGCAGGCTATAAACTAATGCGTAAAAAAGCAGGCTTCAGATACGTGATGGATGTTATTCCGCTTGATGCTACGCTGATCAAAGGCTCGCATGGAAGAGTAAATGTTGCTACAGAATATTGTCCCGTATTGATTACTGAGAAACAATTAGGCAAAGAACGCATCACACCGACCTTAATTCAGGATATCATTAAGGCACATTTGGGGTTTTGATTATTAGTCAAAATGGTATCGAACTAGCCGGTATTTGTATTTTAGTAGAAAACAGAAATGCCAATCAATTAAAGCTCAAGTGAATTAGCTCTGCAGCGCCGGCTACGTCTACCAAAATTCTGATACTATTTTACCCCTGCTCCTGCCGATTTTGCCACTATAACCGGCCATCCATCCATCCATCCCAACTTCTCTATGCCAAGCCTGCTGCCTTCTTGTACATATTTATGGAAAACGAGATAGTCGGTTCCATCAAAAGTGTAGGCGCTGTTGTGCCCAAGAGCAAATACCGTCTTTGGCTCGGTCACATCGCCGCCCAGCACCAACGTGCCACCGCCTTTTGCCAGGTCTACTCCTTCTTTGTCTAAATATGGCCCGGTAATTTTTTCAGACCTTCCAACCCTGATATTATAAGTACTTTGGAGACCCGCGCAACAGCGATCCCAAGATATGAACAGATAGTAATAGTTGTCTTTCTTGAATATAAACGGACCTTCTATCGCAGCAGCGGCACCACCTGCACTACCGTCTGCCACTTTTGTAAAATCACGCTGACGGGCAGCAATGGTATACCACTCTTCGGGCTGGGCGATAGTTTTCATATCCTCACTTAACTTGAATAACTTAATTCCGTTCCAAAATGATCCAAAAGACATCCATGGAGTACCTTTCTCATCAAAGGCAATGTTTGGGTCGAT
>CANHGR010000011.1 GCA_947460875.1 Sphingobacteriaceae bacterium | reverse complement strand
GTAATTATTCCTTGTGGTTTTTCCATCAGTCGCACATTGCAAGAAATCAATTTCTTGCTTAACCTACCGGGATGGAAGAACTTGAATGCCGTAAAAAATAATAAGGTTTACATCGCAGATGGTAATCAATACTTTAACCGTTCTGGCCCTCGAATTGTTGATAGCATTGAAATCTTAGCGGAAATCATCAATCCGAAAATGTTCTCTTTTGGGTATGAGAACGAAGGTTGGATTAGATTTAATGTAAGCGAACCAAGCATTTACTTTTGAGCTAGGCTTGTTGCCATTTGTTAAAGCAAATAGCAATCCTAAAAATCAATAAACCGACTGATCTGTTCATTCGTAAATTTCAAAGTATCTTCTTCGAAAATATTTCCATTTTCGTCAATTTCCTTATCGATGGCTGGGATATGAAGTCTCAAAGACATCACATTTAAGTTGATATAATGGCAAATACCTACCAATTGGTCAATGCCTCTGACATTTCCGTATTTTCCGGTTGAGAGGCCTACTAGACCGGCTTTCTTGCCATAAAAACTTTCAGGATACTTACAAGCATCGATAAAGACCTTTAGCGCGCCAGGAAAGCTTCCGTTATATTCTGGTACAATAAACAAAAATTTTTCTGTTGCCGTGACCAAATCTTGTATAGGCTGGAACTCGGCACTACGTTTGCCATACATGTCTGTTTTTAGAATATTGTCGGGCAGATCAGTAAGTGAAAATATAGATGTCTCTAATCCTTTTTCCTGCAGCTTTTTTTGGTAATAGCTTGCTAGTTTAAATGTATAACTATTAGGGCGGTTTGTCGAGGCAATAATGGTAGTCATAATGTTGATAAGGTGTTTAAAACGAGCTAAGCAAGCGACAATTAAAATTGTTAAGTTTGTAACTTAGCTTTGTTGGAGCTTGGAATTAGCGTAAAAATAGCATTTTCATGGCTAATAGATAATGGGCTAATAAGCATTTAATTGTCATAAATAAATAATACGATAAAATGGCTAAAATCATCGCGTTAGCAAACCAAAAAGGCGGGGTTGGAAAAACGACTTCATCAATCAACCTTGCCGCAAGTTTGGCAGTGTTAGAGTTTCGCACTTTGCTGATCGATGCCGACCCGCAAGCAAATTCTACCTCGGGTTTAGGCCTTGATCCCAGGTCGGTTAAAGCGAGTATTTATGAATGCATCATAAACGGCATTGATCCTAATGATGCTATCCAGAAAACTGATACGCCTTATTTGGATCTTATGCCGGCACATATCGACCTTGTAGGCGCAGAAATTGAGATGATCAATTTGCCTGAGCGTGAGTACAAAATGAAAACTGTGTTGGCTAAAATTGAAGCGAAGTATGATTTTATCATCATTGATTGTTCGCCTTCGTTAGGTCTGATTACAATTAATGCTCTTACTGCCGCTCAATCGGTTATAATACCGGTGCAGTGCGAATATTTTGCCTTAGAGGGACTTGGCAAACTCTTGAATACTATCAAGATCGTTCAGACTAGGCTGAACCCTGAGCTGGAAATTGAAGGTATACTGCTAACGATGTATGATGTTCGTCTCCGACTTTCCAATCAAGTAGTTGAAGAGGTAAAAACACATTTCCAGGATTTAGTGTTTGACACGATTATACAGAGAAACACAAGACTAAGTGAGGCACCAAGCTTTGGGGTGTCTGTAATCATGCACGATGCAAGTTGTAAGGGTGCTATTAATTATCTAAATCTGGCACGTGAAATCGTCAGAAAAAATGGATTGGGAACAGAAAAGATGATTGCTAACGAAGTAACAGCCTAAGATGACGTATCCTAAGAAGACAGGCCTGGGAAGAGGATTAAGCGCACTGCTGAATAATGACTTAGAAAGTAGTCGGACTCTACAGACGGATCTGAATACAGAGATTTCTCCCGGAAATATTAGTTCTATTAAAATTAGTCAGGTAGAGGTAAATCCTTTTCAGCCGCGATCCGAATTTGAGATGACTGCCCTTACTGAGCTTTCAGACTCGATACGTTTGCAAGGATTAATTCAGCCTATAACTGTTAGAAAGCTGGGCGCCAGTAATAATAGTTATCAGCTTATTTCGGGGGAACGCCGACTTAGGGCGTCAAAAATGGCTGGTTTAACCGAAATTCCGGCTTACATTCGCACAGCCAATGATCAGCAAATGTTGGAAATGGCGCTCATCGAGAACATCCAGCGAGAAGATCTCAACGCTTTGGAAGTTGCTTTCAGCTTTCAGAGAATGTTGGAAGAATGTAATTTGAAGCAAGAAGAGCTGGGTGATCGCGTGAGCAAAAATAGATCGACGGTAACTAATTACCTTCGATTGCTAAAACTGCCGCCAAGCATTCAGGCTTCCGTTAGAGATAACAAAATATCGATGGGGCACGCACGTGCCCTTCTTGGTGTGGAAGACGTTGAAAAGCAATTATATATACATCGGGAAATAATTTCCCAAGGACTTTCGGTAAGGAAGGTAGAAGAGCTTGTTCGGGATATTCAAAAGTTAAACATCAAAAAGGGAACATCAAAGAAAAATGAGGGTATCTCGTTTCAATATCAAAAAATCCAAGATGATCTAGCTTCAAAATTTGCAACAAGGGTACTTTTAAAAGTACAGGGCAAGGGTAAGGGAGCCATCGAAATACCCTTCATGTCGGAAGATGATCTAAGCCGTATTCTGGAGTTATTAGATTGGTAATGCGAGCCTTTATCCTTTTAATTTTAACCTGTTTGTTATTCAGCTTTTCTTCTTATGCGCAACAGATGTCGCCACTTCAACAAGATTCTGTCATAAAAGATTCTGCACGATTGGCGATCGAAAAGATGCCCAAGCAGGCGGCGATCCGCTCTGCGATTTTGCCCGGTCTGGGGCAGCTTTACAACAAGCGTTGGTGGAAAGTTCCGATGGTTTACGCGGGATTTATTTCGATAGGTCTTGCGTACGAGTTTAATCAACGCTACTACAAGGAATTTCTGGGTGAAGTTCAATATCGCTTAGAAAATAATAACAAACCCAAGGATCCTCGCTATGCCGGGTATAGCTATGAAGGAATGGTTAGAGTAAAAGACACTTATCGTCGTAATAGAGATTTGAGTATTCTTGGATTTGTTGGAATGCATGCGCTAAACATCCTCGATGCGTATATTGATGCAAAATTCTTCCGTTTTGATATTAGCGACGATCTCAGTATTCAAGCATATCCAACATTGTATAATCAGCCGACTTTAACACAGGCATATACTTTCAAATTTAAATTAGCTTTATGAAGATAGCTTTATTAGGTTACGGAAAAATGGGGCGCATTATTGAGCAATTTGCAATAGATCGCGGCCATGAAGTGGTTCTTAAAATTGATGAATTCAATCTGGATCAGATGACTTCAGAGAATCTCCGTGAAGCAGATGTTGCAATCGATTTTACTACTCCAGATACTGTGCTGAGAAATATTGAAGCCTGTTTTAATGTGGGCACACCCATAATTGTTGGTACCACCGGTTGGTATGGAAGTCTTCAAGAGGTTAAGGATAAATGCGAAAACGGTAATAACTCGCTTCTATATGCATCTAATTTCAGTGTTGGCGTGAATGTCTTTTTCTTTGTCAACAAAGTCTTATCAAAGATAATGAATCGTTATCCTCAATATGAAGTACAGGTGGAGGAGATTCATCATACTCAAAAGCTCGATGCGCCAAGCGGTACGGCAATGACGATAGCAGAAGGAGTAATTGAAGGGCTTGAAAGAAAATCAGAATGGGTCAATGAACTAATGGGAGATCACAACGAAATAGTGCCGAAACCTGAACAGTTGCTAATCGAATCACATAGGATAGAAAATGTGCCGGGCACACATACGGTTATTTATAGTTCTGAAGTAGATGATATAGAGTTCAAGCATACAGCACACAGCAGAGCAGGATTTGCTCTTGGCGCGGTATTGGCTGCCGAATGGCTTGAGGGCAAAAAAGGATTCTATTCAGTCAAGGATATGTTTGATTTTACCGTTTAAGTTTTATATTAGAAAAAAATTATGATGGATTTTTCAGACTACCAGGGTAGTATTATAATTATTAGTATCCTATTTATCCTGTTTCATATTGGTCTTTGGAAATTATTCGTTAAAGCAGAAAGACAGGGCTGGGAAGCGATAATTCCTATTTATAATATTTACTTGATGATAAAGTTGACCGGCCGGCCGATGTGGTGGCTGATTTTGTTCTTTATCCCGATTGTAAATTTTATTGTGTCGATGGGCTTGATGATCGATTTTGCTAAAAGCTATGGCAAAACATCTTTTCTTTCACATTTCGGGACGATTATCGTTCCTTTTTTAGTTTTTCCCTTTTGGGGATTTGATACGACGACTAAATACCTTGGAAGATCAGCCACAGATGAATTTCGTAAAAAGCACCCTTTTCAAAAATCAGGAACCCGCGAATGGGCCGATGCTATAATTTTCGCCGTTGTAGCGGCTACGCTGATCAGAGGTTTATTTTTAGAAGCCTATACAATTCCAACAGGGTCGATGGAAAAATCTCTTTTAATTGGAGATTTTCTCTTTGTTAGCAAGGTAAATTATGGCGCGCGTGTGCCAATGACACCGATTGCTTTTCCTTTTGCACATCATACAATGCCTGTAACTGGAACGAAAGCATACTGGGAGGGAATTAAACTTAATTATCACAGACTTCCTGGCTTTGAAAAAATCGAACGGAATGACGTAGTGGTTTTTAATTGGCCGATGGAGGCTGATGCTCCTTGGTATCGTCCGGTGGATAAGCGTGAAAATTATATCAAGCGCTGTATAGCAATTGGCGGAGACACGGTTCGAATAATTAACGCTCAAGTATACGTAAATGGTGCTGCAACAGAGGATTTACGGTTTGGACAGACAAGCTATTTTGTAAAATCTGACGGTACATCCTTTAACCCCCAGACTTTGCAGGACATGAATATTGAAGCTCAAGCCTCGTATGATGCGGATGAATTTTTGTTTACGATGACGCGCGAACAGGCCGAACAAATCAAAGCTTGGCCGAATGTGCGATCAGTAACTCCTCAAATTCGTATGGAAGGCGATTATTATTCCCAAGTCTTTCCGAATGACTCTAACTTTAAATGGAATGAAGATAGTTTCGGTCCTATTATTATCCCCAAGAAAGGCTGGACTGTACGGCTAGACGATACGAATTTACCGCTTTATCGGCGTTCGATTAGCGTCTATGAAGGAAATGTTGTTCAACAGATAGGGAAGGATATTCTAATCAATGGACGGAAGGCCACTAGCTATACATTTAAAATGGATTATTATTGGATGATGGGGGATAATCGGCACAATTCTCTCGATTCACGTTTCTGGGGCTTTGTTCCTGAAGATCATATCGTAGGGAAAGCAATTTTTGTATGGATGAGTTGGAATACAAATGGAAGCCTCTTGAGTAAGATTAGGTGGGATAGAATATTCATGGATATAAAATAATTTTATCTCCATGAATATTCTTAAGGATGGCATGAAATAGACATGTGCAGTAAAAGGTCGAAGCTGTTTACAAAGTAGGAACACCTAGTTTAACAGCTACTTCATTTAAATCTTTTACCACTGTATCAATAATCGCAATTCCTTTGACTTTTCTTTCCTTTTCCGCTGCAAGCTCTGGCTCGCCAGGAATTATAACGGGCTGCTCCGAATCAATCGGCTTTGCTGATTTAAAGCGTTCTATCCAATTGTCTAAGTGGTTTTTAAATTCATCGATTGGTCTAAAGCCATCCACTCGCAAAGCACCCAAAAAGTGGCCGATACCTTCTCCAACCGGATTTGCTGAGGGTTCTAAAAAGGCAACAAATGGCGGCACCCAGGGGCCGTAATTTGCGCCTGATAAGACTGCAGATAGGATATCGACAGTGGCTCCAAGTCCAAAGCCTTTATGACTTCCATGATCTCTATCGCTCCCAAGGGGAACCAAAGCTCCTCCATCCTTTAACTCATGAGGATTGATAGATGTCTGGCCGTTTTTATCAATGATCCAGCCTTCGGGTACAGGTTTGTGCTGACGCTGAGCGATCTCGAGCTTGCCGTTTGCAGCGGCCGAAGTGGCCATATCGACAACCACTGGGGGGTATTTTCCTGCGGGGAAGGCATAGCACATTGGATTGGTTCCTAACAAGCGTTCATTTGTAAAAGTCGGGGCTACCAGCGGGCTGGCATTGGTCATTGCAAAGCCGATCATGTCTCTTTCAACCGCCATTAGAGCATGATAAGCGGCGATGCCAAAGTGATTCGAATTTTTAATGGCAACCCATCCCGAGCCAAATTTTTCTGCTTTTTCAATTGCTATTTTCATAGCAAAAGGAGCCACAATTAAACCTAAGCCGCCATCCCCATCAACTGTAGCCGTCGTAGCTGTTTCATGCACAATTTTTATATGTGGATTGCTGTTTATGCGCTTCTTTTCCCATAAGCGGATATATCCGCTTAATCTGGCAACGCCATGAGAATCAATGCCTCTCAGATCAGACTTTACTAAAACATCGGTCGCCAAAACTGCATGCGCTTCAGAACATCCGATCTTTAAGAATATTTTCTTAGTAAAGTCGCGTAAATCAATTTCCGAAAAAGTTTGATATTGCATGTCTTGATTAATACAATATTGTGAATTTAAAGTCCAGAGGTTTAAAATGCTTGATCAACTCAGCTATTAGTTCGTCGCCATATTTCACATAAAGTAATCCGAAGTTTTCTTTACGTTCTTGCAATGTTCCGCCGGGAAATAGTTGTAGTTTGGCAAGTTCAATCTTGGAAAGATCAGTCGAAAAATTTCGCTTTTCTGCACGGATTAATTTTTGCTCGAGCTTTAATAATGCCTTGTGCAGTCTTGCACTTACTGCTTCAGCACTAGGCCCAAGAGTTGGGTCTATTTTAGCGGCTTTTGATTTGATCTTTTCGAAGCTGAGCTGCAATTCCTGCCATTCGAGGTTTAAAGATAGGTTGTTATCAGAATATTTTAACACCCAGTCTTTCTTCAAGTTATCAATATTCTTGAATAAATCTTTAAATGTTAGTCCGGATTTGTAAAGCTTTACATGTGTGCTTTCATCAGATATAAGTGCAGAATTGCGAAGTACAAGTATTGGAAAATCAATGCCATAACAATCAAAAACACCTTTAAGCTGTAACCAGTAGACGATTTCAGCGCTACCGCCGATATACGCAAGGTTTGGAAGGATAAATTCCTCGTACACCGGACGCATAACCACGTTCGGACTAAACTTATCAGCGTTTTTATTAATTTCTGCTCTAAGTTCTTCTGTTGAAAACTCAAACGTTGTATTTAGAACGACATATTTTCCGTTTTTATAGACAATACGTTCTCTCAAGCCCTCGGCGAGGTAGAAAAAATTGATCTCCCGAGAATTTACTTGGGTAGAGAATCCTTCGCTTTCAAGAGATTTGCTGGTTTCGATAATCTCGCGGAAGCTATTTTTTTCAATAATATCTTTTTCGATGATTGCGGAGAAATCTTGCTTCAGTCGTTTGTCGTCGGCATCAATTATGACCAAACCATATTCGCCAAACAATGCATGAACCAGTGAGCGTGTGGCATTTGAAAGCGTAGAATTGTTGGAATAGGCTTCTTTAATAATGTCTGCAAGTTTGTTGCTATTCGGCGATATTCCGAGTATAGAGAGATATTTTCTAACGGTTTGTCCAATTGCCTTAAGATCCATCCTGCCTGTAGCGCCCCCTGGCTCGTGCTCCCATCTAAGCTCCGTGTTTCCAAGCGTTGTATGATTAATCTCTGCGAAATCATGGTCTTCTGTGGCCATCCAGTACACAGGAACAAAATCATTTTCAGGGATCTCTTTTTTCAGATCTGAAGCTAATTTTATCGCGGTTGCAATTTTATAAATAAAATACAGCGGTCCGGTAAATATATTGAGCTGATGTCCAGTTGTAATAGTATACGTGCTGTTTTTTTCGAGTAGATTTATGTGGCTAATAACTGCTTCATAGTTTAAGCCGCTCCTTGAGTATTGGTCTTTTAAAATAGTTGTTAGTAATGGTCGGTTGCAAGTATTTTTTTTACTGGCGATAAGTTGTTTGAATCCATCTATCGTGGGAGGAAAGCTATAAAATGGACTCAGTTTTGGGGTCTGATCTAGATAGCTGAGTACCATCGGAGCGAATGCTCCTGTCTCATGATAATCGATGCTTATTGACTTCACAAAACGAAAATAGCTGAAATAGTTAAATTAATACTGTGGTATTCGTTATTTGACAATATGTCCATATAAATCAAAATCATCAGCACGGTCTATTTTGACCGTTACAAAACTTCCCAAACCTGCATAATCAACAGCTGCGTCAAGTAGTACTTCATTGTCGACTTCGGGTGAATCATATTCAGTTCTGCCAACAAAATAATCTCCTTCTTTTTTATCAATGAGTACTTTATAGCTATTCCCAATTTTTCGCTCGTTTTTCTCAAGCGAAATTTCTTGTTGACTATTCATGATTTCTTCTACCCGATATTCTTTAACCTCTGAAGGAACATCATCAACAAGGCGATGCGCATGTGTCTTCTCCTCGTGCGAGTAGGTGAAGCATCCTAGCCGTTCAAAACGGGTTTCTTCAACCCAACTTTTCATTTCTTCAAAATCTTGATCTGTTTCGCCGGGATACCCGCAAATCAGAGTCGTTCGCATCGCAATATTCGGAACTTTATCTCGGATCGAATTAACCAGATCAATTGTTTTTTGCTTTGTAATACCACGCCGCATGGACGTTAGCATATTATCGCTGATATGTTGTAAAGGCATATCTAGATAGTTGCAAACGTTTGAACGCTCATTCATGACTGTTAGAATCTCCATCGGAAATCCTGATGGATAGGCGTATTGAAGCCTTATCCATTCTATGCCTTCAACATCCGAGAGGCGACGGAGCAAATCATCTAACTTACGTTTACCGTAGATGTCAATTCCATAATAGGTAAGGTCCTGAGCAATAAGAATCAGCTCCTTAGTGCCTTTTTTCGCTAGTATCGCGGCTTCTTTGACAAGGTCATCAATGGTTCTAGAGAGGTGCCTTCCTCGCATTAGCGGAATGGCACAAAAAGAGCATGGTCGGTTGCATCCTTCAGCAATTTTTAGGTATGCGAAATGTGATGGAGTGGTAAGCAAGCGTTCGCCGATCAGTTCATGCTTGTAATCTGCCCCTAAGTTTGCGAGAATACTCTTAAGGTCGTTCGTGCCAAAATAGGCATCAACATTTGTTATCTCCGCCTCAAGTTCAGGTTTATAACGTTCAGATAGACAGCCGGTGACTATAACCTTTCCTACTTTGCCTTGTTCCTTGAGTTCGCTGTATTGTAAAATGGTATCGATAGACTCTTGCTTAGCATTATCTATAAATCCACAGGTGTTGATCACAATTATGTCGTTGTCTCTGATTTTGTCTGATTCATGCACTACATCCATTTGGTTATTGCGCAACTGACCCATCAGAACTTCCGAGTCATAGATATTTTTGGAACATCCGAGGGTGATGACGTTAACTCTTGGAATCGATTCTGTAGGATGTTTAAGAGGCTTTGTTTTCATCTGGCGCTATGATTTAAAAAGACTCTCCACGAATTCCTTCTTGTCAAAGAGCTGCAAATCATTAATAGATTCTCCAACCCCGATATATTTTACCGGTATCTTGAATTGATCAGATATGCCAATAACTACTCCGCCCTTTGCTGTTCCATCCAATTTGGTTAAAGCCAGCGCATTAACATCTGTAGCTTCGGTAAACTGCTTACACTGCTCGATTGCATTTTGACCGGTTGAAGCATCTAAAACAAGCAGTATTTCATGTGGCGCACCGGGAACTACCTTTTGCATCACATTCTTTATTTTGGTAAGCTCATTCATCAATGCAATCTTGTTGTGCAAACGGCCTGCGGTATCAATAATTACCACATCATCGCCATTGGCAACTGCAGATTGCAAGGTGTCAAACGCAACAGATGCAGGATCAGAACCCATGGAATGCGCAACTACTCGTACATCAACGCGTTGCCCCCATAATTTTAATTGATCTACCGCAGCGGCTCTAAATGTATCCGCAGCGCCAAGAACTACCTTATTGCCCGACTGTTTAAGCTTATGCGCCAATTTCCCGATTGTTGTTGTCTTGCCCACTCCATTTACACCAACAACCATGATTACATACGGTTTGTGACTCCCATATTCAAAACTCCTGAAGTCGCTACTATTGTTTTCGGCTAACAGGGTTTGGATCTCATCACGAAGAACGGTGTTTAATTCGGATGTATTGATGTATTTATCGCGTGCTACCCTTTCTTCTATGCGACTAATGATTTTTAAAGTTGTGCTAACACCGACATCAGAACTCACCAGAATTTCCTCTAAATCGTCTAATGTACCTTCATCGACTACAGACTTTCCAACAACCGCTTTAGTTATTTTCGAGAATAAACTTTCCTTTGTTTTTTCCAGGCCTTTCTCGAGTGAGTACTGCTCCTGTTCTGAAACCGGTTTTGATTTGAAGAAATCGAATAGTCCCATGGTAAAATTTGCAAATATGCAGAGGTGAAATAAGCAGATTAAAAAGAGTCTCTTAATGAAAAAAGCCCTCCTGATACAATCGGGACGGCTCCTAAATATTTTTAAAAAACACTATTGATTAGCTGCTTTAGCAGCATCGATAGCATCTTTAATATGATCGTTATGTGTGATAACCTCTCTGAAAGAGTAAGCACCTGTTTTCGGAGATTTGATCATGGTGATCACTTTTGAAAACTCTTTCCCTTTGCCGGTTTTTAGTGTTGCAACTACCTTCTTTGCCATTGTTTTATATTTAAATAAAGAGGATTAAACTCTTAATTGTCAGCTGATTTATTTAATTTCTTTATGAACAGTTACCTTTCTAAGGATAGGATTGAATTTTTTCAACTCTAGGCGCTCAGTTGTATTTTTCTTGTTCTTTGTGGTAATGTACCGCGACATACCCGGCATATTGCTTTCTTTATGTTCGGTACATTCTAGAATAACCTGAACCCTGTTTCCTTTCTTTGCCATTTTTCTTATTTATTTGCGTTGTCTGTTAACTTTACCTAGTTCGGTACTTATAACCTACAACTTCCAACTTTTACCTTTATACGTATCCTTTTTTAAGGAATTTACTTATTACAGCGCTGATGCCATTCTTATTGATGGTCTTTATTGCCGAAGTACTTACCTTAAGCGTAATCCAACGATTTTCTTCTGGTATGAAGAATCTTTTCATCTTCAAGTTAGGATAGAATTTCCTTTTGGTTTTAACGTTCGAATTAGATACGTGAAAACCATTCATTGGCATTTTTCCTGTTAAATCACAAATTCTTGACATGACTAAATATTATTATCAGCTTTTTTAAAGAGTTTGCAAATATCTGAAATATTTTTTTATAATCAATATGTTTTTTTAAATATGATTCTGTAAGGTATTTATGAATTCGTTTGGATTTAAAGTCCGCCCTTTTTTATAACTTTCGCTTCTGAACACAACCGCTATAAACCTAACATGGAGCCAAATCTACAAAGTGTTTCACCTTCTGAGGGGAAAAAACTAAGAAATGTTATCACCGCCTCATCAGTTGGTACGCTGATAGAATGGTACGATTTTTATATTTTTGGGAGCCTTGCAACGATACTATCAGCTCAGTTTTTTCCGAAAGATAACCCCACTGCGGCGTTCTTGTCAACTTTGGCAACGTTTGCTGCCGGATTTATAGTTAGGCCATTCGGAGCCTTATTTTTCGGACGTCTCGGTGATATTATCGGTCGGAAATATACATTCCTGGTTACGTTAGTATTAATGGGCGGTTCTACATTTGCCATCGGATTAGTGCCTGGCTATTCAAGTATTGGTTATGCCGCTCCTGTGCTTGTTCTGCTGCTACGCTTGCTTCAAGGTCTTGCTCTTGGCGGCGAATATGGCGGCGCAGCAACCTATGTGGCAGAACATTCGCCAAAAAATAAGCGTGGCTTTTACACAAGTTTTATTCAGACTACCGCAACGCTAGGTTTATTCTTGTCTTTAGGCGTGATTTTGCTTACGCGTCAATCTGTAGGAGTTGAGTCATTTAACAGCTGGGGCTGGAGAATACCCTTTATACTTTCTTCGCTTCTTGTAGTTGTATCTATTGTAATTCGCATGAAAATGCAAGAATCACCCTTATTTTCAAAGATCAAGGCAGAAGGTAGAACGTCTACTAATCCACTAAAGGAGTCATTCGGTAAAAAGGAAAACTTGAAAATGGTGCTACTGGCTTTATTCGGTGCAACCGCCGGACAAGGCGTTATATGGTATACCGGGCAGTTTTATGCTCTTTCTTTTATCCAAAAAGTGATGAATGTAGAATTTGTACAGTCGAATTATATTATCGCAATCGGACTTCTAATCGCTACCCCTTTCTTTATTATTTTCGGGGGATGGTCTGACAAAATCGGTAGAAAGGGAATAATGATGACCGGGATGTTACTTAGTATTTTGCTATACAGACCGATCTATAAAGAAATGTATGCGATAACGGATCTAACAAAAAAGCAGGAAATTACTGCCCAGACTAAGACCGACATCAATTCTGCCCGACCAAACTCAACAAGTTCTACCACCTTAAGAACCTATTCTGATGGTATGGTATACAAAGAAGTAAAAATAGAATCATTAGACGGTTCTGCGCCACCAGAGCTAAAGAAAGAAATCACACTTCCTGCTAAATCTTTTTGGCTCCTGATTGCCTTAATTGCCGTGCAGGTACTATTTGTTGCAATGGTTTATGGTCCGATAGCAGCATTCCTCGTTGAGTTATTCCCAACCCGTATCCGGTATACCTCGATGTCTCTTCCGTATCACATCGGAAACGGTGTTTTTGGTGGTCTTACACCCTTCATCGCAATTAGCTTAACATCAATGCCGGGGGCAACACCTTTTGACGGACTCTGGTACCCGATCGCGGTAACTGCAATTACACTTATTATTGGACTAATCTACATTAAACAGTCGCCAGCCGGTGGCCTTGAAAACTAAAGAACATGGACAACGTAAAAAAATATTTTGGGATAGTCTTTTTGCTTCTTGGCATCGCTCTTGCCTTTTATCTGCCCTATAATGCCATCAACAGACTCGGTTCTAGTACTGCAACGTCGGAGGACTATATTTTTTGGATCGTAATCATTACTATTTTCATCCCAATAATTGCAGGTTTTATTCTTTTTGGATATTATGCATTTAAGGGGGAGTATCGCGAAAGCAATTAAAGAAATTTACCAGATTTCAGTTTCCAGCAAAGTGCCGAATAATCAGACGCAATAATTTATATAAAATTGCAATTTTGATTTTATAGTTTTAAATTTCTGCCCAGTTTAAACCAGAATACACGTACTTATTTATTTTTTGAAAGTTTTTCTTGTTAAGAAAGCTTTGAACCAGCTCGTGCAATAAGATTTGTTGGAACACGAGTTTGAACAATCTGGTCTATTCCTGCGCTGCCATTGAAGAAGGGAATTTCAATGCGGACATGGTTTTAATACTCACGCACGCTTAAACGATTATGAAAAAGAATTCAAACGGAAGGTCGGTTTCGTCAGACTCTGCTAGTGTTAGTCGCAGACGTTTTTTACAAATTGCTGGAATTACAACACTAAGTATCCCCTTAGCGGGGTTTGGAAATTTCATTGCGCAAGGTGTAAATATCATTATTGATTCTGTAGATGCTACCGCGATGTCGGGACCGGTACAGTGGGCGGCAAAAGAGCTTGAAGCCGCACTTAGTTCGAAAGGTATTGGGGTAAAGCGATCTGATAAAATATCGGGTACTGCCTCGGGTGATCTCTGTATTGTGCTATCCGGATCGACGTCGGCTATGTCCAAAGAACTTCTTAAAGATGTAAAAACTAAGATTCCGGCGGTGCCTGAAGCGCTCGGTTTATTCTCTATAAAATCTGCGGGTATACCTGTTTTGTTAGCTAGCGGATTTGATAATCGAGGTTTAGTATATGCCGTTCTTGAGCTTGCAGACCGCGTTAACAATGCAACAGATGCAATTCCATCATTAACCGTTCAGAGGGCGATTGTTGAACATCCGGCGAATGAGTTGCGAAGCCTCAATAGGCTTTTTTGTAGTGACATCGAAGACAAGCCTTGGTACAACGACCGTGAAATGTGGCCAAAATATTTAACCATGCTGGCGGGGCAGCGGTACAACCGTTTCAACCTAAGCATGGGAATTGGCTATGATTTCCTTAGAAATGTGACAGACGGATATTTCCTTTTTCCATATCCTTTCCTCCTTCCGGTGCCCGGATATAATGTCACAGTGCCAGAATTATCTGATGCTGAGCGCGATAGAAATCTGGAGATGCTCAAATTTATTAGTAAGGAAACCGTTTCGAGAGGAATGGAATTTAGATTAGGCATTTGGATGCACGGATATGTATGGGAAAATAGTCCGAATCCTAACTATACTATACAAGGATTGTCGGCGGCTAACCATGGTCCCTATTGTCGCGACGCGATGCGCGCTCTCCTTCAGGCTTGTCCGGATATCAGCGGAGTCACGCTCCGAATTCACGGAGAAAGTGGGGTCACAGAAGGGAGCTATGATTTTTGGAAATATGTTTTCGACGGCGTGGCAAGTTGCGGTCGTAAAGTCGAGATGGACTTGCACACCAAAGGTATAGATGAACCAATGATTAATACGGCAATTGCAAGTGGAGTGCCTTTTGCGCTTTCGCCTAAGTATTGGGCAGAGCACCTCGGCTTGCCCTATCATCAGGCAGATATCCGCAACCTGGAGGTTCCTGTCCCCAACAAGCAAACCTCAGGTTTAATGAACTTGAGCGATGGCTCACGGAGTTTTATGAGGTACGGATATGGCGATCTTTTAAAGGAAGAACGTCCTTACAAGATGATCCATCGCATCTGGCCTGGAACTCAACGGATATTAATGTCGGGAGACCCATTAATGACTGCAGAGCTCTCTAGAGCGTTCAACTTTTGCGGGAGTATTGGTGCCGAATTGATGGAGCCGCTTTCCTTTAAAGGTCGACGCGGTTCAGGTATTGCGGGTGATCGATGTGCGTATCTGGATTCCTCACTAAAACCAACATGGGATTGGCAGAAATATGAATACGGACTGCGTCTTTTTGGTAGACTGTTGTATAATCCTTCAACGGATCCGGAAGTGTGGAAACGTCATACTAGAACAACGTACGGTTCTTCTTCGGCCGAGCCGATAGAGCAAGCACTTGCTACTGCTACTCGAATTTTACCTATTGTATTGACTGCTCATGGAACGTCTGCCGGTAACAATACTTATTGGCCGGAAATGTATGTTAACCATGCGATATCCAATGCTGGTATTAGAAATCCGTATACCGATACGCCTTCACCCAGGGTATTCGGAAATGTTAGTCCGATGGATCCTCAACTCTTTATTGGAATTAATAATTATGCTGCAGAATTGCTGAAAGGTGAACGAAGTGGAAAATATTCGCCGATAGAAGCTGCGGTTTGGATCGAAGATCTTGCTGAATCTACCGCGAAATCGCTCGCCCAGGCAGAAGCAAAAACGTTAAATAAGCAAAGTATAGCATTCAGAAGAATGTCGATCGACGTATCTGCGCAAATTGCTTTAGGTCGTTTCTTCGGAACCAAGTTTAGGTCTGGAGTGCTTTACGCGATTTTTCAACAAACCGGCGATCGTGTCGCGCTCGATGAAGCTGTAAAAGCTTATCGTAAGGCAAGAGAAATTTGGGCGGTAATGGCCAATAAGCTAAAAGATGTTTACAAATCGGATGTTACTATCGGAGAAAACACGCATCTGCGCGGCCACTGGCTTGATCGTTTGCCGACCATGGATTTGGATATTGAAGATATGGCTAAAAAGCTCGATACAGAGAACGCTAAAGCTGCCGCCATTCCTCAGACTGATCATGTAAAACTCGCAATCTCTGAGGCTTTAGGACGTCCACAACGGCCTGCCGTAGTTGGAAGACATACTGTCGCAGCGAAATTTCAAAGTGGACAAGCTCTCAATCTTCAGTTTTCGTTTGATAAGATGCCGAAATCTGCCATTTTGTTCTATCGGCATATAAATCAGGGCGAGCGTTTTGAGTCGTTGGACCTTACAATATCAGGTAAAAATCTAACCGCGACTATTCCGGGAGAATACACCAATTCGCCATATCCGTTGCAGTATTATGTTGAACTTCGTGAAACGCCTGCAAAGGCTTGGTTATACCCCGGTTTTGAGACAGATTTGATGAACCAACCTTATTTTGTAGTTCGTAAAGCTTAACGTATATTTTCACTAAAAATTTTAAAACTATATGGAAACAATCTGGTCCCAAAATTACGATCCCTTAAATAATGCAATTCTGTCTACTGTTTTTGCGGCGCTTCCAATAGTTATTCTTTTGGGTTTCATTGCTCTTTTGAAAATAAAGATCCACTATGCAGCCTTGTTCGGTCTATTGGCTGCGCTTTTCGTTGCCATAGTAATATATCAAATGCCGGTGCAGGCTGCAGCGGCTACCGCCGTTTATGGAGCGGGATACGGCTTATTTCCGATCGGATGGATCGTGCTAAACCTAATTTTTTTATACCAACTCACTGTTAATAAGGGATTATTTTCACTTATCCGTCAGCATCTTGCATCGATTGCGCCAGATCCAAGGATACAGGTCATCCTAATTGCATTTGCATTCGGGGCATTTTTTGAAGGTGCGGCAGGTTTTGGTACACCGGTGGCAATCACTGCAGCGATATTGATGCAACTGGGTTTTCGGCCCCTCGCTGCCGCGGGATTGTCGCTTATTGCCAACACTGCTCCGGTCGCCTTTGGTGCGTTGGGGACGCCGGTCATTGCATTGGCTGCAGTTACGGGATTGGACTTATTGGATCTTTCGGCAATGATTGGACGACAGCTGCCATTTTTTTCTCTTATTGTACCATTCTGGGTAGTTTGGGCTATGTGTGGGTTCAAGAATATGTTGGGTGTTTGGCCTGCGGCGCTGGTGGCGGGAGTATTTTTTGCTGTTCCGCAGTTCTTAGTTTCAAACTATCACGGTCCCTGGCTGGTTGATATTATCGCCTCCATCTGTTCGATGATTGCTATAATTATTTTGCTTAAATTCTGGCAGCCGAAAATTTTATGGAAGCTCCCAGATTATGATATTTCTTCCGTTGAGGTTGAAGCTAATGTGCCTAGAAAGGCGATGCTGAGGGCTTGGATGCCATGGATGTTACTTACCTTTTTTGTTTTTGTTTGGGGAATACCGGCCGTAAAATCATCTCTTAATTCTATTTCTGCTCCGGAGTTTAAAGTAGCTTATTTACATAATGAAATTCAGCGTACAGCTCCAATTGTGCCTCAGCCCACAGCCGATGCACCGACGAAACCGGAAGAAGCTATTTTTAAATTAAATTGGCTTTCAGCAACAGGAAGCGGGATACTTTTGGCAGCTATTATTGCCGGCTTTGCAATTGGTTATTCCTTTAAACAAATGCTGCAGGTATATACCGAAACTTTGTGGCGTGTCCGGTTTTCGTTGATTACCATTGCCGCAATGCTGGCACTTGGCTATGTTACCAAATATTCGGGTACCGACGCAACTTTAGGTCTTGCCTTAGCGAAGACGGGATATTTATATCCCTTCTTTGGTACAATGCTTGGATGGTTGGGAGTCGCTTTAACAGGTTCCGATACTGCCTCTAATGTGCTTTTCGGAAGTCTGCAAACCATTACTGCTAAACAAACTGGAGTTGATCCGATACTAATGGCCGCCGCAAACAGTTCTGGTGGAGTAATGGGAAAAATGGTTGATGCTCAAAGTATTGTGGTTGCGAGTACCGCTACAAACTGGTACGGCCATGAAGGAGAGATATTGAGATATGTGTTTTTTCATAGTATTGCCTTAGCTTCCCTTGTGGGAATTTTAGTGTACCTGCAGGCCTATGTCATCCCTTTCTCGCATATGCTGATAAAATAGGCTAGAATTTTTGTGATAAAATGGTTTTATTGTTTATTTGTAATCTGAACCAAAAAATCTAAAGTAATATATGACCGTTGGGCTTTTTATACCTTGTTATGTTAACCAATTTTATCCTGGTGCAGCAATCGCTACGCTTGAGCTACTTCAAAAATTAGGAATCAAGGTTGTATATCCTAGTCGGCAAACATGTTGTGGGCAACCTATGGCGAATTCTGGTTTTGAACACCTAACCCAAGGTTGCGACGACCTTTTTATCGAAAATTTCGCTGAATTTGAGTATGTAGTTTCTCCTTCAGCCAGCTGTGTGCTGCATATCAAGGATCATCTACATTCTCAGAAAGATCATCTCGCAGCGGAAAGCCTTCGGGGCAAAGTTTATGAGCTGATTGAGTTCTTGACTGATGTGCTCAAAATCGAGAAGCTGGACGCAAGTTTCCCCTATAAAGTCGGAATTCATCAAAGTTGCCACGGACTTCGCGGTTTGCATCTTGCACAGATGAGCGAGTTGGTAGCGCCCGGTTTTTCTAAGCCTAAACAACTTTTAGATATGGTGCAGGGTTTAGAGCTTGTTAAGCTCGATAGGCAAGATGATTGTTGTGGTTTTGGTGGCGTTTTCTGCGTTGCTGAAGAAGCGGTTTCCGTAAAAATGGGCAAGGATCGCGTATCAGATCATACAAAAAATGGCGCCGAGTATATTACGTCCGCTGATCTCTCTTGTTTGATGCATTTGGAGGGAATTCTTCACAGAAGCAAGAGTAAAGTTAAGATCATCCATATTGCTGAAATATTAAATGCCAACTTATGAGAATCGATACGACGAAAGAACATTCAGAACTCGCTGAAGATTTTATAAAGGACGATGAAAAGGCGAGCTGGCACGATGGAGCTTTATGGTGGATCCGCCAGAAGCGGGATATTCAGGCAAATAAAACTCCGCAATGGGAAGAACTGCGGCAGGCAGCATCTGACATTAAATCCAATGTAATCTCTAATCTTCAACAATATCTTATTCAATTTGAAGAAAACCTCACCAAAAATGGAGTAAAAGTCTATTGGGCCGATAGTGCAGAAGAACATAATGAAATTGTCTATTCTATTCTGAAAGCAAAGGAAATTGACAAGATGGTGAAGAGCAAATCAATGTTGACGGAAGAACTTAACCTGAATGAATATCTTCAGGAGCGAGGGATCGAAGTGATCAACTCTGACTTGGGGGAATATATACAACAAATTGACAATGAGCCGCCTAGTCATGTCGTGCTGCCGTGTATTCATAAACGAAAGGAAGAAATTGCAGAGTTGTTTCATACTCACCTAGGTACCGAAAAAGGCATGTCTGATCCCACGTTGCTTACGCGTGCAGCGAGGAAACATTTGCGTAACGTATTTCATAGTCGTAGAGCGAATCTCACCGGTGTAAATTTCGCGGTGGCAGAAACCGGCGAATATGTGGTTTGTACCAACGAGGGCAATGCAGATATGGGTGCTCATCTTGCAGAAGTGCAGATTGCCTCAATGGGATTGGAAAAGATAATTCCGGAAAAGAAGCATCTTGGGATCTTTTTAAGATTGTTGGCAAGAAGCGCAACCGGGCAACCAATCACGATCTATTCTAGTCACCATAAAAAGCCTCGACCGGGTCATGAAATGCATCTAATCCTTGTGGATTGCGGTAGAAGTCGTTTGCTTGGCCTTAAGGATTTTAGAGACTCCTTAAAGTGTATTAAATGCGGCGCGTGTATGAATACTTGCCCTGTCTACCGTAAGAGTGGCGGGTTGAGCTACCACAATACTATTACCGGTCCGATAGGCGCAATCTTGGCGCCTAACTTGGATATGAAGCGTCAAGCAGACCTTCCTTTTGCCTCCACGCTCTGCGGATCATGCTCAAATGTTTGTCCGGTAAAGATTGATATTCATGTCCAGCTTTACAAATGGCGCCAAGAGATTGTGAAAAGCGGTTATGTCTCTAATTCTAAATCAGTAAGTATGAAGGCGATGACTCTAACACTTTCATCGCCGGCGCTATACAAAGCAACTGGAAAAACCGGAAGGTGGCTTTTAAAACATGCTCCTTTTGCGGTTAACAATAAATTTAACCCATGGTATAAGCAGAGAGAAATGCCGTATGGTCCGAAAGAATCATTTGGCGAATGGTATGAGAAGAACGGAAAAAAGGATGGAAAGGAGTAAGGACTGTGGTTCCGTACTTTAATGATTACTATGCAAGGAAAAGTGAAAAAAGAAGTGTGGAACGTCCCGATTGGCAAGCTGTTTAAGTGCTTTGATTCTTTGCTCCATGCTTTTTGCATTTTACTCAAACCAAAATTTAAATGCCAGGCATTAATACAACTTAATAACGTATAACTTACCACTTATAACTTGAACACCAGAGAAAAAATACTATCCGCCGTTCTGCAAAATCAGCCTAAATTTAGTCCCTTGCCGGATATAACAAAATTCAAGGTGCAGTACGATGATATTTTGAAGCAATATGTCGATACTTTTACTGAAATCAGTGGGACTGTGCGGATTGCAGATGACGTTGCGGGCTTAAAAGCTCTTCTCAAAGCTGATTTTGATTTTACGAAACGTGTGGTCACAACGTTGCCTGAACTACAAGATATTGCTGAGCTTGTTTCTAAAGAGCAAACAGCACATAGCTATGACAATGTGGAAGTGGCGGTAATACAATCCGGTTTGGCAGTCGCTGAAAATGGTGCTGTTTGGCTAACAGAACAGGATATGGGGCATCGTGTGATACCCTATATTTGTCAGCATCTGGCGGTACTTGTAAAAGCAGAGGACATCGTTTCTACACTGCATAATGCCTACGAAAAGATCGGAGTAGAAGATAGCTATGGATTTGCAGGGTTTATTGGAGGGCCTTCAAAAACAGCCGATATTGAGCAAGCATTGGTTCTTGGAGCGCATGGGCCTTTGACAATGACAGTAATTATTATGAAATAGTGCAACCGTCATGCCCCAAAGGTACTTGTCAAAGCTCAGAGTGCCGGAATATCAAGTAGAGTTCAACAAGCTCAGTCTGACGGAGCATTGAATAGTAGTCATCCGATGACTAGTAGATTAAACCGTAAATTTAGAAAGCTTCGTGAGTCATCGGATGACTTGCCGATAAAACAAAATCCAACATGACTAATACTATTAAGATCCGCGAAGGACTGAAAGAAGCCTACAGTGATATTTACACGAACGAAGCTTTAGAAGCACTTTCGTTACTGTCTAATTTTAATAAGGATGTTAAAGAAGCGATGTCTCAAAGAGTTAAACAGAGATCCGAACGTCAAAAAAATAAAGAAAGAATCGATTTTTTAGATCCAGAAAGTATTATTCCGCGTACAAATATTAAAGTACAAGATGCTCGCGACGGGCAATTCGAGGGTGCAATTATACCTGCAGATCTGCAGAGACAATGGATACAGGGAACGGGTCCGGCCGCCAAGCCGAATGCTCCACTTGAAAATAGTATCCGCAACGCCGCTTATGCTTTGCTTTCAGGTGCAGACGGCTGGATGTTTGATGGCGAAGACGCACTAGGGCAAACCGAGACTATGTCGCTTGACAATCAAAGAAATCTTAAGCTGGCGATCCACAAGGACCCTATTTTCTTAAAAGTAGCAGAGCAAGTAGCAGCAGAAATGAATAAATGGGCGCAGGGATTTTTTGGCAAGAAACTTATCGCCGACTGGCAAAAGCAACTAGATTTTACAACCAAGATATTTAGAGCGCGTGGATTGCATTTAGATGACCGTCATATCCGTAATTCGGACGGGGTGGCTATGGCGGCATCCATTGTTGATCTAACCCTTTACGTGGTAAATAACTATAAAGAGTTACAGAAGAATGGTTCATCTGTTGTGTTGTACCTTCCAAAGATTCAAACTGCAGGAGAAGCGGCGCTGTGGAATGATATGATCACGGCACTTGAAGGGAAACTTAGCTTAGCTAATGGAACAATTAAAGTATACGTGTTAGTTGAGCAATTGGAAGAAACCTATCAATTGATGGAAATTCGGGCGGCTTTGGGCAAGCATTTTGTGGGATACAACACGGGTCGCTGGGATTATATTAATAGTGTTTCAGATGCGATGACATGGGACGAAGGCTTCGTTAATCCAAATATTGAATCTATTTTGATGACTTATGGCTATATGCGCAACTACGAAAACAGGGTGCGCTGCGCTGTTAATACACCCGATATCAATGGAAATTTTGCCCTTTGGCAGGGAGGAATGGAGCCTAACATCCCGGTAGGTTCTGCCGAAGGCGTTTCTGCAAGTATGAAAAAAGCAGTGGCCGGAGCCGAGCGCGAGCAGCGCGATGGCGCCAGTGGGAAATGGGTAGCACATTGGAAAATGGTTAATATTGTTAGGCCGGTTTGGGAGAAAATTGGAGAAGCAAATCAGCTTGGTAGAAATTTCCCTAGGCTAACCTATACGAAGCAAGATTCGGACGGTTTAATCCTGATTGAGCCCGCGGAAACAACCATCCGCGGAGCACGTAATTTATTGAGTGTTGCCCTTCAATATGGAAATGCTTTCGGGCAAGGTATGCAGGCCGCGGCTTTAAAAGCTGCAGATTTTTTCGGCAATGACGATATTCTTTACTTGATGGAAGACATGGCAACCGGCGAGATCCGCTTAAGTATCCTTTGGGAATGGATTAGTAAGGGTGCAATTCTGACCGAAGACGATGGCGCAACAGGAACGAAAAAAGGCGATGTGTTTTCAGCGGCGATATTTAAGCAACTGCTTGAAGAAGAGTACGATAAGTTGCTCAAGGCAGACACGAAAGATGTTTATGAATCGTCTAAAAGCACTACTTTACCAATTTCGCGGGAAATTGCCGAGATTTATACCCTAAGTGATGTAAAGTTCCCTTGGTTCATTGATCTGCTCAATATCAACCTCAATAATACGGACCTCGAGGTAGCTAAAAACAGAATTAAGTTGTATGTCGACGCTTTTAAAAAGGATGGTACGCGCACTACCGAGAATTTAGATTTTAAGGTTTAAATGCCCATTCACTAACTTACAACGTATTACTTATAATCTTACACTCCAACCTCCTCAATGGGCTTACAGGTCAAATCATTTGAAGAATACCAGCAGGTGTATAAAGAAAGCGTAGCGGAACCAGAAAAATTTTGGGCCGATATTGCAAAAAATTTCTTTTGGCGTAAAAAGTGGGATAGGGTGCTCGATTGGAATTTTCAAGAACCAAAGGTAAAATGGTTTGAAGGAGCAAAACTTAACATCACAGAGAACTGCCTGGATAGAAATCTGCACAAACTTGGAGATCAGCCAGCAATTATTTGGGAGCCCAACGATCCGAGCGAGCATTACCGAACGTTGACTTACCGCCAGCTTTATGAAAAAGTTTGCCAATTCTGTCATGTTCTAAAGAATAACGGTGTAAAAAAAGGCGATCGAATTTGTATTTATATGCCGATGGTTCCTGAATTGGCAATTGCTGTGATGGCGTGTGCGAGAATTGGCGCGATACATTCGGTGGTGTTTGGTGGTTTTTCTGCGCAATCTATTGCCGATCGGATAAATGATGCAACATGCTCCATGGTGATTACTGCCGATGCGGGCTTTAGAGGAAATAAGGAAATTCCGCTCAAAACGGTAATTGATGATGCACTAGTTCAATGTTCTACGGTGAAAACAGTGATCGTACTTACACGTAGTCGCATGCCGGTATCAATGATTAAAGGTCGCGATGTTTGGTGGGAAGATGAATTAAGAAAAGTAGAGACACAAGGTAATCCAGATTTTCCGGCAGAAGAAATGGACGCCGAAGATATACTCTTCATTCTCTATACTTCCGGTTCAACTGGGAAACCGAAGGGTGTGGTGCATACTTGTGGTGGATATATGGTTTATACAGGCTATACGTTCGCAAACGTTTTTCAATACCAACCAGGGGAGGTTTATTTCTGTACTGCAGATATCGGATGGATTACGGGGCATTCATACATTGTGTATGGACCACTTTCACAAGGCGCCACTACGTTAATGTTCGAAGGTATTCCAACCTGGCCCGATGCGGGTCGTCTCTGGGATATTGTAGATAAGTTTAAGGTAAACATCCTCTATACCGCGCCGACTGCGATTCGTTCCTTAATGAGTTTTGGTACCAATCTGTTAAAAGGCAAAGATCTAAGTTCGCTTAAAAAATTAGGCTCTGTTGGCGAGCCCATTAACGAAGAAGCATGGCATTGGTTTGATGAGGAAATCGGAAAAAAGAATTGTCCGATCGTAGACACATGGTGGCAAACCGAAACTGGAGGAATAATGATCTCGCCGATTGCGAATGTTACCGATACAAAACCAAGTTTTGCAACGCTTCCCCTTCCGGGAATTCAGCCAATTTTGGTCGATGAGAACGGTGTTGAAATCCAGGGTAACGGAGTTAATGGAAATCTCTGCATTAAATTTCCGTGGCCAGGAATGTTAAGAACTACATTTGGAGACCATGAGCGATGCCGCCTCACTTATTTTTCAACCTACGATAATCTTTATTTTACCGGAGATGGATGTATGCGTGATGAGGATGGCTACTACCGTATCACTGGCCGGGTAGATGATGTGCTCAACGTTTCGGGGCATCGAATCGGTACAGCAGAAGTAGAAAATGCCATTAACATGCATTCGGGCGTAATAGAGTCGGCCGTGGTAGGTTATCCTCACGAAATAAAAGGTCAAGGAGTTTATGCTTTTGTAATCTGTCCGAAAAAGCATGAGAATGATGAAATAACTCGCAAGGATATCATTATGACAGTTTCCCGAATTATCGGGCCGATTGCCAAGCCAGACAAAATTCAGTTCGTTACGGGATTGCCGAAAACAAGATCAGGAAAGATCATGCGGCGAATCCTTAGAAAAATTGCGGAAGGCGAGACTTCAAATCTCGGAGATACTACTACCTTGTTAGATCCTGCTGTGGTCGAAGAAATTAAAGCGGGTGCGCTATAGCATTGAAACCAATGTCGATATAGAATGTTAATGTGTTAGATAAATTTCTAACCTAAAATAAAAAACTATGTCTGCCATTAAATGGCAAGGCCGATGGAATGAGATCAAATGGAAAGTGAAACAATCTTATGGAAATCTTACCAATGATGATCTTAAACATGAGGAAGGTAAAGACGATGAGCTACTCGGTAAAATACAGCAAAAAACTGGTAAGGCCCGAGATGAAGTTGTCGCTTGGTTAAACAAGTTATAACGATCAATTAAAAAGCTCTGCAGAAAAGTGGAGCTTTTTAATTGATCAATGTCAGTCCCGATCGTCTTCCTACTTCAGCCCCACTACCTCAAGCCTCTTACCTCAGATCTCCTCCTTTTCCTCATCAACTCTTCCAAGCTCCATACCTTTTCGTAATTTCGCATCATGAACAAAAGCAAGCCAAACATTCTTATTGTTAATGATGATGGTATCGATGCCCCCGGTATCCGCGCGCTGATTGGGGCGATGAAAGAGTTGGGGAACATCGTTGTCGTCGCACCAGATAGTCCGCAATCTGGTATGGGCCATGCTATAACCATCGCTAAGCCCCTCAGACTAGATAAAGTTGATCTTTATCCCGGAGTCGACATGTATAAAAGCTCGGGGACGCCTGTGGATTGTGTTAAACTAGCTGTGAATCAAGTTTTTAAGGGAAAGAAGCCTGATCTTTGTGTGTCAGGTATTAATCACGGACTTAATTATTCCATTAACGTCATCTACTCAGGTACGATGTCTGCAGCGGTTGAAGGGGCGATAGAAAGTATTCCATCGATAGGGTTCTCATATGATGATTTCTCTTACGATGCCGATTTTGTAAAATGCCTTCCCTACGTAAAGGCTATTGCAGAGCAAGTGCTCGAGCACGGATTACAGTCTGGAACACTCTTGAATGTAAACATTCCAAATTCCGCTTCTATAAAAGGTATTAAGGTTTGTAGACAAGCAAATGCAAAATACGCTGAAGAATTTGATGAGCGCAAAGATCCTCACAATAGGAATTATTATTGGCTTACAGGCGTGTTTCAGTTAAACGATCATGGTCAGGATACAGACGTTTGGGCAATTAATAACGAATACGTTTCTGTTGTGCCAGTGCAGTTTGATATGACAGCCCACCATGCTATTCCAACTTTAAATACCTGGGATTTTGATGTTAAAAAGAAATAATATCTGGCTCGGGATATGTATCGGTTTACTCTCGCCGATAGTAGCTTTTTTAAGTACATCACAATTCGAACGGAACCTGCGCCTGTTAGCAAAGGATGATATTTTGTATGTTATCAGTGCGGCGATTAACTTATTGTTGTTGCGTTATTATTTTAAGGCAGAACGGGATAATATCGGCAACGGAATTTTTTTATCAACTTTTCTATGCGTTTTTATTTTTTTCTTTTTCCTTAAATTTCGTCAATGAAGTACTTCTTAATAGCGGGTGAAGCCTCGGGCGATCTACATGGAGCAAACCTTATGCGAAGCCTAAAGGTTGAGGATTCGGAAGCGGAATTCCGTTATTTTGGAGGAGAGATGATGAAGGCAGAAGGCGGAACCCTTACTAAGCATATTTCGAATCTTGCTTTTATGGGTTTTGTAGAGGTGTTGAAGAATATTAGGGTGATTATGCGAAATTTGAAGCAGGCTAAAGCTGATATTTTATTCTTTCAACCGGATGTTGTCATTCTGATCGACTTTCCAGGATTCAACCTTAAAATTGCAGACTTTGCAAAAAAGCAGCAGATAAAAGTATTTTATTACATCTCTCCAAAAGTTTGGGCTTGGAATCAAAAACGAGTTCTAAAAATCAAAAGGCTTGTAGACAGAATGTTCTGTATTTTGCCTTTTGAAGTAGATTTTTATAAAGGGTGGGGCATGGACGTCGATTATATTGGAAATCCGTTACTTGATGCAATTGCTGCCAACAAGTCTGATGAGCTTTTTCAAATAAACCATTTTTTGAGCGTAAAGCCTATTATTGCTTTATTACCTGGAAGCAGGAGACAAGAACTTGAAAAGATTTTGCCGGTTATGGTGGCGGCAATATCAAAATTCCCTGATTATCAGTTTGTTATAGCTGGTGCTCCAAATTTTAATATAAGTGATTACAAACCTCTGATTGGAGATAAAGAGCTACCGATCATTTTTAACGATACGTATAATCTTCTCTTAAATTCGAAAGCAGCTGTTGTTGCTTCAGGTACAGCAACTCTAGAGACGGCATTATTGAAAGTTCCTCAGGTAGTCGTTTATAAAGGTAATGCCATCTCTATCGCAATAGCAAGAATGTTTGTTAAAATCAGATTTATATCGCTGGTTAACCTCATTATGGATCAGGCGCTTGTAAAAGAATTAATCCAAGAAAATTGTACTCCTGGGAAGATTACTGAAGAACTCGGTAACCTATTGCATGACCCCATGTACCGGAAAAGAGTACTGATTGGGTATGATGATTTGGAGGCAATTATGGGCGCACCTGGAGCATCAAGTCGGGCCGCAAAACTGATGATTAAATATCTCAAAAATTAGATTAAAATTCCTTTGATTTATTCCTTTTCTTATTTGGATTTATTACAAATAAGCTTTATTTTTGTATCAGTTTATTCTTAAACATGAAACTTTCTCAACTTGAACCAGGACAATCCGGCATAATCAAAGAGTTTACCGACCTTGAAATGTCAGTGAAGCTGATGGAAATGGGTTGTCTTCCCGGAGAATCTATCGTCGTAGAGCGCTACGCTCCTTTTGGCGATCCGATAGCGATCACCGTATCTGGTTATCAGCTTAGTTTACGTAAGAAAGAAGCATCTACTATTATTCTGCAAAAGCCCTGAATTTGAATGGTGATTTGAAAGTTGCGCTTGTTGGAAACCCCAACACTGGAAAATCTACCCTTTTTAATGTTTTAACAGGTCTTCGACAAAAAATTGGGAACTTCCCCGGAGTCACCGTCGATAAAAAAGTTGGATTCTTTCGGTTGCCCGATGGACGAAATGTACAATTATTAGATCTTCCTGGAACATATAGTCTTTATCCCAAAAGTAAAGACGAAACGATTGTTTTTGAAGTACTGGCGGACAAAAAACATCCGGTTCATCCTGATCTTGTGATTATAATCGCTGACGCATCTAATCTAAAGCGCAACCTGCTTCTTTACACCCAGCTAGCGGATTTGAAGATCCCGGTCATCATTGCTTTAAATATGATGGACATGGCTCGTAAAGGCGGGATCGATATCGATGTTAACGAACTTTCCAAACGCTTGGGGGTACAAGTAGTGCCGATTTCAGCCCGTCAGGAAGAGAATATAGACAAATTAAAAGAAGCGATTTCTAATGCTTCCAGCGTCGCGTTACAGATTGACACGATAGAAGTTGAGGCTCTGGCGCCGGAGTTAATCAGTCAAATAAAACATGAATTGGGGATTGCTAATTCTTATGCGGCACTTCAGATTGCTCACCAACATCAAAATATTCATTTTCTAACTGCTCGGCAATCACAAAGAATCAGTGAACTGTTGGATCAATCGTTATTTTATTCGCAGAAATTGCAGGCGGAGGAAACGATCGCCCGTTATAGTTTTATTAACGATGTCCTTTTTGATGCTGTGACTATTCGGAAGGAAGAAGTTATAAAAGAATCGATCAGCAACCGAATTGACGAAGTGCTGACCCATAGAATATGGGGATTTACCATTTTTTTCGGCATCTTATTTTTAATATTTCAAGCCATTTTCGCTTGGTCGGAATTTCCAATGACTCTGATCGAAAATTTCTTTGTTTGGGCTGCAGGCATCTCGCGAACCTGGCTTCCCTCGGGTGTTTTGGCAGATCTTTTAATTGATGGTGTTCTGGCGGGTCTGGGTGGTGTACTTATTTTCATCCCTCAAATAGCGATCCTATTCGCCTTTATTTCGATCCTTGAAGATACAGGCTATATGGCAAGGGTGACTTTCATGATGGACCGAATTATGAAAAAAGTGGGATTGAGCGGTAAATCTGTTGTGCCGATGATTGGTAGCCTTGCTTGTGCGGTACCTTCCATCATGAGTACGCGGAACATCGAGAGTTGGAAGGATAGGATCATCACGATTATGGTTACGCCCTTGGTTAGCTGCTCGGCGCGTTTGCCGGTCTATACATTGCTCATTTCTTTAGTAGTGCCAGATACAAAGGTCTGGGGCTTAATAAATATGCAGGGATTAGCAATGATGGGGATGTATCTTATTGGATTTGTAAGTGCCATCTTGGTTGCATGGATCATGAAGCAGGTGATCCGATCCCGCGAGCGCGGATACTTTATCATGGAGCTGCCCGTTTACCGTATACCGCGCTGGAGTAACGTAGCGCTTACTATGTATGAAAAGGTGAAGACTTTTGTCTTCGAGGCCGGGAAAGTAATCATTGCAGTTTCAATTGTCCTTTGGGTTTTAGCCACCTACGGTCCACCGGGAAGACAGGCCGCTGCACAACAGCAATATTTGTCTCAGGATTACGTGCAAAAATATTCAGCGGAAGAGATTCAAAGTCTGCAATCATCCGCCAAACTGGAAAACTCATATGCAGGAATTCTTGGCAAACTAATCGAACCTTCAATTAAACCCCTTGGCTTTGACTGGAAAATCGGTATTGCTTTGATTACTTCATTTGCAGCGCGTGAAGTATTCGTGGGCACCATGGCGACTATTTACAGTGTCAATGGTGATGATCAGCAATCTGTTAGACAAAAGATGAGCAGGGCACGTAACGATACTACCGGACAGCCCGTTTTTACGGTCGCTGTTGCGTGGTCATTAATGTTATTTTATGCTTTCGCGATGCAGTGTATGAGCACCGTAGCTATCGTCTACAGGGAAACAAAAAGTTGGAAATGGCCGGTGATACAAATTGTTTACATGACTGGGATGGCCTACCTAGCCGGTTTAATCGTGTATCAAATTTTAAAATAATTTTTCCATATTCATAGCTGTGGACAAAGTAGAGGTACTTTCAAGTTATATGCCTCCAGAGGCTGCGCCGGTAATTGCCCGTTGGATAGATTATTTCCAGTGCGAGTTCAAGGTTTCGAGAAGTAGGGATACAAAATATGGAGATTATCGACACCCATACCAGGGTAAAGGTCATCGCATTTCTGTTAATTATAATCTTAATCCCTACGCTTTTTTAGTTACAACGGTTCATGAGTTTGCTCACTTGCTTACATGGAACGAGCATAAGCGCAAAGCAAAACCTCATGGTGCCGAGTGGAAAGCTAATTTTAAGAAGATGATGCGGACATTCTATGACAAAAGTATTTTTCCCCAGGATGTTCAACAGGTAATTGTTAGATATTTAGACAATCCATCGGCATCCAGCTGTACCGATATGAATCTCTTCCGTATTCTGCAGAAGTATGATACTCGCCCTCAACATATCGTCAGCGTTGAAAGTCTGCCCACAAACAGCCTGTTTAAAATGAAAAATGGACGAGTATTTAGAAAAGATGCGATCCTCCGGAAACGCTATCGCTGCACCGAGATCGCAACCGGAAGGATTTATTTATTTAGTCCACTTGCGGAAGTTAGTTTAGTGGATGACTAAGTGCACCAATTTATTCGTCAACCGATCAAATTGGGGCGCATCTCTACAATCCTACAGCCCCAATTCCCCAATTTTGATTTTTATTAAATATGCTTTTAGGAACTTTTATTGCGTTTTTCATCTTTGGCTTTAGCGTTGAATATAAAATCGTAAACGAAAAATTAAAACCATAAAAATAAATCAAGATGAAAAAATTATTATCAATCGCAGTTCTATTAGTTTCAGCAACAATGTTTGCTAATGCTCAAAATTTTCGTTAACCATCTCAAAATCAGTTTCTTAGTTTTGTTGTCAAAAATCTGTTTGATATGAACTTGAGCTCTTCGACCCCTCGACGTTTCAGCTTTGATGCCCTAACGGATTATGACAATGGTATTGACGTATTAAACGCAAACACGATCAACTACAAAACAAACAAAGCATGGAAAGTAAGCGTAAAAGCGTGAACTTCTGATTTTACAGTTGGAACATTAGCTACTCCAATGCCGGCTAGCGTAATCAAAGTAAGAAAGAAGGGAAATAACTCCTTATGTAGCAGTTTCTTCTTTAGATCAGGAACTAACAATCGGAGCAAGTGACTTCTATATCGATTACAAAGCGACTCCGCGTTACAGCTATGAGGTTGGTACTTATGCAGTAACTTTCCAGTACACATTAACAGATCAATAAAAGAAAACGTAAGAATAAGTTTAGTCGACGATTGAAGTCTTCGGAACCAACCGGACTTTTTCTCATCCGATCATTATTGAAGTCATCGTATGACGATAGAATCGGATGAAATCATTTCAAGATCATCTATTTTCGCTCAGCCCACAACTTGCTAAAAGATTGCTTTTCCACTTCCGGTAAGGCTCTATGTTGCCCCCAGCTTTTCTTAAAAAAAGTCTTCATAAATCGATTCTTCCATCGGCCGCCGAACATGTCCATCATGCTACGTTTCATCATTGCATTCTTCCAGCCTTTCCATCCCCATTTTTCTACGGTGGTACTGAACCCTTTTTCCACGGCATCTCGACGGTTAAGCAACAGCATTTTGTGGATTTCTATCTTTACAGGGCACACTTCCGAACATTTTCCGCAAAGACTGGAGGCATAGCTCAGGTGTTTGAATTTTTCCACCCCCCTAAGTGAAGGCGTAATTATCGAGCCAATAGGGCCGCTGTATGTTGTTTCGTAAGTATGTCCGCCAATGTTTTTGTATACAGGACAAGCATTTAAGCAGGCTCCGCATCTGATGCAATATAGGCCTTGGCGTTCCTCTTTTTTAGCAAGCAGGTTGGTGCGGCCGTTATCCAACAGAATGACGTACATTTCCTCCGGACCGTCGGTCTCATTTTCCTGACGTGGACCGCCCAAAATTGTGTTATAGACTGTTAAATTTTGGCCTGTACCATGTGATGAAAGAATCGGCCAGAATAAATCAAGGTCAGTTATTGATGGGATAATCTTCTCTATTCCAACTACAGCAATATGAATTTTAGGGAAGGTTGTTGTAAGTCGGGCATTCCCTTCATTTTCAGTTAAAGCGATGCTGCCGGTATCTGCAATTAAGAAATTTCCTCCAGTAATGCCAATATCCGCAGTAGTATATTTTTCGCGCAAAAGTTCGCGCGCTTTTTGAGTAAGCTGCTCTGGCGTAGAGTGAATATCTGTTTGAAACCGTTCGTGAAAAAGCTTTGCAATGTCCTCTTTGCTGAGGTGCATGGCGGGGGTGACAATATGATAAGGCTTTTGCCCCAAAAGCTGAACGATATATTCTCCTAAATCGCTTTCAACTGTTTCAATCTGGTTTTTTTCAAGAAACTCGTTTAGGTCGAGTTCTTCTGTGGTCATCGATTTCGACTTAATGACCGTTTTTCCATTTGCTTTTTTAATGATGCTAAGAATCTCTCTATTGGCTTCTTCTGCATCATTTGCCCAAATCACTTTGCCGCCTTTCTTTTGGAAGTTTGCTTCAAATTCCGGAAGTAGCCTATCGAGGTTTTCCATTACCCTCCATTTTATTACATGGGCTTTTTTTCTTGAATTCTCCAGATTGTGAAATTTTGAAATTCCACGCTCAACAGCTGCATTGTATTTGCCAATATTGTAATTGATGATCTTCCGGTGTCCAGGATCAAAAGCCTTCTCTGCAGATGCTACCTGAAATTCTTCGGCAAAATTTGTCATGATGCAAAGTTAGTGATTTTGTTGTTATTGGCTATTTTCCCGAGTGAAAGGTTAAGTTAAACCAAGGCGCTACCGATATCCATAGGTTTGAAGGAATAATGAGGCTGCAACCATCTGGTTTAAATTTGCATCTAATAACTCACTAACACTGAAGATATGTATTCTAAAAAGTAAGTAGTGAAATTATCTGCTATTGGGCATATTGCTTACTACATCAACAACAGGGCGCTTGTCTCGATTGGCTAATTCCCACCCAGTATAAAAGACCAGCTGTGATCTCTTTACAAGCATATTGAAATTAATCTTGCTAACCTCGTCGCTGGGAGCGTGGTAATCGGCATGAACGCCGTTGAAGTAAAAAATTATCGGAATATTGTGTTTCGCAAAGTTATAATGATCTGAACGGTAATAAATACGCTCTGGATCATTTGGGGCATTGTATTTATAATCGATAGACATTTTAGTATACGTTGCATTTGCCGTCTCACTGATCTTATGTAAGTCGGTACTAAGCTTATCAGAACCAATAAGGTAACAATAGCTAGAATCAACAGTGTGTGCCGGATCTATGCGCCCGATCATGTCAATATTGAGATTTGCAATGGTGCTTGCCAACGGGAAAATCGGACTTTGAGAATACCATTCTGAGCCAAGTAAGCCTTTCTCTTCGCCAACTACGGTCAAGAACAAGATACTCCGTCGCGGGCCTTTTCCTTCTTTTTTGGCCGTTGCAAATGCTCTGGCTATTTCCAGTACACCGGTTGTTCCAGACCCATCATCATCTGCCCCATTGTTTACTTTATCCGGACCATCTGAATCTAGGCCGATATGATCATAATGAGAAGATAGCACTAAAATCTCATTTTTCAGGTCTGCTCCTTCCAAATAGCCCATTACATTGACGGCATTTACTTCTGTAATTTTAACGCCGAAGTCGGCTGAAAGTTCAGCTTTAATCGATTGGCTTTTCGGAGTAGAGGTACTATCGATCGCTGCTTTAAGTGATTGGAAAGTTTGCCCGCTGTTTTTGATAATCAAATTTGCAACAGTCGGTGTAATATTCATTACTGGACTTAACGTTGAAACTGGGGTTGGAGTAGTGGGTTTGATTGACATTCTTGGTTCCGGTCCTCTGCCATTGTATCTGTCAATTGTTGCAGTCGCGTCTGCACTCACAGCAACAATTAATGCCGGGTTTTTACTCTGTAACATCGACAGCCTTTGTGCACGATTTTTGCTCCAATTTGAAAGTTCAGCGGTATTAGTGATAGCAGAGATACCTGCTTTTACAGGCTCACCACCGTTGATCAACATCACTACTTTCCCGCTAATATTTAGATTTTTAAGATCATCGTACACATCAGTTGTAATGCCGTATCCTACAAAGACAATTTCATTTGTTT
Organism: Sphingobacteriaceae bacterium; assembly: GCA_947460875.1. Classification (GTDB taxonomy): domain Bacteria; phylum Bacteroidota; class Bacteroidia; order Sphingobacteriales; family Sphingobacteriaceae; genus CANHGR01. The sequence goes on along the minus strand of CANHGR010000011.1, from coordinate 27,290 downwards.
TAATCGTTTTCGGCGCTGGACTACCAGAAAAATAGAAATCCTTCCAATTGCTTAGAGCGGTTTGATTAACAACAAAAGAATTTACAATAAACGCTGTTTCAATCAAAGGTACTTTTTGAAAATAGGATCTATTAACAGGGGCGCTTAGGCCTAGTTTTTTAAATTCTGCAGCAATGTAGTTGGCAGCTTTTTCTGCTCCCGGCTGCCCCGTTTCGCGCCCTTCAAACTCGTCAGACGCTAATATGCTTAAATGTTTGCGAGCGTCATTCGGGTTAATTAAACCGGCATATTTTAGTGCTGCCGGATCTACCGCTGCGGTTTGTTGTGCTATAGACGGCAACGTGCCTCCCAAAGCGAATAACCAAAAAAGTATTCTTTTCATCATAATTATTTTATATTCAGCAGGAAATTTTTCCTACCCGGGTAGCGTGTCTCCCACCTTCAAACGCTGTATTTAGAAATTTTGTTGCAATCTCTTTTGCATCTTCTGAAGAAACAAATCTTGCTGGAATACATAATATATTCGCATCATTGTGTTTACGCACAATTTGTGCTACTTCAGGATTCCAGCAAAGTCCCGCACGTATTTTCTGATGCTTATTTGCTGTTATTGCGACACCGTTAGCACTTCCGCAGATTAAGATGCCATAATTAAATTCATTAGTTTCCACTGCCGTTGCAACGGGATGAGCAATGTCTGGATAATCAACCGAATCTTCTGAATAAGTGCCAAAGTCTTTGACTTTGTATCCTTCTAAAAAATCAATTAGGATTTTTTTGTATTCAAAACCCGCGTGGTCTCCACCAATAGCGATGCTGATGTTTTTAAAGTCCATAAGAGTAAATTTAGGGTTAATTATAATTGGTTCAATGGTTTTTAGTGATCTGTTGTGATGTTCTTCGCACAAGACTTCCTCGGATCACTGCAAGCCTAGGCTCCGCTATAAAAATCTGACTCCACTTTCTTCTTTCGTTTTTCTACTCGAGATGATACAATAATGCTAACCTCATACAAAACAAAAAGCGGGAGACTTACTGTTAACATTGTCAGAACATCGCCTCCTGGTGTTACGATAGAAGCAATCAAAAAGATCAGTATCGTAGCATATCTCCGTGACGAGCGCATAAATCCAGGAGTCATTATCCCCATTCGAGAGAGTATATATATCACTATCGGCAACTCAAAAGTTAGAGCAGTTCCAATTGTCAAGGTAGCCATGAACGAGAGATAGTTATCTATCGTGATGGAGTTCACGATATCGTCACTTATAGTATAATTGGCTAAAAAATTTATGGAAAGGGGAGTAACGACGTAATATCCAAACAGCAACCCTATCATAAACAGCATGCTGGTATAGAACACAAAGCCACTCGCAGATTTTCTCTCAATATCTTTTAATCCCGGTTTGATAAAACGCCAAATCTCAAAAAGAAGATACGGTATTCCAAATACAATTCCGATCAGTAGGGATGAATTCATGTCGAGCATGAATTGCCCGCCCATTGAAGTATTGATGATAGTGAAAGGCAGTTCTTTGACACAAAGCTCTGCACCCATATTGAATTTTTCGCCAACTAAACATAGCATTCTGTAGGTCCAGAAATCGGGTTGTTTAGGTCCCATCAAGACTTTCTCGTATATAACCCGAGAATAGGTGAAAGCTACGCCTGCAAATACAATTATAGCGATAGCGGCCCGAATCAAATGCCAGCGAAGTACCTCAAGGTGATCGAAGAAAGACATCTCGGCTTCAATGGTAGTGCCTTTTTCCTTTATTGACTGTATGAGGTCCGTCTTGCGTTCTTTTGCCATTACGTTTGAAACAAAAATACCATTCTGTTTGAATAGAGAATGGTATTTTAGAAATTATTTGAAATTAGGACTTGTCGTCAAAATTATTTGTTTAGATCGAATGTTTCCATAAATTTAGTGGTAAAATTACCGGCTCGGAAATTTGGGTCTTTCAGTAAGCGTAGATGGAACGGGATTGTCGTTTTTATTCCTTCAATAACAAACTCACTTAGTGCGCGCTCCATCGTTGACAACGCTTCCTCGCGGGTTTGAGCAGTGCAGATAAGCTTAGCTATCATCGAATCATAGTTCGGCGGAATCTGGTAACCAGCATACACGTGTGTATCCACCCGAACCCCATGGCCTCCGGGTGAGTGAAAATGAGTAATCTTTCCCGGTGAAGGCCGAAAATTATTAAACGGATCTTCTGCATTAATTCTACATTCGATGGCATGCATGTTTGGCGTATAGTTTTTCCCTGAAATAGGGATGCCTGCTGCCACTTTGATTTGTTCTTTAATCAAGTCGAAATTGATTACTTCTTCCGTTACGGGGTGTTCAACCTGGATGCGGGTATTCATCTCCATGAAGTAAAAATTCCGGTGCTTATCAACAAGAAACTCAATTGTTCCCGCACCTTCGTAATTAACAGATTGTGCACCCTTTATCGCTGCAGCGCCCATTTTTTCACGTAAAGCGTTGGTCATAAAGGGCGAAGGTGATTCTTCAACAAGCTTCTGGTGTCTACGCTGGATGGAACAATCACGCTCAGATAAGTGACATACTTTTCCATATTGGTCTCCAACTATTTGAATCTCGATATGGCGAGGATCTTCAATATATTTTTCCAGGTATAAGCCGTCATTCCCAAAAGCTGCGTCAGATTCCTGACGAGCGGAATCCCAGGCTGCCTCAAAGTCTTCATCTTTCCAAACAATGCGCATTCCACGGCCACCGCCTCCAGCCGTAGCCTTAAGTATCACCGGATAACCAATTTCGTTCGCTATTTTGATTCCTTCTTTTATGTCCGATAATAATCCTTCAGATCCGGGAATAGTAGGCACTCCTGCTATTTTCATGGTTTCCTTTGCCGATGCTTTGTCGCCCATGCCATTAATCTGTTCGGGCGTGGCTCCAATGAATTTGATACCGTAATCGCGGCAAATGGAAGAGAATTTCGAGTTTTCCGATAGGAAACCGTATCCGGGATGGATAGCATCAGCATTAGTTAATTCTGCAGCTGCTATAATATTGGGGATATTGAGGTAAGAATCTTTGCTAGCCGGGGGACCGATACAAACGGCTTCATCTGCAAAACGGACGTGTAGGCTTTCGCGGTCGGCAGTTGAATAAACGGCGATAGTTTTGATACCCATCTCTTTGCAAGTACGGATAATCCGTAATGCTATTTCGCCGCGATTTGCAATTAGTATTTTTTTAAACATGTATTTCAATTTGTTAGTTCGTCAATTTGCTCAGCAAAATTGAATTTTGAGCAGATTGAAAAATTGAATTATGATGGGTCTACAAGGAACAGGGGCTGATCGTATTCTACGGGACTTGAATTTTCAACAAGCACCTTTACAATACGGCCAGATATTTCCGATTCAATTTCGTTGAATAGTTTCATAGCTTCTATGATACAAACCGGCTGGCCAGCGCTTATTTCATCGCCAATATCTGCGAGCGAAGGTTTATCAGGACTAGCAGCGCGGTAAAAAGTTCCAATCATTGGCGATTTGATAGTAATGTAATTTGATGCTATCTCATCTTTATCCGAACTTACAATCGAAGGGATAATAGGTGCTGCTGCCACAACCTGAGACTGAACCGGTGCCGCTGGCAGAGGCGCGGGTATACTAGCGTTAACATAAGTAGGCGCCTGATTCGTTTTTATTGTTATTTTAAAATCTTGCTCTTCTATAGAAACCTCGTTCACTCCTGATTTAGCAACAAACTTTATTAGTTCCTGTATTTGTTTTATATCCATTTTTTCCTTTTTGATGATCGGCTGCTTGGTTTATTAATCTAAATTAATACAAAATATGAATTTAGAATACATGAAAAATTAATATGCCCATTTTAGGTAAATAGAGCCCCAGGTAAATCCGCCACCAAAGGCCGCTAAAATCAGATTATCGCCCTTTTTAAGTTTAGTCTCCCACTCCCATAAGCACAACGGTATTGTGCCATTAGTAGTATTGCCGTAACGTTCAATATTGACCATGACTTTTTCCGGTCCCACGCCGGTGCGGATGGCGGTTGCGTCTATAATTCTTTTATTAGCCTGATGCGGCACAAGCCAGTCTATATCATCAGACGTAAGGTTATTGCGTTCCATTACTTCAGCTGCAACATCTGCCATATTTGTTACCGCAAATTTAAATACAGATTGCCCTTCCTGAAATGCATAATGTTCTTTGGCGTCGACGGTCTCGTGCGATGCCGGTCGAACTGAGCCCCCAGCTTTTTGATGTAAAAACTGACAGCCTGAACCATCGCTTTTTAATATAGAGTCGATAATTCCATTCCCCTCATTGTTTGGCTCAAGTAATGCAGCGCCACATCCATCACCGAAAATAATACAGGTAGCACGATCTTCATAATTGATAATCGAAGACATCTTGTCTCCGCCGATTACGAGTACTTTTTTGTGCATTCCTGATTCGATAAATTGTGCGCCGGTAGTAAGGCCGTAAATAAATCCTGAGCAAGCTGCTGAAAGATCAAAACCCCATGCTTTGCTTGCACCAATTTTGTCTGCAAGAATATTTGCCGTAGCAGGAAAGGGCATATCGGGAGTAACGGTACAGAAAATGATCAGATCGATTTCGTCAGCTGTAATACCGCGTTTGGCGAGTAAACCTTTCACCGCCGGCACTGCCATGTCTGAAGTTCCTAATCCTTCGCCTTTTAAAATGCGACGTTCGCGGATACCGGTGCGGCTCATGATCCATTCATCGTTGGTATCAACCATGGTTTCTAACTCATGATTTGTTAAAATATAGTCTGGAGCGTAGCCATGGACTGCTGTAATAGCAGCGTGTATTTTTTGCATGCAGGTATTAGTTAAATGCTGCCTTGATCTTGTCAACTAAATTCGATTCGATCATATGACGGGAAAGTAGTAACATATTGCTTATTGCTTCCGGACTGGATATGCCATGTCCGATTAAAACCGGAGCATTAACACCTAAAATCGGACTTCCACCATATTGTTCATAATTGAAACGATCGAAAAATTCGTCTCGAAATCCCTTTTTCAGCGTTAAAATGTAAAAAGTTTCAGCTAGTTTCAATATGATATTGCCAGTGTAGCCATCGCAGGTAATCACATCAGCTTTATCGTTAAACATATCCCTGCCCTCGATATTACCTATAAAGTTAAAAAGAGTCGTATCGTTCATTAAAGGGTAGGTAGCTTGTGAAAGAAGATTGCCTTTTTCTTCTTCTTCGCCAATATTCATTAACCCTACACGCGGATTTTTGATATTTAGAATATTCTCTGCAAAAAGGCTGCCCAGCAAACCAAATTGAAGAAGAGTATCAGGTTTGCAATCTGAGTTTGCGCCGACGTCCAGTATAATACCATAGCCTCCTTTAAGCTTTGGAACCATTGCTGCTATTGCAGGTCGCATGATGCCAGGAATTGTTTTGATGCTAAACATCGCTCCCACGAGCATCGCACCGGTATTTCCAGCAGACGCGAATGAGTCAATTTGCCCGTCCTTTAATAATTTAAAGCCTAGACTTATGCTGGAATTAGGCTTCTGAACAACAGCCTTGGTAGGATGTTCGCCCATTCCGATTACTTCGGTTGTATGTACGAACTCAAAATGATCAATATTGAAATCAGCTTCGGCAAAATAAGGCTCAGCGAGAGTGCGATCTCCAATGAGTACTATTTTTTGCTCGGCGGATAATGACTTGTAAGCCTTAATTGCTCCCAAAACCGTAGCTTTTGGAGCAAAGTCGCCACCCATTATATCTAATCCAATCTTCATTCAGAGGAAGATGTCTGATTATGCGATAGAGGTGTTTTCAATTACCAACTTGCCATTATAGTACAAGTTGCCGTCAACATTGTATGCACGGTGTGGCAAATGCACTGCGCCTGTAATTTTACAGGTGGTCAAACCTGGAGTTTCTGCTTTATAATGGGTTCTTCTTTTATCCCTTCTTGATTTGGATATTTTTCGTTTCGGATGTGCCATTTTTTGTTTTTAATTGTTTTTTATTTTTTTCAATGCGTCCCAGCGTGGGTCGGCAATGTCATTTTCTTTGTCTTCAACTTTAACTGAAAAACTTTTCAGTTTTTCTATCATTTCCTGATCGCACCATTCTGCATTTCCTTCATTATCACAACGATTAATATAAGGTACTGCTAGATTAATATATTCATAAATGAGCCCGGAAATATCGAATGCATGCTCATTCTTATTTAGCACCATGATCTCTTCTGAATCATCTTCAAGAGTAACGTCATTGCTAAATTTTGCAATTTGCCGCTCTTTAACTTCTATTTCGAGCGGGAAAGCGGCTAGGCAAGTGTCGCAATTAACAAAAATACTTCCAGTAATTTGAAAATTCAACATCAGCATCGTATCCTGTTTATCTAACTCTAGTTCTACAATCAACTTGGCATTTTTCACAAGAGAATATTCAAACTCTCCAAAAAAATCATCATTCACTTCAAATGAAAAATGATGTTTGCCTGATTTTAATCCAGTAAACGGAATATGGTACTGTTGCAGCGATTTCAAAGCACGACAATTAAGCCCGCAAAGATAAAGTAAATTTGCTTAGTGAAAAAAAGTTTTTTGAGATAGCGTAGTTTAATCGCATTGACTGCCGATGTCGGCTAGTTTACATACTCGTTTTTAACGTTTAACAGCGACGATATGAAATTAATCTCTATCTACAGACAATTTACTGATTTTTAGAGGCTTTGAAGTTAGCTCTTTGTTTTCTCGTCTTCGTTTTACGATATGAATAGCTGTATATAACGCCTCTCTAAAGGATGTTTCAGAGGCGATATTCTTGCCTGCAATATCATATCCGGTGCCGTGATCAGGTGATGTGCGGACAACAGATAAGCCCGCCGTGAAATTTACCCCATTGTGAAATGCAATATTTTTGAAGGGGATTAGGCCTTGATCATGATACATAGCCAGTACAGCATCAAACTTTAGATAGGTATTGTTGCCAAAAAAACCATCTGCGGGGTATGGACCGAACGCAAATATTCCATGTTCATTTGCTGTTTCGATCGCTGGAGTAATTATGTCCTGCTCCTCTTGACCGATGACCCCTTTGTCGCCCGCGTGCGGATTTAGTCCTAAAACCGCAATTTTAGGTTTCTGAATCCAATAATCATTTTTCAAACATTGATTCATCAGTCCAAGTTTGGATAGAATCCCTTCTTTAGTAATTTTCCCTGCAATCGCGGTAACCGGCACATGGCCGGTTGCTACTCCAACTTTCAAGTCGTCACTTACCATAAACATCAATGAATCATGGGCACTTGTTTTTGATTGAATGTATTCTGTGTGACCGGGAAACTGAAAGTTTTCGCTTTGAATGTTATGTTTATTGATGGGCGCCGTAACTAGTGCATCAATGTTGCCAGCTACAAGGTCGTTAACTGCTTTCTCTAACGATAAAAACGCATATTTTCCGCCTGTTTCATTGTCCTCCCCGAGTTCTACTTTAACATCTTCTTCCCAGCAGTTGATTAAATTGGCACGTTTAGCAATTGCTTGCGATGCTTGGGCAATTACATTGAAATTAAAATCGTTTATTTCCAGAGTCTTTCGGTGAAACAATACAACCTTAGTCTGCCCATATACAATTGGGGTGCAATACTCATATATCTTGCTATCAGACAAGGTCTTAATAATTATCTCAAGGCCTATTCCGTTTATATCTCCAATTGAAATACCTACCGTTATTTTATCGCTCATAAGTTATAGATTCATTTCTGATCTGTTAATGCAGTGTGGAATACAATACAAATTAAAGCTTTTTGCGCTGAATGTTCCCGATTAACTTGCTAAACTTTATGTATTTTGTGCGCCTAAAGCTTTTATATGAGTTTGGTAAGAGCAAAAAAGCATCTGGGGCAACATTTCCTTACGGATAAAAATATCGCCGAAAAAATAGTGAACAGTTTGATAGCTGTTCATTTGTATGATAAAGTATTAGAAGTTGGCCCCGGAATGGGCATCTTGTCTGATTTCCTTGTTCGGCGTAACGAATACGAGGTCTCACTTATTGATATTGATGCCGAGTCGTATAGTTTCCTTAAAGAACGATACCCTGAGCTTGGTTCAAGGCTGATAAATGGCGACTTTCTCGATCTTGATTTTAAAGAGATTTTTAAAGAGAACTTCGCCATCATTGGCAATTTCCCGTACAATATATCATCGCAAATCCTTTTCAAGATACTTGAAAACCGCAATCAAGTTGTAGAAATGGTAGGGATGTTTCAAAGGGAAGTAGCGGAGCGATGTAATGCCAATGCGGGAAGCAAGGAATACGGAATTTTAAGCGTTTTTTTACAAGCGTACTACAAAGTAGAATATTTGTTTAGTGTTAAGCCAGGCGTATTCAATCCTCCTCCAAAGGTTACGTCAGCAGTGATGCGCTTAACTCGAAATGGGACATTTGCCCTAAATTGTGACGAAAAACTGTTTTGGCAGGTCGTGAAAGCTGGATTTAATCAACGAAGGAAGACTCTTCGAAATGCCCTTTCATCGTTAATTAGTAAAGAAAATATGCCTAATGATCCAGTATTTGATCTTCGAGCAGAACGCTTGAACGTTGAAGATTTCATTAAATTAACTAACGTAATATCCGCAAATAAACAATGAACCCTAAAAAAATTTTAATAGCTGATGATCTTCATCCCTCTTTTAAAGAGGAAGCAGAAAAATTAGGGTATGTCGTTGACGATCTTCCAGACTTAACCTATAGTCAAACGTTAGAAATCATCAGTCAATATAAAGGAGTGGCTATACGAACAAAATTTAAAGTAGATAAGCCACTTATCGATGCGGCTGAAAATCTGGAGTTTATTGCCAGAGCAGGCGCTGGGATGGACAACATTGATGAAGAATACGCTACGTCGAAGGGGATTGTTTGTCTTAATGCTCCTGAGGGCAATCGTGACGCTGTAGCCGAACACGCCATGGGCATGCTACTGTCTTTAATGAATAATCTTAGAAAAGCGGATAATGAGGTGCGAAACAGAATCTGGGATCGTGAAGGCAATAGGGGTTATGAGCTTAAAGACAAAACAGTAGCGATCATCGGCTATGGCAATACCGGGCGAAGCTTTGCACGCAAGCTGAGGGGCTTTGAAGTTGATGTAATTGTTTTCGATAAATATAAAACAGGGTATTCTGATGATTTTGGGCGGGAAGTAAGTATGGACGAAATAGTCAAGTTTGCAGATATTATTAGTTTTCATATTCCACTGACCCGCGAAACGCGTCAGCTTGTAGACGATGAATACTTATTTCATTTCCGGAAGCCTATATTCTTGATCAATACGGCCCGAGGCGAAATCGTTAATACGCAAGCGGTTTTAAATAGTATAAAACAAGGAAAGGTGTTAGGAGCCGCCTTTGACGTGATCGAAGTTGAAAAATTTCCTGCGTTGACCGAACAACAATGGTTTGCTGAACTTGTTGATTCAGGTAAAGTTCTGCTCAGCCCGCATGTTGCTGGCTGGACATTTGAATCATATAGGAAGATATCGACGGTATTAGCAGAGAAACTTAAAAATTTGCATTTATAGATCAGGGCTACTATCTTCGTATTAAACTAATCAAGACTATGTCGGCCGTTGCTGATGTAGTCTTGTTTGTTTTTTATGGTAGTTCATTAATTTTTAGTAGACATGACAGAGGTAACTTATTACACACAAGAAGGACTAGATAAGTTAAAGGAAGAATTACACTATCTGACAACAGCTGGCAGGGCGAATATCGCAAAGGCTATTGCCGAAGCGCGTGATAAGGGAGATTTGTCCGAAAATGCTGAATATGAAGCTGCTAAAGAGGCTCAAAGTCATCATGAAACAAAAATATCTAGATTAAAGAATACACTGTCTAGCGCTAGAATTATTGATGAATCTAAACTAGACACCTCTAAAGTACTCGCCTTATCGATTGTAAAGATTAAGAATACTAACAACGGTGCTACTATGACCTACCAATTAGTCTCAGAAAGTGAAGCTGATATGAAATCGGGTAGAATTTCAGTAAAATCTCCTATCGCCAAAGGACTTCTGGGTAAATCTGTTGGAGAGAAAGCTATAATTGAAGTGCCCGCAGGTAAAATAGAATTTGAAGTCCTAGAAATTACCAGATAAAATGGCAACTATTTTCACAAAAATTATATCAGGAGAAATACCCGCATATAAAATATCTGAAACCCAAAAATTTCTAGCTTTCCTTGATGTCAATCCGCTTGTTGAAGGTCATGTTTTAGTTATACCGAAGAAAGAAGTCGAGTATATTTTTGACCTCGAAGACGAAGAATATAGAGAATTGATGTTGTTTGCTAAATCCGTTGCAATCTCTCTCAAAAAAGCAATTCCTTGCAAACGGATAGGAGTTGCAATTATTGGATTGGAAGTGCCGCACACGCATATACATTTGGTGCCACTAAATCAAATGGACGATATTAATTTTAGTCGACCAAAACTACATCCCTCTAACGAAGAATTATCTGCAACTGCTGATAAGATAAAGGCAAAGATTTTTTAGAATCATCATTTTTTAATTCTCTTTTGATTGTCCTTCACAAACGATTCCCAACCCGAATAGCTTTTTTTATCAGCACCTGCGCTGATTCTCTGGAATGAGTGACAAACAGCAACAGCCAGGCCATCAGTTGCATCCAAGAACTCCGGCGTTTCCTTGAAATTTAAAAGAGTTTGTAGCATTGCTGCAACTTGGCCCTTGCCGGCGTTTCCGTTTCCCGTGATGGCCTGTTTGATCTTGCGAGGTGAATATTCTACAATCTGCAGGTTTCGGGAAAGGCCGGCAGCCATTGCTACGCCCTGTGCGCGACCAAGTTTGAGCATAACTTGTATGTTTTTTCCGTAAAATGGCGCCTCCAACGCCATACAGTCTGGATGATATTGATCTATCAGCAATACAGTCTTTTCAAAGATTTGTTGCAACTTGAGTGCATGGTCACTGAGGTGCTCCAGTTTAATTACACCCATACAGATAAGCTCTGGCTTATTATTTATTTCTTTTAAAAGCCCATAGCCCATCACCGTGGTACCGGGGTCAATCCCTAAAATAATTCGTTCTTTCGACTTTCCCTTTAACATACAAAGCAATATTACGTTTTTAGGCTGCAAATTGCTTGTATAATTTCACGATATTGCTTTGTCCCAAACATTGGGAATATGTTTGGGTTTTCTTAACATTGCAGCAAAGCCGGAAATCTTGAGTCCCAATAGTAAAAAGTTAATCACTATTTTAATAAAAGCCACGATTATTACATTGGCTTTCATTTTTATTTACTGGAAGCTGACCAATAATGAAAATCTCAGTAATTTTCAGACGCTCATAAAAGATCTCCCTGCTATTCAGATCTATTTTACCTTTGGCTTTATTTTAATTTTAATGTTTGTTAATTGGACTATAGAAGCAATTAAGTGGCGATATCTTTTAAAGCCTATTGAAAAAATTACTATTTGGAAATCCATTGAATCTGTTTTTTGCGGACTAACCTGGGCAATTTTTACCCCCAATAGAATAGGTGAGTACGGTGGTAGGGTTTTTTTTCTATCGCCGCGAAAGCGAATACTTGGTGCGATCTCGATGTTGATCGGCAGTTTAAGTCAGCTGATGATCATCAATGTTGCAGGTTCTCTTGCCTTGATTTGGTTTATTGGCAGATTTATTCCACTCAATTTCTGGCTTCATTATGCTATAGCAGTGCTTGTAATGGCATTTTGCTTATTTTTTCTTTTGTTTTATTTTAATATTCGCTGGCTTAATAATCTGCTTTTAAGTTTTGATTTTTTTAAGCGTTTCAGGCAGTTGCTTGGTATTTTAACGCGTTACAGAGGAGAGGCACTTTTTAAAGTTTCTATGCTTTCGCTTCTACGGTTTTGTATTTCTACCTCACAATATTGCCTGGCCATAAACTTATTATTGCCTGCCATTGACATAAGCGACGCCTGCATGATGGTATTTATCTTGTTTTTTGTGTATTCGGTAGTGCCTTCCGTCGATTTATTAGATATCGGGGTGCGGAGTTTAACAGCAACTTATTTTTTTAGTTATATTACTCACCAGGAAGTTGCGGTCATCGCTGCAACAGCTTGTATTTGGTTTACAAATTTGGTTTTACCGGCAATAATAGGATCGGTTTTCGTACTTAAACTCAATTTTTTTGGCCCTACTCGTAATTAGTTGCTTTTCTTTTTTTTTAATATTCTGTTTCGTTACATCACTGTTAATTTTTAGAGTAGGATGGAGTCGAGTAAAGCCATTTTACCGAGATGAGCATAGAGTACCTAAAACAAAGGTAAGTATCCTCATCGCTGCGCGAAACGAAGAAAAAAAGCTCTATTACACAATACTAGATATACTAGCGCAAAATTATCCGGCAGAACTAATAGAACTGATTGTCGTAGACGATCATTCAACTGATGGTACGGCAGATATCGTTCGATCATTTGCCAATCAAAAGGTTATTCTTATCCAGCTGAATGAAAGTCAAGTGCTAAATTCATATAAAAAAAAGGCGATATCGAGAGCGATTGACTTTTCTAAAGGCGAGTTGATTATTACAACTGATGCAGACTGTCGAATGAATGTTAATTGGCTTTCAACTATTGTATCGTTTTACGAAGAAAAAAACTTGAAGATGATATCTTCACCAGTTGTATATCATGAAGAAAGCAGCGTATTTGAAAAATGGCAAACCCTAGATTTTCTGTTCCTAAATGGGCTTGGTGCATCGGCAATTGGAAATAAGATGCCATCAACTTGTAATGGCGCCAATCTAGCGTATAGAAGAGACTTATTCTACGAACTTGGCGGGTTTAGAGGAATAGACGATCTTGCTTCAGGTGACGATGAGCTATTCTTGCATAAAGTGGCATCCAAGTATCCCGGCCATATCGGTTATTGTAAGGCGGTTGATGCAATAGTTTACACCCATGCAATGCCTGATCTAGCATCATTTATTAATCAGCGTAAGCGATGGTCGTCGAAAAGTACTCGCTATAAGAATATACTAATCATCCTTTTAGGGATAATGATTTGGTTAACAAATCTTTCTATCTGTGTCAATTTGCTTTTAGGGTTCGTTAGCTCCAATTGCTGGATTGTTGCTGCCGTTTCTATTGCATCTAAGTTTACCGTAGAAATGATCTTTATGATCCCTGTAGCTCGGTTTGTCAAACGTACCGAGCTCTTGCCCCATATTGTTTATCTTACAATTATTCATCCGTTCTATGTGGCATATATCGGTTTTGCCGGAAATAGTGGCAAATATGTTTGGAAAGGTCGGCTTGTAAAATAAATCATCTTCCAGCGTTAGAAAAAATCGCATTTCACCTTAAATCGGTTTAAATATGACTTATATTTATGTAACTGATCTCAGCCTTCGATTTTAAATGATATTTTTAGCGAAGATGCGTGCCGCAACGTTTTACCAGAAATAGATTTTTAGATTGAAATCCCGCGCGATACCAAAAATTACTCTCACAGATCTCTTGTTAAAGAAGCAGGCTGAACTTAATTCGCTTCTCGAAGTTACGCAGGCAATAAACCGAAATAGCCCCTCCATGGTGCTTTTTGAGATGCTTCAGATTATTTTTCAGGCCCACTTAGAAGTCCGGAAAATGCGTCTTTTAGTAAAAGAAGGCGATCGTTTTAACTGTGTTGCGACGTTTGGGGGAGTTTATGAGAGCGACGACAATCTACAAGAAATAGCGCATTTTGTTAAAAATATCAAAGATATCAAAGATGTCAGGTCACTATCAGCCTGCCTACATGAAGGCGTACAGGAGTACGATTATCTTATACCCATGGTTCATAACGACAGCCTTCTGGCTTTCGTCGTTATTGGCGATGTCTATAGCAATACTGACATGCTCTCGTATGAGTTGAATTTTATTGAGACATTGTTAAACGTGGTTATCGTTGCCCTAGAGAATAAGAAATTGGTTAAAGAGCATTTACAACGTGAATTATTTCAACGCGATTTAAAGCTTGCCACCGAGATTCAAAAGATGTTGATGCCTACTCATTTTCAAAAAGACAGCTCAGTGGAAGTGGGGGCTTTATACATTCCCAATCAGGAAATTAGCGGCGATTACTTTGATTTTATTAGGCTAAACGATCATGAGTTCATGTGGTGTATTGCCGATGTGTCAGGTAAAGGAATTGCCGCTGCTTTGATCATGGCGAGCCTGCAGGCAAATATTCGGGCACGAGTGTCGACAGAACGTGATTTAATAAAGATTGTTTGCAATTTGAATCAAATCTTGATTCGAAATACTAACGGGGATTACTTTATTACGTTGTTTTTGGCGAAATACAACGATAAAAACCGGCAAATAAGCTACATAAACGCTGGACATAATCCGCCTGTATTATGGATGGACGGCAAAGCAACACAATTGGCTACAGGAACAACGATCCTTGGCGCCTTTGAAGATCTTCCTTTTATTAATTCAGAATGTCTAACTCTTCAATCAAACTCTTTAATCTTTAATTATACTGATGGATTAGTTGAAAGTGCGGATGAAGATGTATTTATATCTTATAATCAACTCATTGAATGTATAAAGTCTAATCAGTACCTGCCAGTTGATGAATTAAATTTAAACATATTAAAAGATATCCGGACTTCTCAAAACGCTAATATGGATTCTGACGATATTACCTTGTTTACCCTGAAAATATTCTAACAGAAATACTGTTAATCGCTTAATTTAGGACTAGATTTTTTCGCTATGATGTTCGCTCAGTATCAAGACCAATTTATCGAAGTGGGCTGCGACGAAGCGGGGCGTGGTTGTCTTGCCGGACCCGTTTTCGCTGCTGCAGTTATTCTTCCAAAGAATTTTTCGCACGAAAGACTTACTGATTCAAAACAACTGTCTTCAGCCCAAAGATATATCTTGCGTGAGGAAATTGAACGCGATGCGCTAGCGTTCTCAGTTGCGCAAATAGATCACCTGGAAATCGATCGGATCAATATCTTAAATGCGTCTTTAAAGGCAATGCATAAGGCATTGGATGCTTTAGCTGTATTACCTGGGTTTATACTTGTTGATGGAAACAGGTTTAAAAATTATAAAGAAATTCCTCACGCTTGTATTATTAAAGGTGACGGAAAATATTTTTCTATCGCAGCGGCTTCAATTCTAGCTAAAACCTATCGGGATGATTACATGAAATCGATTGCCCAGCAATATCCCGAGTATGATTGGATTAAAAATAAAGGATATCCCACGATAAAGCACAGAGAAGCCGTGATCATGTACGGATTTTCTCCATTTCATCGAAAGTCATTCCGTGTAAGCGACCCTCAACATAGCGTTATTTTTGACGAGAAACGTTGATCAGCGCAGGGCTGATGCTAGTTTGAATTTAACTTCCTTAGGCTATGA
Source organism: Sphingobacteriaceae bacterium (assembly GCA_947460875.1). Lineage (GTDB taxonomy): Bacteria > Bacteroidota > Bacteroidia > Sphingobacteriales > Sphingobacteriaceae > CANHGR01. The sequence continues at coordinate 11,841 of CANHGR010000011.1, read as the reverse complement.
GGATTCTGCTGATAACACGTCGTGTTCCCGTTTCCGGCGAAAAGTTGGTATCATATTGTGGTATATAATAGTATTAAAAGTCAGCAGAGAGTTGCTGCGTCACTATTTAGCCTAATTGTTAGTGGAACTAGCGATATAGTTAATTAGCCGATTCTCGATCGGGCCAAGCTTATTATAGCTCACATAAGCGTGGATTTGAACAGTTGAAAAGCATTTTTGAGCCTGTTTATTTCCAACACCTATCAGATTTCAAGATTTTATCAATCGGCCACCGTCTCAACACTCAAACATTTTTAAAACCACAATCAATTCGACATTATCCGGCTTGAAGGATTAGTGGTCGCGCCCTATCTGGAGGTGATAAGACAGTACAGCGACGCACGGGTTGTTTATCGAGCGCATAATATTGAATATCAGTTACCAGAACTAAATGTCACCGCCGAGCGTCCAATTTTAAGAAAAATCTGCCTCAGGTTACTTGAAAGGCAACTCTATGGGTTTGGGTTGCTCAATATGAATAAGCCGGACGCGGTATTAACAATCAATAGTTTTGACCAGAGTCATTTAAAATTTCTAGGTTGCATAGTGATGATGGAAAATTTTCCATTAGCAGTACATCCAGAGGATTATTCTGCACATCCTAACAAGGTTGAATTTTCAAGCATCTTCCACTTCAATCCGGCAGCGGGATACGCGTAGAAATTATTGAAGCAATAGCGATGAAAAAATGTATTATTTCAACTTCGCTGGGTGCTCAAGGGATCAATTATGAGTATCGAAGGAATATCCTTATCGCAGACATTGCCGATGAGTTTTATAAATACATAGTACAATGTACTACTGACCGAAATTTGTGTGATCAACTAGGCGAGAATGCGAGGAAGCTTGTTGAGAGGAAATATAATTTCAAACTTTTCGCTCCGCGGCTGCATTCCTTTTATCTGAATCTAATCGAGGCCTGAGCTATCGGGTTTTTTCTTAATTTTGTCGCAAACATGAATAATACTGCCCTTACGGATGCGCATGTCGCGTTAAAAGCAAAAATGGTTTCCTTTGCTGGATTTAATATGCCCGTGCTGTACGAGGGCATCAATATTGAACATGAAACCGTGCGAAATGGGCTCGGTGTCTTCGACGTCAGTCATATGGGCGAGTTTATCTTAAAGGGTGACAATGTCCTCGATCTCATACAGAAAGTTTCCTCAAATGATGCATCAAAATTATTCGACGGAAAAATTCAATATTCCTGCTTGCCAAATGCAACCGGCGGTATCGTCGATGATATTCTAGTCTATCGTATTGATGAAAATACCTACATGCTAGTGGTTAACGCATCAAACATCGAAAAAGATTGGGACTGGATATCAAAACACAATAATTTCGGCGTCGAGATGAAGAATATCTCTGACAGGACTTCCTTGTTAGCCGTTCAGGGGCCAAAAGCGGCTATGGCGTTACAAAGTCTGACTGAAATTGATCTGAGCGGAATGGACTACTACACGTTTAGAAAGGGCGTATTCGCCGGTATTGAGAATGTATTGATCTCAGCCACAGGTTACACTGGGGCCGGGGGCTTCGAACTTTATGTGGAAAATAAAAATGCGAAGCAGCTTTGGGATGCGATTTTTGAAGTGGGTGCACCTTACGGGATCAAGCCCATCGGTTTAGGAGCTCGTGATACCCTGCGATTAGAAATGGGGTACTGTCTTTACGGAAATGATATTGATGATACGACATCGCCCTTGGAGGCCGGCTTAGGCTGGATTACAAAGTTTACAAAGGATTTCGTAAACTCAGCAAATCTCATTGAACAAAAGAAAAATGGCTCAAGCAGGCAGTTAGTTGGATTTGAACTACTTGAACGAGGGATTGCCAGACACGGTTACGAAATTTTCGATCAAAATGGCAGATTAATCGGCAAAGTAACTTCTGGCACTCAATCGCCGACCTTGCAAAAAGCGATTGGTTTGGGATATGTTGATACTGCCTATACAAAAGAAGGAACGGAAATTTTTGTCCGCATTCGCGAAACCAATGTTAAAGCAAAAGTTGTTAAGCCGCCATTTATTAAGATTAGTACGCGATGAAAGATTTATTGAGAATTGAAGTTTGCCTGACACCTGCACTGTTGCCACTTTATGAAGTAAAAGAAAGTATTGTAGTTGTGATCGATATTTTCAGGGCAACCACGTCAATTTGTTATGGGATACAGAACGGCGCCCGTGCCATTATTCCCGTTTCGCATGTAGAAGAGTGTGCCGCCTACCAAGGGAAAGACTTTTTACTTGCAGCTGAACGTGATGGTGAAGTAGTTGACGGATTCGATTTTGGGAATTCTCCGTTTTCCTATACACGCGAAAAAGTGAGCGGAAAAACGATCGTTTTAACAACAACAAATGGCACCCATGCTATTCAAATGTCTAGAGGTGCAAGACACATTGTTATCGGATCATTTTTGAACCTTACCGCACTATGCACTTGGCTAAAGCAGCAAAACAATGATATTCTTCTAGTTTGCTCCGGCTGGAAAAACAACTTTAACCTGGAAGATACATTATTTGCCGGTGCCGTTGTGCATCAGCTAAAAGTCGAGGGCTATAAACTTGATGATCCGGGTATTGCTGCCGACGATTTGTATGTGCTGGCAAAAAATGATTTGAGCGGCTATCTAAAAAAGACTTCACATAGCGAGCGCCTAAAAGCTTTAGGAATAGAAAAGGATATTGAATTTTGTTTGAATGTAGATGTAACTACCGCGATCCCGATACTTGAGGGCGATAGCTTGGTTAAGATGTAGCCACTTCTTATTTTAATTTTTCATTTTTTTTATGCCGTTCGATATCCCGAATACTTTTCTTTTCCAGGTTTTTTTCGAAAGCAGTTGTTAAGTTAATTCCTGTTTGATTTGCCAGACAAATCAAGACAAATAGAACATCAGCCATTTCATCCGCAAGGTCGATATCTTTATCTGATTTTTTAAAGGATTGCTCCCCATATTTACGAGCTATTATTCTTGCTACTTCACCCACCTCTTCCATCAAGATTGCGGTATTGGTTAACTCATTAAAATAACGTACTCCGGTGGTTTTGATCCACTCGTCCACTGTCTGTTGTGCTTCTTCGATGGTCATGCGGGTTAATGATTTTCTTTGTCTTTTGTATCCATAATGATTGTTGCCGGCCCGTCGTTTATAAGTCGAATTTTCATGTCTGCGCCGAAAATGCCGGTGGCAATTTTTTTGCCTAGGTTTTCTTCTAAAATCTGAATAGTTTGTTCGTATAAGGGAATAGCTTTTTCGGCTTTAGACGCTTTAATGAAAGAAGGTCTGTTGCCTTTTCGAGTCTGAGCAAATAAAGTGAATTGAGATACCAACAGTATGTTTCCCCCAAGGTCCTTTACCGATTTGTTCATCAAACCAGCTTCATTGCTAAATATTCGCATATTCACAATCTTCTGCGCAAGCCAAACGATGTCTTTAGTTGTATCAGAATCTTCTATCCCCAATAAAATCAGCAATCCGTTTTTAATACGTCCTACAGATTTAAAATTAACGACAACTTCAGCCTCGGAGACCCTTTGGATAACGGCACGCATATTAAAGGTTAAAAAATGAGTCATTAAAGATAGCTATTAAACTATTTATATTCGATCCATTCCAACCTCAGACCGCGTCACGCTCTAGTATCCTGGCCATGATATATACTCAAGTAGCTATTATATCTTGATGATTCTATGTGGCGTTGTTCTACCGCGTCTAATATTGCGCATCCTGGTTCATTGATATGCCGGCAGTTGTAAAATCTGCAATCTTGTCTGCGGTCTCGAATTTCAGGAAAAAAATCACCCAGTTCTTGGGGCTCTATATCGATAATTCCCAATTCTCGAATTCCCGGGGTATCGATCAGGAACCCGCCCGACGGCAATTCATACATTTCTGCAAATGTGGTGGTATGCATACCTTTATCATGCCAATCTGAAACTTCGGTCGTGCGTAATTTTAGGTCGGGCAATAATGTATTAACCAAACTTGATTTTCCAACGCCCGAATGGCCGCTCAGCAAAGTGACTTTATCTTTCAATGTTTCTTTCACTTGTTCAACGTTTGTTCCATTAAGTGCCGAAACTTCAAAACAAGGGTAACCGAGTTTCGTATAGATCAAAACAAACTCCTCGAGCATTTCAAGTCCTTCATCGCTAAACAAATCAAGTTTATTAAAAATTAGTCCCGCCGGAACATCATAGGCTTCTGAAGTGACCAAGAAGCGGTCGATAAAACCCAAAGAAGTCCTTGGCGATGCGAGTGTAACGACCAACAAAGCCAGATCTAGATTTGCACCTAGAATTTGAGCTTGTTTAGACAGGTTTATCGCTTTACGGATAATATAATTCTTGCGCCGCTGAAGCTTTATGATAACACCAGTGTCTTGTGCCGGTTCCATTTCAAATTCCACTTTGTCGCCAACTGCCAAAGGATTCGTGGTTGTTATGCCTTTAGTTCGGAATTTGCCCTTTATGCGGCAATTGATTCTCTCGCCATCATCAGTTAAGACCTGGTACCAACTTCCGGTAGATTTTATGATTAAGCCTTTCAAGTCACGATAGGTCAAGAATACTTAAAATTGACTTTTTTATCTGCGAACGATATTTCTCTTCTAGGTTTCCAATACAGTTTAGGAGCTTTAAATTTTCAATTGTCCTGATCTGGTCTGCGAGAATTGCCGAATCTTTTTCCAAGCCGTTTAGTGCATTGGCACTAATATTTATTCGCAATATTTTTGATTCCTTGGTCATGTCTGAAGTCAGGGGGCAAATTAATGTTGTTGGATGCCCCGCGTTATTCAGTAGATTGGTTTGAAGGATAACTACCGGACGGACCTTTCCTGGAATATTGCCCTTGCCCGGATGAAGGTTGGCCACCCAAAGATCGAACTGCTTAATATTCATCTTTCAATCCGTCATTTAATGTTGATTCGAAGGCTTTGTAAACTTCCATAGACTCTTCGCGTACCATAAAGGACTCATAAGCCAGTTCTTTTTCTAACTTTTTTCTATCCATCAGTTTGTTATAACGTTCCACAGCCTTTTTGATGTAGTTATTCCTGCTGATCTTTAATTCTTTTACATACACTTCAGTCTCCTCTAGAAGTTTTTCATCAAGTTTTAGCAATATACTTTTCATATATACAATTCTTATATCAAATATAAGTATATTGATTTGGATTTTAAAACTACTGAAATGATTATTTGCTAATTCCAAAATTTACTGCTTATTTTGCGCGAACAAACTTATGCAAATCAAAAGATCAATGATGACGATTACAACAAGCACTACCGGAATTTCGGAGGGGGCTCTGTAATGGAATAGTTGATACAAACCATATAGCGCCTTCCTCCAAAAAGAGGAGGGCGCTTTTTTTTAGAAATAACATGAAAGTTTTAAAATTCGGAGGTACTTCAGTGGGTTCGGTAGAAAGCATCCAGACCTTATTAGATATCCTTAAAAAGGAAAATTCCGATTCAGAGACACCGGTCATTGTACTCTCTGCAATGGGAGGCGTTACAAACTTGTTGGTTGAGATGGCTGAAAACGCTGCTTCCAGTAAAAGCTATTCGGCTCAGCTAGTTGAACTTGAGAAAAGACATTTTGATGTGATCAAAGAATTGATTGGAGTATCCAGACAGAACCCTGTTTTTACGAAGCTGAAATTATTCTTTAATGAGTTAGAAGATCTACTTCAGGGTGTGAGTAGCTTGAAAGAGTTGACTCCAAGGACAAAGGACCTTATTTTAAGCTATGGCGAGCGTTGCTCTGCTTATATGATCAGTAAGATTGCTGAGCAGGAATTTCCGAAATCCATTTTTGTCGACTCCTCAGACCTGATTAAGACCGATGACAATTTTGGTAAGGCAATCATACAGACCGATGTAACAGACACGCTAATTCGTAATTTTTATAACTCGAATAAGGATAAGTTATTTTTTGTAACCGGATTTATCGCCAGTAATGACGCCGGGAAGATCACTACATTGGGTCGCGGAGGTAGCGATTATACAGCAGCGATCCTAGCTTCAGCGTTGAATGCAACCGAAATCCAAATTTGGACCGATGTAAATGGAATGATGACGGCTGATCCGCGGATGGTCAAAAAGGCTTTCGCGTTAGCAGAATTGTCTTATACAGAGGCGATGGAACTTTCATTTTTTGGTGCAAAGGTTATTTATCCGCCGACAATGATTCCGGCCTTTTTGAAAAAAATTCCGATTGTTATAAAAAATACTTTTCAACCGGACTATCCGGGCACGGTGATCAAGCATGCTGTAAGTCCTTCTAACCTACCCATAAAAGGGATCTCATCGATAAATGATATCAGTATTATTAACCTCGCTGGAAGTGGAATGGTGGGCAAGGCAGGTTTTAGCGGCAGACTTTTTTCTTTGCTTGTTAGAGAACAGATTAATGTTATTTTAATCACCCAATCATCATCAGAACACAGCATCACCTTTGCTGTTCATCCCGCGGATGCGCTAAAAGCAAAGCAGATGATTGAACAAGAGTTTGAATTAGAGATCAATGCTCGAAAATTAGAGAGTCCTATTATCGAAGATAAGCTTTCAATTTTAGCCATTGTTGGCGAAAATATGAAACAGACTCCGGGCATTTCTGGCAAGCTTTTCCATGCGCTTGGGCGTAACGGTATTAATGTAAGAGCGATAGCTCAAGGCTCTTCGGAGTATAACATTTCTGTAGTAATTTCTAAGCAGGATTTAGCAAAAGCATTGAATGCGGTGCATGATGATTTCTTTACTGAATTTAAAAAGACTCTTCACGTATTTTGCCTTGGAACCGGAAATATTGGCAAGACATTATTCAGACAAATTCATGAACATATCGATTTTCTGAAACAGCATAATGGTATTCTTCTAAAAGTCACAGGCATTAGCAATACCAGTAAGATGGTATTCAATGAAGATGGTTTGCCTCTGGACAATTGGAAGGAAAAGCTTGATGCGTCAACCGCGAAGGCAGATTTACCTGCCTTTATCGAACGTATGAAGGCGATGAACCTGCCCAATTGTGTTTTTATCGACAATACCGCAAGTAGTTATCCGATAGGATATTACGAGGAAATTTTTAAGTCGAATATCTCAATTGTAACCTGCAATAAAATTGGCAACTCATCCAGCTACGCCCAATACAAGCTGTTTAGAGATACCGCCAGAAAACATGGAGTAGATTTTTACTATGAAACCAATGTGGGAGCGGGTTTGCCAATTATTCGTACGCTTAAAGATCTGATGGTTAGTGGAGATAGAATATCAAAGATCGAAGCAGTGCTTTCGGGTACGATCTCTTTTATCTTTAATCATTATAAAGGCGATGCTACTTTTTACGATATCGTAAAAATGGCCCAGGAAAAAGGCTATACAGAACCGGATCCTCGTGATGATTTAAAAGGAACAGATTTTATGCGTAAAATGCTTATTCTTGCACGTGACGCCGGACATGAGTTAGAGCCGTCTGATATTGAAATAGAAAATATGCTACCTCAATCTTGTCTTGACGCTCAAACTGTTGCAGAGTTTTATAATGAGCTAAAGGCTAATGAGCCATTCTTCGCAAAGTTGAAAAATGAAGCTCAAAGTGGTGGAAGAGTATTGCGCTACATCGGTAAATTGGAAAATGGGCAAGCGGCGATCACCCTGCAAATGGTCGGCGAAGATCATCCGTTTTACATGCTATCCGGCAGCGATAACATTATTTCGTTTACTACCGATCGATATAGCGAACGTCCTATGGTAGTAAAAGGTCCGGGTGCTGGGGCGGAAGTTACTGCTGCCGGGGTATTCTCAGACCTCGTCAATGTTGGAGCACATTAATTTTATATCTGCTTTCGAAAATTTGGATTCGAAATTAAAAAGATAATTACAATGTTATGTCAAGAAACAAAATTCCGAGATCGAAAATCAGCAATCCGAAATAAAAAATGAGCGAATCTATAAAAGTTTTTGCACCGGCTACCGTTGCGAATGTTGTTTGCGGATTTGATGTATTAGGTTTTGCTGTTGATGCGCCGGGGGATGAAGTAGAGATGCATCTTACAGATAGGACCGACGTTCGTATCTTGGAGATTACCGGAGATGATGGTAGATTACCTAAGGACGCAGCAAAAAATACAGTTAGTGCAAGTGTTCAGTATTATCTTAAACATATTGGTCGGGAAGATGTCGGTGTGGATATTAAACTCCATAAAAAGATGCCAATTGGCAGCGGACTTGGCTCAAGCTCTGCGAGTACCGTTGCAGGATTATTTGCAATTAATGCCCTAATGGGCAATCTGTTAACTCAGGATGAACTTGTTCCTTTTGCAATGAAAGGCGAGGAGCTAGCATGTGGATACGGTCATGCAGATAATGTTGCGCCGGCGCTACTTGGAGGCTTTGTTTTGGTAAGGAGCTATGAGCCGTTGGACATCATCAGATTACCTTATCCTGAAGATTTATATTGTGCAATTGTGTTTCCGGAAATTGATGTTCCTACGCGCGATGCCCGTGCTTTAATTAGAAGCAAGGTTTTATTGAAAGACGCTGTTACTCAGTGGGGCAACGTTGCCGGATTGGTGAGCGGACTCTTCATGAAGGATATCGATTTGATTGGCAGAAGCATGCAAGATGTACTTATCGAACCGGTACGGTCAATTCTTATACCTGATTTTTATAGACTACGAGAGCTTGCTCTTGAACAAGGCGCTGTATCTTTTGGAATTTCAGGCTCTGGTCCATCAGTTTTTTCCTTTTGTAGGGATGAACAAACTGCCAACAATGTTGTTGCTGCTGTGCGAAAACATCTTTTATGGCTTGATACCGAAAGCCATCAGTACATCTCTACCATCAATGCGAATGGTCCAAAGATCTTAGATTAAAATGAAATTATACAGTACCAATAACCCTGCCTTGGAAGTGTCTTTTAAAGAAGCTGTTTTTAACAGCCTTCCGGCGGATAAGGGGTTATATATGCCGCATGAAATACCAGCGTTGGATGCTGATTTCATTAAAGATCTCGATACATACTCTTTACAGGATATTGCCTTTAAGGTAGCAGAAACTTTGTTGCAGGGTGATATCCCGTCCGCGGATTTAAAACAAATTATTGACGATTCTATCAATTTTCCGGCACCAATTATCCTCGTAGGAGAAAATTCCTATGTGCTGGAACTTTTTCATGGTCCGTCTTTAGCCTTTAAGGATTTCGGAGCAAGGTTCATGAGTCGCGTCATGTCATATTTTCTGGAAGAAGGAGAGAAAACTCTAAACGTGCTGGTCGCTACTTCAGGAGATACCGGTGGTGCCGTTGCCCTTGGTTTTTTGGGCGTTCCGAATACACTGGTTACCATTCTTTACCCCAAGGGTAAAGTTAGTCCTATACAAGAGCTTCAACTCACTACCAACGGTGAAAACATCAGAGCGATTGAGATCGATGGTACATTTGACGATTGCCAGGCACTGGTAAAGCAAGCTTTTGGTGATAATGAGCTGAATAAAAAATACCGACTAACTTCTGCTAACTCGATTAATATTGCCAGGTTGATTCCGCAGACTTTCTACTATTTTAACGCTTATGCTCAGCTATTGAGAATAGGTAAGCACGAGGTTGTTTTCTCTGTGCCGAGTGGTAATTTTGGCAATATAGGTGCCGGATTTTTAGCTTGGAAGCTAGGCCTGCCGGTTAGGCAATTTATTGCTTCTACAAACATTAATGATACCGTTCCTAGGTTTTTAGCAACTGGAAACTACGAGCCAATGCCATCTGTTCAGACTTATTCAAACGCGATGGATGTTGGCAATCCGAGTAACTGGGTTCGGATTATGGATCTCTTCAATGAGGATCCCTCTGAGTTAATTAAACTGATTACGGCGTACAGTTTTACGGACGAGGAGACTTTACGTGCTATCAAGCATATTTATAAAGCGTATAATTATGTTGCTTGTCCGCATACTGCGATAGCATGGTTAGGAACACAAAAATGGCAGGGGGATCATCCCGACGATGACGCAGCAACAATATTTTTAGCAACGGCACATCCCTGTAAATTCCCCGATATTTTTCCAGATGAGATTTTGAAATCTATCGTTATTCCTGAACAAGTGAAAGACTTGGAAGGCAAGCCAAAAAAGGCTGATAGCCTAGGAACTGATTTTGCCTCGTTCAAAAACTATTTGATGGGCTAGATATGATCAATACCATAATTTTTGATTTAGGTAATGTTCTGATCGACTGGAATCCGGCTTATGTTTATCGCACGATCTTCGATACTGAAGAAGAAGTTAAACACTTTTTAGATCACGTTTGCAGTCCGGAATGGAACGAAGCTCAAGATGGGGGCAGATCATTGCAGGAAGCAACAGAAATTCTGATTGCGCAATTTCCGGAACATGAAGCAAATATTAGGGCTTATTACGGCAGGTATGAAGAGATGCTGGGCGGTGCAATATCCGGCTCGGTAGAGATATTTAAGGAACTAAAAGAAAGCAAAAAATATCGCCTGCTGGCACTCACTAACTGGTCGGCGGAGACTTTTCCTGTTGCTTTAAGCAAGTTTGATTTCCTGGGCTGGTTTGATGGTATTGTCGTCTCCGGAGTAGAAAAGAATAGAAAACCGTTTCCTGATTTCTATCAACTTTTACTAGACAGATATGAGGTTAAGGCTGAGGAAGCCTTGTTTATAGATGATAATTTTAGAAATATTCTAGCGGCGAGGGAAATGGGCATAGAGTCAATTCACTTTACGTCCCCGGAGGAATTGGACCGTGCATTGAAGGAGAAAGAAATACTTTAGCGATTTATTCTGAATGTCCTGAGATATCTTGATAAATTTCTCAAATCCTTTTACCAAGATATTTTGTCGTTCCTCCTCAGGATGACAAACTCATTTAAAATCTTATATTAAATGCTGTCTAACAGCATGTCATTCCAAATCTATTCCTAGGAACTGAAGATCAATTAAAGCATTTTTGGTTTCTTCCCTGGTGAATCCTCCGCAGATTAGATGCGGCACTGCATCCACCTTATAACGATTCATGATCACTGCACAAATTGATACCGTGCTTGGGCGGTTCCGATAAGAAACCTTTTCAAGTAAACCATTTTCATGCTGCTTATAGATATAATCTTCCCGATGGTAAGTCACATCAATAAAGGACGGACTAAATTCCATCAAAGGATCTATCGCTCAGGAAATTTCCTGAATGCTTTTTCCTTTAACCGGAGGAAGCAGTTCAAAGGAGAAAAGGGTTTTGCTTGCGGCGTTTTTTAGGTGATCGGTGATTTTCATTTTTTAGTTAGCTGATATTTCGAAAGATGCCTCGTACCAAAAAAAATAACATTCAGACCGCAGGAAAATTATTTTTTTCGCGTCTAATAAAATATAACATTTAAAAATCATAAAAATGAACTTAAAAATTTTAGCCTTAGCATCATTTATCTACCTAATGAGTGCTTGTAGCAAGTATGATGATGTAGCCGTAGCATCTTCTGATATTGTAATTAATGTGGACAAAACGAAGTTTCTTGCGGCGGGACTTTCCGAACCAATTACAATTGTTTCTAAAACCCTTTCAACAGGAGCAACTGTTGATTGCTATAAGATAGTTGCCAAAAGTACCCCAACTGACCATAATATGGGACCTTGGTGCCCATCTAATATTACTGATGATGCCAGCAAAGGTGGTATTTGGATAGAGGGTGGCAAAGTGTATGATGTAGATGGTGCATTTGTTAAAAATTTGGCTACATTTTACAATGACGCTACATGGAAGATGTACAATACAAGTACAGGTGTTAT
>CANHGR010000010.1 GCA_947460875.1 Sphingobacteriaceae bacterium | reverse complement strand
TGGACGAGGGTTCGAATCCCTCCGACTCCACATGATGATCAAATCAGGCAGTAGCCGAGTGAAACAAAAGATCAAACCCGCGTTTGAATCTGCTGTGCAACGAGGATACAAATGCGCAGCATTTCTGATTTGATCCAAGACATTGGTTATGAGGGAACAGCAAAGCTAATCCCTCCGACTCCACATGATGATTAAAACGGGTATGGTCTAATGAAAAAAATATGAATATCAAGGAAGCTTGAATTTCTATTGGTTAAACCATTTGCCGGTTTTAATTTTCTTAAGAGAAAGAAAGGGACTTCAAATCTAGCCCCTCCTACTCGAAAGTAAACCCTTTATCCCATCTTTGAACGCGGGGATAAATTATTTTAAAACCATATTCTATCAATATGCAGTGGATTTTACTTAAAAAAGGAATGCCCGATCAGGGGAAAGACGTTTTATTATTTGATGGCGGACAAATCTTCTTTGGCTATTATAGCGAGATATATGATCAGTTTATTGTTGGAGGTGATAAAGTAGAAACCGGGGATTTTACCCATTGGATGTCGCTCCCGGAACCACCAAAATAGCCTTAAAATACTATCGGTAAAATCAACGGTACCCTCACCGGAATATTTAATCGCATTCCCGGCTTCCAGTTAGGCATGGCGCTAATTCGCTTTACCGCTTTTTTATCTATTTTACCGTTGATGCCTGATAATACCTGAACATCGGTTACTTTTCCTTTTTCAGAGACAACGAAGCCAATTTTCATGACGCCTCCTATTTTATCTCTTCCCAGTGATTTTTGTAGTGGCTTGAACTTTTCTCGGATATACATTGCCAAAGCTGCTTTTCCTCCACGAAAAGATGGATGTCGATCCCCTGAAGTATAAGATGGAGCTCTCTTCGATACTTTTCTTTCTGCTGCCATTTTATCGGATGTGTCTATCTTTCCATCTTTAAAAAATATACGCCCACTTGGCAATCCGGTATTGAAAAAAAAAATCCACTCTCCATTGCGTTTATTGCTACTGAAATTTCCTTCCGCGTCAAGATTTCCATTTTCATAGTAATATTTTGCGCTACCTTCTAAAATAGTTAACGCTTCATCTTTGAAGTGCACCTTTGAACGTAGCTTCCCCGACTCATAATAGCTTTCAACGTTAAACAAGGTATCAGTTTTTGTTACAATTATCATGAATCCCTGCTGCACTATAACTGGAATTCGGTCGACATTATTGACTTGTTGTATTACCTGACTAATGGCAAAATAACTATGCGTTAGTACAAATAAAATCGATAAGCTGTATTTCATATCAGCGACAATTTGAACACTAAATTAGGGTTTATTAGATAGAAAATCAACAGCAAAACTTTCCATTTATGTTGGTAATCAGCTAATTAAACCTCCGCTTTCGATCTAGTTCTTCAATCCTCAAAAAAAAGATCACTAAAATTGATTAGAAACAATTCCTTAGTAGCCCGGGTAGCCGCTGTGTATAGCCAACGCAAAAATTCCTGATTGACCATTTCATCGGTAAGGTAACCCTGATCCACGAAAACTATATCCCATTGCCCTCCTTGTGCTTTATGGCAAGTTACAGCAAATGAAAATTTAACCTGTAAGGCATTATAATATGGATTAGTCTTTATTTCAGCAGAGCGCAACCTTTTATCCGAAATATGCTGGTAATCTTCCATTACTGCGTCGAACAAACGTTTGTTGTCTTTTGCAGCCAAATTAGGGGTATCCATGTACAATGTATCGAGCAGCAATTTACAATCAAGTGGCACTTGTTCTGGGTAATCGATGAACTCCAAAACAACATCCGCAAAGCGAAAACCATATACTTCATGAATAGTTCTAACCTTACGAATTCGAGCGATATCTCCGTTTGCAATAAAAGCATTCGAACTTTCTGGTGGCAACCAATAGTAATTATTTCTCACCACCATAACGAAATCGCCGCCGTTTAGCTCTTCTTCTCTATACAAAATACGATTTCTAATTTGTTGATTGTAGCTATTAGCACTTTTATTAGATCTGCAAACAACCAATGTATTAGGAATTCCATACTTGTCATAAGCATACTGAATACCTTCAGCTAGCTTTTCACCGGTCATCCGATAAATATCATTAAATCCCTTAACTGAAAATTTAGGGAATTCTGCTTTTTCATTTCGAATCAACTCCCGTATTCGAGTAGCATTATCTAAAATTCCCGAATCTTTTTCATGACGAACCACAGCTGTCAGCTCATAATGAAATAAGTTTAGCCCAAAAAATTCATCTAACAGTTTTTCGTCCAATGCCGGACTGAGCAAGGATCCCACTGGAGGAAGTTGAGCTACGTCGCCGACAAACATCAATCGACAGTTTTTTCCATTATAAACGTATTTTATCAGATCGTACAGTAAACTAAAATGGCCAAAGTCACCTGTTTCGTTGCTAATCATCGAAGCTTCATCCACAATGAACAACGTATCATCGGCATTATTTTGACCTACATCAAAACTCATCTCAGGTGTTAATGCATTTCTTTTTCGATAGATCTTCTTATGAATTGTAAATGCTTTTTTTCCTGAATAGTTCGCGATCACCTTAGCCGCCCTGCCTGTTGGGGCCAAGAGAATATATTTCAAACCGATGATAGGCAAAATCTCAACTATTGCGGCAATGATCGTGGTTTTACCGGTTCCGGCGTAGCCTTTTAGGACGAAACACTCGTCACCTTCATTCGAAGTTAAAAATGCTTCCAGGCAGCCAAAAGCTTCTTCCTGCTGTTCAGTTGGTCTATTTTTAAATTTTTGCTTCAGTAAAGATCTGACGTTCATTTAAGTAAAATTGCGCAATTATACAGGATGATACCTATTCCGTAAAAATATTTTAGTTTTGTGTCTGATGAGCGCAGCAAAAATCCATCTGGTTGACCAGGATTTTCTACCAAAGCATTCCGAAAAATGTAATCTTTTGATCAGAATTTCTGACGAAAAATTGTCTTATTCAGTATTAAACCAAAACGATAAACAACTGAAAGCATTAGTTGAAACTGCGATTAATCCAACTTTACAAGGCTTGAAGGCAGCTATCGCGATGGAACCTTTACTTCAAGCCAGCTATAAGAAAGTAAAAATCTCAATTGAAACTTCAAAATTTACCTTCATCCCGGCAGAGATTTATTCTGAAGTCGACTTGGCCTCTTATGCGATTTTTACATATCCACTTGCAAAGTCTACTATTCTAGTTAGAAGTATTCTTTCTGCCGGAATAAAAAATATTAGCGCGATTGATGAAGGTCTCTTGGACTATCTATTAGCTTATTTTAATGACCCATTAATTGTAAACCAGGTAAATCCACTGACCGAGGCTGCATTGCATCTCTACCCTAAATCAAGGCAAAATCGACTCTTTCTTCAGTTCAACAATTCTTCTTTTGAAGCCTTACTGATAAAAACCGGACAAATAGAACACTATAACGTATTTAGAATAGAAACTTCTGAAGAATTTAATTATTTTCTTTTAGCAATTATAAATGAATTTGAATTAAGTTACGCTAATACAGATATTGTAATTTCTGGTGAAATAACGCATGATAATGACTATTGTAGCAAGATTCAAAAATATTTCAGCGCGATTAGTTTTGCGGATACCAGTGTACTGATGCGCAGAACAGAACGATTCCAACATATTACTGCACATCAATTTTTTTCGCTTTTCAGTCTTAACCTATGCGAATAATTGGCGGAAGTCTCAAGGGCTTACGCTTAACTCCGCCGACTGGACTACCGGTACGCCCTACAACCGACATGGCAAAAGAGGCTTTATTCAACATCCTTAATAATCGCGTTGATTATCAATTACTCACTGTCTTAGACCTATTTAGCGGAACTGGTGGCATTTCTTTAGAATTTGCTTCAAGAGGCTGTTCAGATATTACTTCCATCGATAAAAGCATGCCGTGCGTTACTTATTTGAAAACAATTGCAAAGCAACATCAATTAAGCGCGATTACTACTGTAAAAGCAGATGTGTTAAAGTACCTCGAAACTGAAACTAAACAGTACGATCTAATCTTTGCAGATCCTCCATTTGATCTACCGCAGCTGACTGCAATTTCTGATATTATTTTCAGACAGAAGATCCTCACGCCCTCAGGCTTGCTTATAATGGAACATCCGAGTATGAAGAAACTGGACGATAAACCCTACTTCCGCGAACAAAGGAAATACGGCTATTCATCCTTTAGCTTTTTTAGTTGTTTAGAATAATCGTGTTTTTAATTTATAACATCTAAATTTATTCTATGAAAGTTGCCCTTTTTCCCGGCTCATTTGATCCTGTAACCAAAGCGCATGTGGATATTATTGAGCGATCTATTCCACTATTCGACAAAGTTGTGATAGGTATCGGTCTTAATAGCACTAAAACGCCTTTCTTAAGCTCAGGTCTTAGAGAAAAAATCTTAAAAGCGGTTTTTAGAAATGAGCCAAAAATCGACATAACCACTTATGAAGGACTTACCGTAGAATTTTGCAAAAAAATAGGTGCAGCCTACATGATTAGAGGTATACGAACGGTATCTGATTTTGAATATGAAAAAGCTATAGCGCAAATGAATCATGCGTTGGTGCCAGAAATTGAAAGCATCTTCATTGTGAGCAAACCAGGCTACTCATCAATTAGTTCAACAATTGTAAGAGACATCATGAGGTATAAAGGAGATATTACTCAATTCGTGCCCAAAGAAGTGCTTCAATATCTTTAGATCTCGATTTCATTGATCATATCAGCAATAAGTGGATAAGTAGCTTCACTCACTTTTTTAAAATCACCAATAGCCAGCCATTTTGCTTTTGTAATCCCCTCCGCCTTCTGCGGTATTAACCTGTTCTGGTTGAACGCTTCCATATTATACCAAGAAGTTCTTTTTAAAATTTCTTGTCCACCAAATTCATAGATATGCCAGGTTTTACAAACACGGCTCCCAATGCTTTTTACCGTGATACCGCACTCTTCTTCCACTTCTCGAACTGCGGCCTGTCTAGGCTTTTCGCCTTTGTCAAGCTTACCTTTGGGCAGGTCCCATTTTCCATTCCTAAAAATGAATAGAATTTTATTCTCTTCGTTGCGAACTATTCCGCCCGCCGCTCTAACTATTTTAAAGGATTTCTTGATTTTTCTAAACAATAGACTTGGATTTGGCGATAAAAACAAATATCGACCCGAGAGCTTTTCAGCTTTAACTTGTTGATAAAATAATAGAATATTAAAATGCTGATTGTCAATTTCTTGATAATTTGTTATGTGTTCAGGAGCTATATCGTTGAGGATTAGAGTTACATCGTTAATATAAATTCTATACATTTGAGCCATGGTAAACAAAAGCGAGATCGAAGAAAAGATTGTTGAATTTTTATTGCAAATTAAAGCAATAAAATTACAACCGTCCAATCCATTTACATGGGCATCTGGCTGGAAATCTCCTATTTATTGCGATAACCGTATCACCCTTTCTCATCCCTCGATCCGGACTTATATACGTCAAAAATTATCTAACCTTGTGCAAGAGGAATTTGGTTCTGTGGGTATGGTAGCAGGCGTTGCAACGGCCGGAATACCACAGGGAGTGCTGGTAGCGCAAGAATTGGGCCTGCCATTCGTGTATGTACGGACTGCTGCAAAAGAACATGGCCGAGGAAATTTAATTGAAGGCGATCTTTTTGAAGGTCAGCGGGTTGTAGTTGTAGAAGATCTAATTTCAACAGGAAAAAGTAGTCTCCAGGCCGTCGAAGCACTTCGAGAAGCAGGATGTGATGTTGCCGGACTGGTAGCGATATTTAGTTATAGCCTAGACATCGCAGAAGAGAACTTCAAAGCAGCCAAATGTCCGTTCATTACCCTCTCAAATTACAATTCATTAATCAAATATGGTGTCGAACATAGCTTCATAAATGATGATGAACATGAAATGTTGAATAAATGGCGCAATAATCCCTCGGAATGGGGTAGCCTCATTAAAACTGCCGAATCATTATGACGATCTTTGAAAGCAGCTCGTTAATTAACAAACCGGTTAAAGACGTTTATAATTTTCTTGCTGATTTAAACAATCACCAGAAGTTGATGCCTGAAAATATTTATAGCTGGTCTTCAACTGCAGACGAAGCACGATTTACTATTCAAAACATGGCGAAGCTTGCGCTAAAGGTTTCAGAACGAGTAGAGAACAGTAGCGTACAAATTATATCTGCCGAAGAAGCGCCTTTTTCAGTCGACCTAAAATGGATGGTAATCGATGCCGCAAACGGGACAACTCAAGCCAAGCTGATTATTACGGCCGAGCTCAATATGATGATGAAAATGTTAGCTAGTGGCCCTCTCCAAAAACTTACTGACCACCAGACGCTCACGTTGAAGAATATTCTTTAGACTCACACCCAACAGACTGCAAATTTTGCAGGCTAAGTCCCTCACTTACAGCAATTTTGTCGCAATATTTCGAAAGAAAATGTCAATTTGTCTTACATATCAAACAAAATGGAAATGGCAATCGTTTTGACTTAAATGATGTGCTATGAATCTAAATAATTTTACCATAAAAGCCCAGGAAGCTATACAAAAAGCCTCCGAAATAACGTCGGGCAATCAGCAACAAGCCGTTGAGAATGCACACATACTAAAAGCCCTCCTCTTAGTAGACGAAAATGTGATTAGCTATCTGCTGAAGAAGCTTAATGTTAATGTTAAGCGCGTTGGAAGTGTGTTAGATGCACAAATTGAGAGCTTTCCGAAAGTAAGCGGGAGCGATATCTATCTTTCTTCTTCAGCAAACTCTGCACTACAAAAAGCACAATCATATCTTAAAGAATTTAAAGATGATTTTGTATCTGTCGAGCATATTTTACTTGGAATTCTAAGCAGTGGTGATAAAGTAAGCGGAATATTAAAAGATGCAGGTGTAAATGAAAAAGACTTAAAAAAGGCAATAACAGAGCTAAGAGGAAACAGTCGTGTAACCGACCAAAATGCGGAAGCGACCTATAATGCCTTAAATAAATACGCTAGAAATTTAAATGACTACGCTGAATCCGGTAAGCTTGATCCGGTGATCGGACGCGATGAAGAAATTCGTAGAGTTATACAAATCCTGTCAAGGCGCACTAAAAATAATCCTATTCTTATCGGAGAGCCCGGAGTTGGAAAAACTGCCATAGCCGAAGGAATTGCTTTCCGGATTATTCAGGGTGATGTTCCGGAAAACTTGAAGAATAAAACTGTCTACTCATTAGATATGGGGGCTCTTATCGCGGGAGCAAAATATAAAGGAGAGTTTGAAGAGCGATTGAAAGCTGTGGTGAAAGAAGTAAGCGAGAGCGACGGGGATATTATCCTTTTCATAGACGAAATACACACTCTTGTCGGAGCAGGCGGCGGTGAAGGTGCGATGGATGCAGCAAATATTTTGAAACCGGCACTTGCGCGCGGCGAACTGCGCGCGATTGGCGCCACCACGTTGAATGAATATCAAAAATACCTGGAAAAAGATAAAGCGCTCGAGCGCAGATTCCAGAAAGTAATGGTAGAAGAACCTGATACACAAGATGCTATATCTATTCTTCGCGGACTGAAAGAACGCTACGAAGCACATCATAAAGTTCGAATTCGCGACGAAGCAATCATCGCTGCGGTTGAATTATCGCAACGATATATCTCCGACCGTTTTTTGCCCGATAAAGCTATTGACCTAATGGACGAGGCCGCATCGAAACTGCGACTTGAAATGGATTCTGTGCCAGAATCAGTCGATGAGCTTGACCGAAAAATTATGCAACTCGAAATTGAGCGCGAAGCCATCAAACGGGAACATGACGACAAAAAAGTAAAAGAGTTAAGTGAGGAAATTGCAAACCTATCAGGTGAACGGGATTCTCTACGAGCAAAATGGAAAGGAGAAAAAGATCTTGTTGATGGTATTAATACTCAAATAGAGCAGATTGAAAACTATAAACTTGAAGCCGAACAAGCAGAGCGAGCAGGTGATTACGGTAAAGTGGCCGAGTTACGCTATGGAAAAATCAAAGAGGTTCAAGATAAACTTGAAAAATTAAAAAAGGAGTTGGAAAAAACCCAACTTGGCAGTCGGATGCTTAAAGAAGAAGTAACAGCAGATGACATAGCCGGTGTAGTATCTCGCTGGACAGGAATTCCTGTTACAAAGATGATTCAGAGCGAGCGCGAAAAACTATTACATCTTGAACTAGAACTCCACAAACGTGTAGCGGGGCAGCAAGAAGCAATTGAGGCTATTTCTGATGCCATTAGACGTTCACGAGCAGGCTTACAAGATAAACGGAAACCTATTGGTTCGTTCATCTTTCTAGGCACTACTGGTGTAGGAAAAACAGAACTAGCTAAAGCGCTTGCCGAATTTCTCTTTAACGATGAGCATTCAATGGTTCGTATTGACATGAGCGAGTACCAAGAACGCCATTCAGTGTCCAGACTAATAGGTGCGCCTCCGGGCTACGTGGGTTATGATGAAGGCGGCCAATTAACTGAGGCAGTTAGAAGAAAGCCCTATTCAGTTATTCTGCTAGACGAAATTGAAAAAGCACATCCAGATGTGTTTAATATTTTGCTCCAGGTTTTAGATGACGGTCGTCTAACAGATAACAAAGGCAGGGTGGTCAACTTTAAAAATACGATCATTATCATGACTTCAAATACCGGTTCTCACCTCATACAGGATAATTTTAGCGCCTTGAATGAAATTAATCGAGAGGAAATCGTTGCCAAAACTAAAACTCAGGTGTTTGAACTATTGAAACAGACAATTAGACCAGAGTTTTTAAACCGAATAGATGAGTTAATCATGTTTACCCCGTTAAATAGAGAAGAATTGCGTGATATAGTAACGCTTCAGTTTAAGGGCGTTCAAAACACCTTAGCGGAAATGGGCATTCAAATCGAGGCTACTGATGAGGCACTCGATTGGCTATCACAACTAGGTTATGATCCACAATTCGGAGCACGGCCTTTGAAACGAGTAATTCAGAAGCGAGTTCTAAACGAGTTATCTAAAGATATATTGGCGGGCAAAGTAGACAAAGATTCAAAAATCAAACTAGACGTCTTTGACAATCAGTTTGTGTTTATGAATGCAAAGGAAAAAGAGGGCGTGGAAAGTGCTGCACTGTAAGTATTAGATTGTAGGTTATAGGTCGTATGCGCTAGGTTATAAATACTAAATATTACAAAAAGCCGCCGCTACCAAATGAAGGCTTTTTTTAGTGTTGGTGGCAATTCATTTTATTCCATCTAACTAAACGTCTAAACAGGTATAGAATTGTTCGCTTTTGTCTTGAGGTAGTTAATCATTTCTCCAAAGTGCCCAGAAAAGTCGTCAATTCCATTATTAATTTTCGTCCCAATAGAGCCGACTATATCTCTAGTGATACCCTGGCCGCTTTTAGTTTTTAGTAAAAACCATAATGCTACGCCAACCGCTGTACCCGCTAAGGACAGAGTTAAGATCTTCTTGTTGTCCATTCCATTTTCGATATTCAATATTTTTTATTGCTCCAAATCATGCTAAAATGTGCCGAAATATGCTCCAAAAGTATTTTTATGAATTTTGCAATTAAAGGCTACCCAATTATTGATTGTTTATTTCGCTAGGCGGATCCTCAGGTAAAATCTACATTTCTGGATATTCTACATAATTGGCAGACCATAGGATGGCTTCAATGATTAAACCAGGGTCCTCTTTATTATAATCGTAAGTTTCGAACGCTAGCAAATCAGCATGATCATTTGCATAACGCTGAAGCTCCTCTGCTCTCGGCTTGAAGTTCATTTCCGTTAGACGAAAAACCCGCATTTTGAGAGTGCCATTGCGATGAAAAATTAGTTCGTAGCAAACATGCGCAACCTCCTTCCCTAGAAAGAAAACGTCATATTTCATCACTATATTAACAATAAAGGATTGTAAAAGTTGTAACGGAATTTGCAATCGATTTACTCTCGAAAATCTAAGACGTCAACAAGTTAAATTTGTAACATTAAAGTTACAAAACTGAATACCGAAACCCCTTAGATTAGGTAAGCACTTTAGAACGAGCTTTGTTACCAACCAATCTTGCTATGCGATCCATTAGACGACTGATATATTCTCTACTGATAATTTTTCTGTCAAACATTCAATCGTTTGGAAACGTAAGACTTCCCACGTTGGTGAGTGACAACATGGTTCTTCAGAGAAACACTAAAATTTCAATTTGGGGATGGGCAGCCTCCGGAGAAAAAGTGAGTGTTCAGTTTCGAGGAAAAAATTACAAAACTACTACAGCTTTTAATGGAAAGTGGATTATTTCATTACCGGCAATGCCGCATGGCGGTCCTTTCGAGATGAAAATCAGTGGAAATAACGAATTGTCGATCAAAAACATATTGATTGGCGATGTCTGGCTATGCTCAGGGCAGTCAAACATGGTCAATCCAATAGAACGGGTCAAAGAAAAATATCCCGAAGAAATTCCGCTGGCCGATTTTCAGGAGATTAGAAATTTTTTTATTCCTACCCTTGCAGACGTAGCTACGGTTCATGATGATCTACCTCCAGGAAAATGGGTAGTTACTAACCCCAGTACAGTTCTCCAATTTGGATCAGTTTCCTATTTCTTTGCCAAAAAGCTATACCAAAAATACCGTATTCCCATTGGCATCATCAATGCCAGTGTAGGTGGTACCCCTATCGAATCATGGATAAGTGAAGAAGGACTAAAAGAATTTCCAGCCAATGTAGAACAAATCGCCAAATTCAAAGATCCCGAGTATTTAAGTAATCTGCGGGAACAACCTGGCTCCAACCGACCCAAAGTACTTCTTGAGCCCGATAAAGGGATGAGCGGGACTACAAAATGGTATGATACCACCTATAATGCAAGTGCTTGGCGAAAAATGATGGTGCCCGGCTATTGGACTGACCAAGGCATAAAAGACCTAAACGGTGTAGTTTGGTATAGAAAAGAGATAAATGTTCCCTCTTCAATGGTTGGGATGCCTGCTAAATTATATCTCGGTAGGATCGTCGATGCAGACAATGTCTATGTAAATGGCATTCTTTCTGGCGGAATAACCTACCAATATCCACCTAGAAGATATGAGCTGCCAACGGGTCGTTTAATACCTGGAAAAAACATCATTGTTGTACGTGTTGTAAGTAATATCGGCAAAGGCGGATTTGTACCGGACAAACCCTACTATTTAACGGCCGCAGGTCAATCTATTGATTTAAAGGGCGAGTGGCAATATTGCGTTGGTCAGGTTTTTCCAACTTTGGATCCCCTCAAGGTTATTCCCTCCTTTTCTATGCAAAGTGCACCAACTGGTTTGTATAATACGATGATTGCCCCTGCAATTAATTACGGCCTCAAAGGCATGATCTGGTATCAGGGGGAATCAAATGTCGATAGAGCAGTAGAATATCGTTATCTGTTGCCGGCGTTGATTAACGATTGGCGCGCGAAATGGAAGCAACCCGACCTCCCTTTTTTATACGTTCAATTGCCAAATTTTATGGAAGTTGAGTATTCGCCATCAGAGAGCGATTGGGCAGTATTGAGACAAGGACAACTCAAGGCTTTAACTGTTCCAAATACAGCGATGATTGTTGCCATCGATTTAGGTGAGTGGAACGACATACATCCTCTCAATAAAAAGGATGTTGGCGAACGGCTGGCCCTTTCTGCACAGAATTTAGCCTACGGCGAAGGAATTGTCTCTTCCGGGCCATTATACCAATCGGCAAAAATCGAAGGAAAAAAAGTATCTATCAGCTTCAGCAATACAGGCAGCGGATTGATTTCAAAAGACGGAGGAGAATTGAACTACTTCTCTATTGCCGGCGCTGACGGAAATTTTGTTTGGGCAAAAGCTGTTATTGAAGGAGATAAAGTTGTAGTTTGGAACGACCATATAAACCAACCATTAGTTGTTCGTTATGCCTGGGCCAACAACCCAGACACTGCGAATCTATATAATAAAGAAGGTCTACCGGCCTCTCCTTTTGAAACCGAACCATAACTTAACCATTTTATAAACCAGAAAATCATGAATAAGAGTCTATCTGTACTATTTTTATTGCTTTACGGTAGCTTATCTGCACAAAATATTCCGGCAAACTACCCTCCTCCAGTACAATTCACAGCCCAGCAGGACCATCAAAATATGATGGAACAATTAGGAATTAAAGCCCTTCGTCCGGGTCCAAGCGGAAATGAAAATGCACCGAATCATGCGAATTACGAGCCTACAATGGCAAACCCCTACCCCAACCTTCCTGAGTTAATGACTTTGAAAAACGGAAAAAAAGTAACTACGCCAGAAATGTGGTGGAACCAGCGCCGTCCGGAAATTGTTGAAGATATAGAAAGAGAAGTTTACGGGAAATTGCCAAAAAATATCCCAAATGTAACCTGGAAAGTTTTAGTAACAGACAGAGAAGTTGTTGGCAGAATACCGGTTATAGCGAAACAGCTCGTAGGTCGGGTAGACAATTCAAATTATCCTCTAATCAGCGTGAATATTGCAATGACACTTGTCATTCCAGCAGATGCCAAAGGTCCAGTACCGGTTTTAATGATGTTTGGAAGAAGTGCACTTCCTGCACCGGCCCAGCCCAATCAGGAAGGATTGGATAAAATTAACGCCGCATTGCGTGATCTTTTGTCGAAATCAGACCCCGATGTCAAAGCAATACTTGAACAATATCCGGCTTATAATCCGATCACTAGGCCGGCCACCGCTTTGCCACCCGGACCACCAGCTACTCCGGCAGGTGACCCACCAACTGCCCAACAGCTGATAGCTGCGGGATGGGGATACGTTCTAATAGACCCTGCGAGCATACAGGCTGATAATGGTGCCGGCATTACGCGTGGAATAATTGGTTTAGTCAACAAAGGACAGCCACGCAAACCCGATGATTGGGGCGCTTTGCGCGCATGGGCATGGGGGGCAGCCAGAGGATTAGATTACCTAGAAAGTGATCCTGCTGTTGATTCTAAACGTGTTGGCATCGAAGGAGTTTCCCGATATGGTAAGGCAGCGCTTGTAACACTTGCTTTCGAACCACGCTTTGCCATGGGTCTTATTGGATCTTCCGGAAAAGGAGGTGCAACCCTACATCGCAGAAATTGGGGCGAGGCAGTAGAAAGCCTTACCGGAGGAGAGTACTATTGGATGGCTGGCAACTTTATGAAATACGGCGCTTCGGAATCAAGCTTTGGCAGCAAGAACGGAGGCGATATCCCGGTAGACCAACACCAGCTTATTGCCCTTTGCGCACCGAGGCTTACTTTTATAAGTTATGGAATTCCTGAAAAAGGCGATGCGAAATGGCTCGATCAGCAGGGAAGCTATATGGCTGCAATTGCTGCCGGTCCGGCATTTAAGTTATTAGGCGCTCGTGATTTAGGCGTTTCAAACGATTATAAAACAGAAGTGATGCCAGCGTTCAATGTTGGACCAATTGGTGGCGAACTCGCCTGGCGGCAGCACGACGGCGGTCATACCGATGCACCCAACGTAAAATATTTTATTTCCTGGGCGAAAAAATTGATGGGGTATAATCCTCCCGGTGCAACGGCTGCAAGGCCCTAGTGCGTCAAAACATGGTCAAACACTCGATGCTGTTGAGGCAGAACGATTTTGTAATTAGTGCGATCAAGTGGCTCTCAGGTATCGGAGTAAATAAATTTGTTGACGTCACAGGTTTTATTAAATTTAGAAAGACATCAGTTACCAAACACTCTAAAATGACGATCATGAAAACACTACTACTTGCCTTGTGTATCGCTCTAGCGTTCCTATCCTTTGACACTCTTGCCCAGATCCCACCTAAAGACACACAGATAAAATCGGCATTGCTTGCTGCGCCCGAGCATTTGAGAGCTGAATGTACGGTACTTGGCTATGATCAAAGCGGAAACCTCGTAGTGCTGAAAGAAGGAACCAATAACTTGATTTGCCTTGCCGATAACCCAAAGAGAGCGGGTTTTGATGTAGCTTGCTACCACAAGGACCTTAACCCTTTTATGGCTAGAGGGCGCGCGCTCGTAGCGCAAGGCAAAACGACTAAAGAAATTTTTAATCTCCGCGAAAAGGAAGCGAAGAGCGGAGCGTTAAAAATGCCTACCCATCCGAGCACCCTTTATGTTTTTGCGGGTAAAAATGAACAAGAGGCAACTTATCGCTGGGTTGTTTACGTTCCGTATGCAACCGCAGAATCAACTGGACTGTCTACCGCACCATTGCCCGGCGGAGCCCCTTGGCTAATGGATGCCGGCACGCACCGAGCTCATATTATGCTCACGCCGACTCATTAATTGAATGAAGTTTTTAAATAGCCGTCCATTTTTGTTTAATTTTTGTGAACCTAAAATATTTATAGCAGCTAAACTCATGAAATTTTATTCTACAATTCTGCGCGATTAATCGCTAGTTTTCGGCATGAAAGTCAGATATTCATTGCCCCTTCTTTAAAAGAAAACAAAAAAATAGCAAGCGGAAAGGCGGAGAAGCGCAGCCATGTATTTGAACAAGCACAGTTTAAAATACGCAAAAAAAGCCTAATTTAGCTGCGCATTGACAGTGCCATTAGGCCTTTTTTCTGTCTTTAAAGCGAGATAAATACCCGGGTGGCGAAATTGGTAGACGCACCACTTTGAGGGGGTGGCGCCTTAACAGGTGTGGCAGTTCGAATCTGCTCCCGGGTACAACAAGTCCTATGTTAGTTTAGTACGCTCAGCCTACCAATTCGGTAGTTGTTGCAGATCACTATAGGGACCGCTCCTGAGTGGCTACTTTTTTTCAAAACAAGAGAAACGACCGGAACTAGGAAACACTTAGCTTTCTTAAGTCAAATTTCAAACACCATCTCATCATAAGCAATCTCAATACCCGGCGGCAGCAGTTTTGAAACATCTGCGTGTAAACCCATTTTGTGACTGATATGGGTAAAATACGTCTTTTCAGCTCTTATTTCTTCAGCAAAGGCAATGGCTTCATCTAATGTAAAATGAGATAAATGATTGTCTTTCTGTAAGGCATTGATAACGAGTATTTTAGAACCATATATCTTTCGTTTTTCTCGTTCGGATACTGTTTTCGCGTCTGTTATATAGGTAAAATCTCCAATCCTAAAGCCGAACACCGGCAATAAATGATGCATAACCTCTATTGGTACAACGCTGATCCCTTCCGCCGAAAAATCTGTATTTTCAATCTCATGAAGAGTAATAACAGGTAATCCTGGGTATTTCGATTCAGAAAATGCGTAGTGAAATTCCCTCTTTATGGCTTCATGAACCCTAGGATGCGCATAAACGTTCACCGCTGTTTGTTGCCGGTAGTTAAATGCTCGGATATCATCTAGTCCAGCGATATGGTCTTTGTGTTCGTGCGTGAATAGTATAGCTTCAAGATGTTTTACACCGGCTCGAAGCATCTGGTAACGAAAATCCGGTCCGGAATCAATAACTATATTTTTTCCTTCATGTTCAATTAATACAGACACTCGCAGACGTTTATCTCTCAGGTCATCTGACGAGCAAACCGAACAAGGACAAGCAATTACCGGAATACCTTGGGAAGTTCCGCTGCCCAATATTGTAATCTTCAAAGCTTTAGAGTTGTTTGTTTAAGCAAGTAATAAAATTGCTTTTGTTTTTCATCAAATAAGGCTTCGTCCGCTTCCATATTTTGCAAAATTTCTGCGAGGGCATTTATCTTGCTCTCCAGATTTGAAAATTTATTTACAACGATTACTTTATGAGCTTCTAATAAGCATGCTCCTGTCTTAAAATTCCCTTTTTCATACCTAACTTTATAGTCTATAGCCTTTAGCAAGATTTCTAGCTTTTCAAGGGTGTGCTGAGTAAATGTGACTGGCATTTCCAAAAATAAGAAAAGAGCTCATATACTGATCGTATCTAAACCCTTTTTAATGCTCTGTCATCCATTATCTAAGATCGACTACTTCGACGCCAGGATGCTGTTTAGGATCAAACGAAAAAATAGATTCCGGTACTTTGACGTTTGGGATAAATGATTGAATGGTATAGGTGTAACGACTGCCATTTTTATCAAAAATAACAGCTTTCACAAGCTGCTTATTTACCAGATCTATGTTTAAACGTACTTTAAAGAAAGATCTCTTTGTGTCAAATGGCGTAAGCTCTATAACGTTAGTTACGCGATTGTTAAGCTTTGCGTTTCCAACAAGAGCATACTTAAATCCCTTTTCATACATGGTAAAAACCTTCGCAGGATTTAACGAATTAGGATCTGTATCGACATCATTTAGCTGAACTTCCTTGTCCGCTTTCAAATAGGTCCACTGAGATATTCCATCACTTAACAATTCCTGCTCTTTAAGGTCAACTTTAAACTTGTTTGTTTTCGATTTTACGTAAAGAGTGCCGCTTTGGATTTCATTAATCTTCGCTTGTGGATTCTCTAAAGTGTAAGTAAAACCAATCTTAACTATATCGTATGAACGATATTTCTTGCTCACCTGCGCCAAAATTGCTCTTGCCTTCGTATCTGTCTGTGCGAAAACAGCACCTAACGAACTTAGAAGAATCGCACCCACGACAATAACCTTTCTCATCTTCTAAATTCAACTTTTGTTATTAAGAGTCCCTAAAAATTGTTCCAAAGAATGCTCATCGCCGATAAGTACTTCCCTAGCCTTACTACCTTCAAATGGTCCGACGATACCAGCAGACTCTAATTGATCAATTATCCGCCCCGCCCGATTATATCCAAGTTTTAACTTTCTTTGGATAAGGGAAGTTGAACCTTGTTGGTGCATTACGATCAGTCTTGCCGCATCTTCAAAGAACGGATCGCGGTTATCCGGATCAAAATCCTTCGAGCTTCCCTCTCCGGCTTCATCGGTATATTCAGGTAGCATCCATGCTGATGGATAGCCCCGCTGTTCGCCAATGAAGTTAGAAATCCGTTCTACCTCAGGAGTATCGACGAAGGCACATTGAAGTCTTATCAGGTCATTACCGGTAGAAAACAACATATCTCCGCGCCCGATAAGTTGATCTGCACCACCAGAATCAAGAATTGTACGGGAATCTATTTTAGACAAGACTCTAAATGCTAATCTGGCCGGGAAATTGGCCTTGATAGTACCTGTTATGATGTTGACAGATGGTCTTTGGGTAGCAATAACCAAGTGTATACCAACTGCGCGAGCTAATTGGGCTAAACGCGCGATTGGCGTTTCTACTTCCTTTCCAGCCGTCATCATCAAATCTGCAAATTCATCAATCACAAGAACGATAAAAGGCAAAAATTTATGTCCATCATTCGGATTTAATTTGCGATGAATAAATTTCGCGTTATACTCCTTTAGATTTCTTACTTCGGCATTCTTAAGCAGATCATACCGTTGATCCATCTCGATACACAAGGAATTCAAAGTATTAATTACCTTTTTAGTATCGGTAATAATTGCATCTTCTTCTCCCGGTAGCTTTGCCAGAAAATGACGTTCGATCTTACGAAATAGCGTTAGCTCTACCTTCTTTGGATCAATCAGCACAAATTTGAGCTGTGAAGGATGCATCTTATAGAGCAATGACGCCAATATACAGTTAATCCCCACAGATTTACCCTGACCTGTGGCACCTGCGACAAGCAAGTGAGGCATTTTTGCAAGATCAGCGATATATACCTCATTAGATATGGTCTTTCCTAAAGCAATCGGAAGATCCATAGTTGTATTTTGAAACTTTTCTGTAGCCAGGACTGAACGCATAGAAACCATCTCAGGGTTCTGATTAGGCACTTCGATGCCGATCGTACCCTTACCTGGCATGGGGGCGATAATACGGATACCTAAAGCAGCCAGACTAAGCGCAATATCATCCTCCAGATTCTTAATCTTCGAAATTCGCACCCCCGGTGCTGGGATAATCTCGTATAAAGTAACAGTAGGCCCAATCGTTGCCTTAATCTTATCTATCTCGATATTGTAATGATTGAGAGTTTCAACAATCTTATTCTTATTGGCTTCTAATTCTTCAGAATTGACAGAAATCTTATTTGATCCGTAATTCTCAAGGAGATCAAGCGACGGTTGCCTATAACTTGAAAGATCGAGGCGGGGATCATAATTTCCAAACTGCTCCACAAGAGCCTCCGCTTTTTTATCTTCGGCCGTTTCTTCTATAATGAATTCCGGGACAGAAAGAGCGGCCACTTCGTTTTCATTAAATAAAACCTCCATTGTATCCTCACTAACAGGATCAGGAAGCAGAACGTGTTCATTCACTAACTGCTCATCGAGAAAGTTATTTTTTAGAGGAAACTCTACCGGAACAGATTTGATTTCATCCTCCAGCTTTACACCCGAATCTGTTAAAATATCCGGTAAAGGCTTTTTCCTTTCGGGGATTTTAAAATCTATATTATAAGCAATGATAAGGGTCGTTAATCCGGCAAATGCTAGTAATCCGGCGATACCTGAATTTCCAATTTGTGCTTCAAGCAAGCGGTTAATCCAGAATCCGAACTCTCCTTCAAGAAAATGAGGGAAGTCTGAAAAAAAACTATGAAAAAAAGCAAACGTTACCGACGTAAATACAAGCAGAAAAAAAGAGTAGCTTAATGTTTTAATAATTGAAACGAGGCGGACTTTAAACAATAAACGGTAGCCAATAATGAAAAATATAGCAATAAATAAGAACGACGCTATCCCAAACCATTCATAGATAAACTGATGAGAAAGTAGTGCGCCGACTTTTCCAAGCCAGTTTTCAACTATCGGACTTATAATACCACTCTTCGCGACTTCCCCTGTGTTGAAAAGATTACTCCATCCTCCATTTGCATCTAGCACATAGCTTTGATCCTCTTCCCAGGTAAAAAGATAAGAAGTAAATGCAACCATAAAATAAAGAGAAAGCATCAACAGAAATAATCCAAGAATCTTTATTGCACGGCCATCATCGAATTTAAATTTTGGAAGCACTTCCAACTTTTCTTTGGGGGCATATTCACCCTTTGCAGGTTTAGTGCGTGGTTCATCTCGAAAAGAATTGGACTTAAACTGATTTCCTCTCACGGACATTCGTTATGTAGTATTTTATGATACAAATATAACTTAATCTCTTAATCAGTAGCCCTGAAAAATAAAGTTATAAATGAAATTAATATGATATTTCAATTAAACCATCGCCGTGAATTCTTTTGTAATTTTTAACATCTAAGCAAAAACAATTTCTTTTAAATGACAGTCTGGTTTGGTTAAAACCCGTCGGTGAAACACACAACCGAATTTTTTTTATTGCTATAAATCCAATGTAATTCGATCAAAGTAGTACCGCCGAACAAACTAAGGTGCCGAAAATTGTTGACGTCGAAAAACGGATTATGAACGGGGCCTATGAAAAGGCCAAAAGATAGATCGCAGATATTGCATGCATATTGTAGCGCGTCATACTGTAAAATAAATCGACATTATTAGGGCTAGCGCAAATACTATCTTGCAGATAATGACATCGTATTTCCTCTTTTGCTGGACGATTAATGGCTTTAAAAATGTAGGCTTGGTAGGCCTCATCATAGATTTTCTTAACTTATTCAAAAGAGAATCCAATTTTCTATTTCTATGAAAATGCCTTCTCTTTTATGTAGTTCGATAACAATTTTGACAAGTAAACGGAAACTATGTATAGAAAAAAAGAAATTGCTGTATAAAACTAAGGGCTGACTTTACGAATTAATAATCGCTCTGACCATGCGATCTCTTCCCTGAATGTCCTTAACTATTCTCGCCTGAAATCCCTTATTTTCTAACATTTCTACAACCTCTAGGCCAAATCGTTCGTTGATCTCAAAAAATAGTTCTCCATTTTTAAGTAAGCAGCTAAACGCAAGGTCTGCTATTCGCCGATAGAAAATTAGAGGGTCATCATTCGGAACAAATAATGCCTGCCAAGGTTCAAAATCAAGCACATTTAGGTGCATAGTATTTTTTTCATCCTCTGTGATATAGGGAGGATTGCTAATAATTAATGCATATCGTTGTTCTGGAAATTGATCTAGAAGAACATCTCTTTCGATAAATTCGATCTCAACCTCATTAGCTTTCGCATTTTCTATCGCAACTTGCAGAGCATCGATAGAAACATCTATTGCCTGAACTTTCGCTGAAGAAAGATGCTTTTTCAGACTGATGGCAATGCATCCGCTCCCGGTGCCAACATCCAGAACATTAAGCGCTGAAGCCGTTTCTCCCCTCTCTTCTATACTGCTTAAAGCTAGGAATACTAACTCTTCGGTTTCAGGGCGAGGAATAAGCACAGAGCTGTTTACTTTAATTCGCAATCCGTAAAATTCTGTTTCACCTAAAATATATTGAATCGGTCTGCCCGATTTAAGCGCTTTTAGTATGGCTTTTAAATCCTCTACTTGATTAACTTGAAGGGATTCTTTCTTATGAAGTAATAAATACGACTTTTTTACCCTTAAGTAGTCTTCCATTACTTGAAGAAAAATCTCCTTTATCTCGCTAAGCTCGTAAATAGTCTTAAGATCTTTAACGAACTGCTTTTCAATTTCGGCGATGGTCAACATAGACAAAGAAACAAAAAAGCTACTTTTGTATGTGTCTGATCTGGAAAAATTTATGCTGCGTTGCATTGAGCTTGCTCAATTGGCATCAGGAAGAGTAAGCCCTAACCCTATGGTAGGCTGTGTTATAGTAAATGACGGGCAGATAATCGCTGAGGGCTACCACGAGCAATA
This sequence comes from Sphingobacteriaceae bacterium, assembly GCA_947460875.1. Classification (GTDB taxonomy): domain Bacteria; phylum Bacteroidota; class Bacteroidia; order Sphingobacteriales; family Sphingobacteriaceae; genus CANHGR01. Next base: position 43,945 of record CANHGR010000010.1, on the reverse strand, counting down.
TGGCGCGCCTCACGCTGAAGTGAATGCAATAAGGGCCGTATTAGACAACTTCGAGAATGCAGAAACTATTTTAAAAAAATCAGAAATATATGTTAGCCTAGAACCCTGTGCTCATTATGGAAAGACCCCTCCCTGTGTAGACTTCATTATCAGGCACGCTATCCCAAAAGTAATTATTGGCTGCCGCGATCCTTTTGACCAGGTAAATGGCAAAGGAATTGAGATACTTCGACATGCAGGAATAGAAGTTATTACTGGAGTATTAGAAGCCGAATGCGAAAACTTAAACAAGAGATTCTTTACTCGTGTCCGTATGCAGAGACCCTATATTATTTTAAAATGGGCTCAAACTGCCGATGGGTATTTCGCACCTGAAAATGATAGTCAAGAATGGATTTCCTCAGAATCCTCAAAACTACTGGTGCATAAATGGCGAAATGAAGAAGATGCAATTTTAGTTGGGAAGAACACTGCTCTAATAGATAATCCACAATTAAACACAAGACTTATTGAGGGAGGTCGAAACCCAAAAAGGATTTTAATAGACCGTAGGCTAGAGTTGCCTAAATCCTTGCATCTATTTGATCAATTAACAGAAACAATCGTTTTCAACGAAATAAAAACAGAGGTATCCGAAAATGTCAAATATATACAGCTAGAGGATTTTGACTATTACCTACCCCAGCTGATCGCCTATCAGTTGTATATTTTTGATGTTCAGTCGGTCATTATTGAGGGTGGAGCTAAAACCCTAGACATGTTTATTAAAGCCAGACTTTGGGATGAAGCTCGCGTTTTCGTTGCTCCTAAAAATTGGGGCAGAGGTATTAAAGCGCCTGCCATAGCAACAAAACCCGCTGAAGTGATTGCAGTTGGTCCAGATTCGTTACAAATACACTACGCTACAACTGTACTCTAACGTGGAACTTTCCAGCTCCTACAAAAGTATTACTATTCCATCGGAAGGGGTTTACAGTAATAATGGAAGCAAATTCATCGCTTTTGCGTTTCCGATATCATCGGAGAACGATTTTAAAATGCTGTTAAATCGAATAAAATCTAAACATCCTAAGGCACGACACTCTTGCTGGGCATTAAGGCTAAGTACAGACAGATCCGTCTTTAAGCTAAGCGACGACGGCGAGCCCCCGGGATCTGCGGTAAAGCCGATAAAAAATTAAGTAGAAAAGTTTTCAAATTACGTATATGTTAGAGCTTTATTTTCTTAAAAAAGACGACAAGCTAAGAATTCAGACCTTTTGACTGGGTTTATCTAATTCTCTCACTAATTCAAGAAACAGACTTAGACCTTTTCGTTTTTTCTCGTCCAACGCATAATCGACAGAGTTCATGAGATAGTGTAGGATATCAAAATCATCCCGTAGACGTATCTGCTTAATCACTTCAATTCGATTCTCTAGTCCGAAACACAGTGCTTCATTAAATCGGTCTAAAAATTCATTCGAGATATTTTTATTTGACGCCCAAACAGCAAATACAAAAGGAAGACCTGAGTATTTTATCCACTCTTCTGCAAGATCATATACAAATGGGAACTTATCCTTTTTACCAAAAGTTCGGTCGCCTATCTCTACAAACGCATCTGCGCTTCCCGTAGTGGTAAAAATTGGATCGGCATGCCAGTGCCGTTTAAGAAGAATTTTTGCCAGCTGGTTAGAAGTACGCGACTCCAAATCAAGACGAAGACTGCCGATTTTCCCGATTGGTTTGTTACTAAAAATAAAAACTGAATTTACCGCCGCTACAGCGCCAATACAATAGCGGGAGATAATGTGATATTCGGGAATATCAAGAAGCGCAACCACCGGCACTAATCCTATATCCGCTTGATTTTCAATAAGCTTAGAAGCACAAATGGCCGGGACGTCGAGAGTTAAATCGATGGAATTGATTATGGTCGAATGTTGCAAGCCATACACAAAGGGCATCGTGTTGGTGTAAGAAACAGCAGATACCCTTATTTTATTCGCCATCAATTATCTTATCATTTTTCAAATGATCGATATTATTAAAGTCCGTAATTGAAAACGTTTCACCGTCATAGCTCAATTTATACAAAGTTGTATTCTGATGTGGGAAATCATCCATCTCGGTGATTGACTTTCCTGTTAAGACACAAAGAAATAGTCGCATCGCTCTGCCATGCATGCAAATCAAAATGTTCTGATCATTGTTAACTTCAATCAATTTTTCGAACACTTCGAGCTGCCTTTCTTTTACTTCCATCGGGCTTTCGCCATTTTCAAATTTCAGATGGACATCACCGTTTCTCCAACCGGCCATCATCTTGACAAATGCAGATTTTAGCTCATCGGTACTTTCCTGCCCCTCATGTATTCCCCAACCTAATTCATCCAGTCCGGCATATTGAACCCATGGGATACCGTCATCAATAAACCTTTTTACTGTTTGATGAGTCCTCCTAAGTGTAGAAGTGTAAATTCTATCGAAAGGAATATGATTGTAACACTGGTAAAAAGCTTCGGCCTGCTGCCTGCCTAGTTCATTTAAGTGAGTATTCATGCCACGGCCTTGTACAATTCCGTTTTTGTTCAAATCCGTTTCCCCGTGGCGAATAATATATACAGTTTTGACTGCCTTAGGCCCAGTTGCTGGTCGAGCACCCGGATCTCCCGATGGGAAAATATCTTGCTCGTTCGAAATAATTTTGGCTTCGCCTTCTCTCATTCTTGTCGTGTAATTAATTCAACACTGGCAATCTATAAAACTTGGGTTTTTCGTCGTCTGGAAATTCAAAATTACTATAATCGGTAATGATATTATAAAATGTATCTCGCTCAATTGGCTGTCTATTGACATCTTTTATAAGCGAAACAAGCTCTTTTGTGCTCATCGCCGGATGCTGTTCTTCTGAGCCGGCCATCGTGTAAATTTTGGTCGTATCGTCAAGTGTACCGTCGATATCGTCTACTCCAAAATTTAATGCAAGTTGCGCGGTATTACGACTTATCATCGCCCAATAAGCTTTAATATGATCAAAATTATCTAGATAAATTCGTGCAATGGCATAATTTCGCAGATCTTCAATTGTAGAAACCTCTTTAACATCAGACATTTGATTATCCTTATTTCTAAACTTTAGAGGAATAAAGGTCTGGAAGCCTCTGGTTTTATCCTGCAAGCTTCTTAAATGTTCCATATGATCAACGCGGTGCCAATATTTTTCGATATGACCATAAAGCATCGTTGCATTAGACCTCATTCCTAATTTATGCCATTCTTCATGGATTTGAAGCCATTGTTCGCCGGTGCATTTGTCTTTTGCGATCTGTTCGCGGATCTCCGGATGAAAAATTTCAGCGCCTCCCCCTGGGATAGAATCGAGTCCGGACTCTTTCATCATTTTCATCCCGGTAGGATAATCAACTTTATCTTTTTTGAAAATGTAATGGTACTCAACTGGTGTTAATGCTTTTACATGAAGTCCCGGTCTATGTTCACGGATTTGGGTAAACAGGTCCATATAAAACTTAAGATCATATTGAGGAAGTACGCCTCCGACAATATGAACCTCGGTAACGGGCTGATCGTCGTACTTCTTAACGATATCCAACATCTCTTCCATTGTATATTCCCAACCTTCTGAACGTTGCTTAATTAGGCGGGAATACGAACAAAACTTACAATCGTAAACACAAAGATTGGTTGGCTCGATATGAAAATTACGGTTGAAATAGGTTTTATTTCCGTGTCTCTTTTCGCGAATGAAATTAGCGAGAGTACCTAAATATGCAAGATCTCCCTTTTCATAAAGAAGTATTCCATCGTCAAATGAAATTCTTTCTTCATTTTGTACTTTAAGGGCGATTGATCTCAGGTCGGGCGAAAGAGTGGGATCTTTTAATATTATCGAGAGTGTTCTTTCAGTGTCCATTATGATTATTAATACAAAAATACGATAATGTTATAATTCGTTTATCATCCAGTTGCAATACCATTAAATTAGAGAGCCAATGTGCGTACATTTGCTTAATCTTTTAGATATTTCATATGAAACTTGAAACAATCGCGATACATGCAGGAAATACAGTAGATGCTGCAACAGGAGCCGTTATTCAACCCATAACACTGAGCACGACGTTTAAACGCGATGAGAATGGGGCTCCGGTAAGTAATTATATATATACCCGTGCGTCGAATCCAAACCGCTCATCTCTAGAACAAGTTTTATCAAAGCTTGAAGGTGGTGCCGACGCGTGTTCGTTTTCATCGGGAAATGCTGCTGGGGGTGCATTTTTTCAAGCTTTAGAGCCAGGTAGCCATATCATCGCACCAGACGATATGTATCACGGCCTGCGAGCTCAGTTAAACGAAGTTTTTAATGGGATACTTGAAGTCGACTTCGTGGACATGTCTGATCAAAAGTCAATAGAGGGACATATACGAAAAGAAACAAAGGCTATTTGGATTGAAACTCCATCGAATCCATTATTAAAAGTTACAGACATTCTCGCAATAGTCTCTATCGCTAAAAGGCATAACATATTGGTCTGTTGTGATAATACCTTCGCAACTCCAATTTTTCAACGGCCCATTGAAATGGGGGTCGATTTGGTGATGCATTCCACAACAAAATATTTCGGGGGTCATAGCGATGTTCTAGGGGGAGCATTAATTACAAAAGACAAGACTAAATTATGGGAGAGGATAAGACGCAATCAGGAGCTATCAGGGGCCGTTCCCTCACCCTTCGATTGTTACTTAACCGTACGTGGAATTAAAACGCTGCCATACCGGATGCGCGGCCACGCAGAAAATGCTATGAAAATTGCAGAGTTTCTGGAGAATCATCCCCGTGTTGAACGGGTGTACTATCCCGGACTAAAAAGTAATGAAGGGCATACCATAGCCGCAGCGCAGATGAGCAGTTTTGGGGCTGTTATTTCCTTTATAGTAAGGAGCGGCGCAGAAGAAGCTCAGCGAATTGCCGGGAGCTTGAAACTCTTTTCCCAGGCCACCAGTTTAGGAGGCGTAGAGAGTCTGGTAGAGCGACGCGCTGCGGTAGAAGGTCCGAATACGAAAACGCCACAAAACTTGCTTCGAATTTCGGTAGGCCTTGAAAATCAGGCAGATTTGATTGAAGATTTACAATTGACAATCAATTAGTTATAACTGGATTGAAATTAAATTTGGTTTTTGCTATCAAATGCTTCTATATTTGAATTATTATTTGGTAGCAATACCTATCTATCATTACCTCGACTACGATTAGGTTTTGATTTATAAAGAAGTGGCGAGAGACAGGCTCACAGACCCACTGGCAACCCTGGATACAGAAGGTGCCAAATCCTGTCCCGAAAAATAACCGGGAACAAATAAATTTTTAACCATGAAACAAGGAAACCATAATCCCTGCGGTTCAATCATGAACCTCCTACAGCTTAGAGCTGAGAACAAACTATTTCTATCTGTTGCATGCAATTCTAAGTAAAATCCGAAAATCGCTTAAAGATTTCCCAATTGTCGGATTGCCTATTAAAAACACAACAACAGATTGAGAATGAAAGAATTCAAAACCTATAAGTACAATAAGTCTTTTGAACTGGAAAGTGGCAAAAACCTTCCAGACTTGCATATAGCATACCATAGTTTTGGCACACTTAATGAAAAGAAAGACAATGTAATATGGATCTGTCATGCTCTAACCGGAAATTCTGATGCTTCAGAATGGTGGGAAGGAATGGTTGGGCCGAATAGGATTTTTAATACCAACGAACATTTTATTATTTGCCCTAACGTGCTGGGATCGCCCTATGGGACGAGCAGCCCAGCAAGCCGGAATCCGGCGACAGAGAAATCTTTTTGCCTCTCCTTTCCGCAATACACCACACGCGACATGGCACGTGTCCACCAACTACTTGCCGATCATTTGGAGATCACACAAGTAAAGCTGCTCATTGGCGGTTCCTTAGGTGGCCAACAAGCTTCCGAATGGGCTATTGCAGAACCAAAACGCATACAACACCTTGTGTTAATTGCAACTAACGCCTATCATTCTCCGTGGGGCATTGCGTTTAATGAAAGTCAGCGGCTGGCGATTAGCGCTGATCCAACATTCAAATCCGAATCCCTAGAAGGAGGCAGACAAGGTCTAAAAGCAGCTCGTAGTATGGCTTTACTTTCGTATCGAACGTATGAAACATATGGCACGTCACAGCAAGAAACATCAACTGAGATTACTGATGATTTTAAGGCCTCATCTTATCAAAAGTATCAAGGAGAAAAATTAATCAATCGATTTGATGCCTATAGTTATTGGTATTTGAGCAAAGCGATGGATAGCCATAACCTTGCACGTGGCAGGGGCACAATTGAAGATGCCTTAAAATATATCAGTGCGAAAACTCTGGTAATTGGTATAACTTCAGATTTGCTATTTCCGCCGGAAGAACAAAAATTTCTGGCGCAGCATATCAGCAATGCACGTTACGCAGAAATCAATTCTTTTTACGGACATGATGGCTTCTTAATAGAAACAGAAATCCTTACAAAGGAAATTGGCAATTTTTTGAAAAATTGCGATGTTGACAACATGGGTATTTCAGACCTTTAATTCAGAATCCCAATTTTCAAGGTAATCAGCAACTCTTTTGACAAACATCCCACCAAGGGCTCCGTCAACAACTCGGTGATCATAAGCTAATGATAAAATCATGATATGCCTGATCCCGATCATATCGCCAAAATTTGTCTCAATAACTGCCGGCTTCTTTTTAATGACACCAAAAGCTATAACCGCTACCTGAGGCTGGTTTATGATGGGTGTACCCATTGTGTTTCCAAAAGAACCAATATTTGTAATCGTAAATGTGCCGTCTTGCACATCGTCGGGTCGTAGCTTATTGGCTCGGGCCCGATTTGCCAGGTCGTTTACTGATTTAGCCAGACCCGGCAGGCTCAGTTGGTCAGCATTCTTGATCACCGGAACAATCAGATTGCCAGAAGGCAAGGCAGTTGCCATTCCGATATTAATGTTTTTCTTTTTGATGATCTGCGTTCCGTTTACAGATACATTAATCATTGGAAAATCAACGATCGCTTTTGCGACGACTTGAACAAAAATAGGTGTAAAAGTTACTTTTTCTCCGTGAGTAGACTGAAAGCTTGCTTTAATTTTATCTCTCCAGTGTACTAGGTTAGTAACGTCCACTTCGACAAATGAGTTAACATGTGGTGATATCTGCTTGCTCATCACCATATGCTCTGCAATTAAGCGACGCATTCTATCCATTTCAATAATTTCATCTCCGCCTGATAAAGAAACCGGTTTAGATTGACTAATTTTTTGCTCCAATTTTGGCTCTTCTACAAGCGCATGTTTTTCTGACGCCGAGACAACTGAATTACTAGCCCCATTTCTAAAGCTGATATAATCTAAAAGGTCTTGCTTTGTAACGCGATCTTGTAAACCGGTTCCTTTAATTTTATTGAGTTCTTCCAGAGAAATTCGTTCTTCGGCGGCGATGCTCCTAATCAAAGGCGAATAAAATTCCGACCCGGCACTATCATCAGTTTGATCACCGATATCTTTCGCTACAGTATTTAAATAGTCGATACCTGGTATTTCGTCAGCCACAAATTCATCGGCGTAAACTTCTTCATCTGGAGCTTCTTCTATCGAATCTGAGGGATCAGAACTACTGATGACTTGCGCTGTTTCTATAATTGCAATAACCTCCCCTACCCGTACTACATCATTTTCCTTGCATAACTGCCGTTTAAGTATTCCTTTGACGGGTGAAGGCACATCAGAATCTACCTTGTCAGTAGCTATTTGAACAATTTCATCATCTTCCTTTACAGCATCCCCAGGTTGTCTATTCCACTTAATAATGGTGGCTTCTGCAACGCTTTCTCCCATTTTAGGAAGCAATAATTCATACTCTGCCATATTTAACACTTTTGCAAAAAAACAAACATAAGCTTTTAACTAGTAGACTGTTCTTCTCGAAGCAATTTAAGAAGCATGATCAAGGCACTCACGGCGGCTCGCTCGATGTTCTGCTCTCGCCTTCTGCCGAATTTAAATTCAGTTGCCAACGTATGGTATTTACCGGATACAGAAATCCAAACGAGCCCAACCGGTTTGGTTGGAGTGCCCCCATCCGGGCCGGCAATTCCGCTAATAGCAATTGAATAGTCGGATCCATAGATCCTTTGAGCGCCCGAAGACATTTCTCGAACCGTTTGCTGGCTTACTGCTCCATATTGCGCAATAGTTGCTTCAGAAACTTCCAACATTTTTATTTTCAAGTGGTTGGAGTATGAAATTGCTCCTCCCAAGAACACCTTACTACAACCAGGATGCCGGGTTATAAGTTGTGACAGGTATCCACCGGTACAGCTCTCTGCTACAGAAAGCGATAAACTGCGAGCCTCCATGAATTCAAGAATGACTTTCTCGATCGGTTTATCTTCGGACGTAACGATATATTCGCCGATTAGATGGGTGATTTGATCGATATAATGATCAATCTCGCTATCAAGTAGCTGCTTATCCGTGCCATAAGCGCTAAACCTTAGTCTAACTTGTCCGAGCTTAGGCAAATAAGCTAGCTTAATATGTGAGGGTAATGAGTCTTCTACTCCCGATATTTTATCTGCAAGGTAAGACTCTCCAATACCAGCAGTAAGTACCGTATGATGCACAATTATGGGTAAGCTATAATGAGATTTTAGTCGCGGCAGCACCTCTTCTTCAACCAAAATCATCATCTCGAAAGGCACTCCGGGAAGAGATATATATATATTCTCAAGATCATCAAACCACATTCCAGGTGCTGTCCCATTCTTATTAGGCAGCACAGTACAATTTGAAGGCACATCCGCCTGACGGGTGTTAACGTCGAGCATTGGCCTGTTGCTTTTTCTAAAAATATCTTCTACAAGTTCAAGTGTCAAAGCGTCCTGGCGCATGTCCACTCGGAAATATTCTGCAAGAGTCTTTTTTGTAATATCGTCTTTGGTGGGTCCAAGTCCGCCGGTTATGAGTACTATTTGAGCACGCTTACAAGCGGTCTGCAGTGCTTCAAGAATGTGTAATCGATCATCAGAAACCGAGGTGATTTGCTTTACGCGAACACCAATATCATTTAACTGCTTAGCAATCCAAGCAGAATTGGTATCGACAATCTGCCCAATAAGAATTTCATCTCCAATAGTTATTATTTCGGCTAACATCTAAAAATTATTAAAATAATCGCGGCGTCGACTTAATTTCAAATCCTGAAGTATAGAAGATCTGACTTTCAGATCAAAACTGTAACTACGATACTGCCCAAAAGGCACCCAATTAAACGACATATCCCAGCAATGAAGGTCGCGTAAAATCGAAAATGTCGTATAACTAATGCCTTTTGTCTGGAAATCATATCCGGACGTATATCGCACCTTCCACTTGGGGGTCACACTTAGGTCGCCGGTGAGGTTTAATGTATTCGTGATGTTTGCTTCCAGTCCGGTTTTCGAATAATTGAAGCTATAAGCTGCATTGATATTCCATGGGATACTAAAATCAACAAAGGAATTAGGATCACGACTGATTCTTTCAAGTTCGGCAATTTGCGCCGGCGTTCGGCCGGTGTTGTCGCCCACTTGCCGAAGCGCATCATTGCGACTCTTGCCTGCTTTTGAGTTAAGATTAAAATCGAAAGCAAAACCTGCACTTGTAAGGCGTGCAACCTTGCCATCATTAACGGCAAACTCATTAACGCGTTGCCCGAGATTATTCAGCTTATATGGATCAAAAGTCCCATAAAAATTGATTGAGATTGATTGTTTAAACAAGGAAGTTCGACCACCAAAATTAATTGTTGACAATTTGAATGAATCAGCCACAAAGTTGTAATTACCTGAAAAACTTAAGCCTTGCAATAGCGGTATATTACGCGAAGTAGCGTTTGTTGAATCGCCATTTGCCCGTATTTTTCCATCGATGGTGTTTTCAACAGAAAACCCCATTGCTGCAACTCTGCCGATGCCCGGACCCCCAAAAATACCTTGCTCAAAAATAGAATACCGTTGAGTGTTGCCAAGGGAATTCGTTTGAACATCACGATAGAATCCAAAGCTTTCTTTGCCAAAATCTGGCCGGTAGCTAAAACTAAAAGATGGGGTCATAATATGCCTTAGAGCCTCTAACTTTCCTTTTCTAAAGTTCTTTCTGCCATAAAGCTTTGTTGCAAATCCTGTACTAAAGGTGTAATCATATGCACGAGCAAATCCACCTGTTGTATCGGTTTGGACAGCATTTAGTAGTGGATCGAAATTCTTTCTTATTGTTTGCAAGTACCATTTTTCGCTATATTGAACACTTGAGCTGAATTGCATGTATTTCAATAAATTTAAAGAAAGACTTACAGGAATATTATGCTGAAAACCATTTTTAAACTTTTCTAAACTCTCTCTCTTAAACAATAGATTTTCTGTTGTCTCAATTGAATTGCTTCCCTGAAGGCTATAGCCTACTGTTAGCCGCTGATACCATTTTTGCTCGCCTACCCGGTCCTTTGAATCAAAGGGACTAATGGTACTCACATTTAAGTTAAATGTGGGCAATTGAAGAAATACTCTTTTTGTAGCAAGATCCTGATTATGAGATAAACTTGAAGTAAAATTTACAAGCCCGTTTGCAAATGTCTTTCCATAACTTATACTGGAGGACAGACTGTTACGCGTTACTTCGTCGCGATCATAAGAACCGCCGCCGGCGGTACGCGTTAAATAGGTTGAAGTACCTGCATTAACCGAAGCACTAAACGTAGTACCCGGATTTGCTTCAGGTCGTTGTGAGTGGCTCCACTGTATGTTAAAATCTTTTGTCGGATTATAGCCGGGCGTTCCTTCAACCCCTGTCCGGGTAGACGAGTACCTCAAATTTACTCGCCCGTCAAATTTATAATTTTTTCTGTAGCTAGCCAATGTACTAAGATCATAAGAGCCTTTGCTATAGAGAGTTGTTCGAAATTCTGCTCCCCAATAATCATTTAACCCTACGTAATAACCGAGGTCGCGCATAAAAAAACCTCTGGTAAAATCCTCCCCGAAGGTTGGAAATAAAATTCCGGAGGCTCGCTTATTAGTTTTTGGAAATAGTCCGAAAGGCACGACAATAGGCAGAGGTATTCCCTCAATCTCAAGATAAGCAGGACCGGTAAGAACTTGATTTTCAGTTACCAGTAATTTACGACTATGGATTCCGAAATGCGGGTGTGGAAGGTTGCAGCTTGTATAAATCCCTTTATTAATAAAGGCTTCGTTATATTCATTTTTTTTAACTTCTTCTGCTAGAATATAGCCTCCTTCAACTTGCGTACTAACGCTGTAAACTTTTACTTTCTTTGTCTCGAAATTATAGACCAACGAGTCGGTAGTAATTGGGGGCTCGCTTCCTTGCTTAAAAATCGGTCGTCGGGAATACCGATTTGTAAGGCTGTCTATATACCCCCTGGCAAAGACGGTATTATTATTCTGATCTAATCTAATGTAGTCTGCATCTAACTCAAATTCTTCGTAAAGAATTCTTGCTTTACCATAGAGATAGATGATATTATGCTGATGGTCGACGACGATCGAATCAAATGCACCGTAATTAACTTCCGATGTTAATGCACTACTCAGAACGACTTTTTTAGTTATTGTATCCGACTGTATGAGTTGAGGGTCAGTTATTGTATCTTTACCTAAAATATTTTGTTGGGCAAATAGGTTATTTGCTGTAAATAACAACAATCCTGACATTAGAAAGCTTAGAAAAAAGACTCTGATAAATTTCAAATTCAGCAATGAATATTATTTTTGTTTAACACCTTCTAATAACTGACAAAATTAATGAAAATTATACCATTGAAGAGATTAACTACAAGCTTAATATTATTAAATCTGATGTTTCCGCTTGCATCTTTTACAAATAGTTTAAATGTCGTTCCACATAAAATTCAAACAATAGTAATCGATGCTGGGCATGGCGGCCATGATGGGTCAACACAAGGCAAATATTCAAAGGAAAAAGATGTCGCATTAAGAATTGCGCTTCTAGTAGGGAAAACCCTTGAAGAAAATCTTAAAGACGTAAAGGTTATATACACCCGCAAGTCGGACGTTTTTGTTCCTCTATATGAGCGTATAGATGTGGCGAATAAAGCTAATGCCGATCTATTTATTTCAATTCACTGTAATTCAATGCCATCTACACTTAAAAACCGTTCTGCTGTTCGTGGAGTAGAGACTTTGGTGGCCGGCTTTGGTCGATTGGGAGAGCAAGACGTAGCTTTAAGGGAGAATGCATCAATACTCTTAGAAAAAGAAAATGCTAAAGATAATTATGCGGGTTTTGATCCGAAAGATCCGGCTAGTGTAATTATGTTTTCAATGATGAAGAATACCTTTCGTGAGCAAAGCATACGGCTAGCAACTCTTATCCAAGACGAATATGTTTCAACTGGAAGAATTGATAGAGGTGTAAAAGAGCAACCACTTGCCGTTTTGCAGCGTGCGGCGATGCCTGCGGTGCTAACTGAAATCGGATTTATAAGTAGCCCTGAGGAAGAAGATTATCTAAACTCTGAAGCAGGTCAAAACGAAATTGCGAATTGTTTATTAAAAGCAGTCCAGGCTTATAAAAGGATTATCGAAATTGAATAACGCCTGAAACCATTATTGTCTAAATAAATTTAATGTTTTGAGAATAACAAATGAAACTAAGGTAGGCGTACTTGCGGCCGTGGCTATTACCATTTTGATCGTTGGATATAGCTTTTTGAAAGGCAATAATGTATTTTCTAATGAAAAGGAATTTTACGCAAAGTATGCTCAAGTAGAAGGATTACAAGTATCAAAACCTGTACTTGTGAATGGCTTTCAAATCGGCCGAGTTTCTGAACTAACTCTTCTGCCAGACGGGCAGATCCTGGCGCAATTTCAGATAAATCCGGAGTACGCGATTCCCAAAAATACGATAGCGAGACTTGAAAGCACCGACCTTCTTGGTGGAAAAGCAATTGTTTTTGAACTTGCAAACAGCAACGAGTATCTTCAGGAAGGAGATACCCTAAATGCGAATATTCAGAAAAATATCATGGATCAGGTTCAACCTATCCAGAAAAAAGTTGAGCAGATCATTGTAAGACTTGACTCGATGCTAACGTCCATCAACTCAGCTCTTAGTCCGGAATTTCAACAAAATTTTGATAGAAGTTTTGCCAGTATTGCTCGTACGCTTGAAACTTTAGAAGGCACAACCCGTAAGGTCGATGCGCTTGTTGGATCACAAAGCAATCATATCGCCTCAATAGTTGCAAATCTTGAATCTATTTCTGAAAACTTCAAAAACAACAATTCGAAAATTACCTCCGTAATGAATAATCTAGACAAGATCACCGATGAAGTAGCCCGAGCTAATTTTACCCAAACAATTAAAAACGCTGATAAAGCCGTTGCCGATATGCAACTGATTGTTAGCAAAATCAACACTGGTGAGGGGTCTTTAGGGATGCTTATTAACGACAAAAAATTATACTCTGAACTTAACAGGTCTGCAGAGAACTTAGATAAGCTAATGATTGATTTGAAAGCTAATCCAAAACGCTATGTCCACCTCTCGGTGTTCGGCAGAAAAACTGATTAAATAACGAAGGTTTGGCTTTCTACGGCCAGCTGGGTGTTTGTAAAAACAGAACGGGTCTCCTCCAACAATGGAATTAAATCACGGTAGCGTGCAGAGAAATGACCAATAAGTAACTGTTTAATTTCAGCTCTCTTAGCGATCTCACCGGCCTGAAGGGCTGTAGTATGAAATGTTTCCTGTGCACGAAGCAGCATATCATGCATAAAGGTAGCCTCATGGTACAGCGTATCAACTCCTTTAATTTGTTCTAGGTAACTCCAACTACAGACAGTGTCTGAACAATAAGCGTAAGATCTTGGTTTGTTTGATTCTTCAGAAAGCTCAGAAGCAGGATGCACATTGCCTTCCTTATCAGTGAAAGATTGCCCGGCCTTGATCAGCGGAATATAGTTGATGGGAATGTCTAGTTCGTCGACTTTTGCCCTAATGATTTTTCCAGATCTCTTTTTCTCACTGAATTTAAACCCAGTGCAAGGAATGCGATGGTCTAAAATAATTGTCTCAACCTGCATGTCACTGTTTTCAAAGATTTGACCACTTACCGTGTGATCTGTTGGCAGAAAAACAAGAGGGTATCTAAGGCTAGTCTGCGAATAATTAAATTGCATTTCAAGAATCTCCTGAAGACCATGCGGTGCAAAGATGGTCATAGGCTTTGTGCGTCCGTTTAAATGCAAAGATGATAACAGTCCGATGAGCCCAAAATAATGGTCGCCATGCAAATGACTTATAAAAATATGGTCAATGCGCTGGGCCTTAAAACCATATCTTAAAAGCTGCAGTTGGGTGCCTTCCCCACAGTCTATGAGAAATAGCCGTTCATTAATATTGAGAAGTTGGGATGTTGGATTTCGGTTGAAGATCGGAGTTGCAGAACTACTTCCTAAGATACTTACCTCAAACCGCATTGCGAACCCGCTACTTTACCTCTTTTTTCAATTCCTTTTCAATTTCTTCCATAAAAATCAAATCAACCGCTTCTTCAACGGAAGGAACAATTGTCAGCACATTTTCCAACTGAGATATAACTAGCAGTCGCGAAATATTGTCATTAATTCCTGTTAGAATAAAAACACCCTCAGCATTCTTGCACAAACGATGACCTACAAGTAAACTGCTTAATCCGGATGAATCTGAATATCTTACAGAAGAAAGGTCTAAAATAACGTTCCTCTGACCCTCAGTATTCATAAGTATCAATTCAGATTTGAGATGAGGAGACATAAGGCTGTTGAGCTTCGTCTCATTCAACTTAATCAATACATACTTATCATGCTTGTCTACAGTAAATTTCATCTGATTGAGCTAGCTATTTCGTTCACTATACAAATATATGTTTTTAGGGCTAAAAAAAAAGGCTTGGGTTTCGTTCGTTTTTAGGCGCGGTTTAAAAACTCCAGAATATTTCTTTCCACGCGATTAAGAATATCTTCCTGAGATGCTTTCTGGAACTTTTCTCCTGTTATACGCTCAAAAAGCTCAATATATCGTTCTGAAATAGAACTCACAATCTCTGGAGTCATCTGCGGGACAACCTGGCCATCGTTGCCTTGAAAACCGTTTTCAATGAGCCATTTTCTAACAAACTCCTTTGATAGCTGACGTTGATTCTCATTTTTAGATTGACGGTCATCATATCCCTCTAAATAGAAATATCTGGAAGAATCGGGTGTGTGAATTTCATCAATCAATGTAATTTTGTCAGTTAGATCTTTTCCAAACTCATATTTGGTATCGACTAAGATCAATCCCCTTTCTGCTGCCATTTCGGTGCCTCGCTGAAACAACTGCTGAGTATATCGCTCAAGTAAGATATAATCTGATTCAGACACAATATTTCTATTTAGTATTTCCTCCCGAGATATATCCTCGTCATGCCCAACAGAAGCTTTCGTTGTTGGCGTAATTATTGGCTGTGGCAGTTTGTCGTTTTCCTTTAAGCCGTCGGGAAGCTGAACTCCGCAGACTTGCCTTCTTCCCGCTTGATATTCTCTCCAGGCGTGACCGGCCAGATAGCCACGGATCACCATTTCAACTTTAAAGGGGGTACAAATTTTACCAATTGTTACGCTTGGGTCTGGCACATCGATCACCCAGTTTTGAACAATGTCCTGAGTGGCCAGCAAAAACTTTGCTGCAATCTGGTTGAGTACCTGCCCCTTAAATGGAATAGCTTCCGGTAGTACCACGTCAAACGCGGAAATGCGGTCTGAAACGATCATTACTAAATATTGATCATCAATAGTATATACATCGCGGACTTTCCCTTTGTAATAATTGGTTTGTCGTGGAAATTGAAAATGAGTTTCTTTTATGGCAAGCATTTGTTATGTGTTTTTGGCTTCGGCAAAGGGCATGGACAAAGTTCACAGCGTGACGTAACTAAGCAAATTCGATGCGATACTCCTTTTTTCTTCGTCTCTAGTCCTTTAACCTTCTATCATTATTCTCTTTAATCCTTACTCCCTTCTGTCCCCTTTACTGTATATCTCCGTAGGCTTCGAGTATTTTTTTTACTAATTTATGCCGCACAACGTCTTCCCCGGTTAGGTAGATGATGTCAATTCCCTTGATTTCGGCAAAAAGGCGTAGGGCGGTATGCAAACTAGACTGTTGTTTTCGGGGAAGATCAATCTGTGTCACATCCCCTGTGACAATAAATTTGGCAGAAGGACCCATTCTGGTTAGGAACATCTTCAATTGCATATCTGTGGTATTCTGTGCTTCATCGAGTATAACGAAACAATTATCTAATGTTCGTCCGCGCATAAAAGCTAAGGGCGCTATTTCTATCGTTCGATTTTCAAGGTAAAGCTTAAGTTTCTCTGCCGGAATCATATCGTCCAAGGCGTCGTAAAGAGGACGAAGATAAGGGTCGATTTTTTCTTTCATATCACCAGGCAAAAAGCCAAGGTTCTCACCAGCTTCCACTGCCGGACGCGTTAATATGATTCGCTTTATTTCTTTATTCTTTAGTGCTCTGACGGCAAGTGCTACAGCAGTGTACGTTTTACCAGTACCCGCTGGACCGATTGCAAAAATAACATCGTTACTGTCTATACTAGCTACCATCCGACGCTGATTTGCCGTACGAGCCTTTACAATAATTCCGTTGGGACCAAAAACAATAGCTTCGCCATTGCCCGCAACTTTTTCCTGAGAAGCATCGCCTTGCGAAACAATGGTGATTTTAGTATTCAACAAGTTGCCCAATTCATTGGTGTTCAGGCTTTGAAATTTCTCAACATGATCGAGAATTTCGTTGAAACGTCCGCTGAAAGCCGCAAGCTCATTTTCATCGCCAAGAATTTTTACTTCATTGCCGCGCGCTACAATTTTTATTTTCGGAAAATGCCTTTTGATAACTTCAAAATACTCGTTATTTGCGCCCCAGAGTACTAAAGGATTAATATTGTCGAGAGTCAGCAGCAGTTCGTTCAAGATGCTTTTTTTAGTGCAGGTTTTTTTTAATTAAAAATTCAATATTTGCATGAGCTTTTCGCTCTCACAAGAATAATAATAAATATTTAATTTTTAATGGCAATAATCACTCTAACAACAGACCTTGGCGACAAAGACTTTTACCAGTCGGCGCTGAAGGGAAGTATCATGAGCTTATTGCCCAGCGTCACAGTTATTGATGTTACTCATAACATCTCCCCTTTTAATATTCAACAAGCCGCGTTTGTTTTAAAAAATGCCTTTCCTTATTTTCCAAAAGGTACTGTCCACTTAGTCGGAATCGATTCTGTCTACAATAAAAACACGCGCTATCTGGCTTTAAAATATAAAGACCATTTCTTTGTAGGTTCCGACAATGGTATTTTTTCGCTTCTTTTTGATCAGGAGGCCGATGAAATTGTAGAGCTTAACATCATGCAAGATCTAAAATTTCTTCATTTTCCCTTAACTGATATTCTTGCTAAAGCTGCCTGCCATCTTGCTAAAGGTGGGAAGACCACAGATATCGGGCTTCCCGTAGACTCCATCGAAGAAAAAGCCAATCTACAACCTGTTATCGAGCGCGATATCATCCGCGGCAGCGTGATCTATATAGACTCCTTCCAAAATGTGATTACCAACATTACACGCGATCTATTTACCCAGGTGCAGCTTAACCGTGATTTTACGTTATACTTTAGACGCAATGAATCTATTTCACAACTGAGCTGGCATTATAACGAAGTACCTGAAGGCGAGAAACTCTGCTTGTTCGGAATAAGCAATTATTTGGAAATTGCGATCAATAAGGGAAACGCAAGCGGCTTGCTGGGTTTAAGTCTGAATGATATCGTTCGAATTGAGTTTCATCCCGGATTAATGGCATAACAATTTATTTGTTGGGCTGTTGTATGGAGGAGCCTGAAGGATGACTATTGTAAGGTGAATCCGAAATGGACGATTGAAAAGACAAATTAAAAGTTAGTCAATAACAGCGTGATTACTAATAAAGTTTCGTGATAACCAACAACTAATTACTGACAACCGAAAATAATGCGATCTTCTCTGCTATTAATTCTCCTTTTGGAAATATCGGATGTTGCCATCGCCCAACAAGATACAGCTTACTTTTATTCAACTCTCGGACTCACCTTGTTATTTACCGTTACTATATCATGGCTATACCTTAAAAAAAGTTGACCTTCACCTGATTTTAAACCAGAGGCTTTTGATTAATAAAAGCTAATTTAGCGGCGTCGTCAAACCCGACGATTTCTTATTTTAAGTTTTAATGGCACGTACCAGATTAAACAGCGGGAATCCTACCGCTGAAGAACTTCCTAAAGTAAAGATCAACAAAGAGAGCATCCAGAAAATATCTAGGTTGCTAAAATATATTCGACCTTATCGTTGGAAGTTTATTGTCGGAATGGGCTTTTTGTTTCTTTCAAGTCTCGTAGGTCTCGCCTTTCCAGCTTTGCTTGGCGCTATGATCGATGCGGCGCAGGGAAAACAAAAAATTAGCTTTATACCAAGCGACATTAATTCAATTGGCTTCATTGCTTTCGCTATACTGTTTATTCAATCTTTTGTGTCATTTTTCAGGATAAAACTTTTCGTTGAAGTAGCTGAAAAAGCACTGGCAGACATCCGTCGCGATACGTACTTCAGGCTCATAACACTGCCAATGAACTTCTTTGCTAACAGAAGGGTTGGAGAACTGAATAGCCGCCTATCCGCCGACCTTTCGCAAATTCAAGACACCATGACTACGACACTTGCCGAGTTATTTAGACAGGTAGTGTTGATGATTGGAGGTGTAGCCTTTTTATTTACAATCTCTGTAAAGCTTACCTTCCTTAATTTAGGAGTTCTCCCTATTTTAGTAGTAGTTGCTGTATTTTTTGGCAAATTTATACGTAAAATATCTCGTCAGGCACAAGATCAGCTTGCCATCTCAAATACCGTAGTACAAGAAACATTGCAGGGCATTAGCAATGTAAAAGCATTTGTAAATGAAGCATATGAGGCTAATCGCTATGATAAGAACTTGCGGGAGGTTGTGAATATCGCACTGAAGGGCGCAACCTATCGCGGTGCGTTTGTTTCATTTATTATTTTCTGTCTTTTCGGAGCAATCGTCGGTGTTATTTGGTATGGCTCTGTACTGGTTTCTAATAATGAGTTATCTGTTGGATCGCTGACCATGTATATTCTGTACGCAGTTTTTGTTGGCGCGGCGATGGGAGGTTTCCCTGAACTATACGCAAACGTTCAAAAGGCAGTAGGTTCAAGCGAACGCGTACTAGAAATTTTGGATGAAGAAAATGAGCCAATTTCTACTCAGATAATTGAAAATGAAGTAAAGGCACCTATTTATGGTAGTCTTGAGTTTGATAATGTACAATTTACGTATCCTTCTCGAAAAGAAATGCTGATCCTGGACGGTGTTTCATTTAACGTAAATGCTGGCGAAAAAATCGCTGTCGTAGGTCCGAGTGGAGCGGGCAAGTCTACTATCGCTTCGCTCATTTTACGTTTTTACGATCCACAGGGCGGAAAAATACTATTTGATGGCACACCCTCGTCTGACTTCAAATTGACCGACATACGCAATCAAATCGCTATTGTACCTCAAGATGTATTGCTATTCGGTGGGTCGATCAGAGAAAATATTTGCTATGGAAAAATAACCGCTTCGGAAGAAGAGATTATCGAGGCATCCAACCGAGCCAATGCACATGCCTTTATTAGCAGTTTCCCCGAGGGCTACGATACGATTGTGGGCGAACGAGGAATAAAGTTATCCGGCGGACAAAGGCAGCGAATCGCGATAGCTCGTGCGCTTCTAAAAGATCCGGTTATACTCATTTTGGATGAAGCCACTTCGTCGCTCGATTCAGAGTCTGAACGTCTAGTGCAGGAAGCCTTGGAAGAGCTGATGAAGAACCGTACCTCTATTATTATCGCACACAGGCTTTCAACTATCCGCGAAGCAGATAAAATACTAGTGCTTGAAAAGGGGAAAGTGATTGAAACGGGCACTCATCAAGAGCTTATTCAGAATGAAAACGGTCTGTACCGCCACCTAAGTCAGCTTCAATTCGATGTGTGACTTGATTGATAATCTATTTAAAATATAAATGAAATTTACCAGCTGGGGCGCGGCCAAACAGGTTACGGGAAGTATGCATTTGCTGGAAACAGATGATTATAAAATCCTTATCGATTGTGGCTTAGACTATGAAAAGGGCACTTATATCGAAGAAAATGAACAATTTCCGTTCATGCCGTCTGAGATCAACGTGGTAATTTTAACTCACGCTCATATCGATCATTCTGGAAATTTGCCAACTCTACTGCGGATGGGTTTTGAGGGCCAGATACTCTGTACAGGACCAACTGCAGATTTAGCGCAATTACTGATGCTCGATTCTGTAAACATATTCTTGGGCAAAAGTAAGCGCTCATCAAAAGGCCGGCGTGGAAACTCCGGAGGAATAAAGCCGCTCTACTTGCAGAAGCATGTCATGGACACCGTTGAGCGCTTCGTTACAATTGGATTTAACCAGACCTTTAGAATTACCGGAGAAATTGAATTGACTTTTATCCCTATGGGGCATCTTCTAGGTGCCGCAGCAATAGTGCTTACGGTAACTGAGCACGGAAAAAGCAAGAAAATAGCTTTTACGGGCGATGTGGGCAGAAAAAACTATCCGGTACTTATAGATCCAGAAATACTACCGCCAGTAGATTTTCTTATATGTGAATCAACCTACGGAGGCAGGATGCATGCAAGAAATAAGACGATAGAAGAAACGCTCGTTGAAACCATAAATGACGCATGCGTGAGAACCCCGGGAAGATTATTGATTCCAGCCTTTAGTATCGGACGAACGCAAGCGTTGGTTTATTCTCTTAATAATATATTCAGCAAAGGATTATTACCGCCTGTTAAAGTATTTGTAGACAGCCCCTTAGCGCTTCGCGCGACGGATATTTATCGCAAATATGATAATCTCTTAAACGAAGATTCAAAAGAATTTTACCGAGCCAAAGGGGATGAATTTGAGTTTGATAACCTATCTTACGTACAAGATATGAACGAAAGCAAGGCAATATCAAATTATTTTGAGCCCTGTATCATCGTTTCCTCTGCAGGAATGTTAGAAGGAGGCAGAATTCAGGATCATCTGTTCTATAATATCCAGAATTATTACTGTACCATTCTTTTTATCGGCTATTGCGCAAAGGGAACACTCGGGCATCGACTACTACGTGGCGACCCTGTTGTAAACATCCGCAACCGCGAGCTTTCTGTTTATGCGACGATAAAGAAAACAGATACTTTAAGCGGACATGCTGACCATCAAGACCTGGTTGATTTAGTTAAAAATCAGGATAAGGATAAGCTGAAAAAAATATTCCTGGTGCACGGAGAAGAAAGTAGTATGCTGGCAATGAAAGTTGCACTAGAAAACGAGGCGTATCCGGTATTAATCCCGGAAAAAGGAGAGAGTTTTTATCTATAGATCGTAGTGATCCGATGATTTCAAGTCATCGGATCACCACGATCTACTTCTTAAAGAAATCAATAATCAAGCTTGCCAACTCAACACCTATACGTTCCTGAGCTTCGTTAGTGGCTGCGCCAATATGAGGAGTTAAAGATACTTTCGGATGCTCTAACAAGTCTTTACGAGGTGTCGGCTCGTTATCAAACACATCCAAGCCAGCAAAGGAGACTTTCCCCGAGTTTAGTGCCTCCAACAACGCAGCTTCATCAATAACACCTCCGCGCGAGCAGTTAACAACTGCAACACCCTTTTTCATTTTAGCAAATTCTTCTTTTCCAAGAGCCGGTTTGTCTAAGAATGGCACATGCAGACTTATAAAATCAGATTCGGTAATCAATTCATCAAAGCTTACCTTTTTCACAGGCACCTTTACAATGATGCCACCCGCTAGGCTCAACTCTAACTCAGAAGGCACATCAATTAGATCATATGCAAGAACTTCCATTCCAAGACCAAGAGCAACTTTAGCGGTCTCGCGACCGATGCGACCAAATCCAACCACCCCCAATTTTTTTCCTCGTAATTCGATTCCCTTTGCATAAGCCTTTTTCAAATCGTTGAATTTAGTACTTCCTTCGACAGCCATTTTGCGATTTGAATCGTGTAAAAATCGGACGCCGCCAAGAAAATGGGCAAACACTAGTTCGGCAACAGAAAGTGATGATGAGGCAGGAGTATTTACCACCGCCAAGCCTTTGCTCCTAGCGTATTCAACGTCGATATTATCCATCCCTACACCGCCACGACCGATCAATTTCAGTCCGGGCGTAGCGTCAATAAGTTCTTTACGAACCTTGGTTGCACTTCTTACCGTGATCGCATCGTAATTCTTCAGTTCGGAAATAAGTTTATCCTGAGGTATGTTTTCTGTATCTACTTGAAATCCTGCTTTTTCTAGCATTTCCTTGCCAATCGGATCAATCCCATCGTTTGCTAATATTCTGATCATTTTTTTATGTTGTGAGAGTTGTTAAGTTATCGGTTGTAAGTTATCGGATTTCCCAATACGCAATTCGCTATACATTATTCTCAGCGAACTCTTGCATGGCGTCAATCAATACATGTACGCTTGTAATTGGCAAGGCATTATACATTGACGCTCTGAAACCACCAACACTTCGGTGACCTTTTAGACCGACAATATCGCGTGATTCTGCCAATTTCAAAAATGGCTTCTCAAGTTCTGGGTTCTCCATTACGAAACAAACATTCATCCTGGAACGATCCTCGATTGCGCAAGTCCCTTTAAAAAGTGGGTTACGGTCGATTTCCTCATATAAAGCCCTTGCTTTTGCAATATTTTCCTTTTCAATCTCCGCAACACCACCCTTAGATTTTAACCATTGTAGGTTGAGCATTGCAACATAAATAGAAAATACAGGCGGTGTATTGTACATTGATCCACCATCGATCTGAACTTTGTAATCTAACATAGAAGACAACTTACGATCTACCTTTCCTAAAATATCGTTCTTCACAATTACTAGTGTAACACCTGCGGGACCAATATTCTTCTGCGCACCGGCGTAAATCAAGCCAAAATCGGCAACATTGATTTGACGACTAAAAATGTCGGAAGACATGTCGGAAACTATCGGAATCGGAGATTTAGGGAAATTATGAAGCTCTGTACCGTAAATAGTATTGTTAGAGGTTAAATGAAGATAGGCTGCATCTTCAGGTATTGAATAATCTTTAGGGATAAAACTATAGTTGCTTTCTTTAGAAGAAGCTAGAACATTAACATTGCCAATAAGTTTAGCTTCCTTCAAAGCTTTATTTGCCCACGCGCCACTGTCTACATAAGCTGCAGTGTGCCCATCGGCCAACAAGTTGATCGGTACCATTGAGAATTGTAAGCTTGCACCGCCCTGAAGGAAAATTACAGAATATCCCTCTGGTACATTTAATAATTCTTTTACAAGGCGCTCCGCTTCCTTTACCACTTCTTCAAACTCAGGCGCTCGATGTGAGATTTCAAGTATCGAAAGTCCGGTGCCATTAAAATTAAGAACAGCTTGAGAAGCTTGTTTAAAAACTTCTTGAGGAAGTACACATGGACCGGGACCAAAATTATGCATCATAGCTTTAATAGTTTTTTTTTGCAAAACTAAGACAATTTCAGATGTTTTGTTATTTGTATTTAATATTTGCAATTATTCTGATATTCAGCTGACGCGATGTTAGATAATTTGGTATTGCGTACTGATTGTTACTAGTGTCTCTTATCCAAAGGCATGAAACAGTGTTCTTAATATTGAGTACATTGAAGATCTCGGCGTAGACATTTAATGAGTTAAAATACCGTTTTAGAAATGTCGACTGCCTCTTTCCACTGGGGTCGACGAAATCTTTTGAAAAGCCAATATCAATTCTTTTATAAGATGGAATTTTAAAGACATCGAGATACCTTTCCGTTTGAGGTGGCCCTACTAGCAAAGCTGAGCCGTACAACACATTAACATGAACTTTGTTAGCGGGATTGTTGAGCACGCGATCTTGAAAAAATATTGAAAAGTTAACTCGTTGATCCGTAGGCCTTCTAAGATAGCCGGGGGTAATGACGGTATTATTGGCGTTCGTGTAGGAATCTCCTAAAACATTCTCACTAGACTGTAGCAGCGACAGCCGAAAAGAAGACTCCATATTATTAACAAACTCGCCGTGCAAGCTAAAATCGATGCCAGCCGTATAGCCTGAAGATTTTTGATCCGCGAGATATCTAATTTTAAGATCTTCAATTTTATATGGAATTAATTTATGAAGCTGTTTATAATAAAGCTCCGTACTGAATTTGAGGGTCGAATTCTTGAAACCATAGTCGACTGCCGAAAGAAGTTGCAGAGAACGTTGGGCTCGGCTGTTTGGTTCAAGAGATCCGTTCATGTTACGCAACTCGCGGTAAAACGGCGGTTGATTATAAACACCGGCAGAAAAACGATAGCTTATATTTTGCTTTTTTAGCGGATCAAACAACATGCCAATGCGGGGACTCCACAGTATCTCTTCGGTATAAGAACTGTAATTGGCACGTATGCCAGCAGAAAGCTTTATTCTTTGCGACAGGGATAAGGTGCTTTCTAAAAAGCCCATGAACCTATTGGTCGCTATACGATTATCACTACTGACAAAATTCACAATAATTGAGGTATCTAGTCCGCCCGAAGTTCTGGAATCCAGGCGGGAATATTCATCGAGTTGATCTGCGATCTGCTCGCGCTGAAAACGGCTACCCACTTCAATATATGTCTTTTTTGTCTGAAAATACATTCGCATTTCAGTGCTGTAAATACCGACATTAAGTCTATTGTCACCGTAATTCCTGTTAGCACCAATGGTGTACCCGGGGTTACCGCCGCGCGCGGCAAGACCGTTTAAGACATATCGCCCTTGGATATCAAAATTTTCATGTTCATTAATTTCAAATACCGAACTAATCCATTTAAAATTTAGCTTATCTGAGCTTTTATATAACCAAGTTACAGCACCCATAAGGGTTTCATATTTATCTTGTTCAAATCCTTCATAGTTTATGTTAAACTGCAAAGCATCAGTAAGTGTGCTGAATTTGGTTTCGCGATCCTCGGGCATGAGCTCAAACTGACTTTTATTATAACTGCCAAGCAAAGAAAGACTTAGTTTAGAACTAAGCTCCGTTTGCGCAAGAAATTGCAAATCATGAAAATTGGAGTTGTAACTACCTTTTACTTCCTGATTATTCAGAATATTCCGGTTCAGTTTGCTGCGCAAACCAATGAGTAAATAGCTTTTCCGGTCAGTCGATAGCGCCTTCCATGCACCGGATATTCCGGTCAGGCCGACAGCAACCACAATACTTGAACTATCTGGCCGACCATATCGCACATCCAGGACTGATGAAATTTTATCCCCATACCTCGATCGAAAGCCCCCCGCGGAAAAGCTGGCATAACTTGTAAGGTCAGCATTAAGAGCACTCAATCCTTCCTGCTGCCCGCTTCGGGCAAGCAAAGGACGAAAAATTTCAACATCATTTATATAAACCAGATTTTCGTCGAAATTTCCGCCTCTCACAGTGTACTGAGCGCTAAGTTCGTTGTTGGTGGATACACCGGAAAGGGTTTTCAAAATCGATTCGAAATTTTGCGACGTCGTGGGAAGATTTTGCAACAAATTAAGATCAATATTTTGCAGGTTACCTATGCCATTTACCCCCGAGAGAATGATCACCTCATCTAGCGCTTGCACATAGGATTGCAGTGTTACATTAGGAACAATGGCTTGTTGATCTGCAGGATTTATGGTCAGTGTGAAAGCTAAATAGCCTGTCAGCGAATAGGAAACTTTAACAGGGATTTCTGATTGGGGAATTAAAATAGTGTATCGACCAGCGACATTGGTCACCACCAAGGGAATTTGTGAATTGTAAACCCGTACAATTACATTTTCTAGCGGCTCGCCCATCTCATTTCTCACTGTTCCGCTAACTTGTCCAGTACTTTGTGCCAGTGTGATGCTGCAATAAAGCAAGAACGCTACCGACAGTAACTTTTTCATCAAGTTATTCAGCCTTGTATAATTTCAGGAGAAATATTCTTTAATTCTTGAATAGTCTGTAGAGGATTTTGAGAAGAGAATATGGTATTCCCTGCAACCAAGACATTTGCACCCGCATCTATAAGTGCAGCTGCATTACTATTGCTGACCCCTCCGTCTATTTCGATATAAACATTCTCGTTGCAATCTGCTATTAGCGCTTTAAGTTGCCTAATCTTTTCATAGGTATGTCTAATAAATTTCTGATTACCAAAGCCCGGATTAACAGACATCAATAAAACCAAGTCTACATCGCCGAGAACATCGTTTAGAAGTTGAACGGGAGTGTGCGGATTGATGGCTACGCCTGCCTTGCATCCCAAGTCCTTTATCGCGTTTAATGTCCTGTTTAAATGCGTACATGATTCATAATGAACAGTGATGTTTGCTGCGCCTGCTTCACTAAAACGTTTAATAAATCGATCCGGATCGGTGATCATTAAATGCACATCGAGGGGTTTTTTTGCATGCCTCGCCACCGCTTCCAGAACCGGAAACCCAAATGAGATATTAGGTACAAAAATACCATCCATAATATCTACATGAAACCAATCGGCCATGCTATCATTAACCATTTCAATTTCTTGGCCAAGAATAGCAAAGTCTGCCGCAAGGATCGAAGGAGCCACAAGATGTTTCATATTTCAAATATAATAAAATTGCATATCCTGGAGAGGACGCATTTATCGAGTCTCTTTATTTTCCTTTCTTGTAAGCAACACATCTATAAAGCGAACCAATATCGAATAATAAAAAAGGCCGCCATCGGCAGCCTTTTTATTAGAGTTAAGCTTGATCTACGGCGTCTTCAGGTTTTGGAGGACGAGGCAACAGGGCTTTTCTTGATAATTTAAATTTACCTTGTTTATCAATATCTAAAAGCTTTACACGTACTTCATCACCGACATTAAAAATACCGTCCATCGTTTCAAAACGTTTCCAATCTATTTCAGAAATGTGTAATAAGCCATCTTTACCTGGCATGATCTCTACAAATGCGCCAAAAGGCATGATAGATTTCACTTTACCTTCGTAGATTTCTCCAACTTCAGGCTTAGCGGCAATAGCTTTGATACGATTAACAGCTTTGTCGATAGCTTCTTTATTGTCTGCAAAAATTTCAACGATGCCTTGATTATCTTTCTCTTCAATTGATATGGTAGCACCGGTTTCACGTTGCATTTCTTGAATGATCTTTCCACCGGGCCCTATTACAGCACCAATGTACTCTTTATCGATCTTCAATGTCACGATACGTGGAGCGTGTGGTTTGAAATCTTCCGCCGGAGCAGCAATAGTTTTCTTCATCTCATTTAAGATATGAAGACGTGCCTCGTTTGCTTGTTTAAGAGCTGCGGTTAACACTTCCCATTTCAATCCGTTGATTTTTAAATCCATTTGGCAAGCAACAATTCCCTTTTCGGTACCCGTTACTTTAAAATCCATATCTCCTAAATGATCTTCATCGCCAAGGATATCACTTAAAATCGCATACTTACCAGTTTTCTCGTCTGTAATCAAACCCATGGCAATACCTGACACGGGAGCTTTGATCTGAATACCAGCATCCATCAGTGCAAGCGTACCAGCACAAACTGTAGCCATTGATGATGAGCCGTTAGATTCTAAGATATCAGAAACTACACGAATGGTATACGGACTATCATCTGGCAATACTTTCTTTAAAGAACGCATTGCCAAGTTACCGTGACCAATTTCGCGACGGCCAACGCCACGGTTTGGGCGAGCCTCACCTGTAGAAAATGCAGGGAAATTATAGTGTAATAAGAATTTTTGGTATCCATTGAAGAACGCTCCATCTATCATCTGCTCATCAGATTTTGCGCCTAATGTAACTGTAGTTAAGGATTGAGTTTCACCACGAGTGAAAATAGAAGATCCGTGAGCAGAAGGAAGATATCCAACTTCACTCCAGATCGGACGAACAGTACGGGCATCGCGACCGTCAAGACGAATTCCTTCATTTAAAACGAGGTTACGAATGGCGTCATACTGTACATCGTGGAAATATTTTTTTGCTAAAAAGCCGGTCTCATCATCAATTCCTTCACCTAAAGTGTCGATAAAGTCTATCAGGATTGCACCGAAATCGTCTCCACGCTGCTGCTTGCCGCTATTGCTTTTAGCAACTGCATATACTTTATCATAAGTAGCTGCAAATACCTGAGCCCTTAGGTCCAAATTATGTGCTTCATGGCTATACTCACGCTTCACTGTTTTACCAACCAGCTCGGCAAGTTCTTTCTGAGCCTGCACTTGAATAACGATAGCTTTGTGAGCAAACTCGATTGCTTCTACCATTTCCTCTTCAGAAATCTCGTTACATTCGCCTTCAACCATCACAATATCTTTATCCGTACCAGCTACCATAAATTCTAAACGAGCACGTTCAAGGTCGCTTAGATAAGGATTGATAATAAGCTTCCCGTCTATTTTAGCTACACGCACTTCTGAAATTGGCCCGTTAAACGGAATGTCAGAAACTGCGATAGCTGCCGACGCTGCCAACCCGGCTAGGCAGTCAGGCATAATATTTTTATCAGCAGAAATCAACGAGATCATGACCTGCGTATCTGAATGATAATCTTCAGGGAACATCGGACGTAGAGCGCGATCAACCAAACGTGAGATTAAAACCTCATAATCTGATAAACGTGCTTCGCGACGTAAAAACCCGCCCGGGATTCTACCAGTTGATGCATACTTCTCTTGGTAGTCCACTGAAAGGGGTAAGAAATCTGTACCCGGTTTAGCGCCGATGTTTGAAACAACGGTAGCAAGGAGCATCGTATCTCCCATTTTTACAACGACAGAGCCATCGGCTTGTTTAGCCAACTTGCCTGTTTCGATCTCAATTGTGCGTCCATCGCCCAGATCGAATGATTTTTTAATTAAATTATAACTCATTTTGATTTTTTAAAGACGTGCTTTTCCTCTTTTGAACACATCCGGTTTGTATATAGAATTGTTTATTTTAAAGTAAAAAAGCCATTCGCATAAACGAATGGCTTTTTCTGCAAGAAAAAGATTTATTTGATAATATCTCTTAATTCTAATGCTTTGATAATTGCACGATATCTGTTGATATCTTTTTTGTAAAGGTAAGCCAGCAAAGCACGGCGTTTACCAACAAGTTTCTGAAGAGATAACTGAGTAGAAAAGTCTTTCTTGTTTTTCTTCAAATGCCCTGTCAAATGAGCAATTCTGTTTGTGAATAATGCTACCTGCCCTTCTGCAGAACCGGTGTCGGTAGCTGCGCTACCATATTTGGCAAAAATATCTGCCTTGTACTCTTTACTTAAATACATTACTTGAATAATATTAAAGCGTTAAACAATCTTGTTAATTGCGCGCAAAGTTAGGGAATTTAAATAGAGGATGCAAGTTCGTACTTATTTAAAAAGTACGATTTTAGATTTACTGCGGGCGGCAAGCAAATCGTAAATCTTAAATCGTAAATTTGACCATGGCCTTCAGCACCTTTACAAGCGAGTTCCGTGTTCGTCCGGATGACATTGACATGTTCAACCATGTGCATAATAGCACGTATTTTGACTATGTATTAGCAGCGCGATACGATCAAATGGAGCGCTGCTACAACATGTCTATGGAAGAGTTTATAAAACAGGGTCTCGGCTGGGTAGTGCGTACCGCTTATGTGGACTACAAGCGGGCGCTCGTCTTAGGCGATGAATTCAAGGTCCAAACAGGTATTGAAAGCATTCACGATAAAGGTTGCAGGGTGAAATTTGAAATTCGCGTTAAAAAAACCGATAAAGTGGCCTGCGAGGGCTGGTTTGATTATACCATGATCGATATGAAGAGCGGACGTGGGATGAAAGTGCCTGCGGAGGTCATTGAAAAATACTCGATTTAAGCTAAAAATGTCACCCTTTCAGAGTTAAGATACTTTTCTTTTATCTTCTATAATAATCACATCCCTTCTGGATTTGCCGAAACTTTACGAGCATCGTCCTCACTCCTTGCTCGTTACTCTTTGTTCTACAATAGCGATGATCCGATCAACTTAAGACCACTATCACCACATCAATTTTTCTCACATGAGTGCATTTGATGAGTACTAACAAGTTTCCTGCAAACAAAAAAATCCTGCAAGAGAAGGATCTGCAGGATTTTTAGTTTAGTTACGAGGTTAGTTTATTTTAGTCTTAGAATATTATTTTCAGTAGCCACTGTTTTAACCGGGCTGGCGATTTTCACTTCTTTTACTGTTTCAACCTTGGCAGTCCCTTCTGCCGGACCCACGGCGATGTGAGGTGCAATGATCAAAGAAACGATAGACATTAATTTGATTAGAATATTCATCGAAGGGCCCGAGGTATCTTTGAAAGGATCGCCTACGGTATCTCCGGTTACAGAAGCCTTATGTGGCTCAGACTTCTTAAAGAACATCTCGCCATTAATTTCCACTCCTTTTTCGAAAGATTTTTTAGCATTATCCCATGCTCCTCCGGCATTAGATTGAAACATACCCATCAATACCCCTGATACTGTTACGCCAGCAAGTAAGCCTCCTAATACTTCCGGCCCGAATGAAAAACCAACAAGCAATGGAACGATCAATGCAATAGCCCCAGGTAGCATCATCTCACGGATTGACGCTTCGGTAGAGATCGCAACACATTTTTCGTATTCCGGTTTTGCTTTGTATTCCATAATGCCCGGAATTTCTCTGAACTGACGACGAACTTCCTGTACCATGTCCATCGCAGCGCGACCAACAGCAGAAATACATAAAGCAGAGAAAATATAAGGAATCATCCCTCCAACAAATAATCCTGCCAAAACATCGGCTTTATAAATATCAATACGATCAATTCCTGCAATACCTACAAAGGCGGCAAACAAGGCCAATGATGTTAATGCTGCTGAAGCTATTGCAAATCCCTTACCTGTAGCGGCGGTTGTATTACCAACAGCATCAAGATTATCGGTACGATGGCGTACTTCATCAGGAAGCTGACTCATCTCTGCAATTCCACCTGCATTATCAGCAATTGGGCCGAATGCATCGATAGCCAATTGCATCGCTGTTGTTGCCATCATCCCCGCAGCAGCAATCGCTACTCCGTATAATCCTGCAAAATAATGAGCTCCGTAAATACCTGAAGCAAGCACCAGAATTGGCAATACCGTTGATTCCATACCAACTGCAAGTCCAGCAATAATATTGGTCGCATGGCCTGTCGATGATTGTTTAATGATAGACATTACCGGACGTTTACCCATTGCTGTATAATATTCTGTTATAAGACTCATTAACGTTCCAACAACCAATCCCACCATAATCGCCATAAAAACGTCAGTTTTAGTAAAGTCAAAACCACGAATACTCATCGTTTCGGGAAGCAACCATCTAACTGCGAAGAATGAAGCAATGGCAGTCATAATAATTGACGACCAGTTACCCATGTTAAGAGCAGTTTGAACGCTGTCTGTTTCATTCTTAATTCGTACAAAGAAAGTAGCGATGATTGAAAATATTAGTCCAAGACCTGCAATCAACATTGGAAGTAGAATTGGTGCAATACCACCGAAATTGTCTACTGACACAATCTCGCGTCCTAATACCATCGTTGCAAGAATCGTAGCGACATAGGAACCGAAAAGATCGGCGCCCATACCAGCAACATCACCCACGTTATCGCCTACGTTATCTGCAATAGTTGCAGGATTACGCACATCATCTTCCGGGATACCTGCTTCTACCTTACCTACAAGGTCGGCACCAACGTCAGCAGCTTTGGTATAAATACCACCTCCTACACGTGCAAACAAAGCAATCGATTCAGCTCCCAATGAAAAGCCTGCCAAAACTTCCAACGCTTTAGCCATCTGTTCACCGTTTACACCTTCGGCAGGATTAGAGCTTGTTACGTACATTTGATAGAACACAATAAATAAAGATCCTAATCCGAGTACTGCAAGACCGGCAACACCAATTCCCATTACGCTACCGCCAGTAAAAGAAACTTTAAGGGCTTTCGCTAAACTCGTTCTAGCCGCCTGTGTCGTACGCACATTTGCCTTAGTAGCAATCCTCATCCCAACGTAACCCGCAAAGGCAGAAGTAAATGCTCCAATTAAAAAAGAAATTGCTATTACCGGACTTGAAGTTTCTACCAGTGTGCCTGAATAGGCAAGTAAAATTGCGCCGATTACTGCAAAATAAGTAAGAATTTTCCACTC
Source organism: Sphingobacteriaceae bacterium (assembly GCA_947460875.1). Lineage (GTDB taxonomy): Bacteria > Bacteroidota > Bacteroidia > Sphingobacteriales > Sphingobacteriaceae > CANHGR01. The sequence continues at coordinate 11,455 of CANHGR010000010.1, read as the reverse complement.
TGCTCTGAGAAATGCCATTGCCCCATCGGCAATATAACCTGCTAAGACTTGCATATTCTCATCACCTGCATCCTGCTTGACGACCCATGCTGATTTGATGATCATCGTAATAATACCGACTAATCCCAGTACCGGAATTAGATAAATCAGATTGTCTTGTAAAAACTCCATACTTAGATTTATAATTTTTAATTTAGAAAGATGCGACCGGCAAAAATAGCAGGGTTAATTAATTAAACAAATTAAATTTTCTATCTATTCGCATTTTTAGTACTTTTTTATCAATAGGACACACATAGAAATGTGTTTTATCTACCCACTTATTTTTAATTGCGGGTATTTTAGATAAATTCGTTTTCTAAACCTTCAAACAAATGACACAAAGTACTGAAAATACTGGAATGAAAAAGGAGCTGGGCCTTTTAGACGGCACCTTGCTTGTAGCCGGCAGTATGATCGGTTCTGGAATTTTTATTGTTAGTGCAGATATTACCCGTAATGTAGGCTCCGGTGGTTGGCTTATCGCTATTTGGCTGATAACCGGCCTAATGACGCTGATAGCTGCTGTAAGCTATGGCGAACTGAGCGCAATGTATCCAAAGGCGGGCGGGCAATACGTCTATCTGAAGGAAGCGTATAACCCTTTAACGGGATTTCTGTACGGATGGAGCTTTTTTACTGTCATTCAGACGGGCACTATCGCTGCCGTAGGAGTTGCATTTTCTAAATTTCTGGCTTATTTGATCCCCGAGGTGAGCGAAACTCTTGTCTTATTCAATGTCGGTGGACTAAGTATATCTCCGGCGCAATGCCTCTCGATCGTCATTATAATTTTGCTCACTTATATCAATACACAGGGAATAAAAGGCGGAAAATTGATCCAATCCACTTTTACGATTACGAAACTATTGAGTCTGTTTGCGCTTATCATTTTTGGATTGATTGCGCTAAAGCCCGATGTCTGGAATGCTAACTGGACCAATGCTTGGGACATGCATAAACTAAATCCTGACGGCACTTTTGAAAGTTATACCATAGCCGCTGCCATGGGCGCTGTTGCAGCAGCCATGGTTGGTTCTATTTTCAGCAGCGACGCCTGGAATAACGTTACTTTCATTGCTGGGGAAATGAAAGATCCGAAAAGAAATGTCGGACTGAGTTTATTCTTTGGGGTTACCATTGTAACAGTGATTTATATTTTGGCAAATGTGGTCTATATTGCTGTGCTACCTCTACAGGAAATTGCTATTGCTGATAAAGACCGCGTTGCCGTGACCGCCTCAAATATTATTTTTGGAAATGTAGGTACCCTCGTCATCGCATTAATGATAATGGTTTCCACATTCGGATGTAATAACGGGTTGATTTTATCAGGCGCCAGGGTGTATTATTCTATGGCCAAGGATGGCCTATTTTTTAAAAATACGGCAACTCTGAACAAACACGGTGTTCCGGAATTCGGACTTTGGATACAATGCCTGGTCGCTTCTATACTCTGCCTGAGTGGCAAATACGGAGATTTACTCGATATGATTTCTTTCGTGGTGGTCATATTCTACGTGCTGACCATTGCCGGTATATTCATACTCCGTGTGAAACAACCCGATGCTGAGCGGCCTTACAAAGCTTTCGGATACCCTTTCTTACCTGCTTTATACATCTTGATGGGATTGACGTTCTGCGTACTTTTAATAATTTACAAGCCCAATTTCACCTGGCCGGGTTTGATTATTGTCCTAACGGGATTGCCGATTTATTATTTGTGGAAAGCTTTTGGCGATAAAGATCTGAATTCAGAAGGCTGAGATCAGACGTATGACATGTCAGGTTCGAAAATTTTGATGCACAAAAAGATCAAAATTAGGGAACTCAGAGAGCCTGGGTTCCTAAAGAAGGACTAAAAGACTAGTTTCGGAGAATACTTAATAAAAAAGAAATAATTGCTTTAAGCGTACGCGATGAAAGATTTTAAAAAATATTATAGTATTCCGGCTCCGCCAGAGGAACTGTATTTAGCTTTGACTAACCCGCTAACTATTGAACTATGGACAGGCGAAAAAGCAGAGATGACTACCGCCCCGGGCTCAGAATTCTCTCTATGGGATGGAAGCATCGTTGGGAAGAATCTCGAGTTTGAGGAGGGAAAGAAAATTGTGCAAGAATGGTATTTCGGAGACCAAGAAGAAAAATCCATCGTAACCATCTTTCTTCATCCTGATAAGAAAGGGACTTCTGTAGAGCTAACGCACACAAACATTCCTGATAAGGAGTATTCGGATTTTGCTCAGGGCTGGAACGAGTCGTATTTCGGGGCACTAAAGGATTTTTATGAGGAATAATTTGAAAGCACATTCACCCCCGAATCGAATGTTTAACGGCCATCCTCCTTACTCTTTATTCCATCTATTTTTACTCCCTTTATCTACCCTAGTACTTTCTCTAATCGCTTCATGCGATAGACCTGCATGCCACAACACAAATATTGCTTTAGACAAATATCCCGCTGATACTAAGGGATACAAGGAAGAACTAATCAAGCAATTCGAAAAGCTGGACAAATCTAAACTGACTTACTGGCTGGCAAATTATCGCGAAGATAATACGTCTAAGTATCTCACAGCAAATGTTCAGGGCGACGGCCTGTGCGCTCTAATTGATCTTAGGGTAAATGACTCCGTAAAAGGAATAGAAAGGATTCTGAAGACGAAGGGGATAGGATATATAGGTGCTGAATTGGAAGACTTAAACTTTGAAATTAAACAAAATAGCGGTTCGACTGAATTTGTTTTTAGAAACATTAGTGGAATTTCGGACTAATAATTATGATATTTATATCTACGATAGTTGCAGTAAAGTCGGAGATTTGTTAATCTCAAACCTCTCCGCCTTGAAGACTCAAAATTCCAAATACTTTTTTATGATCACCTGTACTCGATCGCCTTTTTCGTAGGCAGAATTAAAGTCGACGGCTCTAAGCTTACACTGTCCACTTTCAAGCAGCAATTCGCGGTAGAAACCCTTAAAAAACGAATCCTTAACATGAAATAGTTTGCTATGCCTCCCCTTTTTTATCTGAACCCATTCTGGGTAGATCACTACTACCTCTCCTTTTGCTGCTATCCCCACCATAAGGGCATCTTCAGCAGTCAATACGTTACAATTTGCTAAGAGCTTGGCAGTATGTAGATTCTTAGGATTGGCATACAAGCCCATGGGGGTACCGTATTCAATAATTCTACCTTCTTTAAGGACTATTAGGTGATCAGCAAGCGATAAGCCATCTGCGGGATCATGCGAAACTAAAATGACAGTTATACCTAATTGTACAGCCAGTCTCTTGACGTCTGCGCGTAATTGATTTTTCAATAAAGCATCAACTTGACTAAAGGGTTCGTCGAGCAACAGAACCTCAGGATCTGAAATAATTGCCCTAGCAATTGCAACACGTTGCTGCTCCCCTCCGCTTAGGTCTGTAGCACGCTTTTCGGACAGGTGACTGATATTTAAAAAATCCATCGCCTCCAGCGTTTTCTGACGCTTTGCTTTCAGGTCGGTATTCGAAAGCATCCCGGCAATGTTATCATAAACCTTGGCGAATAGATTAAGACTAAAATCTTGGGTCACCATTTTCATACGGTCATGACCGGGAATTAACTTTTTTTCCGGACCTAAAACTTCATCATCATTAAAGAAAACATTGCCGGTATCCGGACTTATTAGACCATATATTAATTTCAACAGGCTACTCTTCCCGCTGCCGCTTTCTCCTACGATTGCTAGAATTTTGCCTTTTTCAACATTGAGGTCGATCTCTGCTACCCCCCCTGCTTGTTCTGAATGATAGGTCTTACTAATCTGTTTCAGGCGTATAATAAACTGGTCGGGCATGACCAAAGATAGAAAAATCGGGGCGATCCAGAGATCGCTCCCTTTAGAACCCTAACATTAAACCAAAAGACATATTGTTTATTCCTGCCTGAGCCGGACTATTCTCAAACATATCATTAAAATAGTATTTCGCATACAAACCTGAACCATTATACCCGACGCGGGCAAACGCACCGTACCTGAATTGAGTGAAATGATAATGGTCATCAAATTTCTGTTTCCCATTCGTCTCGCTAACTTGTTTTACGCGACCATTAATAAAAAAGCCAGCTTCAGGTCCAAAAACAAAATGAAACTTATTCCCATCATTATCATCCTTACTTCTAAATTCAAACGAAAGCGGTATTCGTAGGTACGATGATGTGAATCGATTTTTTGAATAATCAACTGTATCAACGGTGTAGTTAAGAGTTGGCTGATCACGCTGAATAGTAATCTGGTCTGTCAACTGGATGTGGTTCCAATCAAAACCTCCTGATAGGTAGACCTTAAAATGACTACTAAACCTGTAACCGAACTGCAATAAGTCAAAGCCGATATTGTGGGTCTTCCAGGCCTTGTTCTGGAGAAACTCATTAGCCGGCGACAATGAAAAACTATTATTATCTACCAACTTGGTAAATCCCAAGTCGAGCCTCGCAAAGGTCACTTTAAAGGAAAAACCGGGGTTACTGGTAGTTGTGCTGGTAGAATCTTTCTTGTCTTTCGTATAACTGACAGAAATTTTCAGTCCCTTTCTATTAGCGTTTCCGGTTTCAACAGAATCGGTCTGAATATTCTGAGCCCGCGCTCCACTTATCATCAATGATAGTATTCCCACTAAAAATACAGGTTTCATGTAGTTGCTATTTATTTCCATTTTTAATTTTCAGAAAGCCCAAGTTTATGCTGGATATTTCAGACCCGCCATCGCCATCTTCAGTTATTTCAACAATTTTATCCTGACGGGGATCTACTTTCCCCACAACATAATTTACAAGATTCCCTAATAAATCGCCTCCTTTTGAACGTCTTTGAGACGACAAAGCTTTTGAATAATCGCTAGCTGACTCTTTTGCGGCAAAAGCAACAACGGGCGGATTCTCGACCTGCGCTGTCAGTGGCTCGATATTCGCCTCTCGCACAATTGAACTGATGGCTACCGGCGTATCTTTGGAAGAATTAACGCCTACTTCTATCAGCTTTTCAGGACTTTCTTCAACTTGTTTTTCGGCATCAGAGATTAAGTTGCCTGGGGAAATACTTACAGGAAGACTTTCTGGATGAAGAACTGAATCCTCTAATATCGTTATGGCTGCCAACTCTTCATCCGGAGTCATCACGTCTTCTATGACTTCCTGCTGCCTTACAATAGTAACGGTCTCCGGTCTCCCCTTCAACATTATCGGATCTTTAGGACTCAATAGCCATAAAGTAGCACTCAAAACGACTAAAAGGCTTGCCGCGATAGAAAGCCAAAAAACAGGAAGCGCCTTTTTAGAAGTCTTTTTATCAAGCTGAGCCACGATCCCATTCCATACTGCCGCGGAAGGCTGCACTTCAAATTCGCCTAACTTTCGCCGAAAAATCTCATTAAACTCTTTATCCGGTATAGCTTGCATAATTTATACTCTCCATTTTTTTAATTTTTTCTCTAAGTATTGCTTTCGCTCTTGATAATTGACATTTTGATGCTCCCTCAGTTATACCCAATTGTTCTCCAATTTCTTTATGTGAATATCCCTCAATGACATACATATTAAATACTAGGCGGTATCCTCCAGATAACTGCTCAATCAATTTAAACAGGTCGCGAGTCTCTAACACATTCATATCAAAAAGGGTTTGCTGTAGATCATGAGCTTCGTCAATATCGATTACATTTAGCATCCTTTGATTTTTTCGATATGACTCTATTGCTGTATTGACCATAATTCTCCGTATCCAACCCTCAAACGAACCATCATTTCTGAACTCTGTTAGCTTTTGAAATACTTTTACAAATGCATTCTGTAGAATGTCTTCAGCTTCCTCACGGTCTTTTGCATAGCGCATGCAGACCCCCATCATTTTGGGAGACAAAAGATTATAAAGGAGTTCCTGAGATTTTCGTTCCCCCTTTTTGCAACCTTCAAGCAAGGCGTCTGGAGTAGACTTAGGATTCAACTTCATGCACTTTAAAGATAAGATGAAAATCTCAACCGCTTGGTTGCATCAATTATCTATTATTTTCGACGAGATCAGTATTTTTAAGAAATCAATGTGATTGTGGGCGCTATCCATGATAAAAATTTCTGTTCAGTTTCATCATCAAGCATGAAAACCAACAGTAAAATCTGTTTCGAAAACGTGGCCGTGTTCAACCTTTTGGATGGCCTCACGATCTTTTAATTCTGTCGACCGGCCTTCCATGTCTGGACAGCCCAGCAATGGCTCTACGCATATAAAGTCTGCGCCGGATTTAGCCCAAAGTGTCAAGTAATCCATATGAGGATAACTTACAGACACGTATTCGCGACGATTTTTACTTCGGATATTAACTTGCCTTGATTTCAGTTTTTTGAACACCAGGGCATCATCAACAAACATGTCCTTGTGTAATTGCAGTCGGTTAGCGATTAGTGCAACAGGCTGAACGGCTCCTGTAAAATATCCATTAGCAGAAAGCAGATGCCTTTCAAGCCTCTCATTAGGCTCAAACTCAATGAAATAATCTCCATATGCCTCCCCATCATGAAAAGGCACATTAAAAGCAGGATGCGCCCCTACTGAGAAGTAAATTGTTTTATCATCTTTGTTGAGAACCTTGTACGATATGCGCAAGTGATCATCAAAAAGATCGTATAAAACCTGAAATTCGAATTTAAATGGATATACAGCTAGTGTTTCAGCACTATAATTCAACGAAAATTTAGCGTGAATATCCGATGAATCCATACGCTTAAAATGTGAGTGACGCGCAAATCCATGTCGCAATGCAGGGTATGGCCGTCCTTCAACAAGCAACTGATTGTTAGAGCACTGACCAACTATTGGGAAAAGATGAGGAGCGTGCCAGCCCCAAATTTCGGCATCTGCCTGCCATAAATGCTCAATATTCGACTTTTTATTAAAAACAGACTGTAGCTCTGCCCCTTCTGAGCTGACCACTACTTTTAATAGTGCATTTTCGAGAGTAACCATAGTTTAAAATTGAATCTCAAGCTAAGCAAAATTTCATCTTTTTTTCCAAGGACGCTTTTTCATTTCTGGCCTTTTAAGCAATGGTTGGTACAGAGGCGCTTCCCCCATCTCTTCAGGTAATGGAATCTTAGCAATTTCCTTGCCAATAAATTTTTCTATGGCGGCAAACTTACGCTGATCCTTTTCATTAACGAACGTAATAGCCGTACCCGTTGTTTCTGCTCTTGCAGTCCTACCTATACGGTGTATATAATCTTCTGGATCGGGTGGCACATCGAAATTGATTACCAGGCTTATACCTTCCACATCAATACCTCGAGAAAGCACATCCGTACCGATAATAACAGGCAACTGTCGCGCTTTAAAAGCGCGAAGAATAGTTTCCCGTTGCTCTTGATCAAGATCTGAATGAAAGGCTTCTGCCTTAATGCCAGCGCGTCTAAATGTGCGGTCCAATTCTTTAACTTTATCTTTCGTAGAAGCGAAAATGATTACACTTTTATAGTCAATGTTTTTAAGAAGCTTGCTTACTAATGTCATTTTTTGAGGGTCATAAGTCATATAAGCTTGTTGTAGTACTCCCACAGCCGGCTGCGATGTCGCGATGTTTACTTGCTGAGGATCCTTTAGAATACGTGCTGCTAATGTCCTGATCTTTGGAGGCATGGTGGCAGAAAACAAAAGCGTTTGCCGATTTTCGGGCAGATAGCTTATAATTCTCATCAGATCGTCATAAAAACCCATGTCTAGCATTCTATCCGCTTCGTCAAGTACGAGATGTTGCAGATCATCGAGTTTTATCGTCCCGGAGATCAGGTGGGCTATTAAGCGTCCGGGGGTTGCAATGATGATATCCACTCCCTCATTCAATGCCCTGCGTTGTTGTTCATAGATAATACCATCGCCACCACCATAGACGGCGATAGAACTTGCCCCTGTAAAATAGGCCAAACCTTCCACTTGCTGATCGATCTGTTGAGCTAGTTCACGTGTTGGCGCCAATACCAGAGCATTAATATGACCCTTTGCCTCGCAGGTTAGATGATGTAGAATTGGCAATAAATAAGATGCAGTTTTTCCGGTTCCTGTTTGCGCACAAGCGATCAGATCTTTTCGTTCAAGTATTATAGGAATAGATTGTTCCTGTATTGGAGTAGGCTTCCGGTAGCCCATGCTGTATAATCCTTCCAGCAGTTGTTCATCAAAATTAAAATCGTCGAATGTCAAAATTTACTATGCTTTATTTGGGATAAATGTAGCTAAAAAAGGTGGTTTGCGTGATAAAGTGCTGTGTCTGGTGCGCAATACCCTATAGGTTCTAGGTTATACGCCCCTCCCAACTCTCCACACTAGTTGAATTTCTCCACAAAGTCTGTCATAGCGAAAAATATTCTTAGTTTTGAATCCCGTACAATCAGCCGCCTATACAAGTACCAAAACGGGTCCTTGGGCTGAATTAATTAGAAATCATGACCAAGTATATTTTTGTAACGGGCGGTGTAACCTCCTCCTTAGGAAAGGGTATTATTTCAGCTTCGTTAGCCAAGCTACTACAAGCTCGCGGTTACCGGGTAACCATTCAAAAGTTTGATCCGTATATTAATATTGATCCAGGAACATTGAATCCATATGAACATGGCGAATGCTATGTGACTGAGGATGGGGCCGAAACCGACCTTGATCTGGGCCATTATGAGCGCTTTCTTGACGCGCCAACTTCTCAGGCCAATAATATTACAACAGGTCGAATTTACCAGAATGTTATCAACAAGGAGCGCGAAGGTGCTTACCTTGGAAAGACCGTCCAAGTTGTACCTCATATTACGGACGAGATTAAACGAAACATCCGTATTCTAGGCGAAAGCAATCAGTATGACATTGTAATAACGGAACTTGGTGGAACTGTAGGCGACATTGAATCGCTGCCCTACATAGAAGCTGTACGTCAGTTTAGATGGGAAGTTGGAATCGGAAACTCACTCGTTATACATCTTACGCTCATTCCATTCCTTGCAGCTGCCGGAGAGCTAAAGACAAAGCCTACACAGCATTCAGTAAAAATGTTGCTTGAATACGGAATCCAGCCGGATATACTTGTTTGCCGAACAGAGCACCACTTATCTCAGGAAATAAGAAAAAAAATTGCACTTTTCTGCAACGTAAATGCAAATGCAGTAATTGAATCTATAGATGCTTCTACCATTTATGATGTGCCCCTGCTAATGCTGAAAGAGCAGCTGGACAAAATAGTTCTTTCTAAGCTCAAGCTCACCAAAAACCAAGAACCAAACTTGGAAACGTGGAAGGACTTTCTCGGAAGGCTAAAAAATCCTACTGCAGAAGTTAAAATTGGCCTGGTAGGTAAATATGTAGAACTACCAGATGCTTATAAATCAATTAATGAATCATTTATTCACGCCGGCGCGAAAAATGAATGTAAGGTTCGAGTAAAATGCGTCCATTCTGAAGACATCACGCCAGAAAATGCTGCTGAAAAACTTAGTGGATTAGACGGTATATTAGTTGCTCCCGGCTTTGGAAGCAGGGGCATAGAAGGAAAGATTACCGCAATACAATTTGTGCGCGAAAATAATATCCCCTTTTTCGGTATTTGCCTTGGAATGCAATGTGCCGTAGTAGAATTTGGACGTAATGTTCTCGGCTGGAAAGATGCACACAGCACCGAGATGAACGACGCGACTTTGCACCCTGTTATTTCAATGATGGAAGAACAGAAAAAGGTGCGAAATAAAGGCGGCACAATGCGACTTGGATCCTATAAGTGTGAAATTAAAAAAGGCACGAAAGCTGCCGCAATTTATGGAAAGACCAATATTTCAGAACGACACAGACACCGTTATGAATTTAATAACGCATTTATGAAGGATTATGAAGATGCCGGGTTAATCGCTTCCGGAATCAATCCGGATAATAACTTAGTTGAAATTATCGAAATGAAAAATCATCCGTTTTTTGTGGCGAGTCAGTTTCACCCGGAATTAAAATCGACTGTTACCAATCCTCATCCTCTTTTTGTTAACTTTGTCGCCGCTTCACTGGCTCACTCCAGGAAAAAATAACAAAGTACCTTATAAAAATGGATAGAAATACGTTTACAGGGGTTTTCTTAATCTTGATCATTTTAGTTGGATCAACATTTTTGTTAAAGCCTTCTGAAGAAGAGATAAAACGCGAGAGACAACTCCAGGATTCTGCTGCAAAAGTTTCCGTTGGAACCGTTTCAAAACCCGGTGATACAGCCAAATCTGTTACGTCCAATGCTGATATAGACTCGACGATATTCAAAGGCCCTTTTGGGGCTGCTGTCGGCGGAGAGGATAAATTAGTTATTTTAGAAAATGAGTTTTTAAAGCTTTATATCAGCAGTAAAGGCGGCCGGATTGCATCTGCAGAATTAAAAGGTGAGAAAACTTATGAAGACAAACCGCTAATCCTTTTCGAAGGCAGTGGAAATAAATTCGGACTACTATTCAATGCAGCGGGGAAAAATATCTCTACCAACGACCTCTATTTTAGTTCAACATCACCTTCTGTAGAAGTTTCCAATAATGATTCTGCGTCAGTGATTATGCGCCTGAATTATTCAGAAGGCAAATATATCGACTATCAATATTCGCTGAAAGGGAATAGCCATACCGTCGGCTTCAAAATTATTGCTAAAGGAATGCAGGATGTGATTGCCAGCGGTCAACAGCATATCGTTTTAAACTGGGAATCTGTCTTGAAGAAAAAAGAGAAAGACATTACTAGCGAGCGTAATTATTCTACTGCTTACTACAAACCTGTTGACGAACAAGTTTCGCACCTTGAGCTCAGCAAAGACGAAAAACTAGAGTTAAATGAAGGCAAAATTCAGTGGTTTTCATTTAAGCAACATTTTTTCTCAAATGTATTGATATCAAAAAATGGGTTCGACAAAGGAACACTTTCTGTGACTACCTCCGCCGATCCGTCAATTGTAAAATCCTTTGCTGCAAGTATGCAGCTTCCGTATAGCGGACAAGATATGACCAGCTATCCAATGGAATTTTACTTTGGACCCAACAAATTTAAGACACTCTATGACCAAGGCAACTACGAATTAGAGCGTCAAATCGACCTGGGCTGGGGACCGCTTAAATGGATCAACCGGTATATTGTTCTGCCAGTCTTCAATATGCTTGAGGGAAATAATTGGAGTTACGGACTAATTATCCTGATTCTAACCATTTTACTAAAGCTGGTTTTATCGCCTTTAACATACAAGTCGTACCTTTCAATGGCTAAAATGAAGGTTCTAAAACCTGAAATGGATGAGATTAAAGCTAAAGTAGGTGAAGACAACCCAACCTTATTGCAACAGGAATATCTTAAACTTTATAAGCAAGCTGGTGTAAATCCGCTT
>CANHGR010000009.1 GCA_947460875.1 Sphingobacteriaceae bacterium | reverse complement strand
TCCTTTTACTGTTACAAACGCCTGCTATATTTTCGATTGAGCCATTCGGATTTGCTTCAGATGTCATGTTGCCCCCTTCATCGCAATAGCGAAACAATACCTGATCTTGGTCATTTATTCGCTTTAGCGCGTCGGTATCTGCAAAATAATTCCCCTCACCATGAGCAATAGGTATTTTTAGAGCTTTGCCACTATCAAGGCCTGAAGTAAGCAATGAGTTTGCAGTTGCGGACTTAATGTATGTATTTCTACATATAAATTTACGATTGGAATTATGAAGAAGTGCTCCCGGTACCAAACCAGCTTCTGCAAGAATCTGAAACCCATTACAAATACCTAGCACAAACCCGCCCTTATTGGCAAACTGAATTACCTCTTGCATTATAGGCGAAAATCGGGCAATTGCACCGGATCGCAGGTAATCTCCGAAAGAAAATCCTCCTGGCAGAACTACAAAGTCAACTTGTTGAAGATCGTGATCTTTATGCCATAAAGGCACCACATGCTGGCCCATTATATTTTCTAAAACATAGATGATATCTTGATCACAATTTGATCCGGGGAAAACTACAACTCCAAACTTCATTCCTTTCTTATGATTTTTCTAATGATATGTCAAAAGCTCTCCTGTTACTTTATCCTACAAATCTATTCAAATTTTGCCTGAAGAGTATTTGCTAAGTGTTAAAAAAGGTTAAAGGCCCAAAAAAATCTGAAAATAGATGATAAAAACGAGCAGTAGTGCATACAGCGATTCATACAGCCATCTCTTTTTGGCGTTGTAAAAATAATAGGCCATAAATATTGATGCAGGAGCCAAACCAAAAGAGAAATGATAGAGTTCAACTTTCGACAAAAGATAACATGAACCCATTGCCAAAATAAACATAAAAAATAAAAGTTGAATAGTCTTACGCACTAGAATAGCGCTTCTGAAAAAATTCTCGCTCAGGGATAATGCTGATAAAACCATGATGATAATCACCGGAACCAGTACAGTGTAATGATACCCATTAACGTTAAATTCCTTGGGAAATTGATTAGCAAGCGGCAGCCATATTTGAAAAAATTGACCAAGAGAATCATTCATAAAATAAAACACTCCAAGACAAAAATAAATTGTTATGAAGCCGATTAGTGTAGCTATCCATTCGCGCCAATTAAAAGGGCGAAATATAACCAGGCTAATCCACAGAAGTGGCATCATGGAAATAAATGGAAAATAGATTAATGTTCCTACCCCTACAATCATTCCCAGATCATACATGACTGATCCAATTTCATGTCTATGATAGATGCTCAAAAACTTATTAATCATCCATATCACAAGAAAATTAGAAATAATTACAGGATTAAGTACCATAAATGGGATGAAAATACTGGCAACGGTGATGTACATCAAAGCCGGAAGAAAGGTCGGTTTACCAAAAATATTATGACTATTTATTACCTTATTGAGAATTAGTGCTTGGATAACAACAAGCAAGCCTGCAATAATCACGTTGCTAACCGGACTTAAAAATAAATCATTGGGCATACCATTTGAAAGCGATTTTAAGACTCCGGGGAAGTCAAAGTTTAAGTTTTCAGGCAAGTGCAGAAAAATGCCCGACCGCAACAAAATCGACATGATCACCAAAAAAAAGATGTTGATAGGATTAAGGGTTCTGAACTGGTTAATCATAGAGGTAAAATTAGGGCAATTTAAAACAAAAACCCTCTACAATTAAAATATCTCAAACTCAGCGTTTAGAGTATTTCGCAACCATATTGCTGATAATATCTGAGGTTTCATCAGGGAAGTCAACAACTAATTCGTTTGGCTTTGCGATCCAGGTTTTCAACTTGCTAACAAGTTCATTTAGATTATAAATTACAGGCACACCCATTCGGCGAGCGGCCTCAGCATTGCAGGCTTGCTCATATTGCCCATTCATCGGAAAAACGATTACTTTCTTTTTTAGAAACATTGCTTCTGAAGGGCCCTCAAATCCTCCGCCAGTTAATAAGCCTGAAGAGCTGGCCAAACTCCTATTAAACTCTTCATTATTTATCGGCCGAACATGGACGTTAGCATCATCATAAATTACTTTCGAATGCTTAGTAAAGACTTCCCATCTCACATCTGGAATCTGTTTCAGATAGCCTGCTAACAGTTTATCATCGTATGCAGGAAGGTAGACACATACATGACCGAGGTCTGAGGTTTCTTTATTCCTAATCTCACTTCGAATAACAGGAGTATGAATAAAATCGTCATAGCGTTCAAAATGAAACGCTATTTTCTCAGTCACCGGAGCATAATGACGAAATATTAATTCTGCCCAGTGGAAACTGGTGGAAGGCCTGGGTGTATTTTTTGACAGGAAAGAAGCTTGATGACTTAGTGCAACACTAAGCAAGCCTTGAAGTTTGCATGCCCATGCAGTAACAGGCTCGAAATCGTTTACAATAAGGTCGTAGTTTTTAAGAGGCAAGGTTTTAATGTCTCTGTAAAGCTGACGAAGATTCATGGCTTCAAATGTCTTCCAGTGATTAACTCCTCCTTTTTTACCAAAAACAAAGCTGAAACCGTGCAGGCTGTAAGTTAGAGGCTGGTCTGGAAATACATCAGACTGAGTACCGCTTATCAGGATATCAACAGAACCATGCTGCTGCAGCAGAGGAATAATTTCTCTTGCTCTGCTGATATGCCCGTTACCTGTTCCCTGTATTGCAAAAAGAATGTTCATTAAATTGTTTGAATTAAAGAACTGACAAAGCACTAAAGGCCTATCGTTCAATCTCTATTGCCCTCTAATATCTTATTTTCGACGATGAATATTAAATTATTTCAGTTTTAAATTTTTCAAAAAGATTCTTTACGTCCATCATGGCTTTGAGATCATCAGAATCTGTTAAATCATGCTCGTCAATAGGTGTATCTCGAAAATCGCTCGGGAGGTACTTAAATATATGCCACTCCCCTTTATAATATTCTAATGAAGTAAGATTTTCTATCCAGTCGCCTGAGTTCAGGTACAGGACCTCTCCATTTTCAGTAGTTATTTTTCGCTTTTCAGGTTGATGAATATGTCCGCAGACTACGTATTGATATCCTTTGTCAACCGCAAGCTCGGCGGCAGTATTTTCAAAATCGTTTATAAATTTTACAGCGTCTTTGAATCTTGCCTTTATCCTTTGAGAAAAGCTCATCTTATCCCTACCCAATCGCGTTAAGCACCAATTTACAAAACTGTTTAAAAGAATCAACGAATCATATCCCGTTGCTCCCAGCTTTGCCAGCCATTTGGAATGTTGCATCGTGATATCAAATACATCTCCATGGAAAATCCAGGCTTTTCGATTGTCGAGTGTTAGAACAAGCTTGTTTGCTATCTGAAAACTCCCTATTTTAAAGTCTGCAAATTTTCGCATCATCTCATCGTGATTTCCCGTCAGATAATACACCGGCACCCCCTCGGTGACAAATTTCATGATCCGCCTGATCACTTTCATATGTGCCTCCGGCCAATAGAATTTACTAAACTGCCATACATCAATAATATCGCCATTTAAGACTAATATCTTTGGTTTGATGCTCTTGAGATATGAAAGGAGTTCTTTTGCGTGGGAGCCGTAAGTGCCGAGATGAACATCAGATATGACAACTACCTCAACTTCTCTTTTAGCCATTTTTTAGAACTTGCACGAATGATTATCGTTTATTCTTCGCTATCATCTACTGTTAGCTCAAATGGACCAAAAAAAAGGGCTATCATCAAAACTATCAAGACTACTACAATTGAATAATAAATCATCCTTCAACTATTTCTTCAAATTTGGATGAATGATGTTAGCTTATTGTTACGAATGGATTAAGTTATCTGGCCATTAATCCTTATCGAGCATTTTTTTTAATCGCTTAATTTGTTTCAAATGATGCCGATTATGTATCTCAACAAATCGCAGCCATTGCGCCGCATTTAGCATTCCTAACCTGGGGTGTTCAATTTTCTGATTCGGCGGGGCGCTCTTGACGACGGCGACAACTTGGATCAGTTTCGCTTCCAATTTTTTTATTCCAACAACTGCTTCATCTTTGGTAATTTTTTGAACCATTGCGGCTATTTTAGCAGGTGCTTTAATTCTAAGGGGGAACATACCTAAGAACAAAACGATCCGCGCTGACAATTGGAGTTTTCCAGAGTAACTTTTGCTGCTGTCGGCACAACGATCGATAGCAATAAAGCATCTTAGGTTGACTTGAAAGATATGTGAATATACTTCAGAATAGGACCAAACACCAGCAGCAGGAGTTTTTTGAAGCTTTTCTGCATCTAGTGTCCCTAAAAGATCATCGTACTTTTTTAGATCCTTTAGGGCAGCTTTTAGAATATCATCTACTTTCATAACAATGTCGTCAACTCGCTTAGACAATTAATTTCCTTGTCAATATCTTCAGGTTTTTCTGCACGCTTCGGGTTAAAATAAATGACGTCAATTCCAAATGCCATTGCACCCCTAACATCCGCTATCAGACTATCGCCAATCATCATACTTTCGTGTTTTAATGCCCCGGCACCTTTTAATGAATACTCGAAAATCGCTTTATCTGGCTTATTTAGGCCTACGACTTCTGAAATTACAATTGTTTTGAAATAAGAATTAAGTCCGGAAGTTTTCACTTTAATTTCTGTAGATTCTTTAAATCCATTCGAGATAAGATGCAAATGATATCGTTCAGTTAAATAGCTAAGTACCTCAACTGCATACGGAAACAGGTTTTTTTTAGTTGGACAAATTCGCACATAATCATCTTCAAAAGACATTGGAATAGTCTCCGGCGCCAAACCTAAATCCAAAAAAGTCTTTTTGAAACGAGTTTCGCGTAAGTGCTGTTTTGAAATAAGCCCAAGATGATAATCAGCCCACAGGTCGTGATTGTTTCGAGTATACGTTTCTATAAATAAATCAGGAGAAGATAGTCCGATATCCCCGAGCTGATACGAATGAAAGAGCTCGTGCAAAGTTTCCTCTGCATTCTTGTCAAAATCCCAAATAGTATGGTCCAGGTCAAAAAAAATGTGCTTATAGGGCATAATAATTACAAAAATAATAACCTGCCGACGAATATCTGCACAATCAGCTACGTTTGGGGTATTAAAAAAAATCATGGTTCTAGATCGGTCTATTGATCGACATTTGAAAGGATACAGAACATGCTTTTTGTACATTTGTAATCCATGGAATTTAAGATCACATCAGAATATAAACCTACCGGTGATCAGCCTGAAGCTATTCGACAATTAGTCGAAGGAGTGACTGCAGGCGATAATTATCAAACATTACTTGGGGTGACTGGCTCCGGAAAAACTTTTTCCATTGCTAATGTGATTCAGCAGACTCAAAAACCAACTTTAATTTTGAGCCATAATAAAACCCTAGCTGCGCAGCTTTATGGCGAGTTTAAACAGTTTTTTCCTGAAAATGCGGTCAACTACTTTGTTTCATATTATGACTACTATCAGCCGGAAGCTTATATTGCCAGCAGCAACACGTATATTGAAAAGGATCTTCAAATCAATGAAGAAATCGAGAAATTAAGATTGCGTACCACCTCGGCGCTCATGTCAGGCAGGCGCGACGTCATTGTGGTTTCGTCTGTTTCCTGTATTTACGGCATGGGTAATCCAGAAGATTTTGCAAATTCTGTTTTTCAATTTTCAGTTGGAACCCGCGTAAGCCGCAATGCATTTTTACATAGATTAGTTGAAATACATTACTCAAGAACCGTTGGAGATTTCAAACGCGGCACATTTCGGGTAAAAGGAGATACCATTGATATTTATCCGGCATATATGGATTTCGCATACAGGGTATCATTTTTTGACGATGACATCGAAGAAATTACAACAATAGACCCTGCATCAGGCAAGACCTTAGAGAAAATGTCGGATGTTGCCGTCTTTCCGGCAAATTTATTCGTTACACCAAAAGATCGATTTAACCAGTCGGTTTGGGCGATACAGGAAGAGCTAGAGACTAGAAAAAAGCAGCTTACCGATGAGAAGCATTTTCTGGAAGCCAAACGATTGGAAGAAAGGGTGAATTATGATCTCGAAATGATGCGCGAATTGGGCTATTGCAGTGGAATTGAAAATTATTCGCGCTTTTTCGACGGCCGAAAACCGGGGATGCGCCCCTTCTGTTTACTGGATTACTTCCCAAAAGACTACTTGATGGTGATTGACGAAAGCCATGTAACCATTCCACAGCTCAGAGCGATGTACGGAGGAGATCGATCGCGCAAATTATCATTAGTCGAATATGGTTTTCGTTTGCCTGCCGCACTAGACAACCGTCCGTTAAATTTTGATGAGTTCGAAAAATTAGCACCGCAAACGATTTATGTCAGCGCCACCCCGGGCGATTATGAACTGGAACAGACCGGCGGAGTAATCGTAGAGCAGGTTATCCGACCGACGGGATTAATAGACCCTTCGATAGAAATCAGACCTGCCGGAACGCAAGTAGACGACCTCCTTCAACAGGTAAATGAGACTATCAAGCTTGGCGACCGTGTTCTGGTAACGACCCTCACAAAAAGGATGGCGGAGGAACTCAGTAAATACATGGACAGGCTTGGCATTAAAGTTCGTTATATTCATTCGGAAGTTAAAACACTCGAACGTGTGGAGATTTTGCGAGGTCTTCGTCTAGGTGAATTTGATGTTTTAATTGGCATCAACTTATTGCGCGAAGGCTTGGATCTACCTGAAGTTTCATTGGTCGCGATCCTGGACGCCGATAAAGAGGGATTCCTCCGCTCTGAACGAGCGCTGATACAAACGATAGGCCGTGCAGCGCGAAATGATCGTGGACGGGTGATCATGTATGCAGATAGTATCACAAAAAGTATGCGCTTAACCATCGATGAAACAAGCCGTCGTCGAGAGAAACAAATCAGCTATAATCTAGAACATGGCATTACTCCACGAACAATTGGAAAATCAAGACAGGAAATTATAGAGCAAACCTCGGTGATGGACTTCAAAGGAGGCGTACAAAAAGCTTATATTGAAAGAGAGACTTTTGATTCTATTGCTGCCGACCCAATTGTTCAATATATGACTAAACCGCAGTTGCAAAAAGCTATAGATAACACACAAAAGGGAATGCTTGCTGCCGCCAAAGAAATGAATTTCCTAGGGGCGGCACAATTGAGAGATGAAATGTATGCGCTTGAAACGATTATGAAAGAAAGATTTTCTTAGTATTCGCTTACAGGGGTGAATATAAATTTTTATCTTGTGCATGACCAATTTTCAACATGTTTGCAGGAACCAGATAATTAATAAAGAACAATAAAACACCATGATACACCGCGCGTCCTACTTCGTTGAGAAATTAAATTTATTGCCTCATCCGGAAGGCGGACACTATTCTGAAACCTATCGGTCTGAAGAAAAGATTAGTACTGAATCCTTGCCGGGAAAATTCAAAGGCGATCGCAGCTTCTCTACTGCAATCTACTTTTTGCTTGAAGGCCGCTATTTTTCTTCTTTTCACCGCATTAGATCTGATGAAGTTTGGCATTTTTACTATGGCGATCCACTAAACATCTACGTAATACATCCCGACGGGCAACTCAATGTTATTCGGCTGGGTAACGACCCCGATGACGGCTCTGTCTTTCAGGCTGTAGTAAAATCTGAATGTTGGTTTGCATCAAAACCGGTATTGCCTGGCGGCTATTCTTTGGTCGGCTGCACAGTAGCTCCGGGCTTTGATTTTGCTGATTTTGAGCTTGCAGAACGCGATAAATTAAGCGCTGAATTTCCTAAACACGCTGAGCTGATTTCTGCATTGTGCCGCCAATAATCCTCATTTGAATGTAAGTTTTATGCTACTGATGAAATAGTTTTTACTATTTATCGTCTATATTTGCACTGAACTATTCACATGGGATTAATCAAATTTTTACTCATTTCAATTGCTGTCCTTTGGCTTTTACGAGTACTTGCAAGGCTTCTGCTGCCCTTTTTATTTCAACAAGTAGTAAAAAAAGCGCAACAACAATCACAGCCCTTTCAAAAACAAAACCGCAAACCGGAAGGCACTATACAAGTCGATTATATACCGCCACAACAAAAAGAATCCCCTCCATCAAGCAAATCGGGCGATTTTATTGATTATGAGGAAGTGAAATAGTACACCTAAAAGTTAAATGAACCCATAATTCGGCTACCTTTTATCTCATATCTTTTTCTATTTTTGGTTCCATCAATCTAAACATAGTATGAGTAATTGGTTTAATCGCAATAGCGCCCATCTGATCATTGCCGGAATATTCTTTGCATTAGCATTCATTTACTTTAGTCCGGCCTTGCAGGGCAAGTCTCTTGTACAGCACGATGTGGTTCAGGCTAAAGCCATGGCGCACGAAATTATGGCGTTCAAGGCTAAAGATGGAAAAGCGCCTTTGTGGACCAATTCAGCCTTCGGTGGAATGCCTTCCTACCAAATATGGACACAGTTTCCAAATAATATCACTACGTATGTTATCGATGCCCTAAATATTATTTTTCCTGATCCTATTGATACCGCGTTGCTTTATCTTTTTGGAGCATATCTTTTATTTTGTGTCTTAGGCATCAGTCCGTGGTTAGCCGCGGCCGGGGCCATCGCGATAGCGTTCTCTTCATACAACTTTATAATTATTGCTGCCGGTCATGGCAATAAAGCGATGGCTATTGCTTTTTTTGCACCAATTTTGGCTGGTATCGTGTTGGCGTTCAGAGGCAAGTATCTGACCGGAGCAATCCTCACAAGTTTGTTTCTTGCAATCGAAATCAGGACCAATCATATACAGATGACTTACTATCTGTTTATTGCGCTACTGATTTTTGTTGGCATTGAATTGTACCATGCTATCAAGAAAAAAGAAACAGAAAGTTTTTTTAAGTCCTTTGGCTACCTCGCTGTAGCTGCCTTAATTGCCGTCGGAATCAATGCCGGCATGTTATGGACGACCTATGAATATAGCCAAGAATCTACGCGGGGAAAATCTAATTTAACGACAGATAAATCCGAACCGAATAGCGGATTAGCAAAAGACTACGCTTATCAGTATAGTCAGGGAGTTGCAGAATGTATAACCTTCCTCATCCCAAATGCCTATGGCGGAAGCTCAAGTACTACACCGGATGAAAATTCCGACGTTGCTAAAGCCTTAGTTCAAATGGGCGTACCTGCAAATCAGCTCGTTCAAACTATGCAACAAGCCGGTTTAGTTACATATTGGGGAGAAAGGCCTTTCACCGCCGGTCCGTATTATTTAGGATCAGTTGTTTTTTTATTGTTCATATTAGGCCTTTTCATAGTAAGAGGAAGATTTAAATGGTGGATAGTTAGTTCGATTCTTTTATCATTGTTTCTTTCTTTTGGCAACAATTTACCGTTCGTTTCGGATCTATTCTTCAATTATTTTCCGCTTTACAATAAATTTAGAGCGGTTGAATCAGTACTTGTTATTGTAAACCTTCTTTTCCCTGTATTAGCTATACTGGCCCTTAATGAAGTCGTTTCTGGCAAAATTGAAAGCAGAACTTTATTGAATAAGTTTATGTATTCACTTTACATCACTGTTGGTGTTCTTATCGTGATCATAGTCCTGCCTACATTATTTTTCAGTTTTAAGAACTCAACACACCTACAATACTTGGAACAATTGACCCAAATGACTGGACAAAAATCAATTGCTGATAGCCTTGTAAATGGTTTGATCAATGCTAGGATCAGCTTAGCGCGCACTGATGCAATCCGCTCATTGCTTTTTGTACTCGCCGGCGCAGCTTTGGTGTGGGCGCTCATCAAACAAAAACTTTCAACCCAAATTGCATTTAGCCTACTTGCTATATTAGTCTTGGTCGATATGTGGAACGTCAACCGCCGCTATTTAAACAACGAAAATTTTGTTGAAAAAAACATTATGGCGCAGCAAATGCGGCCGCGGCAGGTAGATGAATTAATCATTCGTGATCAGAGCCCTAATTACCGTGTATTTGACCTAACAGTCTCAACCTTTTCTAATTCCTCTAATTTTTTTAACAGCATTGGTGGATACCATGCTGCTAAATTAAAGCGCTACCAGGAAGTAATCGATAAACAGTTTAGCCAATCAATAAACGAAGACGTATTGGATATGCTGAATACTAAATACGCGATCACTGATGACGAGTCTGGCCAATCACAAAGAATACAAAATCGTTCAACGGCAATCGGAAATGCTTGGTTTGTTCCCGATGTAGTCTATGTAAAGGGGCCAGACCAGGAAATGACTGCCATAAATAGCTTTGACCCCAGGAAAGTAGCTTATATCGACGAAAGCTTTGCGCCGATGATTGATACGCTGAAGGCAGGATATGATCCTAACGCCTTTATAAGACTCACAGATTACCGCCCTGATCATTTAGTTTATGAGTATTCTGCTGCACGCGATGTCGTTGCGATATTTGCCGAAATTTGGTATTCAAAGGGCTGGAATGCCTATGTAGACGGAGAGAAAATTGACCACTTCAGAGCAAATTACATCCTTCGCGGCGCTCAGTTACCTGGCGGCAACCATAAACTGGAATTTAAATTTGAACCGGTTTCCTATTATACCGGAGAAACAATTTCATTGATTTCGTCTCTTGTATTGATTGTTGCACTCGGATTCTTGATATTTAAGTTTTTTAAGAAAGAAAAAAGTTTGGCCTCTTAATCATTTGTCTTTCGATACTTCAAGTAATATCCTGCTAACTTGAAAGAAATAATAACGTGGCTGAAGATGTTGGGCAGAAGACCGTAGTATTTTGTCAAAATTCCAAATCGTTCTTTAAGACTTTGCAAATGTTTCTTTTTAGAAATCCCGCCAACCTGATATTTAGCAACGTACGTGTTTACATTCACTATCTTTCCGGCCTTCCTGAGCGACTTTAGTATCCAGTCAATGTCAGAGCTTAGCTGGTACTTTAAATCATAAGGTTCGGCTAGTAAACGGCGCACATAGATCGCTTGATGGCTTACGCTCATTCCGTATCGGAAACTTCTCCAGGTAAGTTGATTGGGTGCCGCATGTCTTCTTTTTCCAAGGTTCTTGCCTGATTCATCATACATCTCTGTTTCTCCATAATAAATGTCAGCTCCGTAGGCTGTAGAAAACACATTTTCAACTGTGCTGCGATCGTAAATTTCATCTCCCGAATTCATGAATAGCACATAGTCACCAGTAGCTAAGGCCAGGCCCTTATTCATTGCATCATATATCCCCTTATCACTTTCGCATATAAATTCTGTAAGGCGACTTTCGTATTTTCGTATCACATCAACCGTTCCGTCTGCGGAGCCCCCATCAACTATAATATACTGTAAATGAGGATAGCTTTGTTCGAATACAGACAACATTGTACGTTCAATATCCTTTACATTATTAAAGACAATAGTAATAACTGATAATACCGGATCTCTATCCTTCATCATGTAAAACAGATTTATAAAGATTCATGTACTGTCTTGCAATTACGCCATTGCTAAATTTTTCGATCACTTTTTGCCTGGCATTTATCGCCAGATCAGGGTTTGAAAATATCCATTCAATTCCTAAAGCAAGATCAGCAGAAGAACTATATTCTGCCAAATAACCATCCTTCTGGTGCTCAATAAGATCCGGAAGGCCTCCGATATTAAACGCTACGGCAGGCGTACCGCAAGCCATCGATTCCATCACGGTATTTGGCAAATTATCTTCAAGAGAAGGTAGTACGAAAACATCCGCCATTCCATAAATTTCAGACATATCTTTCTGGGAAGTAATAACAGAGAGATTATGTGCAGGAAAGGGAATTGAATCTAAGCTAAATGATTTATTTTTCCCAAAAACTGCTACTTCAATGGCCGCATTTTTATTAAGGTCTTTTAGTAGTTGCAGCGCCGCAATAAGGTATACAAGCCCCTTTCTTTTTTCAGAAATATTGGCAGCACCAAATAGTATCAATTTTACATCAGGGCTTATTCTCCATTTCTTTCGCAGTTCAGATTTATCCAGCGGACAAAAAAGAGCTGTGTCAATTGGGTTAGGAATTGCATTGATTCTAGCAGACTTTAACAAGGAACTACTCCTAGCAACTCCGGCAAGCCAATTGCTGCAAGCTATGAATATTATATTTTTCGCTTCTGCATAAATGTGCTCTTTTTTTAGCCAACCGATATGCGACAAATCCTCGCCATGCGGATTTTTTAAGAAAAAACAATTTCCGCATTTTCCTTTAAAATGATCGCAGATACCGGAATAATGGCAGCCTCCCGTAAAAGACCACATATCGTGTAATGTCCAAACGATAGGCTTGCCTAATGCTATCAACCTTCTAAGGTTTGAAATAGAAATAAAACCTTGGTTAATCCAATGCAAGTGGATGATATCTGCTTCAATTATTCGTTTCCAGGTGGAGATATCTCGTCCAAAAACTGCCGGGCTAAAAGCAAACCGATATTGCGGTTTCTCTGCATTTAATGAAACCCATGCCGTATCAGCAGCAAAACTGAATTTTGTAAGTAACTCTGGAAATCGTCCGCGATGAAAAAAATTTCCTCCAGATTCTGTGGTTGAAGCACTTAAAATTGTTGCGGTACCCAGTTCAAGTTCATTGATTGCATGTACCAGCCGCTGCCCGGCAATACCTGCCCCGCCGAAGTTTTCATAGGTATTTACATGGACTATTTTCAAAACCGACTTACTTTGAAAGATATGGATTAACAGGAAACTTAATAAACTTATACCCTTCAGCTTGAAGCCTTTGGATCAATCCATTATCCGGCATCGATTTAAAGATTATAGCACTAAGCTGCTCATAGGGGATGATGCCCAATCTACTCAATATATTACGCCAAGCTACTGTATTTTTCGCTGAAGAAATATCTGTCATTCCCTTCTTGGTTTTGGCGTGATTATAGCCTTTGAAAGCAATTGCGGGCAAACCTATTGCGATTGCCGCCTTTTCAAATTCCCTTTCGGAAACTTTATAGACAAAATTTCCTACTGTCTCAAAAGAGTACCGATTCTTCCATAATTTGCTAATCAAATTAGGGTTAAAACGGTCCAACATATTTTTTATGAAAAGCAGAATTGGCATCGTCTGTAAAATATCTATAGGCTCTTGTATGACAACTGCCTTGTTACAAACTCTAATCATTTCGTAGAATGCAGCAAATGGCCTCGGGAAATGATGATAAGACTCCTTGCAATAAACATAATTATACGAACTATCAGCAAAGCTGATCTTCTCTACGTTCTCTACCGCGTAATCTTTTATAAATCCATTTCTACAAGCAGCCTCCAACATGGTTGCTGAAATATCTGAAGCTGTAACAGTACATCCTCGATTCAGAAGGTAACCTGCATCTGCACCGTATCCATCGCCAACTGTAAGCCAGGTAGTAAACGGAATCGCTAGTTCATTTGTTAATTTCCAGGAGGATTCATGCAGATAATAACTTAAGGGATCATCACTCTTCCAGTTATGGATCCTTGCAACGACCGGATCAGGATCGGCATAAACATTTTGATAATGCTCCTGATGCGCTTTATAACTATTCTTCTCAAGAGTTTCCATTTCTTTTAATATGATGTAATATTAACTATTTATTATAAATCTTTTAAATCATGCCGGCAGTTCATTTGCTTTTAAGCCTACAAATAGAGTAATTTGCTCCCATGAACGACCTTACAGATAGGAGCTTTTGGAAATCTTACTGGGAATCAAAAAAGAACCTGATTTTTAATATTCAGCCCAAGTATGAACTCGGTCCCCTCGTATCCCGAATAATATCCGGACAAAATATAAAAGAGGCTATTGAACTTGGTGGATTCCCCGGATATTATGCCATATTTCTCAAGAAGTTTCATCAGATCGATTCCACTTTGCTTGACTATTTCGTACACCCAGGCATTATAAAAGATCTTCTAGAAAATAACAGCTTAAAACAGGATGACATCACTGTGATCGAAGCTGATCTTTTCAGCTACAAGCCGGACAAACAATATGATTTAGTTCTTTCCTGCGGATTGATTGAGCATTTTGATGACACTAAAGATATCATTGCAAGGCACACACAGTTCCTAAATACCGGCGCGACTTTGCTGATCACAATCCCAAATTTTAGGGGTGTCAACGGATGGGTACAGCGTAACTTCGATATGCCGAATTACGAAAAACACAATATCAGTGCTATGGATCCAAAATTGCTGACAGATATCTGTATACAATTAGGGCTAAAAGACGTTCGCTCTAAATACTATGGAAAGTACAGCGTATGGCTTGAAAACAAAACTGAAAAATCTACATTTACTAAAGCCTTTGTTAAAGCCATTTGGTTGGTTGGCAAGGTCTACACCAAGATCATCCCTTTGGAAACTAAATTTTTGTCCCCTTACATTATTTTAACGGCCAAAAAATGAGTTCTTATCTAGTCCAACGGGGGGTGCGCTGGTTCAAATAGCGAGCAATTCTCGCCCATATTGACCCCTTTCTATTCTTGAAATAATTTTTAAGTGCCTCATATGCATATGGATTCTCAGATATTTCTGTCGGGAAATACCGGACAGGTTTATGCTGGATGGCGACTGTAAAAATTTCTGTAGTTCCGGAATGTACGCCGGTACCGTCATGCCCAATATTATTTACTAATGATTGTGATGGATTAATTGAAAGACCTCCTTTTAAAAACATTGATGCGTACCATCGGATTGCCCATGAGTTATTCTTTCCTGATTTAAAATCAGTCATCTGCTTCCAGTAATTCATCGTTCCATCAATGGAGAAAAGATTTTTCTTTTGTTGATCAAAATCCGCCATCAGAACATCAATATCCGGCTCAAAATCTTTCCAAGCGCGCTTCCATGTGGCCCATCCCCAGCTGGTTGCCGCCCTGAAAAAAAAAGTCTCAGGAAGGCCGGAGTAATCGATAGGATACATGTAAGCCCCAATATGCATCACCCTCTCCTCCTTCTCGAAAGCAGTCAAGGCATCATTAAAATATTGAAGTGTATGCGGCGAAGTGATTAGATCGTCCTCGATAACAATCACTTTGCCATATTCGTTTACTAATCTACTAACGCCGGTAATTATGGAATTTGCCAATCCGAAATTGCGCGGACGCTCAATAATTTCTACCGACTTAAATCCTTCCGTTCTAAAAATTTGCTCCCGAACTTCGTTCACTTTGACGAAATCACGTTGATCCTCAGCACCATCTGAAAAAATGAACAAACGTGTTTCATTAGCCAACAAATTCTGCCGTAGAAATTTAATAGTACGCCGGGTATGTTCAGGTCTGTTAAATACAAATAATGCTATAGGAGCTAAGTTTTGCATTTCTAAAAAATATGCAGTGCAGATGTCTTCTCTGTGAGAACGGTATAGGCGTTGACAAATTGCTCTTGCTTTTTTCTTCCAAAGATAGCGCCCAGAATTGTCTTTAATCTGTATTCAAGATGAATCTTAAGGCTAATTAAAAAACCGCGATTCTGTTTTATTTCTGATGCTATAAATTCTGAAACAGCAGGGTTCGTTAATGATAATTTATCCTTTTTTATTTCTAACCCTTCAGACTGAAGCAAGAACCGAAGCGATGAGGGGGTGTACATGTTGATATGCCCATAAGCTAGAAAATGATTCATGCGTCGGTCCACACCGTATCGATAGTCTTTCGGAACTTCGATAACCTGCATTTTAGAAACGCGCTTTATTTCCCTAAGAAGGCTTCGTTCAAACTCAACATGTTCTAGCACATGCGACAAAATCACGAGGTCAAACTCATCATCCCCGAACGGGATTTTATAGCCATCAAACTTCCCAACGGAACTCAGGCACTTTAAACCCCTTTTTTGAATTGCTTCGATCCCACTTTGTGAGATTTCCAAGGCATGAAGCTCGGGAGCAAAAACAAATTTATCCAAATAGTAGAGAATACTTCCATCTCCAGCACCAACTTCTAAAACTTTGTTGAACGTATAACCTTTACACACATCGACTATGTTTTGCGCCTTAAACATGGCCCCCAGTAAACGCCAGCCTTTATCATCAACCTTATAAAAATCTTCGTAGGCCTCTATTACGCCATCGCTGATTGGATTTTCACTCATATATCCAAACAGTTAGCATCACGGTAAAATACCGAGGTCGACTTATAAATGAACGATCCTGGCGCTATCCCGCTAAATGCGATCTCCTTATAGCCTAGGCTCTTCATGTAGGGCCCAACTTCTTGATATTGAGTTCGTTCCGAATCGTCTAGCACAAGCACGCCACCTGTTGTAAGTGCCAGAACAGATTGCTTACAACAATTTACTCGATCACGGCCGTCGACGATTATAATATCGAATTTCTCATCAAAGCCTCCCGCCATCCGGCAATATTTCCCATCATCTTCCAGTTCACAAAATATCATGTCTGAATTTGAAGGCTTATTGCCGTAAATCAAGTCGAACCATAATTTATCATGTTCCACCGAAACAACTCTCCCAGCTCTTTTAGCATAATAAAACGTAGAATTGCCTGATCCAAATTCAAATATCTGATGCGACTTTTTTATCCTTTTTTCGATAAAGTCAATAAATGAATAGGTCACCCATGGAATAGGTTCACCATTGACGTCGACAGGCATTTTAGATTGGAAGCTATTGAACCAGCCTATATCACATAGGTAACCTTTGGTGCCAAACGATAAGACTTTTTTTAACTTTTCCGGACTTAATAACGAAAATGGAGAGACAGAGTGTTTCACAGTTTTACAGCATCAACAATAAGAGAAGTATATTTTAATATTCCATCAGCATTCCTAGGATCATGATTCTTAGAACGACGAACAAGGCCGTCTTCCGGCTTCCAGGAGTTCTCGATGAACTTTCCGTTCTCGTCAAAAAACTCTAAACAATTCACAGAAAATCCGGCCTGCTCTAACATCTGAGAAATTGACTGATAATTATATAAAATCTTATGATCATCTGCGCCATTACCGGTCCCACCCGGTTTAACCATCATAATATAATTTGGATCAGGTTGCAGACCATCGGGCACCGCAATCCTTAAATAGCCCCCTTTTTTTAAGAACTTATAGCAGTTCTTAGCAGCAAGGAGGCCCTCCTCAGGCGTAAGATGTTCCCAAACATGCTCCGCAATAATGGCATCAATCTGTTTGTCGCTAAAGAATGAATTCCAGTCATTCTCCTTGAGCATATTCAAGTAATCCATCTCTGTTGGAATCCAGCCAGCCTGATAAATATCGCTGGAGCCAATTACTATTTTTAATACTGAGTTCTTAGTAGCATTTTTCAGCCGTGAAATTCCATGTTTTCTTTTAATTGACAGATAAAACGATTTAATTGCTCTCTTTAAAAAATTCATATGTTGTCTCGTTGTAGCAATTATAATATTAAAACTTTAAATTTCCGTTATAGGTCAATTATCCGATCGTAACCTGAAAAAATTCCCGATCATACTTATTAAAAACAATGACTTTATCATCATCAATCCCTGCTGCCTTCCACCTGGAAACAACAGTATGGAAAAGGTAGCCGCAAAATAGGCGATTAGAGTTGCGATAGAAGCTCCTATTCCGCCATACCAAGGAATTAGGAACAGATTTAACACAATGTTTATCGCCGCTCCGATTGCTGTTCTGTAGAACGAGATCAATGTAAAACCTTCGGCAAGCAAATACTGACTACTTGCACTGCCTAAAAAAACAAAAATGCCCGACCAGATATGGATCGAAAGTATAGGACCCGCCCCCTCGAATTCCGTTCCATATAAGAAATCAATAATAATATTTGAGCTAAAACTAATAAGCAGAGCAACCGGCAAGCTGATTCCAATTAATAAATCATACAAATTTTGAAGCCGCTTCATGTATCTCTCAGAATCATTTTTGCGAGCATATATGATAGCCGGAAAAACAGAAGAAATTATCGCCACCGGAATAAAATACCATGCTTCACTTATTCTGGCCGCGGCGCTGTAGATTCCAACTTGTGCGCTTCCACGGATATCTTTAAGCATGATCGTATCGATCTGCATGTATAACGTAATCATTACTGTGGTTAAAATCAGGGGCCAGGACTGCTTTAACAACGATTTTGCCCGGTCGGCGCTAAATGTCCATTGCCTGATGTGCAGATTTTGATAACGATACATAACGACTAATCCAATCGACAAAAGAAATCCGTCGATCACAAGAGCAAGCGCGAAATAAATCAACGGAAGTTCTAGCCATACAAACCAGATTTTTATGGCCGAAGATAGTACCAGGCAACTATTTTGCACGTGTACAACATGCTTTGACTTGACTTGCGATTGAAAATAAGAATCGATGATATTGAATGCTTTGAAAAAAGATGCCGAAGCACAAAGGCTTATAATTAGTGTGAGACTATCGCCTGGCTGATCGGCTAGATTGTGAAAAAATAAGTAAGATAAGACTGAGACCGGTATTATTAAAACACCGACGACAATTCTTAACCAAAATGCCGTTCCTAAAATTTCATTTTGTTTTTCGGGATCATTTAAGATTTCCCTAATAATGAAGCTATCTAATCCCAAAGTGCCGATTGCAGCAATTATGGCGGTGAAAGCAGTCGCAAAACTTAAATCTCCAAATGCACTCGGACCGAGAAATTGGGCAATCATAAACCCTACGACCATGCTCAGTATTTTACCGTACATCAGCCAGCCGGCATTCTTAAAATACTTTTCAAAAGCACCCTGGTCGAAACCCGGGACGGAGGGTATTCTCATCAACACAAACTTAGATAAAATTTGTCTTTTAGTTGTAGCTTGAAAAAGACTGAAAAGTTAAAGGCCCCATCATGTGGAGCCTTTGTATAAATCTAACTTGTACAAACAATTACTGATTCACAAACTTCTTAGCGTTAATCTTGCGCTCATTTTCTGTAAGGTAAATCTTACGCAAACGCATGTTTTTCGGTGTGATCTCGATATATTCATCTGCCTGGATATATTCCATGGCTTCTTCTAATGAGAACTTAATAGCTGGAGCAATACGAGTATTATCGTCTGTACCGGAAGCGCGCATATTAGTCAATGGCTTTCCCTTTACAAGATTTATAACAAGATCGTTGTCACGGATATGCTCTCCCATAATCTGTCCTTCGTAAACATCCGCACCAGGATCTACAAAGAAACGCCCGCGGTCTTGCAATTTATCGATCGAATAAGCTGTAGTCTGGCCTTTTTCCATCGAAACCAATACTCCGTTTAACCTTCCAGGGATCGTCCCTTTCCATGGCTCATATGCTTTAAAGCGATGGGCCATCGTTGCTTCCCCTGCGGTTGCTGTTAAAACGTTATTACGTAAACCGATTATACCGCGTGCAGGGATATCAAACTCAAGATGCTGTAAGTCGCCTTTGGGCTCCATAATCAACAAATCTCCTTTGCGTTGCGTTACTAATTCAATAACCTTACCGGATACTTCCGCAGGAACATCAACAATAAGCGTTTCAATCGGCTCACATTTCTGTCCGTCGATTTCTTTTACAATTACCTGAGGTTGCCCAACTTGAATCTCGTAACCTTCGCGACGCATCGTTTCGATTAACACTGATAAGTGCAAAATACCGCGACCATAAACTAAGTATGCATCTGGCGAATCAGTTTCAATAACTTTCAATGCCAGATTTTTTTCCATCTCTTTGAAGAGGCGATCGCGTAAATGTCTTGACGTTACAAACTTTCCTTCTTTACCAAAGAAAGGTGAGTTATTAATCGTGAATAGCATATTCATCGTCGGCTCGTCGATCTGGATCACAGATAGTTGTTCCGGCGCATCAATGTCTGCGATCGTATCGCCGATGTCAAATCCTTCGATACCGACAACAGCACAAATATCTCCGGATTTAACTTCTTGAGCTTTTATTTTACCCAGACCTTCAAAAGTGTATAATTCTTTTATTCGAGATTTTTGAATTTTACCGTCTCTCTTCATCAGACATACCGGTTGATTCTCTTTAATTGTTCCGCGTGCAACCCTACCAATCGCTATCCGACCAACAAATGAAGAGTAATCAAGCGAGGTAATTTGCATTTGCAGTGTTCCATCCACTGAAGGCGCAGATGGTATATGTTCTAAAATTGCATCCAACAATGGTGTAATATCTTCTGTTGGGTGATTCCAATCAGTACTCATCCAACCTTGCTTAGATGATCCGTATATAACCGGAAAATCCAATTGATCTTCTGTCGCATCCAAATTATAAAAAAGCTCAAAAATTGATTCATAAACTTCTTCTGGACGACAGTTCTCCTTGTCAACTTTGTTTACAACAACAATAGGCTTAAGACCTAATGCTAGGGCTTTTTGTGTTACAAACCGAGTTTGAGGCATAGCGCCTTCAAATGCATCCACAAGTAGTATCACTCCGTCGGCCATTTTAAGTACACGTTCAACTTCACCACCGAAATCGGCGTGACCTGGAGTATCAATAATATTAATTTTGACGTCTTTATAATTCACAGAAACGTTCTTGGCAACAATCGTGATTCCGCGCTCGCGCTCCAAATCATTATTATCTAAAATCAAATCGCCTGTTTCTTGATTATCACGGAATAGGTTGGTTTGATGTAATATCTTATCAACTAACGTAGTTTTACCATGGTCAACGTGGGCGATAATGGCAATATTTCTTATTTTTTGCATGAAAATGCTTTGTCAATTTTTTTTGCAAAGGTAGAGTTTTAAATGGAGAAATCCATGTCTGATACAAACTTGAGAAATAGCTGACACTAGGCGATACCATTATTACTACCTTTGCAACATGGAAATGCAGGAAATTGTTGTGATATTTCTTTTTGTATTAGCAGTAATTTATGTTGGCAAGCTTGTTTACAAAACCTTGAGTCCGAATAACTCTTGTAGCACTAACTGCAAATGCGGAGTAGATTTTTCCTCGATCAAACTACCTGATCAGAATCACTAGAACTTTTCGATCAAACAAACCGCGTAAGCAACTATGCCTTCTTTTCGGCCAATAAAGCCCATCGTTTCATTCGTGGTTGCTTTAATCGAAATATCTTCATCGCTTACATTCACTGCGTTTGCGATGTTTTTTTTCATTGATGGTACATAAGAATTAATCTTCGGTTCCTCTAAACAAATCATCGCATCAATATTCCCTACTTTAAATCCTTTATCCTCGATAAGCCTCGCGCACTCTTTCAGTATAATCAAGCTGCTAATACCCTTCCAACGCTCGTCGGTGTTGGAAAAATGATATCCAATGTCGCGAAGATTCGCAGCACCCAATAATGCATCGCATATAGCATGCACTAAAACATCGGCGTCCGAGTGTCCAAATGCTCCTGAATGATGTTCTACATTCACTCCGCCCAGTATGAACGGCGTGCTTTCACGGATCTGATGAACATCAAATCCAAAACCTATCTTAATTTTCACGGATTATTTTGTTTAGCCTCAAAGTTAAAAACTAGTGAAAACCGAAGGGTATTTGCTAACGGACTTTTCTCTTGATTAGCTAGTAAATATGCAAAGTCAATATCTAAAACATTATATCTCAAACCAGCACCCACAGTAAAGTATTGCCTATTGCCTTTATTAGGGTTTTCATAAAAATATCCGGCACGTAATGCAAACTGCCGATTGTAAGAATATTCGACTCCAGCCGAATAGCTAATCTCTTGTAATTCTTCCTTCAAACCACCCGGGGCATCCGAAAAAGATCCGAATATAGCAGCAGGAACGGACAAAGTGCTCGGGTTCCTTCCTTTAATAATAAAGGTATCACCTGTAGTTGGATCGACCGCAATTTCTGGCGGAGAAGGCACAAGTAGCTTATTTAGATCAAGGGCAAATGTAAACTCACTTGAATTTGACCAGTAAAAGGTTGTTGCAGAACCCACTTTCAAATTAGTAGGAAGAAATGATCTGGAGCCCCCTTCAACGTATCCAATCTTGCTGCCAATATTTGAAATATTAACACCCAAGGCAAGACGTGCATCGTCATTCAATAATTCCATGTCATTTGTATAATAGGCAGACACGTCGGCAGATACGGCGGTACCCGCTCTCGGATCTTGCCCGGAAGAAAATTGACCGCTATTTAGATTTGAATAAATAAAGCGTACTGCAGTGCCCATCGAAAAATTGTCTCCAAACTTTCGCGAAAATGACCCATCTATCGCAAATTCATTGGGGTTATAAGTTCCCTGGTCATTTAGATTTTCGTCTATTAGCTGGATCTGTCCTAAGGAGAAGTACCTCAGCGAAGCTCCAATCGTATTTCGGTCGTCCAAACGGCGAAAAGCAGACAGATATGCCAGATTTATATCCGGCACTAATCGTTGTAGCCAGGGACTGTATGAAAGAGACGCGCCGGTCTTATTTGCAACAAATGCAAGCTTTGCAGGGTTCCAATGAACGGCATTTGCATCCGGAAAGATTGCAGCTCCGGCATCACCCATAGCCCCTGATCTCGAATCGGGCGTAATCAGCAAAAATGGCACTCCCGTTGCAATCAGCCTTGCTCCTTTTCTGCCGTCTGTCGTTGGGTCATTACTTCCACCAATTTGAGCAAAAAGATCAGAAGGGGAGAGATACAAAAATGCAATAGCAAAAATGAAGCAGTATTTTAATTGATGCATCTAAAATCAAATTTATCAAAATAGACTATTAATTCACTATTAAAACACAGAAATCTACACAATACTATTCTGCACTTTAGTTTTGAACCCCAAACGCATAATAAAGCGGACTGCAATGCGTTTAATTTTATTTAAAAACGTATTTTTGTGTGGCACTCATAGAAGCATAGGGTGTTTTAAGAACAATAAGTACAAACCACAATTGCTTGTTAACATCTAGTAATTTTAATAACTTAGTTTAAAATACACCTGCAGATTCCAAATGAAAAGATTATCTATAGTTTTTAGCGCGTTAATAATAGCAAGTGTTCTAATTACATCGTGTAGCAAAAGCAGTAGTAGCGCTAAAACCGGCTGGAAACTAAACGATAAATACTATGGTTTTCAGGTTCATAAAAAAATTAAATCTGGTCCTGGCCCCGGATTGATTAGCATCGAAGGTGGAACATTTGTAATGGGAGGCAGTCTGAATCAAGATTTGAACTACGAATTTGATAATGCAAAAAGAAGGGTGACAGTTGCCTCATTCTATATGGATGAAACAGAAGTAGCCAACATTGACTGGAGAGAATACCTTTATTGGATTAAAACATATTTTCCGGAAGACCGCGAATATTATTATAATAGCATTCCTGACACCTTAGTATGGCGTCAGCCCCTTTCTTACAACGAACCTTACGTAAATAATTATTTCCGGCATCCGGCGTTTCAAGACTATCCGGTAGTCGGAATTAGCTGGGAGCAAGCTGCTGCTTATTGCGATTGGCGAACAGATAGGGTAAATGAACAAATTCTACGCGAAAATGGGCGTCTAACATCGCTGAGAACCTTAGTCCAAGGTAGCACGCCAGGCGGTGCAAATGCAACCACGATGGCTCCCGCGTCAACAGAACCTTTTAGTACTGATATTTATTTGAACGGACAATATCGCGGCGAAGGAATCGACGGCAAAAAAATGATAAAAGATATTGACCCTAAATCAGTTGCCACTCCGACAGAAACTAGCACAGGTACTAAATCTGTTAGGCCAGTCAGAGTAGAGGACGGTGAGCTAAAGCAGCCGTATCGCTTACCTACAGAGGCCGAATGGGAATATGCAGCGCTTTCGCTTGCAGGAAATACACAGTATGAAAATATTGAAGACGGAAAAGTATATCCTTGGAATGGACTTGGCGTTAGATCACCAAAAAAGAAAACACAAGGATTAATTCTAGCAAACTTTAAACGAAGTGAAGGCGATAACATGGGTACTGGTGGATATCTGAATGATAAAGCAGATATTACAGCGCCTGTACGTGCGTATATCCCAAATGATTTCGGTCTCTATAATATGTCGGGTAACGTAAACGAATGGACTGCAGATGTCTACCGTAAATTATCGTTTGAAGATTTCCAAGATTTTAATCCATTCCGTGGAAACCAATACGTGGATAAACAATTGGCCGATCCATCTAAAGGAGTTTATGCTAAAGATAAATACGG
This sequence comes from Sphingobacteriaceae bacterium, assembly GCA_947460875.1. Classification (GTDB taxonomy): domain Bacteria; phylum Bacteroidota; class Bacteroidia; order Sphingobacteriales; family Sphingobacteriaceae; genus CANHGR01. Next base: position 50,095 of record CANHGR010000009.1, on the reverse strand, counting down.
CAAACCGATTACTATTCCTGCACCTTCAAGAAGGAAACAAACCTGGGAAGAACTTAATTCAAGAACTGATTCCACTTCTAAACATGTAGCTGGTAGTTATGCCTCCTCTAAAATCTATAACCCCGACTTTAGAGGACACGCAGACACCGTGAATACAAACTTATACGGAACAACTTCATTAGTTAATAATCGATCACGAGTTTATAAAGGTGGATCATGGAATGATCGGGCCTATTGGTTAAACCCTGCAACACGTCGTTTTATGCAACAGGATGAAGCAAGTGCAGAGTTAGGCTTTCGTTGTGCAATGACATTGGTAGGTGACCCGGAAATTAGCTCAAGAAATAAGCCTCAATTCAGGGCTCCTAGATAAAGATTACCGTAGCTACTGGAAAGTTAAAAGGAGTTGGTTTTTTTCAACCTTATCTCCCGGTTTGACTTTTATAGATCCAATGGTCAGATCCGCCGGCGACTTAATGATATTTTCCATTTTCATTGCTTCGAGGATTAGTAGATTTTGTCCCTTCTTAACCTCCTGCCCTTCTTCTGCAATCATTTGAATCACTAATCCCGGCATTGGCGCATTTAGCTCAGCAACTTTGGCCGTTTGACGTTTATCAAGGCCCAACTTGCGAAGTAATTCATCATATTGATCCGTCACAGTAAACTGATAGATGTTCGAGTTGATTTTAACTGCACCCGATCGTAATACAGGATCAAAGGATACCAATTCAGTACGATAGGATCTGCTATCCCTTAAATAATGACTGATCGTTGAATTCACTGAATGGATGTCGACCGATTCAATTTTCCCGTTAACGATTAAATCTTTTCCTTCTGATTGAATTTCGTAAGTGCATTCACTATTGATCTGAATATGATACACATCTATTGGGTTAACGCATATTGTACCAAATTGGCTCCCATCTGCAATGATTTCAGACGTGCAGTTTCAGTGTCACCGCTATACGTTCCGAAATCTTCCCATCCATTGCCTAAATCTGTTTCGAAAGAATAATATGAGACCACTCTTCCTTTAAAAATAAGCGCAAAGCCTTGCTGACGTTTCGCATCATGCTCGTGAATTTTAGGGAGACCTCCGGCGAATTTAAATTTCTGATTGTATATCACATGATCAAACGGTAATTCTATAAACTCAAGCTCCGGGAAAACCCTTTTCATCTGTGGCCGAATGAATTTATCAAGTCCATAGTTATCATCAATATGTAGAAAACCACCGCCAATTAGATATTTTCTTAGATTTTGGACCTCCTGATCGGAAAAAAGAACATTTCCATGCCCAGTCATATAAACAAATGGAAAATTGAATAACTCAGCGCTACCAACTTCTACATTAACCGGCGTAGGGTCAAAATTAGTTCCTAAATTCTTATTGCAAAAAGTGATCAGATTGGGCAATGCCGTACGATTGGCGTACCAATCTCCACCTCCATTGTATTTTAACTGCGCCATTTTGTATGACGGAGCAGAAAATCCACAAATAAGAATTCCAATGCTAGAAAACAAAACTCCAAGTAGCCTCATCGGTTTAAAAAATTAATTTCAAAACAAGCCTCCAATGCAGCAGTTTCAGTTCGAAGTCTGCTATCACCTAAAGATACAGGAAAATATCCCTTCATTAATGCCATTTTTAGTTCCTCCGGGGAGAAATCGCCCTCAGGTCCTATCAGTACAAGATACTCACAATGAAGCTTCAATATATCTTTTAACGCAGATTTCTCAGTATCCATACAGTGAGCCATGAATTTTAGTCCGGAACGGTTTTCTGATAAAAAGCTCTTTAATTTTACAGAGTCATTTAGCTTCGGAATATAGGCCTTTAAAGATTGTTTAGCTGCAGAAATAATCAATTTAGAAAGGCGATCAATCTTTAAATCCTTTCGTTCAGATCTATCGCATACAATAGGAGTGATTTCATCAACGCCAATTTCGGTGGCCTTTTCAAGAAACCATTCAAAACGTTCTATATTTTTTGTTGGAGCTACCGCAATATGCAGGTAATGATTTCTCTTCCCAAATTCTTCCTGATGGGAAATGATTTCGAGCTCGGTAGCCTTGGGGTGAGTCTGAACGATACGAGCGACAAAAAAACCGCCATGTCCATTTATAAGTTGAACAGTATCGCCCTTTTCTAACCTTAGAACTTTGGTACAATGCCTGCTTTCTTCCTCGTTGAGAATATATTCTTGCTGGACGTCAAGATCAGGTGTATAAAAGAGGTGCATTTTATCGCAAATCTACGGCATCTTCTTTATTGATGACCAATTCCATTTTTACTAATTCGATATTCTGTTCAGCTTTCTTTAACACTGTGAAAGTATATCCGTAAAAATCTTTCAACTCGCCCACTTCAGGAATTTTCCCAAATAGATGGCTTACCAAACCGGAAATGGTATCGTAATCCCCATCTTCGGGTAGGTCATGTGGGAGGTATTCGTTGACATCGTAAATACTAGCCACAGCATTTACCACAAACTCAAACTCAGAAATTTTCTCAACAATCGGCTTCTCCTCATCATATTCATCCTGAATTTCGCCCACTAATTCTTCGACAATATCCTCTAGAGTGACCATGCCTGCGGTGCCCCCGAATTCATCGAGAACGATTGCAATTTGTATCCTTTTTTGCTGAAGCTCGCTTAGCAGATCGTTGATCTTTTTTGTTTCAGGAATAAAATATGGATTTCGTATGATGTCTTTCAATATAAGCTTCTTATTCGATACGAGCAGCGGTAAAATATCTTTAGCTTGAACGATACCCACAATTTTATCAATGGTTTCATCGTATACCGGGATCCTTGAATATCCCTCCTTTATGATAATATCAAGCAGTTCGCTATGTGGTGTCGTCAATTCGATTCCCGATATTTTGGTCCTTGGAACCATGATATTTTTAACAACGCGCTCATTAAAATCAAATACATTTTTAATTAGCTCATGCTCATTCCTATCGATAACGCCCGTTTCTTTACCCTGATCGAGCAAATATTGTAACTCTTCTGAGCTATGATGTGCTTCATGTCCGGAAATTGGATTAATGCCAATCGCCCTCAGGATCAAATTCGCAAAACCATTTAATACCCAAATTAGGGGTCTGAAAACCAAATAGAAAAAGTGCAACGGTATGGCTACACCCATTGTAGTTACAACGGGACGCTGTATAGCGAGAGATTTTGGAGCGAGTTCACCAAAAACAATGTGTAAAACCGTGATTATCATGAACGCGATAATTAAACCCATCGTACTGGCAAGGCTAGTGGAGATATCGATATTTAAGAATACGAATAAATGGTTTACAAGCTCGGTCATCACCTCCTCGCCAACCCAACCCAAGCCAAGAGAAGCCAAAGTAATCCCGAGTTGCGTCGCAGCGAGATAGCCGTCTAGATGTTGTGTAATGTATTTGGCAATTTTAGTTGAGCGACTTCCGGATTTTGCTTTGATTTCTATTTGAGATGCTCGAACTTTAACAATTGCAAATTCTGCTGCAACGAAAAACCCGTTTAGAAATACCAGAAAAATTGTAAAAAATAATTGTAAACTCATCCTGCTGCCTATTAAAGGAATGTAGTTTGATAAAGCTTTAAACTTTCTTGGATAATCTTATGTGCTGCTTCCTTGCCCATTAGATTTTCAACTGTTACATTCTTATGCTCTAAGGCCTTGTAATCTTGAAAGAAGCGTACAATTTCAGTCATAGTATGAGGAGGCAACTGATCCAAATCATCGATATAGTTGACAGACATATCTTTTGATGCTACCGCAATGATCTTATCATCCTGTTCTCCGCTGTCAACCATGTGCATTACACCGACTACTTTTGCTTCTACAATCGACAGAGGATAAACATCAACAGAACAAAGAACCAAAATATCCAATGGATCATGATCATCACAGTAGGTTTGCGGAATAAAACCATAATTTGCAGGATACATCACAGAAGAAAATAAGACCCGATCGAGCTTTAATAGTCCAGATTCTTTATCAATCTCATATTTAGCTTTTGACCCTTTAGGAATTTCAATAATTGCGTTGACGTTCACCGGTATGTTCTCGCCTGGAGAAATGTTGTGCCACGGGGACTCTTTACTCATATTTTTATTCCGGACTTTGATATCCGGCTCAATTTATTTTATCTTAATTTTTTTTAAGTACGCCCATATTAACGGGAACGATGTTACAACAACGAAACCTACTATTATGTATAATAGGTAATCATTTATTTCTTTTTCAAAACTTCTTCCTAGGAAAAACCCAAGCAATGTTAATGAGCAAATCCAAAGAATGGCACCGGCTATATTATAGAATGCGAACTTTCTAAAATCTAGCAATACTATGCCAGCTATAATTGGCGCAAAGGTGCGTACAATTGGAATAAATCTTCCCATGATCAACGCAAATGCACCTTGCTTTTTATAATACACTTCTGCGGCGACAAGATATCGCTTTTTAAATACCCAAGTATCCTCCCGTTGATATAAAACCGGTCCGGTTTTCCTGCCAAACCAATAACCCGTAAAGTTGCCGAGTATGGCTGCTATCACCAGGCCAAGGCACAACAGATAAATACTCGTGTCAAGTCGTCCGGTAGCAACAAACATTCCTGCAAGAAAAAGTAAATAATCTCCAGGAAGGAAAAAACCAAAAAACAAACCCGTTTCAGCAAAAATAACAAAAAGAAGAACGTAAAATCCTCCTTCCCTAAGTAATTGCTCCGGGTCTACAAATTGGCGGAGAGTTTCCCAAATCTCGTACATATACTCGTTATCCGTAAATCTACGAATATTAAATTGAATAATTTTCTCTCGTTTATTAGAAAATACTTGGCAGGAATGCAGGATAGACACCTAAAACAACCATTGTGAGCGCCGAGACCCCCAATACTATTTTGTAGGAAAACGGCACGTTAACTTCAGATCGATCAGTATCATTAAAGTAAACTGAAATTATTACCTTCAGGTAGTAGCCGATAGCAATAATTGCATTTATTACGGCGATTATTACCAGCCAAATATGCTGTTCGCTAAGCACACCAGAAAACATCATAAACTTGCCGATAAAGCCCGCCGTTAAAGGAATTCCTGCTAGGGATAACATTGCTACGGTTAAAGTGAAAGCAAGGAAAGGATTTTTTCTTGCGAGGCCATTAAACCCGTCGAAAGATTCAGCATCCGTTTGATCTTGCAATAAAATTAAAACGGCAAATGCCACTATCGAAGCTAATGAGTATGCAAACGCGTAAATAAAAACAGATCCGGCAGAACTTGCCTGCAGTGCGATTAACCCGAATAGCATATATCCGGCGTGCGAAATGCTTGAATACGAAAGCATCCGCTTAAAGCTATTTTGATAGAGCGCAGTAATGTTTCCAATCAACAACGTTAGGATGGCAATAGCCAGAAGAACCGGCATCCAAAACTCATGGACCGAACCAAAAGAGTATGAAAACAAGCGCAAAAATGCTGCAAAACCGGCCGTTTTAACCACGGTACCCATAAAAGCGGTAATGAGGGTAGGCGATCCCTGATAAACGTCAGGCGTCCAGAAGTGAAAGGGAGCGGCGCCAATTTTAAAGCACATGCCCACAATCAGAAGGATTATTCCTCCATAAAACAAGGGAGAAATTACTTGCCCACTTTGCACCGCTTCAACGTAGTGCTTTATAGCAGTTAAATCAAACGATCCGGCTGCTCCATAAATTAATGTAATACCGAAGAGTAAAAATCCTGTCGAAAAAGCACCCATTAAGAAATACTTCAATGCTGCCTCATTAGACCCAAAATCATTTTTTCTGATCCCGGCGAGAATATAGAGGCTAACGGACATGATTTCAATTCCGACAAAAAGCATAGCCAAATTGTGGTACGAAACCATCACAATTATACCTGCCAAGGTAAAAAGTATCAGTGTGTAACATTCAGATACGTGGGTACTGATCTTTTCAAAATACCCTCCAGAAAGGAGTAAAATTAGAATAGTTGAGACAATTGCAAGTGAAGAAAAAGCCACAGCGAAATTGTCATACAACATCATTCCACTATAAATAGGAGCGGAATTTATATCCCATTCTGCTACCGCAAAACCTAGAGCAAGAAGTAGACCGCCAACTGTAACTGGCAGCAAGAACTTTTCGGCCTTAAAAAGTCCTAAGTATAGAACAACAATCGCTAGTATTGATATCGTTATCAGTGCGCTCATCTTTGAATTTTACTATTTACAGTTTCTATAAGATTGTTTACTGCGGCCTCAGAAATGTGAAGTAGCGGCTTTGGATAAACTCCTATAATAATCACGAAGGCACAAATAATAAATAATACTGCGAACTCGGTGCCCCTGATGTCTGAAAAATTAATGGTCACCTCATTGGCAGTGCCAAGCATTACTTTTTGATACATTCTAAGCATGTACACCGCGCCAAAAATGATTGTCAAGCCTGCAATGACTGCAGCCCAAAAATTAAAATTATAAATGCCCATCAGCAATAAAAACTCGCCGATAAAACCATTGGTAAGCGGTAATGCGACAGCACCCAAAAGAATGATAAGAAAAGCAATTGCAAGTTTAGGCGCATTCTTCGCAATACCACCCATTTGGTCGATTTCGCGTGTATTTAAACGTCTTATGATGATATCAACCACAAAAAATAAGCCAATTACATTTAGTCCGTGACTTAACATCTGGATCATCGCTCCCTGTAAGCCTTGAAGATTCCATGCAAATATGCCGGCAGATATTAATCCAACGTGAGCGATCGATGAATAGGCAATTAATCGTTTGACGTCCTCTTGGGTAAATGCAATTATTGAAGCATAAACTACTCCGATAATTGATAGAACTAAGGCTGTGTTTCCCCATTGCTCAAAACCAATCGGTGCTATAGGAATAAGCCAGCGAATGACGCCGTAGATCCCCATCTTTAACATAATACCGGACAATAACATGGTCCCGGCAGTTGGCGCCTCAGTATACGTATCCGGTTGCCAGGTATGGAACGGAAACACCGGCATTTTAATTGAAAAAGCTAGAAAAAATGCCCAAAATACCCATCCCTGAGCGGTTGAATCTAGATTAAGATTGTAGAGTGCTTCTATTCCATACTCCTTATTCGCTGTTTGGGTATATAAAAAGATAATAGCGATCAACATGATCAAACTACCTGCAATAGTATATATGAAGAACTTTAAATTTACGCGTATTCTGTTCTCTCCTCCCCAAAGCGCGCAAATAAAATAAATAGGTATAAGCGCAGCTTCCCATCCGACATAAAACAAGAAAGCATCTAAGGCTGTAAAAACGACTAAAAGCCCGCTTTGCATAAACAACACTAGTCCATAAAAAGCACCCGGATTTTTAAAATTCTGCTTGAAGCTTGCTAATATAATAAGCGGGATAAGGGCATTGGTCAATAAGACCATGAGCATACTAATTCCGTCAATGCCTACAATAAATCGTATCCCGAGACTTTCGATCCATTCAGCGTCTATCAGGAATTGGGTCGATGCATCGGGCACGAAGCGGCTCACAATACTCAGAGTATGAGCCAATGAAAGTAAAGACCAAACGATGGCCACAGTTTTAGCAATTTCCGACTTGCCTAAAAGGAATGCAAAAATTGCTCCGACTAGGGGTAAAAATAAAAGAAGTAAAAGTTCCATCTATTTGATACCTCTCTGATTAAATTTCATAAAATCCATAAAATAACATCGCAATAATCCCTACCACCATAATAAAGATATAGAAACCAACATTCCCCGTTTGTAGTAATCTCAATCCCTGGCTAGACGCAGTTGCAGTCTTGCCCAGGCCGTTAACTAAACCATCAATTCCTGATTTGTCCACTACCTTAAAAAAGAATTGCGATAATGCATTCAAAGGCTTCCCTATCAAGGAATCATAAATTTCATCTACATAATATTTATTAAACGACAAGCTTGCTAAGGCAGTACGTTCACCGTTATCTGGAACCGGAATATGAGCGCTCTTAAGATACCTGATATAAGCGCCTATTGCAGCTATGATGGCAGCAGCTACAGAAACAGCCATTAGCATGTACTCTGTAGTAGCGTCAGGGACTATTGATTCTGTTCTCGCGTTCGACGCAGCAAACACCGGCGAAAGAAATTCGGCCAGCCAATGATGGCCACCCAGCACATGTGGAATACCAATAAATCCTCCAACCACCGAAAGTATTGCTAGAACTATCAAAGGGAAAGTCATAGAAAATGGCGATTCATGAAGATGGTGCTCTTGCTCCGTCGTGCCTCTAAACGTGCCGTAAAAAGTCAAAAACAACATCCTGAACATGTAAAATGCCGTTAGCATCGCACCGATTAAAGCAATAATCCAAAGTATCTTATTGTATTCAAAAACATGTGCTAATATCTCATCTTTAGAAAAGAATCCTGAAAATGGTGGGATACCTGATATCGCTATCGTACCCATCAACATGGTTAAAAAAGTTATTGGCAGTTTCTTTTTTAAACCACCCATTTGGCGCATGTCTTGTTCATTACTTACTGCATGGATTACTGATCCTGCGCCGAGAAATAATAAAGCCTTAAAAAATGCATGCGTAATAACATGAAAGAAAGCTCCGGTATAAGCGCCAACCCCCAAACCAAGAAACATATATCCCAATTGAGAAACTGTTGAGTAGGCTAGCACTTTCTTGATATCAGTTTGCGTTAAAGCGATAGTGGCCGCTAATATGGCGGTTGCTAGTCCGATAACGGCTATGATACTCAAGGTTAGTGGCGAAAGCGTGAAAAGAATATTTGATCGAGCGATCATATATATCCCTGCTGTTACCATTGTTGCGGCATGTATCAGAGCCGATACAGGTGTTGGTCCGGCCATTGCATCGGGAAGCCATGTAAATAAGGGCAATTGAGCCGATTTTCCAGTGGCCCCGATAAATAGTAGAATAGTGATCAATACTAATACGCTATCACCCGATACCATAGTAGCCGCCTGGGGAAATACTTTTACAAACTCTACACTCCCGAAGGTTGTGAAGATCAAAAATACTCCGAGTAAGAAACCAAGATCGCCGATACGATTCATCACAAAGGCCTTCTTGGCGGCACTTGCATAGGTTGGATTGCTAAACCAAAATCCGATGAGCAGATAAGAACATAAACCAACGCCTTCCCAACCGATAAACATCACCACGTAGTTTGATCCCAATACTAATAATAGCATGAAGAATATAAACAGGTTGAGGTAGGAAAAAAACTTCGCAAAACCGGCATCACTATGCATATATCCGGTTGAATAAATATGGATTAGAAATCCTATTCCTGTAACGATGAGCAGCATAATCGCGCTAAGAGGATCGATCAAGAATGAGAACGGAATCGATAAATTTCCTACACTTATCCAATCGAATAATAGAATCTCAAATGATTTTGTATCTGAGGCATTTAATTCAAGGAAAATTCCGATGCTTAGTCCGAATGATAATAAAACGCTCAAACATCCTATGAACCCTACAATACTCTTCGGCAATACATTTCTGCCCAAACCATTGATCAGAAATCCTGCTAAAGGGAATAAAGGAATTAACCAGACTAAATTTATCATTATATATACGCTACTGAATACTTACCATTTTAACCGATTCAACACATTTATATCAATCGAATGTGTGTTTCGATAAACCATTACAATTATTGCCAGACCAACGGCCACTTCTGCAGCAGCTAAGGCCATCACAAAAAACACAAATACCTGACCCGCCGGATCTCCATGATAAACTGAAAATACCGCAAGGAGTAGATTTACCGCATTCAGCATCAACTCAATTGACATGAATATCACAATTGCATTGCGTCTAATAAGTACCCCAATTACGCCGATTGCAAAAATGATCGAACTGAACAGTATGTAATGATTGAGCGGAACGCTTTGTATCGTTTGTGTTAATTGTTCCATTATATAGATTTAGGCTCCTTTTTAGCCAATAAAACTGCGCCTACCATAGCCGACAATAACAATATTGATGACACTTCAAATGGCAATAAAAATTCTGAAAATAGCACCTTACCCAGGTTCTTTACCAAGCCGAGATCAGCATCCTGTAAATTAACAGGATCAGATACCGCGAGAGTTTTCATAGAACCTACAAGAGTAACCAATAAACACATCCCTGCGATAAGGCCGGAAACCTTCATTAACATCGACTTCATCTCGCTCCCTTCGTTATTTAAGTTCATGTACATCAACACGTGCAAAAACAGCACAAGGATAGCACCCATATATACGATGAAATTTACAACAGCCAAAAACTGAGCATTGAGGAGAATATAATGAATAGTGAACGTGAAAAATGTGATAATCAGATATAAGACACTGTGAACCGGATTTTTTGCAAAGATGACCATCAAGGCAAAAAAGATCGAAAGAAGTGCTACAAAATAGAATAAAGACATATAGTTAGTTTAATGGAGCCTCCACCAGCTTATCTTTTCCATAGATAAAATCTTTTCTTAAATAGTCCGCGGGCACAATTGGTCCGTCTAGATAAATTGCTTCTTTAGGGCAGGCTTCTTCGCACAAGCCGCAAAAAATGCAGCGTAGCATATTGATCTCATAAACGGCTGCATATTTTTCTTCACGATATAAATCCTCTTCTCCCTTTTTACGCTCTGCAGAAATCATTGTTATCGCTTCCGCGGGACAAGAGAGTGCACATAGTCCGCAGGCGGTACAACGTTCTCTGCCATTTTCATCGCGTTTAAGCGAGTGCATACCTCTCCAATTTTCTGAAAATTCACGTTCAACCTCAGGATAAAAGATCGTTTCTTTCTTCTTGAACATATGCATGAAGGTAATAGCCATGCCCTTAAAAATAGCGGGGAGATAAATACGTTCCCAGAAATTCATCGGCGCCTGTTCTAAAACTTTCTTTCTGTTGCTTAATGATTCCATAATCCCAGGCTCCTTATAAAAGATCTTTAACTGTAATAACAATTCCTGTCAAAACGATATTAGCGATAGCTAGGGGAATTAATACCTTCCAACCTAAATTCATCAACTGATCATATCTAAAACGTGGGATCGTCCATCGAACCCACATAAAAAAGAAGATGAAAAAGAAAATTTTCGCGAAAAGCATGATCACCCCAATGATTGTGATCCAATTTTCAGACAAACCTAAATCATACATGAACGGAAAGTTATATCCGCCAAAATATAAGGTTGCCATCACTGCTGATGAAACAAACATGTTGATGTATTCCGCAAACAGATAAAATCCGAGTTTCATAGAAGAATATTCGGTATGGTACCCTCCTACTAATTCGGTTTCGCACTCGGGAAGGTCGAATGGAGTACGATTTGTCTCTGCAAAAGCGCAAATTAAAAATATCAAAAATCCAAGCGGCTGATACCAAATATTCCAGTTTACAAATCCAGATTGTTGCTCACTTATCTCTTTTAAAGAAAGAGTACCAGTAACCATCAGCAAGGCAATAATAGAGAGCCCCATTGGTATTTCGTAGCTAATATTCTGCGAAGCCGCGCGAATAGCTCCCATCAAAGAAAACTTATTATTTGAGGCCCATCCGCCAATCATTACTCCATAAACTCCGAGAGAAACCACTCCAAAAATATACAGTATACCAACGTTAATATCTGTTACCTGCAGGTCAACTACATAATCTCCAAACGTTAGCTTTTGTCCCCATGGGATTACCGCGCTGCCAATACAGGCGGTTAAAATTGCAAGTGATGGCCCTGCAATGAATAAAAAGCGGTTTGATTCTGTTGGGATAATCTCTTCCTTGAAAAACATCTTAGCTCCATCGGCAAGCGGTTGTAAAATACCAAAGGGCCCGGCACGATTCGGTCCAACCCGATCTTGGAGGAAGCCCGCAATCTTGCGTTCCGCAAGTGTAGAATACATCGCTACCAATAACGTTAGTACAAACACTACCGTGATTAATACAAATTTCTCTATAACAAATGCTAATTCCATTTAGGATCTTGTTGCTTTTTCAAATTGTTCTTTATTAGCCTCCTGCAAGACCAGGTTTGTCTTAATTACAGGCGGCGGTTGAGCGATTTCATAGTGATTTGAAGAAATTACAGATGTGTTTGCTATTTGACGAGGTCCTTCAATAACCCAATCGCTTGTGTTCTTAGTTTCAAATCTACAGGTATTGCAAATAAAGTCTTCCACCTCACCAAACTGATCCTTAGGTGCAGTTACCCTAATCACTTCTTCTCCTTTATACCACAAGGTTACTTTACCAGAACATGTTGGGCAATCGCGATGAGCATCAACAGGCTTTGTAAACCATACTCGATTTTTAAATCGGAAAGTTCTATCAGTCAAGGCACCAACCGGACAAACGTCAATTACATTTCCAGAGAAATCATTGTCAATTGCCTTTTCAATATAAGTCGATATCTCAGAGGCATCTCCACGTCCCAAAATTCCATGAACACGCTGATTTGTAAGCTGATCTGCAACAAACACACAACGATAGCATAAAATGCATCGAGTCATATGCAGCTGGATTTTATCGCCAATATCTATCCTATCAAACGTTCTTCGTTCAAACTCATAACGAGTTTTCTCAACGCCATGTTCATAGGCTAAGTCCTGTAAATGACATTCGCCGGCCTGATCACAAACCGGGCAATCTAAAGGGTGATTGATTAATAACATTTCAACAACTCCTTTACGTGCTTCAACAACTTCGAGCGAAGTAATATTCTGAACTTCCATCCCATCCATCACTGCCGTACGACAAGAAGCTAAAAGCTTAGGCATTGGCCGCGGATCTTTTTCGGAACCCTTGCTTACCTTCACTAAACAAGTACGGCACTTGCCCCCACTATCTTTTAATTTGGAATAATAGCACATCGCAGGCGGAACAACATCACCCCCAATTTGCCTTGCAGCATTGAGAATAGATGTTCCGGCATCCACTTCGATGGTTATCCCATCTATCGTTACTTTAACTTTTTCCATAAATTAGAATTGAAAAACTCAAAAGTTAAATCTCCTTGTATCTAAATTCATTTACCGTCGACGCTCTTTCATGCATCTCATCATCATTTTGTGTGTATAATGAGAACGGTGTTTTTATTGTTTTCTTTTAGCCTTTTACTTCTATCTCTAAAGGATCGGCGTAATGAGCTAACCCATAGTTTCTTTCCATGGCAGATTTTGGATCGTTTACATGCCATTCAAACTCATCTCTAAAATGACGTATCGCACTGGCAACCGGCCAGGCAGCAGCATCGCCTAAAGGGCAAATAGTGTTGCCTTCAATTTTTTTAGAAACATCAACCAGCAAATCCATATCGCTTAACTTACCATGACCGTACTCTAAACGGTGCAATACCTTCTCCATCCAGCCTGTTCCTTCACGGCAAGGCGAACATTGTCCACAACTTTCATGATGATAAAATCGGGCAAAGTTCCAGGTATTGCGTACTATACACTGATCTTCGTCAAATGCAATAAATCCTCCCGAGCCTAACATAGTGCCGGAAACAAATCCACCGTCGGCTAGTGACTCGTAACTCATTAATCGGCTTTCGCCATTAACGGTCTTCAAAATTAGATTTGCAGGAAGAATTGGCACAGATGAACCTCCCGCAACAACTGCTTTTAATCTTTTGCCATTGGCAATCCCACCGCAATATTCGTCGGAATAAATAAACTCTTCAACGGGGACACCGAGTTCAATCTCGTAAACACCAGGCTTGTTTAGATTACCACCTGCCGAGATAAGCTTTGTTCCAGTACTTCTACCGATCCCGATTTTCATATACTCGTCTGCTCCATCATTAATGATCGGAACTACAGCTGCGATTGTTTCGACATTATTCACAACCGTCGGACAATTATACAATCCGGAGACGGCCGGAAATGGAGGTTTTATTCTAGGTGTTCCACGCTTACCTTCTAAAGACTCCAATAATCCGGTTTCTTCTCCACAAATGTATGCTCCACCACCTGGCTGCACATACATTTCGAGGTCATATCCGGTACCTAAAATATTTTTTCCAAGAAATCCAGCATTCTTTGCTTCCACGATGGCTTTTTCAAGAATGCAGATTTGAGGCATCATTTCGCCCCGTACATAGATATAGCAAGTGTTAACGCCAAGCGCAAAGCTGGAAACAATCATCCCTTCTATAAGAAGATGAGGGATATAGGTCATTAGGTAACGATCTTTAAAAGTTCCCGGCTCTGATTCGTCGGCATTACAAACGAGGTAGCGAGGAACGCCTTCCGGCTTAGCCAAAAAACTCCACTTCATCCCGGTAGGAAATCCGGCACCACCTCTGCCTCGAAGTCCCGATTTCTTCACTTCCTCTACGATGTCATCCGGCGATAATGTTTTCAAAGCTTTTTCTACAGAACGATAACCACCATTCTGACGGTAAACATCGAATGTGTTTATGCCGGGCACGTTAATATGTTCTAATAACAATTTTCTGCTCATGTGTTTATTTATGCTTTGACAGGCTCAGCATGTATTATTATTGCTTTGATTTTAAATTACTGATCAACTCATCAACCCTGCGTTCATCAAGGTTCTCATAAAAAGTATATTCGGGTCCGATCTGCAAAACCGGAGCCATACCGCAGGCAGCAAGGCACTCAACGCCGCGCCAACTGAACATTCCATCAGCCGTAACTTCGCCTTCTTTTACTTCTAGCTTCTGCTCAATGTACCTCATGATCTTTTCTGCGCCAACTAAACAACAAGGTCCGGTACGGCAAACTTCAAGAACATACTTTCCTCTAGGCTGAAGAAAAAACATCGTATAAAATGTAGCAACTTCATAAACTTCAATCGGAGCAATGTCCAAAAATTCCGCTACTCTGTCCATCGCTGGAGCACTTACCCAACCGAATTCTGCCTGCACGAAATGTAAAATTGGCAGCAAGGCCGACTTTTGCTTTCCTTCCGGATATCGTGCCACTACTTCATTACACCTAGAAATAAGCTCCTGAGAAAATGACACCACTTCTGTTTCAGTAATACTAAGCATCTAATTCTCCTGCTATTACATTTAAACTACTCATATTAATTATCGCATCCGAAAGCAACATACCTCTGCTCATCGGAGCATACATCTGGTAATTGATAAAGCTTGGCCTACGGAAGTGAAGACGGTACGGTGTTCTGCCGCCATCATTTACCAAATAAAAGCCCAGTTCGCCATTGCCACCTTCTACACAATGATAAACTTCTGTTTTTGGTGTGTCAATCTCGCCCATCACAATTTTGAAATGATAGATCAATGCCTCCATGTTATTATATACTTCTTCTTTTGGAGGAAGGTAAAATTCAGGGACATCCGCGTGGAATACTCCCTTAGGTTCCTTTTTTATCTTTTCAAGCGCTTGCTCAATGATCCGAACACTTTGCCACATTTCTTCATTGCGCACAATGAACCGGTCATAAACATCCCCTGTAGTCCCTACCGGGATTTCAAAATCAAAATCCTCGTACGAAGAATAAGGCTCATTGACACGGACATCATAGTCGACTCCACATGCCCTCAAAATTGGGCCACTCCAGCTATAATTTAAAGCAGTTTCTGCATCAACAGCCCCAACTCCGGTTGTACGGTCGATAAAAATCCTGTTCCTATTAAAAAGCTCTTCGAATTCTCTTAAAATTGGCGGAAAATTCTTTAAGAACTTATCAAGTTTAGCGTATGCGATATCGTTGAAATCACGTTCAAAGCCACCGATACGTCCGATGTTGGTTGTTAGGCGAGCGCCACATATCTCTTCGTAAATCTCATAGATGTGCTCCCTTTCTTCCATCAGATATAAAAAGCCTGAGTAGGCTCCTGTATCAACGCCTAAGATGCCATTGCAAATCAAATGATCTGAAATACGCGCCAGTTCCATGACAATAACCCGCATATAGTCGACACGCTTCGGCGTTTGCACGCCCAGAAGTTTCTCAACTGTCATGTGCCAGCCCATATTATTAATCGGTGATGAACAATAGTTCATCCGATCAGTTAAAGGTGTGATTTGGTAAAAAGGTCTGTGCTCGGCAATTTTTTCAAAAGCCCGGTGGATATATCCGATTGTAGAAACACCGCTAACAATACGTTCCCCATCCATTTCCAACACATTCTGGAAGACTCCATGGGTAGCCGGATGGGTAGGCCCAAGGTTTAGCGTGGTCGTTTCTCCCTGAGGATCGTTATCTGTTAGCACCGGGTGGTTCTGCATACTTCTATTTAAAAGGCGAAATGAATTTAAAATTTTCGTTCGCTTCTATCTATTTTAACTTATTACTTATAACCTAAAACCTATTACTTATCACTTACAGCTCTTCACCCTACCTTCCAAAGAAAAAATCCCTCTTATCTACTCTATTTGGATCTTCAAGAGGATATTCCTTCCTCATCGGGAACACCGTCATATCATCAACATTCAAAATGCGCTGTAGATTGGGGTGGCCTTCGAAAATAATACCAAAAAAATCATAGGTCTCACGCTCCATCCAATTGGCGCCCTCCCAAAGGCTTGTTGCCGTTGTAATCGTCGGATTAGTTGCATCCAAAAACACCTTAATTCTTACTCTAACATTATTAACTAAACTGTGAACATGATAGATCACACCAACAGCAAGATGTTTTTCGGGATAATGAATTCCGGTGATATCAGTAAGGTAGTTGAAATTTAGCTCAGGGTCATTCTTCAAAAAAGCTAAGACTGAACTGATAGTTTCCTTACTCGTTTCAAATGTCAGCAAGGCAAATGGCTCTGATGGAGCCGATATTTTGTCGCCGAACTCGGCGGTTAACTTCTGAATTAAAAACTGAGTATCTAATTTGCCCATTTACTGGATGCCGTATTTCGCTAGTAATTGTTTGTATTCATGTGACTCTCTGCGTCTCAGCGACTCATTCCTAACCAAATCCTGTATTCTCATGACACCATCGAGAATCGCTTCGGGCCTTGGCGGGCAACCCGGCACATAAACATCTACCGGTATAATTTCATCAATGCCTTGCAATACAGAGTAAGTATCAAAAATTCCTCCGCTAGAAGCACAGGCGCCAACGGCAATTACCCAACGCGGTTCGGCCATCTGAATATAAACCTGCTTAAGTACCGGAGCCATTTTTTTAGCGATCGTCCCCATCACCATTAACATATCTGCCTGGCGAGGCGAGAAGCTGGGGCGCTCTGCACCAAATCTGCCGAGATCATAATGAGATCCCATTGTGGCCATAAATTCTATTCCGCAGCATGAAGTGGCAAACGGCAAAGGCCATAAAGAATGTGAGCGGGCAAGGCCAACCACTTTATCTAAAGAGGTTGCAAAAAAACCGGACCCTTCGACACCGGGGGGAGCTTCAACTAATTTTACATCACTCATACTTGCCTTCGCCAAAAAAAATCTTAAATTCTGTCAATAATTAGGTTAAAAACTTCGCCGTTTAAACGATCTAATTATTGAACTTTAACTCTGCAAATTTACACGTTTAATGCTGTATTCGATCTTCTGTAATTTGATTATTACTCCCAATCGAGCGCCTTCTTTTTTATAATATAAATAAAACCCAAAAGTAATGTTCCCATAAAAATGAACATCTGAATCATCCCGTCGAGTCCAAGTTCCCTAAAGTTTACCGCCCATGGGTACATAAAAATCACCTCCACATCAAATAATACAAATAAAATAGCTACCAAAAAATACTTGATTGAGAATGGTTGCCTTGCATTTCCAATAACTTCTATTCCGGATTCGAAAGGAGTTAGTTTCTCTGCAGTTCTGCGTTTCGGACCGATCATGTGTGTCACAACCATCGTGCCGACAGCGAAACCTAGAGCCACAAGTATTTGGAAGATAATGGGCAGATAATTTACAGGTGTGCTTTGTACTTCCATTCTATTTGAAATGTCGGGCAAATATAGCACGATAGTTGTGTCTTATCAACACAAAAAAGTCTATAAATACTCTTTCTAAATAATTCTTTGTAATATTTTTCTCACGATGGTCTAAAAAGCAAAAGAGACCGAAAAAATCGGTCTCTTTTGCAAAAATATTTAGCTCTTTTTCAGAGCTACTTATTGAGCAGGCGCAGTTCCAGTTCTCTTTTGCAAATCTGCTACAAGAGTATCGATCTGACCCATCAAATCTTTTGTAGTGATGGCAGCGGTTGCTGGAGTAGTCGCTGTTGCTTCTCTTGCTGGAGAATAAATATCATCGGGATTTAAGTCTGTCACCTTCTGTAGATACTCTTTCGTTTTCTGCAACGCGGCAAGTTTCACAAGCGGGTCAGTTGCGGTTTGGTATTTCTTATAGAAGATATTAAACGCAATACTGCTTTTGTAAGTGTTAATTACTATAATTTTATCTGCGTCAGCCAGAGTCGGTGCCTTGGCTTTTACAACTTCGATATATTTCTCATAATACGGAATAGCCAGACCTTGAAGATTTTTCGGATCGTCCGTTTTGTTAATTACTTGGGCACGCATATTATACGCCCCTAGAAATGTAGGAGCAATGCGATTAAGGTAACTAAACGCAGAATCAGCCTTAACTAGTAAGGGCATACCCTTTTGTCTGTTAACAGTATCTCTGTCGAAATTAGTTAAAAAGTGATTGTAATTACTCATCCCCATGTTAAAATAGTCCGTAGCCTTTTTTGAAGCGCTAGCGTTCTTACTTGCAGATGACTCATACAATTCAGCAGCCTCAGCGTATTTTTTGTCGCTATATAATTTAAGTGCGACAGCGCTTACATCTTCAGCATTTGTAGAATCCATTTCCACGGCCTTCTTTAAGTCGCCCAATGCCTCTCTCATTTTTCCGTTTTCCATCCTAGCACGTCCACGGAAATAATAATCCTGAGGAATAATACGACCTGACTCAGCTTTTGAAATAAAGTCAGTTAATCTTTCTTCTGCCTCAGGGAAATTTTTGTTTTCATAGGCTCCGTAACCCTGAAAGCGTCTAACTTTTAAGTTTACCCCAGGTACTCTTCCCATCTCATCAGCCACTCTTTTAACTTCCGACCAATTTCTTGTGTATACAAGGAACTCAGCATATCTCAATTGAGACTCCAATGATTTATCTGTTAAGTCAAGGTACTTCTTGTAGGCGTCAAGGGCTTTGTTAAAGTGCAAATCACGATCTGTAGTTTCAACTCTCGCCCAAAGTCTGTATGTCTCGGCGAGTTCACGATATGCAGGACCATAATTAGGGTTAATTGCAATTACTTCATTAAAAGCTTTTATAGCATCTTCCCAAGCTTGTGCCCTCTTTATAATTACAGCTGTTTCAACTTTTGCACGTAATAAAGAATTGTCCAGTGTGTATGCTTCTTGGTATGCTTTGTAGGAAGCACTTAAATCGCCCTTGCTGTTATCATTTCTCTCACGATACGTATCACCAAAAGCCAAACTAATCTGCGCATCTTTTGAATTTAAAAGTTTTGCAGCTTCGAGATAGCTAAGCGCGGCATCAAAATCAGGAACCGAGGCGAACGTATAAAACTTAGCCGCGTTTAAAAACGGCGTGTAGTCCTTCTTTTTTACAAACGATTTTGCCTTCTCGAAATTTGCCTTGGCAGCTACCTTATTATTATTCTCTAGGTCAATTGCGCCTAAGCCCACATAGTTAAGTGGATATTCAACGTCTGCGGTTACACCTTGAGCGAATGTTATTTTTGCAGAATCGACGTATTCGTCCTTCAAATATATATCACCGAGATAAAAATAGTTCTCAGCATCAGCAGGTTTTGCTTTGATAAGGCCCTTAAGGATACTTTTGGCTTTTAGGTATTGTTCGGCATCTATTGCTTTTTTTGCATCGGCTAGACTTTGCGCAAAAACCGCTGAACCCAATAAAACCAACGCCAATGTTGCTTTAAATGTCTTTTTCATGATTTTCATATACTACAATTTTATAATTTACTTCTAATAATTATTTCGCGGGACGGTATCTTATCAGGCAAAAGTCCTGATTTTAAAACGATACGCTGCCCTCGTTCTCCGGCTATAAATGATGCAAATCCTGCACCAGGACCAGGGCCCCCTTCACAATTTATAATAAAAAGCTCTCTTGTAAGAGCGTATAACCCTAATGCTAAACTATTTTGATCCGGATAATAATAATCATCAGATCCTTTCTTACCCGCCGAATTTTTCACCCCCATCGTTTTCAAATTACTAATATAGGTCCTCGTTTCCTTATCTGAGGCGCCTTTCATCCAATTTACACCTATAACGCCTATTGAACCCGGATTATTATGAACAAATTTAATCACTTCCGAATTTGACTTAAGAGCGTAAATTCCCGTTTTAGGCAAATCCTTCACTCCACTTATTTCCTTCAAATAACGAACTGTGCTTGAGTTGGCATTGTCAAAAACAAGGTTTTGTATATTTCCCTTGTTACCTTTCATCACATCAACTAGTTCATCAACAGCTATGTTGCTATCTACTGTTGTTTTGTGTGTAACCAGAGCGATACCGTCTACAGCAAACCGATTAACGCGTACAACAATGTTTTTATTTTCGTAAATCTTCCTTTCTTCGACAGTTAACCTCCGCGACATCACAGCAACCTGTCCGCTATCATTTAAGAACGCATTTAAAAGTTGAATTTCCGGCCGATACTTTACATTTATCTCAGCGTCCGGATAACTTTTTTTAAAAACAAACAACTCATCTTCCACTATCGGCGCAAAACTCTCATCTGCAATGATGATAGAAGATCCCGACGTAAAACTTCGTGCTTGATCTGAACTCGAACTGCTACATGAATGTAAACAAAGCAAGATCAAATATCCGGCTACACCTATTGTCTGTTTCATCTTTCTTCATTTCGAACCTGCATAATCCTTACAAACCTGAAAAAAGAATACACGATCAAAGCTACTCCGAATAAAATCCGGTAAAATCTACTGAACTCCAGTGGAAAATCACTCCAAAAAATGATCACCAAACCTAGAATAAAATAAAATGCAAACATCAATAAACCTAAAAACTGCATAAATACCTGTCCAGGCGATTTATGCAGTCTTTCTTTTGAATTAAGCATTATTATTTAATGCTTAATTCAACTTAAGAGCAATTGGCTGAGTGTAAGCAACTCGCACAGGACGTCCATTTTGGATACCTGGGCTCCATTTTGGAGATGTCTTTAACAATCTCACAGCTTCTTCACCAGTGCCGAATTGTAAATCTCTCAAAACGGATATATCACTCAAACTACCGTCTTTCTCTACTACAAATGTAACATATACGGTACCTTGAATATTGTTCTCTCTTGCCATCGCAGGATAATTGTATCCGCTAAGGAAGTTAGCCCAAGACGATCTACCCCCCGGAAACTCAGGAAGTACTTGTACACTTTCCATCTGTACCGGGCCAGATTCTTCCACAATTTTTGTTTCTTTTGGAGCCTCCACAACTTCAATTGCGTTACCTGCATTCGGATCACCCTCAATAGTCTTGCTTCCTGTTTCCAATAACACAAGATCTGCTTGAGCAGGAGGCTCTTCATCTGCATCTTTCGCTTCCACAACAACAGGTGGAGGAAAGGCCTTAATAGCTGCTGCCGGTGGTGGCGGTGGTGGCGGCGGCGGCGGCGGCGTAGCCTCTAAAGGCGGCGGCGGCGTCAACGTTACCTCGGTCTCTTTGAATTTATCCATCATAGCGGGGACAAACCCTGAAAGGTGCTTGTAAGCTGTTGATGAACCAAGTGTGACGATAAAAACAGTACAACCAATTAATAAAGCCCTTGAAGTGGTTTTTGAATTGTTCTTGCGAAGTTCATAAGCACCATAGGCTTGATTGCGACCGGCAAATACCACATCAATCCAATCGAGTTTAAAAATATCTAATTTTGCCATAGTTTTATTTTTTAATGGTATTTAATAACGTCTTTAATTTAATAGATACCACTGCTGGTTAAAGATTGTATTTCAACCGGGAGAATGTCGACGATCGCATACTTCTTAACATCAGTCACCTTCATTTCATCGAGGATATCGACTAAATTTTTATACGTTGACTTATCGCTCGGCTTAATCAAAATCAACAAATCTTTAGCAGGATCATCTGGGTAATTCTTTTTAACCTGCTCCTTCATATCATAAATTGCTTTCCTGATATTATTAGCACCAAAGAAATCCTTTGTAAGATTTTGAGGATCTGAAGCCTTACCCATATACCATTGCACTTGATCTTTTGACCCTAGCAAAATAGTCATTGATCTATCATCTGCAACCTTAAGTTCTTCCTCTTTGTCGGAGTCATCAGGCATTACCAAGTCCATCGCTTGTGGTTTCGCAAGAGTCGTCGTCAACATAAAGAATGTAATGAGCAGGAAGGCAAGATCCACCATCGCTGTTAGATCTACGCGGGTAGACTGCTTTTTACTTCTTATCTTCCCGCCCTTTTTACTGCCTCCGCCGGAGGTATCTAATTCTGCCATTTGTCTAAATCTTTAAATTATTAATTATCTATTTCTTTGGAGCAGCTTCGAGAGCAGTGATTAAACTAAAGTTGTTAACTTTTTGCTTTTGCAAGATCTCGATAACTTCTTTAACAAGAGGATATTCCTGTTTGATATCTCCTTTGATAGCAATACGCATATCATTTCCAGCTTCTTTTGTTGCTCTACGAGCCTCAATTATCCAGAAGAACAATTCGTTTTTAACCGTATCTAACGGTATACCCGGTTGAAAACCCGGCTGAGCACGAAGTTTTGGATCGGCAGCTAGAAACTCATGCATATTCTGAATTGGAACACCAAAGCTTTCTAGCAATGAGAATTCTTTCTTTTCTGCAGCGCTGAACCCCTGACCAAAATTAGCACCAACCTTTTCAAGCCAAGCTTCACGAACGTGCTGACCGCTTATTCCCATGAAAACCTTTCCATCGCCAATCGATATCGTTCCTACATCCAAATCAGGCAATTTAGCCTGGGTAGTTGAAGACGGCATATCAACAGGAAGAGGGTCAACCTGACGCGCCGTTGCAGTTAAGATAAAGAACGTAAGCAACAGGAACGCCACATCGCACATGGCAGTCATATCGATTGCTGTACTCTTTCTTCCAATTTTTATTCTAGGCATTGTCCTATTATTAAAATAAGTACTTAATTATTTTTTTGTTCTTATGATGAAAAAAAAACCGGATTTCCATAAATCCGGAATCTTTTTTTTCAAAAATTATTTGTGTGTACTTGCGTAAGTCTGTACAATAGAGAAACCTGCTTCATCAATTGAATAAGTAAGCTTATCAATTTTAGAAGTGAAGATGTTGTACATTACGATGGCAAGCGCCGAAGTTGAGATACCTGTTGCAGTGTTGATAAGTGCTTCAGAGATACCATTCGCTAGAGCAGCCTGATCCGGAGAACCTGCTGTTGATAAAGCCGCAAATGCTTTGATCATACCTGTTACTGTTCCTAATAGACCCATCAATGTACCGATAGATACCAAAGTTGCAATTACAGTTAGGTTTTGCTCAAGCATAGGCATTTCAAGCGCTGTTGCTTCTTCGATATCCTTTTGGATAGCAAGACATTTTTGCTCGGTGTTCATCTTTGTATCAGCTTCCATCTCCTTATACTTCTTAAGGCCAGATTTAATCACGTTAGCAACTGATCCTTTTTGCTTGTCGCATTCTGAGATTGCTGTATCTAAGTTATCTGAACCCAATAGGCTTTGGATTTTCTTTACAAACGTATCAACGTTTCCAGTTCCTGACGCTTTACTAATCACAAAATATCTTTCTATAGAGAATACGATAACCATTAAGAATAATCCTACCAGAACCGGTACTACATAGCCCCCTTTATAAACCATTCCGAAGTAATTACCTGGAAGTGGGTGACCATTTTCAGCATCGCCGCCTTCGAAGTTGCTCGGGTCGCCTGCTACAAATTTCCATAATAAGATACCAACAAGGATACAAATAACGATCGCTAAGCTTGCGAAAATGCTCGAACCTGAGCCCTCTTTTTTCTCTGTTTTTGGTTTTGGTGCGTTTGCCATTTTTTAAAGTTTTAGTTTGGGTTTAATTTTAGTTGTGTATTTAATTGCTTTGTTTATTACTATGTATAAAAATCAAGGAGGACAAAAATATAATTTTAGTGTAAATAAAAAACTATTTTAAAAAAAAAACATTTACGACATTAAATCATTTCCATTACTTATTCAGCAGCATCCTCATTAGAGCATAATGATAGTGGAAATTTCAGAATTAATTACAATGAAAAACATTTTTTCTAAAAAATACAAGTTGGAAATGTGTTTTTTTATAAAATTTATTAAAGTTACCCGCCAGCCAGTTTCACCTTATATCCTTCCTCTTTTAATATAGTTAATATTTTTTCTCTAAAATCTCCTTGTATTAGTATTTCCCCGTCTTTGGCCGAACCTCCAACCCCGCATTTCTGTTTTAACTTTCTTCCTAAAGTTTCTAAGTCGCCGAAACTCCCATTAAACCCTGTAATAAGTGTGACAGCCTTGCCCGCTCGACGCTTTTTATCTAATTGCACCCTCAGATCTTGAACCCGGCTTGGAGAGGACTCTTCTTGCAAAGAATTATCTTCAAATACGTAATCAGGCGCTGTAGAAAACACAATTCCTTCGAAGCTGTTAAATTTCTTTGATCGCTTGTCGCTCATTATTTCTTTACAAAAATTATTTCAACTCGGCGGTTTCTCATCCTGCCATCATCTGTTTTATTATCGGCGGCAGGTTGAAGGTAGGCTTTCTCGGTACTACTCAAAATTTTTACTTCATCTTTAATTAGTTCTTTTAAAGCTTCGATAACAGCCTGATTTCTCCTTTTCGAAAGGTCAAAATTATAATCTAACGCGCCAACGCTATCGGTGTGACCAGCAATTCTAATATTATATTCGTCTTTAATTTTTGAGTATATTTCAGCAATTCGCTTTATTTTGTTTAGCTCTATTGAAGTTATGTCTGACTTGTCGAAATCAAAATAGATTATTTCGTTTGCCTCAGCAAGCTTTTCTATCTCTGCCCGACGTTCCTGCGCCAATTGATTTTCTCTGAAGCCTAAAGGAATAATATCTTCTAATTTTTTTCCCTCAAGGATAAGAAGGGGATCTACGACCTTACTATAGTCAGGGTAGTTAACAAAACCCGGCTGCAAGGCATCTTTTTTTGAAGTTAGACTTCCATCTTCAATAAAAACCCCCGAATCATAAATATTATCAGAGACATCTGCGATAACAATTTTAAGATGATATTTTTTATAGGGCTCGACATAGGCTTGGGCGACTAGCTTTTTAGTGATGCCGTCATATTGCAGGTTTCGATACAAGGATTGATTAACTTTTTTAAGCAGTGTCGGATCTGGCCGAATGATCACACGATCTGCGGCCTCTATCTGTTTGGGTGTAAAAAAAGACTTGATACCATATAGTATACTACCCAAAAAGCCCCTTTTACGTGTGTTTGTTGTTAGAGGAATTTGTCTTTTTATAACGGTTTCAGAAAAAACATTGTTATCTAAAAAGAATTCTGAGTTTGTTTTGTGATTCACGGTATTAATACTAACCGGAGTACTGCTACTGGGTATAAGAGCAATATTCTTCACGGAGGTATCGTCGGATATGAAAAACGCAAAAACATCATTATATACTGTACCGACGTATTCAGGATATTCATCTGAGCCAAATTGGTAAGTGAATTGCAAACTATTTGCAAGGGGTACAAAATCAAATTCGATGATGCTTATATCATAAAGCTTTTCAGGTATTATTTTGGAAATATCGGCGTCGGTTTCAGGAAATTTCATGTCCCCAAATGCCCTCGTACGATTATATTGGTTATTTACCCCGGAGGATCCTTGCGCGGTGCCGGTTGACAGTATGAGTCCCTTTGGGATTTGTAACACGTTCGTCGAACTCGTGAACGAAGCCATAGATAACTGATTGCCTGAATGTTTCACCTTTCCGATGATAACGCCTTGTCCGCTGAAATTCTTCTTAATCCAATCGTCAATATTTGTTGGAGTTATCCTGATTTGAGCTTCACAGAAATTGACAGAAAAAAAAATAGCTAAAATGAGACTTAAAAGGCCTTTCATCAAATTAAATGATTTATAACAGTCAGTAATAATCATGCAAACCGAAGAATGTATTTAATGCATTTGGAAACAAATTATCCAACGCAACCAGCAATAGCTTATTATATATTAATATAGGTATATATTTATTTTAAAACATTTAGACTCAAAGGTTTTACGTCGATGGCGATCTCTTCGCCCATCTGACAAGGTTCACCATCAACGTGTACAGGCCCCGGCTGTTCTCGAATAATTCGGATTTTTTTACCCTTTACTATCTCGACATAAGGCGACTTATCGGCAGTGTTGCTGAACATATGGTACCCCATTACTGGAAAAAGATACAGCGGAAAAGGCTTGATGATACAAACGTCAAGCAAGCCATCGCGAACCGATGCAGAAGGCGCAATGTGCGCATTATTTCCAAATTGAGAAGAGTTGGCAATACTCAGCATAAACGCTTCGTATTCATGTAATTTCCCGTCTACTTCAATTTTATATTTCTGGGGTTTATAATTTGATATTTCTTGCAAAGTTGTCTTTACGTAGCCTATCAGTCCTCTCGTTTTATCTTCGGCAAAGCGCGTACTTATTGTAGCGTCAAATCCCATTCCGGCCATATTAAAAAATTTTCTCCCATTTAAAACACCAGAGTCAATCGTATCCTGACTGGAATTATTAAACCTACGCACGGCTTGTTTTAAGTTCATTGGTATACCTAGGGAACGCGCAAGGCCATTACCGGAACCATATGGCACAATTCCAATTATTTTGCCTGATCCTTCGACAGCGGAAGCGATCTCATTCATGGTGCCGTCTCCACCCACAGAAACTATTATATCGGTATTATTTGCTACTGCTCCGGCAGCAATCGACTTAGCATGCCCTTCAGCTTCGGTATAGACATACTCAACGTCGAACTTATTTTTATCTAAATGCTGTTCAACCAATTTCGGGAACCCCGTTTTATCTTTCCCCCCCGATATGGGGTTGACTATGAATAAAATGCTCTTTTTCAATGGAGATAAATTTCCGCAAAGTACTCGTAAATTTTCCGGAATATGAAAATTATTGTAGTTTTGGCGTACGACAGGTGGATTGATTTGCTTTGATTGCAACCACGCCAAAAAATTGCTAAATACAATCTCTAGACTGCAATCAGACTTACGTTATCCGAGTTCAACAATTTCTTTATCTAAACTTAGTTTTCTATGCCTTATTTATTTACTTCAGAATCTGTATCAGAAGGACACCCGGATAAAGTAGCAGATCAAATATCTGATGCTCTTATTGATAATTTTCTTGCTTGGGATACCGATTCAAAAGTAGCCTGTGAAACCCTTGTGACGACTGGACAAGTTATCCTCGCAGGAGAAGTTAAATCGACATCTTACCTCGATGTACAGAGAATTACCCGCGACGTCATCCGTAAGATCGGGTACACAAAATCGGAATATATGTTTGAAGCCAACTCCTGCGGAGTGTTATCAGCAATTCATGAACAGTCGGCTGATATTAATCAGGGCGTTGATCGTAAGGAGAAACAAGAGCAGGGGGCGGGCGATCAAGGGATGATGTTTGGTTATGCCACAAACGAAACGGCTAACTATATGCCTTTGGCATTAGATTTGGCCCACAAAATTCTACTAGAACTTGCTGTATTACGTCGCGAAAATAAGGATATTCCGTATTTACGTCCGGATGCAAAATCTCAGGTAACAATTGAATATAGTGATGATCACAGACCGATTCGTATTGAAGCTATCGTCGTATCTACACAACATGATGATTTCGATACTGAAAAAGCAATGCAAGACAAGATTAAGAAGGACATCATTGCCATTCTTATTCCACGTGTAAAGGCTCATCTAACACCTGAGCTTCAAAAATTATTTACAGATAGCATTAAATATCATATCAACCCTACCGGGAAATTTGTAATCGGTGGACCTCATGGCGATACGGGCCTAACAGGCAGAAAAATCATCGTAGATACTTATGGTGGAAAAGGTGCTCATGGCGGCGGTGCTTTCTCAGGAAAAGATCCTTCAAAAGTTGACCGCTCTGCCGCATACGCTACTCGTCACATCGCAAAAAACTTAGTCGCTGCAGGTGTTGCTTCTGAAATCCTAGTGCAGGTCTCTTATGCGATTGGAGTTAAAGACCCAATGGGGGTATTTGTAAGTACAACGGGAAAGACAGTGAACATGACTGATGGCGAGATTGCGCAGAAAGTAGTGGAAATTTTCGACCTTACTCCCTATGGAATCGAAACCCAATTAAAATTAAGAAACCCAATCTATTCTGAAACGGCAGCTTACGGACATATGGGACGTAAGAACGAGGTTGTTACAAAAGTATTCGAGGGTGCAAATGGAGAGAGGAAAACTGTTGAAGTAGAGCTTTTCACTTGGGAAAAACTTGATTTCGTTGACAAAATTAAAGCCGCATTTAACATTAAGTAGCATACTATAATAAGTTTACAGAGCCTTTCCGAGTAATCGGAAAGGCTTTTTTTGTTATTTTGCAAGATGAATAAACAGGACGTTAATCCCTGGACAATTTTATCAAGTTCAGAAAAATATGATAATCCATGGATTACTGTTACTGAACATCAAATATTAAATCCAAAGGGAGGCGAAGGGATTTATGGAACTGTTCACTTCAAGAACATAGCCATTGGAATCATCGTGCTAGACGAAGATCACAATACTTGGTTGGTCGGACAATATCGCTTTCCCCTTAATACGTATAGTTGGGAGATTCCTGAAGGCGGCGGCTTATTGGCCGTAGATCCTTTAGAATCTGCAAAAAGGGAGTTAAAAGAAGAAACCGGCTTAATCGCCAGAAAATGGACCATTATACAGAAAATGCACCTCTCTAATTCTGTTAGTGATGAGCTAGCGATTATTTATCTGGCAACTGACCTAATTGAAGGGGAATCCAACCCCGAAGAAACGGAGGACCTTCGAATATTAAAACTTCCATTTGAAGAAGCCTATACCTTGCTTCTTTCTGGCAAAATTACAGATTCAATAAGCGTTGCTGCAATTCTTAAAATAAAACTGATGCTGGAGCAAAAACAAATCTTATGAAGAAAATTCTAGGGTACTTAACATCGCCGGTGCACTACATCGGCTTCGGAATAATATTGACAGTCTTCCATCCCATTCAATGGTTATCTGTAAAATACGGCGGATATTCCATGCATAAACGTGTTGTAGACTTTATGAATCTCTTACTTGTTCTAACCTATCATTTAGTGGGGGCCAGAGTAAGGTTTAGCAATAGTCAGGATCTCCCGGTCAATCGGCCTATTATTTTTGTTGCAAATCATCAAAGTATGTATGATGTACCACCGCTAATTTGGTATTTACGCAGATATCATGCAAAGTTTATTTCTAAAATCGAACTAACCAGAGGAATACCTAGCGTCTCTATAAACCTTAAATATGGCGGCGGTGCAAATATAGATCGAAAAGACAGCAAACAGGCGGTTGCAGAAATCTTGGGCTTAGCAAAACGGATGAATGAAAGAAACTGGTCGACCGTGATATTTCCTGAAGGAACAAGATCTAAAGACGGGGACTTGAAGTCCTTTGCAGTTGGCGGAATCGCAACTATACTTAAAAAAGTGCCGCATGCACTTATCGTTCCAATATGCATCGACGGCTCATGGAAGCTTACTCGTTATGGAATGTTTCCCCTAAGCTTCGGCGACAAAATTACCTGGACTGTCTTACAACCATTAGAAGCCAAAGATAGCCCGGTTGAGCAGCTCGTCGCAGAATGCGAAAAAAGAATTCAAATCGCGTTAGCCAAGCCTTAGAGAGGCTAATTTTCAATCATTTTAAAAAAATGATCCCTGTGAGTCTACCCGATCGGGATTACTTTATCGCCAATCAAAATCAGGCTACGTTCAATTGATTCTGTCTTATCGACCACAACGATGTACGATTTATGAACGCGTATGAACTGCGAAGGCGATAAAATTTCTTCCATCTTTTTCATATTTTGGGGTATAATGATAGGCTCTGCTGGAGTAAATATTGATATACAATCTTTTAAACCATCGATGTAAAGGATGTCGTTTACGTATACTTTCTAGATTTTATGCTTGGTCTTTACAAAGATGAAGTCATTACTACTTTTTAAAATCTGCGAATTGTCTTGTCGATTTGTTTGTGGCCCTTTTAAAGCAATTTCGACTTTTTCGACTGCCTCATAAAACCTATCAAATGCTATGGATTTTATTAGATAGTCAGAAACATCCAAATCATACCCTTCAAGAGCATATTGAGGATAGGCTGTCGTTAATATTAGATTTTCCGTTAATAATTTCAACAAACTGAATACCCGTCAACTTGGGCATTTGCACATCAAGAAAAACGAGATCTGCCTTCCCATTCTGTCCAAGGGCTAATAATTCAAACGCGCTTGTTGTTGCTTTAACAAGATCAAGTGTTGGCACCTTGGAAATCTAGGCCACAAGAATGTCCAAAGCGAGCAGCTCATCGTCTACAACAATGCAACGTGTGATATTATAAATCTAACGATACTACCGTCGGTTAGTACGTTTGAAAGGGCATTTCATCTAGGAGTGACGGCAGTTAGTCTAGTATATTTTAAGAGCTAAAAAAGTTAATGTTGATTTGAATGCCAAAAGAAGAGAACATGAAAAAACGAAACAAACCTGCTTCACCGTGTATACTTCTTTTAATCCCCGTGATTATTTTTATCAGCATTTTTCAACTTAGTAAACCTGCGCGGGAGATTCAAAAAGATAACCTGAGCAGTAGTTTTACTATGCCAACACTAAATAAAACTTTTATAAGCATATTTTAAGGGACAAAGTTACCGCCCAAGCTTACATTTTAATTGCTACGTAATAAGAAAAGTTATAAGTTTAAGATATGAAAAAAATAAGCCTTTTAATATTCATACTTCTTAATTTTATGCTTAGTGCTTTAGCGCAGCAAAAAAGTCCAAATTCTATTCAAAATACAGAAATTGAAGAGCTTGTCGATTATGACAAAGTAAAAATCAAACCTCAGTTCAAAGGTGAAACCTGGGCCTTTTATCTTTCCCATAATTTGCGTTATCCTGAAAATGCTTTAAAAAATAAAATTTCCGGAAAGGTTTACGTTAGCTTTATTATTGAGAAAAGTGGCGATATAAGCAACGTTACCCTCGTAGAAGGTTTGGGTTATGGCTTAGACGAGGAAGCGATTCGATTAATTAAGAATAGTCCAAAATGGAAACCCGGTTATCAAGATAAAAAAGTTCTCGTCAGAGTTTCTTGCATCATTCCAATCTCTTTTAATCCAATATAAAGTCCAAGTCTCGCGACCGGCAAGAGTCTCGGACATGGATAATAAAATTGTTTCTATCATTCGAAAATCGGCAGCAACGCCAGCATCAGAGATATCGCACATGGATTGGCTTAGGCCCACCCGCGAAAACTTAGTTTAGTTTTTTTTAACCATTGTCAAACTAAGTTTTTAGTTATATTTTTTTGAATAAAACAATAATTTACCGCATAGACATTAGAGAACTAACGAGAGCAAAAGAGCAAATCATGTAAGTATTGTGGGAGTTAGAAAAAGCATTCGGCAAAAGCGCCCGGCATGATCCATTGGTTAGCAGAGATGAGTATAAGAGCTTTGTAACCGAAAAACTTTTAACAAGTTACTTTGGGAATTCAGTAGAACGTATGTTTTTATTTTTCGTAAAAGAGAACAAGATCAATTTAGAGGAAGCGGAAGAAATGTTTAAGCTTTTGGAACAGTTCAAAAAGAACTACGTACCTGAGCAAGGCAGACTATCTGGCGCAGATATAAGGTTTATTGGTCCAAATCTAATTTCTATTCAAAAAACAACAGTTTATAAATATTATTACGTGAATAATATTGGCTAAAAAATCAGTTTTAATAGAAAAGCTCGACATTCCTGTCGAGCTTTTCTATTAAAATCCTCCTTTGCCTCGTATTACAAAATTAATGAATTTCTTCTTCTTTAAAAAATTTAGAAGTAAAATACTCTCTATTCATGCGGGCAATATTCGTGATCGAAATTTCCTTTGGACATTCGGCCTCGCAAGCACCTGTATTAGTACAATTTCCAAATCCCTCTTCATCCATTTGTGCAACCATTGCTTGTACTCGCTGATAGCGCTCTTGCTGACCCTGTGGAAGTAATGCTAACTGCGAAACTTTCGCTGAAACAAACAACATCGCAGAAGCATTTTTACAAGCCGCCACACAGGCACCACAGCCTATACAGGTAGCAGAATTAAATGCTTCATCCGCAATAAACTTTGGAATTGGGATTTCATTCGCATCGGGCACACCGCCTGTATTAATTGAAACATATCCACCGGATTGCTGAATCCTGTCAAATGCTTGTCTGTTAACCGCAAGATCTTTAACAACTGGAAAAGCAGCAGCCCTCCATGGTTCAATGGTAATAGTTTCGCCATCAGAGAAACTACGCATATGAAGTTGGCAGGTAGTAATCGCACGTTTCGGGCCATGCGCGCGTCCATTTATATATAAAGAGCACATTCCACAAATACCTTCACGGCAATCATGATCAAAATGTATCGGATCTTCTCCCTTTTTTATGAGGCCCTCATTCACAACATCCAGCATCTCTAAGAATGACATATCCGGAGAGATGTCTGCTGCCTTATAGGTTACAAATCCACCTTTATCATTGGCATTCTTCTGCCTCCAAACTTTTAGGGTCAAATTCATGTGTGCACTCATTTTATTAGTATTGGGATGTGAGATATGAGACATGGCGAATATCAATTACCGATAATATTGAATCCCCGGTATGTGAATTTTCTCACATCTCAATACTCACTTCTATTTATAACTTCTTTGTGTCAATTTAACATTTTCAAACACCAACTCCTCGCGGTGTAGTTGTTCCGGTGTATTGTCGCCTTTGTATTCCCAAGCTGCAACATATGCGTAGTTATCGTCATCGCGTAGAGCCTCACCTTCATCAGTTTGACTCTCTAAGCGGAAATGTCCACCACATGATTCTTTACGATCTAATGCATCGTCGACCATTAGCTCGCCGAGCTCCAGAAAATCGGCAACCCGACCTGCCTTTTCAAGCGATTGATTAAATTCACTATTAGTTCCAGGAACGATCGCATTTTTCCAAAAGTCTGCTCTCAGTTCAGAGATTAGTCCCTTCGCTTTTTTGAGACCTTCTTCTGTACGTGCCATACCACAGTATTCCCACATAATATGACCTAATTCACGATGATATTCATCAACCGTTTTGGTTCCTTTAAGGGATAAAAGTTTTGCGATGCGATCTTCAACTGCCTTTTTAGTCTCAGCAAACGCAGGATGAGAATCATCTACCGGTTTAGGTCCGATGTTAGCCAAGTAATCGCCTACGGTATAGGGTATTACAAAATAACCGTCGGCTAAACCCTGCATTAACGCCGATGCGCCCAGCCTGTTGGCTCCATGATCAGAAAAATTAGCTTCGCCCAGAGCGTATAAACCCGGGACTGTCGTTTGCAAATTATAATCAACCCAAAGTCCGCCCATTGTATAGTGTACCGCAGGATAAATACGCATTGGCTGCTTGTACGGATTTTCGGCAGTGATCTGCTCATACATATCGAACAGATTACCATACTTTGCGCGTACAGAATCTTCGCCCAAACGTGCAATTGACTCTGCAAAGTCGAGGAATACTGCTACTCCCGATCCTCCAACGCCTCTTCCCTCATCAACGATCTCTTTGGCGTTTCGTGAAGCCACATCTCTAGGAACGAGGTTACCAAAAGCTGGATATTTCCGTTCAAGGAAATAATCCCTATCCTCTTCTTTCAAGTCAGAACCTTTCAACTCTCCTTTACGAAGTTTTTCAGCCAGTTCTTTTGTTTTTGGTGCCCAAACTCGTCCGTCATTTCGCAAAGACTCTGACATGAGGGTTAGCTTCGACTGGTGATCTCCGGAAACGGGAATACAGGTAGGGTGGATTTGTGTGAAACAAGGATTGCCAAAATAGGCCCCACGTTTATGCGCTTTCCAGGCCGCGGTAATATTGCTGCCCATTGCATTTGTAGAGAGGTAGAATACATTGCCATAGCCGCCTGTACATAACAAAACAGCATGGCCGGCATGAGTTTCAATCTCGCCTGTAATAAGGTTTCGGGTTACAATACCTTGAGCTTTTCCGTCTACAACAACAACATCAAGCATCTCATGCCGATTATATGACTTGATAGTTCCCTGATGTATTTGTCTATTAAGAGCAGAATACGCCCCAAGCAATAACTGTTGACCTGTCTGGCCGCGTGCATAAAACGTGCGCGACACTTGAGAGCCCCCAAAAGAGCGATTGTCTAACAAGCCACCATACTCGCGGGCAAAAGGCACACCCTGAGCAACACATTGGTCAATTATATTTACAGAAACATCTGCAAGGCGATAAACATTTGCTTCTCTTGCGCGATAGTCTCCGCCTTTGATCGTATCGTAAAACAGGCGGTAAACGCTATCGCCGTCATTTCTATAATTTTTTGCAGCATTAATTCCACCTTGTGCGGCAATTGAGTGCGCGCGTCTAGGACTATCCTGGAAACAGAAAGTCTTTACATTATATCCAAGCTCTGCAAGCGAAGCGGCAGCCGACGACCCTGCAAGTCCGGTACCTACAACTAGTATCGTGTACTTTCTTTTATTGGCCGGGTTAACTAATTTCAGGTTGAATTTATGTTTCGGCCATTTCTCAAATAAGGGACCCTCCGGAATTTTAGCATCTAACTTCATCTCTGAATTTTTATTTAGTTCTCGCAAAAGCGAGAAGATAATCTATTTGAAAAAGAAAAAATATAAAGGCATTGCGGCAAATGCTATCGGGATAAGCAATCCGAATCCCCATTCGCCAATAAATCGAATGGCAGATACGTACTTTTTATGATCCCATCCTAAAGTCTGAAATGCACTTCTAAAGC
This sequence comes from Sphingobacteriaceae bacterium, assembly GCA_947460875.1. Taxonomy (GTDB): domain Bacteria; phylum Bacteroidota; class Bacteroidia; order Sphingobacteriales; family Sphingobacteriaceae; genus CANHGR01. The sequence continues at coordinate 15,023 of CANHGR010000009.1, read as the reverse complement.
CATGAAAAAGGTGGAAAGCTAATGCTACCATCGAAACAACATACAGTAACACATACCACCATTGTTTAAAAAGTTCGCCAACGATGAGATAAAGATCTTTTGCAATTAAAACCTTAACTCCATGTTCTATATCTACATAATCGGTATGCGCAATTTTTGATCCGTCAAACGGGATGGATGTGAATTTAACATCGGCAGGATCCGTCAGGCTGACTTCATATTTCGCATAGGGAAGATCGGCCCAATGATATTGAGCCCAAAAATTATTCATGTGTATCACAATGAAAATAAGCAAGATTGTTCCCAAAATGCCCATGTTTCTAGAAGTCCAAGGACTATTAGCATTGCCATTTTGTTGAGCATATCCAACAGGGCGAGCCTTTTTGTTCATCGATGTAAGAATTAGCGCGTACATAGCATGTACGATTATCGAAGCATACAGAAGATAAGAGACAATCTTTATTGGCGTAAAGTGCGTCATTGTGTATGCATAGGCATTAAAGGCTAATCCATTGTCATCTTTAAATAGTTGCAAATTCCCTATTAGATGCACGATCAGGAAAGTACATAAGAACAGGCCTGTTAGACTCATCACTATCTTTTTCCCCAGCGACGACGATAAAGTTGTTTTTAAATTACTCATTACCTCTTAAATTATGATTTGGGCAAGGGCAAAAATATCTAAATAATGATAGAAAATATAAAGGATTTAGCTAGTAGTATTGGCTTTTAGGTTATTTAGAAACAATCTAAACCATAAAACTTTGAAAACAAAAAGCTCCCCGATTTCTCGGAGAGCTTTTTATAAAATGACAATCATTATTGTATCGGAACCGTTACACGGAAGCTACCACCGTCAGCAATACCTTTTATTGTAACTGTCTGATCTGTAACACCTAAAGCGGTATTGATTTCTTCCCTGCTATTTACGTCTTTACCATTGATCTGCGTAATAATTGCACCTTTCGGAATCTCGACATCGTCAAATATTCCACCTGAACGTACTTCAGAAACAATAACACCTGAACTTATTCTGTATCTCTGCTTTTGTGCAGCAGTTAAGGGACTGAAGCCTGCTCCTAATTTGCTGTAAATTTCTGCCGAGGAGCGACCAGCTGCAGTATTGCCCGCAAACTTAACAGACTCGACGTCTTTCAATGTTACGCTTGCGTTGAACGGCTTACCGTTGCGAAGGTAGGTCAACTGAATTTTATCCCCCGGACGGAGTCTTCCAACACGTTCTTGAAGATCAGAGGATGCGTAAATTGTAGTATTCTCAACTTTCGTGATGATGTCCCCTTGTTTTAATCCTGCGGATGCTGCGCCACTTCCCGGAGCTACATCATTTACGTATAAACCGTTAATTTGTTCAATTCCTAATTCTTTAGCTGCGCTAGCGTTAAGATCTCTGAATGAAACACCTATTACCCCCCGTTTTACTGCTCCGAATTCTTTAAAATCATCTAATACTTTCTTTGCTAGATTAATGGGGATTGCAAATCCATATCCCTCATATGTACCGCTTTGTGAAGCAATAGCAGCGTTTATACCCACTAGCTCTCCATTTGCATTGACCAATGCACCGCCGCTATTCCCTCGATTAATCGCCGCATCTGTCTGAATGAACGACTCGATTGCCGTTCTTTGTTGAGGTTCAGAGCCATTCCGGTTGTTAAATTGTTGAGGTCGTGGCTGATCTAGAATCCCAATGCTTCTTCCCTTTGCACTTACTATCCCAGCGGTGACAGTGCTTTCTAGAGCAAGTGGATATCCAACTGCTAAAACCCATTCTCCTACCTGCACATTATCAGAATTGCCAAGTTTTACTATTGGAAGGTTGGTTGCCGATACTTTTATCAGTGCTAGATCGGTATTTGCATCACGACCAATGACTTTACCTTCAAACGAACGCTTGTCAGTTAAAACTACTTCGATTTTGGTTGCGTCTTCAACAACATGGTTATTTGTAACAATATAGCCATCGTCAGAAATTATAACTCCTGAGCCTGAAGCCATAACAGGTGCTCTAGAGCGCATTTGTGGTGCGCCGAAGAATTGATCAAAAAGATCGCCCATCTCTTGCTGAGAGCCTCCCTGCCTTGTTGAAGATTGGCCTTCGTACGTTGTATTAATATGAACTACAGCAGGAGTGACAGCTGCTGCAGCCTGAACAAAGTCGACTGCTCCCACCGAAGACGTGATATTAGCAGGATTGTTGGCGAAATACAATTTCTGTTTCTCATCCAGACTAAGACCATTTACCTGTTGGTTCTCCATCAGCTTGTAAGCGCCGATGGCTACCGCGCCACCCACGCAAGCTGTTAATAGTGTTACGATTATCTTTTTCATATTTTGCCAATTAAAAATTTTTCGGAATTATTTAGTCAAAATTAATACCAGTTTAACGGTATATGCAAGTTTTGTGTGCCGATAATTATGTTAAAATATGTTAAATGTAAAAACATACTTTTTCTCGCACCCTCTCAGATAACTAAATAAACAAAAAAAACTTAATATCTGGAAATAGTTTGGCTGGCAATTTGTAATCTTGTAAGTAGTCATGAAGTTAAATTTCTATAAATACGAAGGCGCAGGCAACGATTTTATCCTTGTAGATAATCGTAATAAGATTATTAACCATCATAATCCTGATTTACTTGCTTCATTATGCGACCGCAGATTCGGAATTGGGGCAGATGGCATTATCTTCCTCCAAAATGCCCAGGGGTACGATTTTGAGATGATTTACTATAACGCTGATGGCAGACCCAGTAGCATGTGCGGGAATGGAGGTCGGTGTATCGTAGCCTTCGCAAAGAAGTTAAATATTGTCTATCAGGAAACTAACTTTCTGGCAGTTGATGGTCCACATTATGCCAAAATTTCAGATAGTGAAGATTGGGTTAGTCTTAAGATGATTGACGTTGATGATATTGCCCGTGATGGGGCTGCATACATTCTTAACACTGGATCTCCGCACTATGTAATTCTACAATCATCTTTAAAAAGCCATGATGTTTACCGAGAAGGCAAGGCAATCCGATACAACGATAGGTATGCAGCTGAAGGGATTAATATCAATTTTACAGAGGATTTCGGCGACCACTACTCTGTGAGAACGTACGAGCGAGGTGTTGAAAACGAAACATTTGCTTGTGGTACAGGCGCAACGGCAGTGGCCTTAGCAATGGCTAAATATAAAAATCAACTAGGTTATATTTCTACTCCCATTAATGTCAAGGGCGGCAAACTCAATATCCGATTCAATTATGATGGGCATATTTTCACTGATGTTTATTTGGAAGGCCCAGCAACCTTTGTTTTTGAGGGAAAAATGGAGATTCAATAAAAATTTAACAAAGAATTCGACGAATTTTCACAAAAACCGAAGCATTCTGTCTGAAATAATTCATATTTAGAATTACATTGCGCTAATTTTAACATTTATGCTTCGTGTTGATAGTACTAAACCTTGTAAAATTGTGTATGCTATATGCAAACATGATTTTCTTGGTTATCTAATTGAACCACACGTGGTGCAGTTAAATGCCGATGGGGGGCACTCGCTAACTTATCAGCGATTATTTGCAATTACTTCTAAAGAGTTTTCACGAATTTTAGACGAGGATGATCACAAGCTAATCAAGTTGCTCGAAGAAATTGAGCAGAGCAATGTCATAAAGCGATATTATAAAAAAACCATTCGTCCTTCCGAATTCTTCGGGAAGCTTTTTAGCGAGTCCTTCTACAACAAATATCGTCCAAGAATAGAAAAAAGACTGATAGAGGCGTTTAAGTTACTCGGAAATAAGGAGTTGTATCTAATGAGTAAAGAGGGCTGGCCTGTTGAAAAAAAAATCAGACTAGCAGATGAGCCAGCAACGGTGCTTTTTCATTTTCGCCGCGATGCAATAGAGACAAGATACTTCCCAACGATTAAATATCAAGGATTACGAATCGAATTTATGTTCAAGGATGCCCAAATAATCTGCAACCAACCCGCCTGGTTGCTCTTAGAGGATACTCTTTATCATCTCGATCACAATGTTGAAGGTAAAAAATTGATTCCCTTTCTTACAAAACGATTTATTTCAATCCCTCGCTCATCAGAGAAAACATACTTTGAAAAATTTGTTGCCCCATTAATTGAAAAACACCACGTTTATGCCGAAGGATTCCAAATTGTAACAGAAAAATATGATGCTGTCCCGGTTTTAAAAATAGATTTTACGATATCAGGTGAAGCACAACTGTATTTGTTGTTTCGATATGGCGAATACATCTTTCCGGCCGGAAATGATATTCATGTGTCAGTACATATGCAACAACAGGACGAGGAATATATTTTCCATCGAATCAAACGCTCACTAACCTGGGAAAAAAATAAGCTAAATGAATTAAAATCTATGGGATTAAAGTCCTCTGGATCTTTGTTCGCTCACCTCGACGTTGAAACAGCGGCAGAAGAAGGAGAGAATTCCTTTAAGGCAATAAACTGGCTAAATGAACACCATGACGAATTATTAGAAAAGGGCTTTCAGCTTCATCAAGCTGATGGCGAAAAAAAGTTTGTTCTTGGATCCAGCAAAATCGATTTAGAGTTCAGGGAAAATAATGATTGGTTCGATATGTTTGCAATTGTCTATTTCGGATCTTACCAGGTGCCTTTTATAGATCTAAAACAGCATATTTTAAACAGAATCCGGGAATTTACCCTGCCTACTGGAGAGATTGCGATCATTCCTGAAAAGTGGTTTTCGCAGTATGGGAATCTATTACATTTCACTGAAGGCAATCAACATCTCAAATTAAAAAAACATCATATTGGCCTTATCAATGACTTCGCGAACAGCGAGTTAGCTACAGTTTCAATTGGAAACAAGCTCAAGCAGCTGTCTAATTTTGAAGAAATAACTGAAGTAGACATTCCCTTGAGGTTTAAAGGAACGCTTCGCCCCTACCAAAAAGCAGGTTATGATTGGTTTTACTTTTTGCGTAAATATAACTTCGGCGGTTGTCTGGCAGATGATATGGGCTTGGGGAAAACAGTCCAAACCTTAGCACTTCTTCAAAAGATCAAAGAAGAACAAGATGATGCAGGGCATTCTGCATCACTAATTATAATGCCCACATCATTAATCTACAATTGGCTTAATGAAGCGGAAAAATTTGCGCCAGATTTAAAAATTCTAACGCATACCGGGACATTCCGAAATAAGGATGTTGAGCTATTTATGAATTATGATGTGGTTTTCACTACCTATGGAATCACAAGAGTAGATATCGATCAGCTAAAAAATCTGTATTTTAATTATATCATACTGGATGAAAGTCAGAATATAAAAAATCCATCTTCTAAAGCCTTCCGAGCTGTAAAAACTCTCCGATCAAGGCATAAATTGGTGTTAAGCGGTACGCCGATTGAAAACTCAGTTAATGATTTGTGGACACAAATGTCGTTTATCAATCCCGGATTACTAGGCAATCAAAGCTTCTTTCAGAGTGATTTTGTAGTTCCAATCGAAAAGAAAAAAGATGAAGAAAAAGCTCGTAGGTTGCAGGTATTGATCAAGCCATTTGTGCTTCGGCGCACAAAGATGCAAGTAGCTCAAGAGTTGCCTCCAAAAACCGAACATCTTTTCTATTGTCAAATGACAGAGGATCAAACTAGTTACTACGAAAAAATTAAATCTGAATACAGAAATGAACTTTTAAAAGAACTTGGCAACGGATCTTTAGCTAAAAAGCCAATTCAACTACTTCAAGGTCTTACTAAGCTGCGCCAAATATCTAATCACCCGAAGATGGTTGATGAAGGCTACGAAGGAGATTCGGGGAAATTTGAGAATGTTATTCATACACTTGAAAATGTCTTATCGCGTGGGCACAAAGTGCTTATTTTTTCTCAGTTTGTAAAGCATCTTGATATCTACCGTACTTATTTTAACAAACAAAAAACACCATATGCTTATTTAGATGGATCGACGAACAACAGGGGTGAAATTGTTAAAGAATTTCAAGAGAACAATGACATCAAACTGTTTTTGATATCTATTAAAGCTGGCGGAGTCGGCTTAAATCTAACCGGTGCAGATTATGTGTTTATACTTGATCCGTGGTGGAATCCTGCCGTAGAGCAGCAGGCGATCGACCGTACACATCGAATTGGGCAAACCAAGAACGTGTTTATCTATAAATTCATTACTAAAGATAGTGTTGAGGAAAAAATTCTCGCTCTCCAGAATCGCAAGAAAAGAGTAGCAGAATCACTGATCACTACCGAAGAAAGTTTTGTAAAGTCATTGTCCGCTCAAAATATCAGGGAAATACTTAGTTAGGGCTTTAAAAAACTCATGTATTCCTCCCGAGATATCATCTCCGCTCCCATCCGACTCAAGTGTTCGGTAAAAATCTGACAGTCAATTAATTTGTAATTTCTTTGCTGACATAGCCAAATCAGTGCAGCTTTTGAAGCGTTACTTACTTTACTAAACATACTTTCTCCACAAAAAATATTACCCGAAACCACTCCATATAATCCGCCAACTAATTCATCGCCAGACCATACCTCAACGGAATGAGCATATCCAAGTCGATGTAACACGAGATACGCTAGCTGCATTTCGGAGTTTATCCAGGTGCCAGCCTGCCCCTCACGTGAAATCATTGAACATCCCCTAATGACGTTTCCAAAATCTTGATCGAAAGTAATCTTAAATTGTCCGGAGGCAATCACTTTAGCCATGCTCTTGCTGATCTTGAGTTTGCTTGGCAACAACACAAATCGTTCATGTGGAGAATACCAACGGATTGGCGGCTCATTATACCAAGGGAAAATTCCTTTGTTGTAAGCGACCACCAATCGTTCGGGCGACAAGTCTCCTCCGACTGCTAACCATCCATCTTCTGCTGCCAGTTCAGGACTAGGGAACAACAGATCATGTTTGTTGAGCTTGGCTATCATGAATATACTTATCTGAAATAATCTCTGTGAATTTTTACGGTATAGTATAATCTGAAAAACTCGAGGATAATTGGGAGTCGAAACAACCAATCAGACAACGCTGGGTCCGTCGTGTAATCTCTCAAGAACGAAAGAAAGCCGAAAGAGAATATCCAAATCAACAATCGCACCGGAAACAAAAAATAGTATACGATAAAACTGAATTTCTTAAACCGAAAAAAACCTATCGCCGCAACGAAAAGTAGCGGATAAGTGATGAGAAGTAAAACAACTTTTGTTTGTGAAAGTGCGTCTTCCGGTATGAGACGATAATTCGCGAGTATAGCGTATTCTTGATGGCTTATAAGGATAAGGCTCAGAAGATCCAACAAGCCGAAAAATACAGAGACATTCTTGATTCGCTTCAAGCTACCAGCAGTTTAAAGCAATAAGTTTGTCCGCTTTATCACTTCCAAGACCGCGTACCAGGTTAAAATCATCGCAGGACCCTTCCTTGTCGCCTTGCTTAAGCTTATTTTGCCCGATCCTCAATAGTCGATCGATATACTTCTCATCGTAACCCAGCTCCTCCTTCAGTTGAATAATTCTTGGCTCTTCGGTTTTATTATGCGTCCCCGCTAATTTTTTGGTGTAATAATTAACAAGCACTTTAGTAAGATCCTGTTGCGCTCTATATGCTGCTATCGAAGCATTGATATCATCGCGCGAACGCTGTTCACATTTATAATCTTTTAAGGAAAAATTTATTGGCAGTACAAGTGAATTTGTCGTGTCATAACCTGCAGGCACCGTCCATTTTCCGCTAGTGAGCCGTATAATTCTCAGGGCCTCTTTGTCTAGATCAACTCCAAAACCTTTCTGCACTTTAGAGTCTGTAATAAGGCCCTTAGAGTTTAATTTGAACCTAATCTGGATAGTGCCCTGAAGGCAGTTTTGTTTGGCAAACTCGGGGTAGATAATGGAGTTAGCGATAAATAAGATTAACTTTTCTTGCCCGCCTTTAAATTCTGGCTGATCAGCATGAAATAACCCTGAAATATAAACTAAAATGAAGAGCAGCCAAGTTAAAAACATATCTGAAAATTAAGATGAACGTTTATTCGTTTGAAGTCTCCTTACTTATTTTGTCAAACAATTTATCCATTCTCTCCACATATTCACTAGTATCGTCCAGAAAAAACTCAAGGTGTGGTATTACCCTAGCCTGGTCTTTAATGCGGCTACCGAGTTTATAACGAATCTCACTTGCATGCGCTTTAATGGTATTTAACGCTAGATGAGTATTAGAATTGTTAAAGAAGCTTAAAAATATTCTCGCAATGGCGAGGTCAGGGGTCACTCTGACTTTAGTTATTGTAACCAAGGAGTTAGGTAAAAAATTGGCCCCTTCTCTATGGAAAATATCGGCCAGATCTTTCTGAATTACACCTGCAAATTTTTGTTGACGTTTAGACTCCATGGTATCTGAGGGATATAAGGGTGAATAATTTCGAATACATTTATGAATAAGCCTTAATATAAAAGATTATTGTAAGGATACCGCTCCATATGAATTGCTTTGATCTTGTTATAAAGCAACATACGGAATTCTTCGATATTGTGTTTATTCAGAGCGGAAATAAATATGGCAGGCTTATTGGTCTTCGCCATCCAGCTATTTTTAAACTCACTCACTGTCATCGCTTCTAACCCGTCAATCTGCTGCACATCATTTTCCTCAACCGACTTATAAATATCTATTTTATTAAAAACTATGATCATCTCCTTATCAATAACGCCTAATTCTTTAAGCGTTTCATTGACGGTTTGCATGTGATCTTCAAAATTAGGATGTGATATATCGACAATATGCACAAGGATATCGGCTTCTCTAACTTCGTCAAGCGTGGATTTGAAACACTCAACTAAATGATGGGGCAGCTTCCTAATGAATCCAACGGTGTCTGAGAGTAAAAAAGGTACATTTTCAATCACAACCTTTCTAACTGTAGTGTCGAGGGTTGCAAATAGCTTATTCTCAGCAAAAACGTCAGACTTGGCGATCATGTTCATAATTGTAGATTTCCCAACATTGGTATAGCCAACTAAAGCTACCCGCACCATTTTCTCTCTGTTTTTACGCTGGGTTTCATTTTGTTTGTCAATCAACTTCAGTCGCTCTTTTAGCAGCGATATCTTATTTAAAATAATACGACGATCGGTTTCAATCTGACTTTCGCCAGGTCCGCGCATCCCAATTCCACCTTTCTGGCGTTCAAGGTGAGTCCAAAGCCTTGTTAATCGCGGTAGCAAATATTGAAGTTGAGCAAGCTCCACCTGGGTTTTTGCCTGCGCACTTTGAGCGCGCTTTGCAAAAATATCGAGGATCAGGTTACTGCGGTCGAGAACTTTCACTTGGAGTTCCTTTTCGATATTACGCAGTTGTGACGGACTTAATTCATCGTCAAAAACAACCATGTCTATCTCTTCAGACTTCACATAGGCATTTATTTCTTCAAGTTTTCCTGTTCCAACGAACGTTGCACGGTCTGGCTTTTGCATTTTTTGCATAAAGGACCGTACTGTTTCACCGCCTGCTGTATCCACAAGAAATTCAAGCTCCTCAAGATATTCTTTCTCTTGTTCCTCGCTTTGGCCAAGAGTAACGAGCCCCACAAGCACCGCTTTCTCGATTTTTATCGATGTATCAAAAAGCTTCTTTTTTCCCATACTTTTACCCTTGCTTTATTGTACATACTAATGTAGCCGATTGTTTTTATATTCTACTCAGCTTATCAACGAAGTTCTGCATCGCTTGGCCCGGGTCTGCCTCCTTCATGAAGTTTTCGCCGACTAAGAACCCATTAAAGCCCGCCATTTTTAGCTCATTTATCGTGTCTATATTGCTTATCCCGCTTTCAGAAATCTTAAGAAAATTATCCGGAATAACGTCAACAAGATCATATGAGTGCTGCACTGAAACTGAAAAATCCGTGAGGTTGCGATTATTTACCCCTACTGCACTCAGTTCATCGCATAAACTGCGGTTAAGTTCTTCTTTGTTATGGACTTCCAATAGGACACTCATACCCAAATTTTGAGCACACTGAGCTAATGCCGATATCCTGGCTGGCGTAAGAATGGCGGCGATCAAAAGAATAATATCTGCACCCCATGCCTTCGCTTCGATGATTTGGTATTCATCAAGTATAAACTCCTTACGTAGGATCGGAATTTCGTTTTCTTTACGCGCTTCAGCCAAATCAGCAAGGCTGCCGCCAAAAAAATCATGGTCCGTTAAAACTGACAGCGCCGATGCTCCAGCAGAAGCGTATCCCTTTGTGACCTGGGCTACACTTACTTTATCATTAATAATTCCCTTTGATGGAGAGGCTCTTTTGAATTCTGCTATAATTCCTGATTTATCGGGATTTACGATGAAATCATTTAATCGGTAGCATTCTCGATTAAACAGCTCGGCTTTTTCAAGTTCTACAATCGAGACAGTGGTTTTTGCAACACTAATTTCAACTAATTTTCTGGCAACAATGCGATCAAGAATATTCATTTTATTCTGGATTAATTTACCAACCAGTTGCCGATGATCTGCTTCCCATTCTCGGTTAATACCGATTCCGGATGGAACTGCACGCCACGGACATCTAAGTCTGCATGACGCAATGCCATGATTACCCCTTCGGTATCTTTTGCAGTTACCTTTATTATGTCGGGAAGTTGTTGATCACTTACCGCCCAAGAGTGATATCTACCTACTAGGAAAGACTTCGGAAGGCCTTTAAAGAGTTCCTCATCACTATCTAAAACATCAATAGACGTTGCTCGCCCATGAACCGGTCTGGAAAGATTATATAAAGTACCTCCAAATACTTCGGCCATTGCCTGCATTCCAAGGCATACTCCAAGAATGCTTTTGTTCGTCGCATAAGTCTTGATCACTTCCAGCAATAATCCAGCCTCAGATGGGATACCAGGACCTGGCGAGAGCAATATTTTGTCAAATTCATTCACATCCTCGATCTCAAACTTATCGTTCCGCCAAACGGTGGCTTTATGCCCACATTCATTTAGTAGATGAACCAGGTTAAATGTAAACGAATCGTAGTTGTCTATAACCAAAATCTTCTTCATACCAATTATAATTCCTCTGCCATTTGTATAGCAACGCGTAGTGCCATTATTTTGTTATCTACTTCAGTCAACTCACTTTCAGGATCAGAATCGGCTACAATGCCGGCACCTGCCTGAAAATAAAGCGTATTGTTCCGGCTCATGAACGATCGTATCATTATAGCATGATTAAAATCGCCGTTGAAGCCCATGTAACCTATTGCTCCGCTGTAGAAACCCCGTTGACCATTCTCAAATTTGTTTATTAACTGCATCGCCATGTATTTGGGAGCACCGCTTAATGTACCTGCGGGGAACGTGTCAGCCACTACATAAAATGGATCTACGCCCGGCTGTAATTGTCCGGTTACTTTTGATACCAAGTGAATAATATGAGAGTAGTATTGCACTTCTTTAAAGGCCTTCACTTCCACATTGTCGCAATGTCTGCTAAGGTCATTCCGAGCGAGATCAACTAGCATGACATGTTCAGCGCTTTCCTTTGGGTCGGCTTCTAGTTTTTGCGCAAGCTGCGCATCAAGAATTGAATCGCCGGTGCGTCTAAAGGTGCCCGCAATTGGATAAATTGTTGCTTCTCTGCCTTTTACGGTAAGTTGGGCCTCGGGCGAAGACCCAAATAACTTAAAATTTCCGTAATCAAAATAAAAAAGATAAGGAGATGGATTAACGGACCTTAAGGCTCTATAAACATTGAATTCATCGCCAAAAAATGAGCATGAAAACGCTCGTGATGGAACTATTTGAAACACGTCCCCACGATAGATATGTTGTTTCAGATCTTTGATAACTTGAATGAATTCTTCATCTGAAAAATTTGAATTCTCTTTGCCGGTGCAATTGAAATGATACTCAGGAAAATTCTTGTTTTGTATTAGGTATTCTATTCGTTGAAGACCACTAGGGCTATCCGCACTTGTTTGATGCTCAAAAAGATACAGCTCATTTTTAAAATGGTCAACCGCTATGATGTATCTATAAATATGGTATTGTAGTAAAGGAATGTTTTTTACAGAATCCTTATCTTGCTTCAAGTTTATATCTTCAAAATAGTTAACCACTTCGTGCGTAAAATATCCAAACAAGCCGTTCGATATAAACTTGAAAGCTGTTTCATCGTCAGACTTGAAGCTATTTCGAAATTGCGCTACGTGGTCAACAAGATCTAAGCCTTCTGCGGGAGTCTCAGTTTGTTTTCCATCGGGATAATAAGCAGTAAGCACCTCATCCTTCATAACGATACCTGCAATGGGATCACAACACACATAGCTCATACTATTTTCACGGCCGTGGTAGTCTGAACTTTCTAGTAAAATGCTGTTCGGAAAAACATCGCGCAGCCGAAGATAGATACTTACCGGGGTGGTTGTATCGGCTAATAGTCGCTTATATGTGGTATAAAGAGTGTACATGTTGAGTTGTAGAATTCTGAAGTATTTTAATAAAAAAACCCGACGTTATATTGCGCCGGGTTAATATGTTAGGTTCTGATTAAGTCTATTTTAACAAATTATTCCATTCCGCAAAACATTTGCAGGCCAGCACCATTTATTAGTATAAATTGTCAACGTCATGATGACAAAAATATAAAGAAAATTGTAACTGCAAATATTTCCAGAAATTATCTTCCTAGAATTGGTCGCCCGCTTTGCAAAATTGACACAATCACAACTAAAAGACCTAAGCCGTAAAAAATAGCGACTGAACGATGTTTGTGAACTGCTTCAATCGCTTTCTTTGAGCGAGAGTGACCAACTGTAAATAATACAATGGCAAAAAGCATCATTGCGGCATGCTCAACAGTCCAGTATCGCGTCATCGAATCTTTCATCGCAGAACCGATGTCGTCTGTCCTAACTAAAGGGCTGTAGAAATATAAAATTATTCCGACAAGTAGCTGCATATGAGCAGATATCATTGCGAAAAGATTAATCTTTCGATTACTTTCCGTATACTTTTTTTGGCCCAACCAACCTGCTAGAGACTGTATCAAAGCAAAAAGTATCAAAAAAAGCACTAGATAACGCAGCCCTGAATGAGCCTCTAATAAAACGGTGTAAGTATTCATAGTTTGATTTGATAATTTCCCAAAAGTAAAGAAGAATAAACTAAAACTTGCCAATAATTAAATATTTATCAGAGATGAGAATTGATCTTATGCAAGAGATTAGGCCCAAAAACTACGTCAATAGATACTGTATTGTAGCTTTACAAGAATCAATAAATCGATCCCTTTTGCCCTTCAACTGGTCATTAAAAACTACTTCTTTCATACCCGGATTCATTTAAGCAAGCCAGGCTTAAGATCATGTATGCCATACTGGGATTCGCTTTAATCAAAGTCTACGAATTGTTCCAATTGCCCTTCAAAATGATCGGTACTTTCAAGCAGGAAGAGGAATTGCTTTTTGCTATTAAATACATTCGTTTAAAAACTTTTATTGTACGACAAAGCTTACAGCGAATTCATTAGCCAATATCTAGTTTGGCTGGAGATGCTGATTATTTGGAGTAATATGCTCATCAATGCACAGCCGATCAATCTCTTAACTCTACAAATGGTTTTTATTTGTTAATAAAAAGCTAGCAACTATTTATACCGTCATCTGGATTTCACCTATTGTCATCAGTATAGTTGTCTATGGCAGGCTACCCCTGCAGCAGAGAAAAATATAGATCTAACCGGACTACATGTATTTATCGCAGACGATAACCAAATAAATGTTTTACTGCTAAAGAAAATTCTCAGGAAATGGGATATCGGCCCTATTGTCACTGAAAATAGATTAGCGGTCATTGAAAAATTAAAATCTGCCCTATTGGATGTTATTCTAATGGATATTAATATGCCATTAATGGATGGGTATCAAGCGACCAATGAGATCAGAAAATGCCCGCAACGGTAAAATAGGCAGTTCCTATCATTGCATTAGCAGCATTTATATCTACCCTGGAACATAAAATTAATGGCGCCCGCGTAACCGATTATATATACAAATCATTCTATTCTAATGAGTTATATCTAAAAATTAAGAACACAAGTATATCTGAGTTAGGCTAATTTCTTGATTTTGAATTTTATTTTGCAGAGTTGATTTGAGCTACTATATTTGCAGTCCTTTAAAACCTGGGTTTAACCGGCAAAGGAAACAACAAATGGGAGCTTAGCTCAGCTGGTTCAGAGCATCTGCCTTACAAGCAGAGGGTCACTGGTTCGAACCCAGTAGCTCCCACTTCAAAAAGCCCTTCAGATTAAGTTCTGAGGGGTTTTGTGTTTTATGGGGTTTTTGGAAAGTGTTGAGATTTTAGCTTTTTAGGCTGTTAATTTGCAAACTTATTGTCTTAGCATTGCAAATCATGGCCATAATCATTCAAATTATGGTACAATTAAGGGCATCTTAGCTACTAGAAGGGCGAAATAACATAGAAGGCATCCCATCATCTTTAGTATTACGCGATACAAAAAGATTTTTACCCTACCTATAGGATTTTTAGTTCAACTAAATTTATGGAGTGTTCTCAATCCACATCGAAACTTGAAATTATGTATGAATGAATAGCTATTAATTATCGGTAACGAATTATCAGTTAACCGTAAGCAATTTAAAACTGTGAATGAAGAGCATTATTTTTTTCGGTTAATATATTTATAAGGCCCATCACCTGCAATTTCTACTGCTGCCTTAATAGGCTCCACTTCGACCGCAGCTCTTTGACCATAAACAATCCAATAGAAACTGCCATTTTTTCCATATACATTAAACATATTATTTTTTACTCTTGACGTTCTATATACAATATTTTCATCGGCATCATCCTCATAAATTGTTGTAATCTGTATTGAAAAATTGTTGGCAAGAGCATTTACATAATCTGGAAGGGTTACTGTGACAGACTTGTTGTTTTCAATCTTAGATTCCCCTCTATAATATAC
>CANHGR010000008.1 GCA_947460875.1 Sphingobacteriaceae bacterium | reverse complement strand
ATAATATACTTCTTTCTCCTCCCATCTTTTTCAGAAAATTTCCGATATTGCCATTAAAACCAATTAAAAATGATCAGAATAAGCTTTGCTAGCGCTTTCCAATCTGGAAAGTCAGCACTATTTAATTTATGCTTGCCGATGATACTATTTGGCGGCACCTGCCTTAGTCAAAATGCAAGCGCACAGGCACCCACTCCGCGTCCGGTTTTGGATTCAAAAGAAATACACATAGATAATACTGTTACGCTGCGTTATTACGCCCCAAATGCAAAAGAGGTGAGGGTTAGCACGCAAATGGTTAGCCGTCCGCCGGCCATGACAAAAGAAGCCAACGGTGTTTGGACCGTGACCGTTGGTCCGGTAAAGCCCGATATGTATCCCTATAATTTCATAGTCGACGGCGTGCAGGTCGCTGACCCATTAAATACATCAATTTTTCCGAATGAGGGATTTCAGAACAGCATTATCGAAGTTACGGGCGAAAAACCGCTTGTACATACCGTTCAAAATGTGCCTCATGGGACCACTTCATACCGATATTACAACTCGGCAGAGTTGGGTACAAGGCCGGTACTGGTTTATACTCCCCCAGGATATGAAAAAGAAAGCGCCAAGAAATATCCGGTTTTGTATTTGCTTCATGGCACAACCGATACCGAAGAAACATGGACAAAGGTTGGCAGGGCTAATATTATTTTAGACAACCTCATTGCACAGGGTAAGGCCGAGCCAATGATTATCGTAATGCCCTATGGAAGAGCTTATCCAAAAATTAGCAAATCATCAGGCAGCTTGAGAAATTGGGATAACCTTCAAGAGTTTAAAAAAGATTTCATGAATAATCTGATGCCTTTCGTGGAGCAAAATTATCGGACAAAGGCCGACAAAGACCATCGCGCAATAGCCGGTTTTTCAGGAGGTGGCGGCGAGACCTTATATCTCGGATTAAACAATACAAACCTGTTCAGCTGGGTTTGTGGGTTTGCACCGGGCATGCTTAGAGAGGAATTTGCACGCAATAATGAGGTTGCA
This sequence comes from Sphingobacteriaceae bacterium, assembly GCA_947460875.1. Taxonomy (GTDB): domain Bacteria; phylum Bacteroidota; class Bacteroidia; order Sphingobacteriales; family Sphingobacteriaceae; genus CANHGR01. Next base: position 85,905 of record CANHGR010000008.1, on the reverse strand, counting down.
TTTTCGAATATCGAGCAACTTAACCAACGCCTAAAATTGTTCTGGATTGGAGTAGGTAAAGAAGATTCATTGCAACCAGTTATTTCAGAGTATATGAAAGTGCTCGACGAGAAAAAAATCAACTATGAATCGCTCCTTTCCGAGGGAGGCCATACCTGGATGAATTGTAAACTATACCTGACGACAATTGCTCAAAAACTATTTAAATAGCCGTCTGTGAAGAAATTAACAGCAAATTCCATTTATTTGTCGCCTCAAGTTAGTATAAATGAGTAAAGTAGTAGGTCGAAAAATTGCAATTGTAACCGGTGGAGCATCGGGCATAGGCCTGGCGATCGTTAGAAAATTTGTCGCGTCCAACATTTATGCGATCATAATCGGTCGCGATAAAGCAAAGCTTCAAGCTGCCAAAGAAGAGTTTAAAGAAAATTGTGAAGTAATCAGCTTTGATTTAAATGATCTGGCCTCAGTGCCCGCACTCGTTGACCGCCTCTGTAAGCAGTATGGCAGAATTGATATTCTCGTCAATAACGCGGGCATCAATATGAAAAAGGAGCTTACAGAAGTATCCGATGAAGATTTTCAACGGATACTGCTTACTAATGTTACTTCGATTTTTTCGCTTTCAAGAGAAGTGGTAAAGAATATGCTGCTCAATAAGAGCGGTTCTATTATCAACATCAGCTCAATGGCAGCGCAATACGGACTTCCCAAAGTAATAGCGTATACTGCCTCCAAAAGTGCTATCGACGGAATGACAAAGGCGATGGCGGTTGAACTATCTCCTTCCGGGATAAGAGTAAATGCAATTGCGCCCGGGTTTATCGCCACTGAGATGTCGGCAAAAGCGTTGAATAGTGATCCAGAAAGGAAACAAAAAGTTTTATCCAGAACGCCGATGGGGTATCTTGGAGAGACAGCAGATATCGGTGCTGCGGCAGTATTCTTAGCCTCTGATGAAGCAAAATATATCACAGGAGTGATTCTTCCAGTTGATGGGGGCAATTCTATAGGTTTTTAGCTATGATGATGGAACAAACAATGCGCTGGTTCGGCCCACCAGATCCGGTGAGTTTACAGGATATCCGTCAGGCGGGATGTACGGGCATCGTCACCGCCCTTCATCACATCCCAGTAGGTGATATCTGGCCTGTAGACGAAATTATAAAACGACGCGATGTGGCTGCATCTCATGGACTCACTTGGACGGTTATCGAAAGTTTACCGGTGCATGAGGATATTAAGAAGCAGAGCGGCGATTATGAGCTTTACATCGAAAATTATAAGCAAAGTCTTAGGAATGTCGCTAGCTGCGGATTAAAAGTTGTTACCTATAACTTCATGCCCATCCTCGATTGGATGCGTACAGATCCATTTTTTACACTTGAAAATGGGAGTAAAGCACTTTATTTCGAAAAATCTGCATTTATTGCATTTGATCTTTTCCTTTTGAAGAGGCCGGGCGCCGAACAAGACTATACAGAAGAGGAGATCGCGTCCGCGGAAGCGAGACACTCTAAAATGACAGCCTCTGAAAAGGATACATTATTCAATAACGCGTTGCTCGGCCTACCGGGAAGCGAAGAGCGTTTTACAGAAGCGGAGATCCTTGCGGCGCTTAAAACCTACGAACATATTGACAGGCAAAAGTTGAAGCAACATCTATTCTATTTTTTGCGACAAATTGTGCCGCTGGCTGAGGCAGAGGGTTTGCAATTAGCTATTCATCCCGACGATCCTCCATTTCCGATTCTTGGTCTGCCCAGAATTGTGAGCACCGAGCAGGATGCAAAGGAAATTATCGATTGTGCCCCATCGCCGTCCAATGGATTATGTTTTTGCACCGGCTCTTATGGGGTGCGTCAGGATAACGACCTTCCGGGAATGCTGCGCAGACTTGGCGACCATGTGCATTTTTTACATTTACGCAATACTAGAAGAAACGGTTCGGGCGACTTTTACGAGGCCAACCATCTGGAAGGCGACGCCGATATGTATGAAGTTGTAAAAGAAATAGTGCTGCTGATGGAACGACGTAAGGTTTCGATCCCCATGCGTCCCGACCACGGCCATCAGATGCTGGATGACCTAAAAAAGAAAACCTACCCTGGATATTCTGCGATAGGTCGTTTAAAAGGTTTGGCAGAACTGCGAGGGTTGGAACTCGGTATTAAGCGCTCACTTAAACTTTATAACGTTTAAGATAGCTTTGTCAAGTCCTTGAAGAACAGATTGTTCGGGCTTAATTAGTTCCAAAACAACCACTTCATTTTGGCCTTTTTTAAGCCATTCAACAGGCAAGTAAACGGTTTGCTGCGGACCCACTTCCCAGTATCTTCCAAGATGATGGCCATTAACCCAAACGCTGCCTTTTCCCCAATTGCTCATATCAAGGTACGTATCGCCAGTTATTTGGAGGTTAAATGTTGCCTTTTTTAATACAGGTACATTTGCAGCCGGCTGAGAATTTTTTAGATCAACCTTACTGATATCATTAAATGGAAGGCTAAACATTTGCCAGTTCTTCAGTTCATCAGCACCTAACGTTACTTTTTCAGTTATGCCCTTGGTATTTTTCAATAAGTAAGGTCCAAAATTGATCCGTCCCAGATTTTCTACCAAAATATCTAATCTTACTTTTCCGGCGGGTAGATCGAGCATCAAGCTATCTTGCTTTAATCGTCTGTCTAAAATGCCTGCCCTTTTGCCGTCGATAAAGATTATTCCATAATCACGGAGCTCCTTTATTTTAAGCAGTGCTGATTTTCCACCTTCAATTTCGGTTCGGTAGAGAACAAAGCCATAGGCTTGGTTGAGTTGTTCAAATGTTAGTGGCGCGGCGTTCGTCTTAGGTTCAGGTAGCACATCAAAGATGCTGCTCGTCTGCGTAAAATTAACAGGAGGGATAGTAATTGCCAGCTTTGGTTTTGGTACTTCAGGCAATGTTATCCCGACAGGTAAATTATACATGATCGCTTCCCTAAACTTCATGAATTTCGGAGTAGCATTTCCTGCTTCATCCAGTGGCGCATCGTAGTCGTAGCTGCTAATCTGTGGCTCGTAAGGGTTCCGATCGTTATAATTTGCCCCGGTCATAAAACCACGGGTTGTTCCGCCGTGGAACATATACATGTTGATTGAGATACCTGCTTCCAGAACACCATCTAATTTTGGGGCGTAGCGCTCGGCTGGAACTGTATGATGTGCTGTTCCCCACCAATCGAACCAAGCCGGATACCATTCTGCAATGAAATATGGTCCTTTGCCATTATGATTTGCTTTAATTAATCTTCTAACCTGCTCGGGATTATCAATTCCGTTAATAGCGGGAAGCAACCCCGGTAAGTGACCGTTGACAATTGCCGCAACCGGATCACAGGTATAGAGTAAACCATCAAATCCCGCGTCAATAAACAGCTTTCTATTGATATCCAGATATTCTTTATCCGAGCCATATGAACCGTATTCATTTTCTACTTGCACCATTAAAATATTTCCGCCGCGATTAACTTGAAGGGGCGCTAGTTGTTTGCCAACCGCCATTAAGTAATTTCTGTAAGCCTCTAAATATTGGGGCTCTTTACTACGTACTTCGAGCCCCGCTATATTTTGCAACCAATAAGGATATCCACCGAATTCCCATTCGGCGCAGACGTAGGGGCTTGGCCGCAAGATTACCCATAGGCCTTCTTCCTTCGCAACTTTTACAAACTCTGCAATATCATTGTTGCCCGAAAAGTCATATTTGCCTTGCAGTGGTTCATGCACATTCCAAAAAACGTAGGTTCCAATCGTATTCAGACCCATCGCCTTAGCCATTTTCATGCGGGCGCGCCATGCCTCTCGGGGAATACGCGGATAATGCATTTCGCCCGAAATGATCACGAATGGCTTGTTATCAAGCAGAAATGCAGAATCACCTAATGCAAATGTATGCTTGCCCTGCTGGGCAAGGCCGTCAGTATTAATGGTCATGAGAAAGCCTGCTAAAAGAAGAAAGTACCTTAGTTTCATGGAACAATTTAAAGAATTTTATAGAATTGATTTTAGAATACCGCTTTTTTCCAGTTTGTTGGATTTTTTTTACTTAGTTCTCCCCTTAAATCGGTTTCTAGAAGTTCGTAGATACGTTCGGTGCTGAAGCTGCCGCCCAAGAGGAACATCAATTTGGTTACCGCAGCTTCAAAAGTCATATCATAGCCGCTTGCGATGCCCATTCCTTTGAGTTCGCGACTTGTTTCATATCGCCCTAGTTCTACTGAGCCTACTTTACATTGAGAGATGTCAAGTATAATTTTACCTTTTTTAATTGCTTGCTCCAGCAATAGAAGAAACCATTTGTCGGTAGGGGTGTTCCCTGCTCCAAAAGTCTCCATGATGATTGCTTTCACCTTTGAACCTAAGATAGCTTTCACCGTTTGTTGGCTAATGCCGGGATATATCTTCAGAACAGCGATGTCATTGCTGAGACTTTTGTGCACTTTAAGAACGCAATTATCGCATTTTCGGATATTCGCATAGTTGAAACTAAGATGGACTCCGGCTTCCGCTAAAACGGGATAGTTGGGCGATCTGAATGCCTCGAATTTTGCCGAATTATATTTAAAAGCGCGGTTTCCTCTAAATAGCTGAGAATCAAAATAAATGCATACTTCAGGAACTTTAGCTTTCCCTCCTTTTTTCGCTGAGGCAATTTCCAAAGCAGTGATCAGATTTTCCTTTGCATCAGTCCGAATCTCACCAATCGGTAATTGTGATCCAGTAAATACAACTGGTTTGTTTAAGCCTTCAAGCATAAAGCTTAAGGCAGATGCTGTAAAGGCCATTGTGTCAGAGCCGTGCAAGATCACAAAACCATCATATGAGGGATAATTATCTTCAATAAGTTCTGCGAGCTGAACCCAAATTTCGGGGTGCATATTCGATGAATCTATTATGGGATCGAAGGAATGGATCTTAATTTGATAATTTAAACGGCTTAGCTCTGGTACGTTTTCAAGAATTTGATTAAAGTCGAATGGCTTTAAGACCCCAGTGGTCGAATCATTGACCATTCCGATTGTGCCACCGGTATAAATAATTAGGATTCTGGTCATTTTAGGTATAGCCAATTTCGCATAAAATTCCTTAAAAAGGAATTTTACTGTCAAACATTAAAGATTTTTCGTGAGTTTTCGGTAGTGATGGCAGCAACTTCTTCAATAGACACCTGTTTAATCGACGAAATTTTTTCAGCGATGTAAACAATAAAACTGCTTTCATTGGTTTTTCCTCTAAAAGGCATCGGAGCGAGGTAAGGAGAGTCTGTTTCAAGCACAATATGTTCCAGAGCAATAGAAGAGAGCACCTTGTCCAGACCGGCGTTCTTATAGGTTACTACTCCGCCTATGCCTAGATACAAACCTAAATCTATTATCTGCTGTGCTTGAATTGAAGTTCCTGTAAAGCAATGAAAGATGCCTTTAAGTTTTTTATCTTTTTCAGAAACAAGAATATTATACACTTCGTCAAAGGCGTCTCTGCAATGGATAACAATTGGCAGATCAAGCTGCTTAGCAAGCGCTATCTGCTCTCTGAAGGCAATCTCTTGAAATGGGAGTGTTTCTTTATCCCAATAAAGATCAATGCCAATTTCGCCTATTGCATAAATCTTATTCTTTTTCGATGCCTCAATGATGATTGCTAATTGTTCTTCGAAATCTTCTTTCACGCTGCAAGGATGTAGCCCCATCATAGCGAAGCAATTATTAGGCTCGCTTGCTGCGAGGCCTAATACTAGCGGGATCGAAGAGACATCAACATTTGGCAAGAACAATCGGGATACATTCACCTGAAAACATCGAAGCATTAACTCTTTCAGTTTTACCGGATCAGTTTCATAGTATAAATGGGTATGCGTATCAGTTAAAACCATTAGTAAAAATTAATAAAAAAGGCTTCTCATGCAAATAAGAAGCCTTTTTTTATCAGTTTGCCCGCTTATTTTTTTGCAGGTTTAACCTGGATCAGTTCCACATTAAAAAGGAGTGTAGTAAAAGGCTGGATAGCACCATTACCCTGAGGTCCATAACCCAAGTCAGAGGGGATGATAAAAGTTGCCGAAGAACCTTCATTCATCAATAGTATCCCTTCATCCCAACCCGGAATGACTTCTCCTCTACCTATTGTTAACGAGATTGGCTCATATACTCGTCCCGGCTGACTTAGTCCGCCTTTTACAGCTTCAGCTTCAATGCTGGTATCGAAAAGTTTCCCGTCGAGGGTTTTACCCACGTAACTTACAACTACAGTATCTCCCGCTGCCGGCATGATCTTAGTCGAAGCTTTTGTAACAACATACATTAATCCGGAGGCAGTAGATTTTATCGGTAGGTTATTTTTGGCAATATATTTTGCTACACTGTCTTTTTCCGCGTTCTTAATTTCTTCGAGTGCTTTGTCCCGGTCTGCCATCGCCTCTGCCATGGTTTGGATATTTTCGATTTTTATCGTGTAAATCATCGAACTTCCCTTCGGAAAAAATGGTGGACGATCTTGGTCGTTTCCCTTAAAAACACTGTCAGTTGGAATGCTAACCGTAGCGAGATCGTTTATCGAGAGCAATGGAAAAATATCCATCAGATCAGCTACGTTTTTTGAGGCCTGCACCTGAACTTTTGCAGGTTGTCCCATTTGATAGCTACTTAAAAGAACAGAATCTTTATCAGTTTTTGCAATGAAATTGAAGGTGATGATGTCATCCAACTTAATCTTTTTTGCATCCTTTGCAGCGGCTAAGATTGTAAATTTAACTCCATTTAAACTGCCTTCAACAGATTCTTGGCTTTTTGCGCTTATTGATACCAACAGTATCAAAAGCAGGATATACAACTTTTTTATGTTCATAATAAAGATATTGTCTATGGACGGATAATATTTAGCACTTCAATTTCAAATACAAGTGGAGTATAAGGAGGAAATTTTTCGCTACCCTGAGGGCCATAAGCAAGTTTTGAAGGCATTATTAAAGTAACTTTTGTTCCTGCCGCAAATAAACTTAAACCTTCTTCAAAACCAGCTATCGCGGTGTTTGAGCCTATAGCAACCTTTATTGGCCCATACGGACGGTCAGGGTTAAATATTTTTGATTTCTTTGCAACATCCGAGAGGCTGGAATCAAATACCGTACCCGACAAGAACGATCCTGTGTAGTTAACCACAACCGTATCGCCGACAACTGCCTTAGCTCCATTTCCCGGTTTTGTTACTACGTGATTAAGTCCGGAAGGCATTACGATCGGCTTTAAATTGTGTGCAGTGATGTAATTCTTGATTCTTGATGCCTCACTACTCATTACCTTGGCAGTTTCTGCTTTAAAGAATTCTTCAACTTTTGCCTGGAAGGCTGCATCTTGTTGATTTTCTCGGGGTATCACTTTTACAATTTTAAGAATGTAAATCATGTACTCCCCTTTTATATTTGGTGCGGGAGCTCCCGTTCTTACTACAGATGCTTTGATAGAATCTACTCTAAGTTTAAGTGTAACACTATCTCCCTCACTAAGCAGACTTAGAGCGTGGTTAAAATCTCCAGAGTAACGGGGTTTGTCGCCATATGTAAAAGTTGGCTGATCAAAGTCATATGAATTATAGATTACAGAATCCTGATCAGTTTTTTGCACAGCTTTAAGTGCTACGAAATCCCCTGGCTTGATTGTTTCACCACCTTCATCAGTATGTATATTGTAAAGCATCCCTCCATCGCTCTCTTTAAATTCTTTGCATGAGCTTAATCCCAAAGCCGCAATTCCTAAAATGATAAAAATCTTTTTCATGTTTTTTGATTATTGTGTTAAAAGGTGTTTGTATTCAGGTAAGATAGATTTAAAGTTTGATATCACCGTTTCAAGTGGTTCATGCGAAATTCCCCCCGATGCATTTCGATGCCCCCCGCCACTAAAATATTTCTTGCATATCTCATTAGCAGGAAAATTGCCAATAGAACGTACCGACAACTTTACTGCATCGGGTCGCTCGATGATAAGTGCAGCCAGACGTATCTCATGAATGGTCAATGCATAATTTACTATGCCTTCTGTATCACCTGTTTCAATCTGAAATTGGCTTAATTCTTCCTTGGTGATGCTAATAATAGAAGTATTAAACTCTTTTAAGACCTCTAGCTTGTTCAAAAGGCAATTTCCTAAAAATCTCACACGATTTTCTGAAAAATTATCATATACCAATTGATGGACACGCCAATTTTCAGCCCCTTTTTCTATCAGGTCTGCGATTATTATGTGGACTTCTGCTGTCGTTGTCGGAAATCGGAAAGATCCCGTATCCGTCATTATTCCTGTATATAAACAGGTGGCTATTTCCTTATTTATTAGTTCCGGTTCGCCCATTACGGTGCCAATAAATCTGTAAACAAGCTCGGCTGTTGAAGACACATTGGTCGTCCAGTAGCGATAATCATCAAAATCAGCAGGTTCTAAATGATGATCAATCATTATTTTTTTCGCTGCCGAAACCCTGACTGTTTCCCCTAGCTCGTTTATTCTGGATAATGAATTGAAATCCAAACAAAATATTAAATCTGCGGCGCTACATAATTGTACGGCCTGCTCAGGCTGTTCTGTATAAATTAAAACATCCTTATTGTTTGGAAGCCAGTGTAGAAAGTCTGGGTAATCACTCGGTGTGATAACTTTTACATGATGGCCTTTCTGTATCAGATAGTTATATAAGCCTAAAGAAGACCCCATCGCATCGCCATCAGGCTTATGATGAGTTGTGATCACGATCTGCCTTGGGTGATTCAGGAAGTTTTTAAGTAAGTGTATATCCAGCATCTGCTCCTTCAAAATTTATCAAAGAGTGCAAAGCTAAGCAAATAAATGATTCGTAAAACCGTCAATTTAGCATTTGAGTCCTGATATTAAAATCCTACTTTTGTGTCCCGATGATTATCGGCAAAAGCACGTTATATGAAAACAAACAGAACTTTTACCATGCTTAAACCTGATTCCATAAAAAATGGATATATGGGAGCAATATTAAATGATATTATTTCAGCTGGGTTCAATGTTGTAGCGTTAAAATATACCCACCTAAATAAAGAAACCGCCGGATTGTTTTATGAGATACATAAAGACCGCCCTTTCTATGCTAGTCTTGTTGAATTTATGTCATCTGGTCCTATTGTTGCGGCAATTTTGGAGAAAGAAAATGCTGTGGAGGATTTTCGAAAATTGATTGGAGCTACAGATCCAACAAAAGCAGAAGAAGGTACTATTCGAAGAAAATACGCCAAGTCTATTGATGCCAATGCGGTACATGGATCAGATTCTGACGCCAATGCTGAAATTGAAGGAAGCTTTTTCTTTTCTGCCTTTGAGCGTTTCTGAATTTTAAAGAAACACGATTTCGTCAATTACCTTACTGCCGGCATGTTCATTTAACTTGTCGATGATCTGCGTGCGCATCATTAAAAGCTCATGTTTTATTACCGATGATTCTAGTCGCAGATACAGTCTGCGGTCGCGCACATAAATATTAGTTGTTCGATTAGCTACCGATTTGCCAACCATCTCGGGCCAAAACGCAATCAAAGCCGTTTCGTCGAATTTGCGTTTTAACTTGTAAACGCTTAGCATCTGTTCAATTGCTTCTTTTAAGGATTTGTCGTTTGTTCGGCTCATTTTCAATTATTTAACGCAGCCTTTTTCGATATCAACTACTTTAATTTCTACGTCAATCTCTGTAAATATTCTGGTAATTCTTTCTCTGCTTGTATCGGTTATAAATATCTGACCGAAGTCTTCATTAGAAACCATCTTCATCAGTTTGCGAGTCCTGTTATCGTCTAACTTATCAAAAATATCGTCAAGCAATAATAGGGGCTTGAATTTTTTGCTTTTTAACAGGAAAGTATACTGAGCTAGTTTTAACGCTATCAAAAATGATTTTTGCTGTCCTTGCGAGCCGAATTTTTTCATCGGCATGCCGTGAATTGAAAATTGCAGGTCATCCTTATGTATGCCTATTGTCGTGCGTTCGTATATTCTGTCGCGCTCGATGGAGTTTTTCAGCAAAATCTCGAAATCATCGATTAACAAGGGCGAATCATAACTCAGTGTAACTTCTTCTGCCTTTTCACTAATGTATTGGTAATGAGTATCAAATATTGGAATAAACACATCCATAAACGCTCTTCGCTTATTAAATATCTCATTCCCTGAACTAACAAGCTGCTCGTCATACACTTCAAGCAATTGAGGGTCATAAGATCTCGTGCTCGCTATTTGGCGTAACAAAGTATTTCTGTTAAGCAATATTTTATTGTAAAGGATAAGTTGATCGAGATAAGCAGGATCTGTTTGTGAAATCGCATTGTCTATAAACTTTCGTCTTTCTTCACTTCCCTCAATAATTATGCTAATATCATAGGGAGAGATCATTACCAAGGGGAATAAGCCGATATGATCTGCCAGGCGCTGGTATTCTTTTTTATTACGCTTGAACTGCTTTTTTTGATTCCGCTTTAAAGAACAAGAAATCGTTTCTTTCCCACCCTGCCTGCTAAATACGCCTTGAACCATGAAAAAGTCAGAGCCGTGTAGAATTTGTGTTGTATCTGCCGGATTAAAATAGCTTTTACACAGCGAAAGGTAGTGTATCGCGTCAAGCAAATTAGTTTTTCCTGCACCGTTATTCCCTGTAAAGGCATTAACGGTTTCAGAGAAGACCAATTCCCCTTCCTGAAAATTTTTAAAATTAAGTACAGATAAACTTTGGAGCCACATATAAAGACTCAAATTTACTATTTTCAATGCCCAAATCAGTGATCTTCGGCAGAAGATATTAAATTAGAGTTGATACTAATTTTGAAAAACGTATTTTTGCCAAAATCGGTTCCTACCGGACAAATCAATTTTTAGATAAATGACAACTAATCAAAACGATACAGCTTCAAACACAGAAAAGTTAATGAAGACTGAAAGTTTTCTACTGGAAAATAAAAAGAGTCTTGCGATCATTGGAGGAGCTATCGTAGCTCTCATTTTGCTCTATTTCGGATATCAGAATTTTTACCTTGCCCCGCGTGCTGAGAAAGCAGTAAATGAGATGTTCCGGGCTGAGGAATATGCCGCTATTGACTCATTGGCGGATAAGGCAATTAAAGGAGATGGCTCATATCCGGGTTTTGAGAAGATTGCAGCTGAGTATTCGAGCACTAAATCAGCAAATATTGCTAATGCCTACCTAGGTGGTTTATATCTTCAGAAAGGTGAATTTCAAAAAGCAGTAGATGCCTTAGGCAACTATAGTAGTACCGGCAGCCCAATAATCGATCCTTTGGTTTTAGGGATGCTTGGCGATGCGTATAGCGAATTGAAAGAGTATGATCAAGCCGTTACCTATTACAAAAAAGCTGCAGAAAAAGCAGCGAATTCCTTTACCACACCTTTGTTTTTGAAAAAATTAGGATTAGTTTACGAGGAGCAAAAAGAGTATGATTCTGCGCTTGAAGCATATCAAAGAATTAAATCAGAATACCCATATAGCGGCGAAGCGAGTACAGTAGACACGTATATTGCTCGTACAGAAGCCAGACTATAACTTATAGTAGCATTGTAGTTTCAAGTTGATGGCAACTAAAGCTTCATCGTTTTCTCATTTAAAAGTCCCTTCTGCAGAGCCTTATCGTTTCGGTATTATAGTGTCGCAATGGAATGATGAAATAACAATACCTCTTTATAATGGGGCATTCAATTTTTTAGTAAAACATGGGGCACTCGAAGAACACATCAAAACCGTTGAAGTGCCAGGAAGCTTCGAGCTAAGTTCGGGTGCAGATATTTTATTGGCCAACCAAGAAATTGATGCAGTAATTTGTCTGGGATGTGTTATACAAGGAGAAACCAGACATTTTGAATTTATTTGCAACGCAGTTGCTAATGGTATTACCCAACTTTCATTAAAATACAACAAACCGGTCATCTTTGGCGTTTTAACTCCGAATAACATGCAACAAGCGTCAGAAAGAGCAGGCGGCAGACACGGAAATAAAGGTGAAGAAGCCGCCGCAGCGGCCATCCATATGGCGGAATTGAGAAGAAATCTGCTTGGTTAGTTGAAATTCTTTTTGAGTCTAAAATAATATTGCATATTATGACTATTTTAGTAGAATAATTTATTGCATGAAAAGACTAATTATCGGGGTTCTGGCACTCTTACTAGTATCTGCCGTACTTCAATCTTGTTCATCAAGGCTATGTGATGCCTACGGATCATATCCAAAATCTCGTCGGCGGTAGGTCAAACATTTCCTTTCTTTTTTAATATTATACTACTACAATTTTGTCTACAAACGACATCGAGGTGATATGAACTGGACGATACTACAAAACATGCAGCAGTTATCAGGAATTAAATCCCAAATCGGGTTTAGTATTATTTTTAAGCATAGTACTCGTTGCCCTGTCAGCATGATGGCGAAGCGACGAGTTGAGATGGACCATGAGTTAATACCTGAAGAAGTTCAGATTTATTTTCTTGATTTAATTGCTTATCGCGATGTTTCTAATTCAATTGCAGAAGGTTTTAATGTGCCGCATGAATCGCCGCAATTACTGCTGATTAAAGATGGGGAGTGTATCTACGAGACTTCGCATGGCGAGATTTCAATTGAAGACACGTTATCTCAGATCAGCTGAATTTTACTGATCGGATCAACTTAAAGTCGTCTGATCAATATTGAACCATTTTTAAAAGTTAAAAATGATATCTTTCTTGATATCCGGATGTAGACTAAGAAATACTGGACAAGTGAGGGCTGCATGTTCAAGAATTTTCTTCTCCTTCTCAGAATAGTCTGATTTCGGGAAATCCAAAACAGCTTTAATTTCAATTACGCGCCTTGGATCGGGTGCCATAATTTTTGTTATCGCACAAGTAGTTCCATCGATATTCATTCCATGTGTCTTACAGGCAATGCCCATAATCGTTAGCATACAATTGCCTAATGAAGTTGCCAGTAAATCTGTGGGCGAAAATGCTTCGCCTTTTCCATGGTTGTCAACCGGGGGGTCTGTTATAATAACAGTGCCTGATTGCAGATGCCTAGCTTCGGTTCTTAAATCCCCTAGGTATTTAATGTGGGAAGTTGTCATTGCGTATTGCGTATTTGGTATAATAAACATACGAAATAAACCAATGTTTTCAAAACAGTCTAACCTCTATGCTCCATGCTTTATGCTCCTACAACATACGTAGGAAATCCTTACTTTTGTATTATGATCGAATTGCCGGTAATTCCCGCCAGTCAAATTCAGCGTAAGCCCGACTGGCTGCGTGTTAAGTTGCCCGTTGGTAAGGAATACGCACATGTACGTAGCCTTGTCGATACGCATAAGCTTCACACCATATGTGAAAGCGGCAATTGCCCAAATATGGGAGAGTGCTGGGGTGCCGGCACTGCCACCTTCATGATACTAGGTAATATTTGCACAAGATCATGCTCTTTTTGTGCCGTGGCTACCGGTAGGCCTCTCGTCGTGGATGTGGGTGAGCCCGAACGTGTTGCTCAATCAGTAAAACTGATGCAGGTAAAGCACTGTGTAATTACGTCGGTTGACAGGGATGACCTGAAGGACGGAGGATCAACAATATGGGCAGAGACTATAAACGCAATCCGAAGGGAAAGTCCAGAAACAACATTAGAAACTCTTCTTCCGGACTTTAGAGGCGTTTGGGATAATCTTCAGCGCGTACTGGATGTGCGTCCCGAAGTCGTTTCGCATAATCTGGAAACGGTTCGCAGGCTTACTAAAGAAGTAAGGATACAAGCAAAATATGATCGAAGTTTGGAGTGTTTGCGTCAAATATCCGAAGCGGGATTGCGCACTAAATCGGGTATCATGCTTGGGCTTGGTGAAACAGAATCAGATGTTCTTGAAGCTATGGATGATTTGCTGGTTGTCGGCGTGCATATTTTGACTTTGGGTCAATATTTGCAGCCTACAAGAAATCACCATCCAGTAATCGATTGGATAAGTCCGGATCAATTTGTACACTACAAAAAAATAGGCCTTGAAAAAGGTTTTAGATACGTTGAGAGCGGTCCCTTGGTAAGATCTTCTTATCACGCTGAAAAACATCTCTTTGAAATGTGATAGCAAGTTTCTACATTCGAACCGTTGAGCAAGACTAAGAAAATAAAGCTATCCGAAACAGAATTGATTGACGCGCTCCGTGGTAAGCAAAAGATTGCTATGGAAGCCTTGTATGATATGTATTCTGCATCGCTACACGGGATAATTATCCGAATTGTACCGCAAGATGAAATAGCAGAAGACTTGCTTCAAGAAACATTTGTCAAAATATGGAACTCCTTTCCCTCTTTTGATTCATCCAAGGGAAGGCTTTTTACTTGGATGGTGAATATAGCACGAAACGTTTCAATAGACAAGATACGTTCAAAGGATTACAGAAATAATTCAAAAAACCAGGACCTAGAAAACACCGTAAATTACGTTGATGAACGACGAAATACGTCCATAAATCCGGAGGTATTGGGCGTCAAAGATTTGGTGGAAAAATTAAAACCAGAGCAAAAATCTATCCTCGACCTAGTTTACTTTAAAGGGTATACACATGTTGAAGCGGCGGAAGAATTGGATATTCCACTCGGCACCGTAAAAACACGATTGAGAATGGCTATAATTACATTGAGAAAGTACTTTAATTAAAGTGGAAGAAATTAAGGCATATATTGAAAGCGGCATCTTAGAGCTTTACATCATTGGGGAATTAACCCAAGATGAAAGGCTTGAAGTGGAAAATATGGCTGCAAAATATCCTGCCGTAAAAAATGAGTTAACTGAGATTGAAGGAGCGTTGGAAGGATATGTGGATCAACAAGCTATTGCCCCAGCAGAAAACCTTCGAGAAAAAATCCTTAAAAGTGTACAATATTCCGGTAATGATGTAGAAGCGAAAGTTATTACTATGCCTTCTAAAGGAGGTTTCACATTTTATAAATACGCCTTTGCAGCCTCTGTTGTGATTCTGCTTGTTAGTTGGGCGGCACTATTTAATGTTTACAACAAATTGGAAGACACAAAGCTAGAAATGCTTGCCCTGCAGTCTTCAAATCAAAAATATGCTAATCAGGCAAACTTTTTTGACAAGCAATTAGCAGATAGCAAACAAGCGCTTGAAGTTCTTGCAAATCCGGACTTTAAAATGGTAAAGCTTGCGGGTACAAAAAACTCCCCTTTATCGAGTATAACGGTAGCATTTAATTCAAAAAAGCAGGATGTGATGATCGATATGACAAGCATGAATATGCCTGAAAATGATCATGATCATCAATATCAGTTATGGGCTATGGTGGATGGGAAGCCGGTAGATCTAGGTGTTTTTGATATGGCTGCCGATACTACCGGTATGAAACGGATGAAAGCTATTGGAAATGCACAAGCATTTGCCGTAACACTTGAAAAACGCGGTGGTAACCAAAGCCCAACCATGAAACTTATGATGGTGATGGGTTCTATCTAGCCCTCATTTAAAAATTTCTTCACAACTTTTGAGATCGATTTGGCCAGTTCAGAGGCTGTGCAAACATTTCCTTTCGCTTTTTCTCCGCACAATCCATGAATATAGACAGCTACTATCGATGCTTGTAAGGAGTCGTAGCCTTGGGCCATAAATGAAACGATCATACCTGTCAGTACATCCCCCATGCCACCTGAAGCCATTGCAGGACTTCCGGTAGGATTACAATAAATTTGCTTATCGGGTGCAATAATAAAAGTGTACCTATTTTTTAATACAATATAAATCTGGAATCTAGCCGCCTGCTCAGAGGCTTTTTCTAGTCGGCTCCACCAATCGTTATGAGTGCCAAAGAGTCTGTCAAATTCTTTTAGATGAGGTGTGATGACAGTTCCTGGTAGTAAATCTTTAAGCCACTCCGGCTTAGTAGCCAAAATATTTAAAGCATCCGCATCAAGTACAAGTGGCATTTCAACTTGATTAAGAAGTTCTCTAATAAGATTTATCGCTTGATTATTGGTCCCCAATCCTGGACCAGCCCCGACAGCATTGTACTTTTCAATGGCTAATAAGGAGAATCTTTCTTCCGACCGCAATAGGGCCATTACTTCGGGCAGATAGGTGTTTAGAGCAGTGAGCCCATCGGCAGGGATACAGGCCGTAGTTAAGCCTGCACCAGTATGTAAGCAGGCCTCAGCGCATAATAGAGCGGCGCCCATAGTCTCTTTTGCGCCGGCAATAATTAGGGCATGCCCATAACTACCTTTGTGACTAAACGTTTTTCGCGGCTTTAAAATTTTAAGAATATCGGCTTTTTCAATCAACTTCCACCGACTGTCTAATGATTGGATAAAGCCTTCATCGAGTCCAATATCTACCACCTCAAACCGCTTTAGGGCTTCGGATGATTCAGGTAGGAAGAAATTAATTTTAGTCCTTTGGAAGCTGATAACAAGATCTGCTTTTACGACAGCGGCCCTGGGCTCAATCAAGCCTTCAGAAGGAAAACCTGTTGGAACGTCGACGGCTATAACCGGCTTATTTAAGTTATTTATATAATTTGCTAGTAGCTCCCAATGACCTCTTAGAGTTTTATTTAGGCCTGAGCCGAGAATGGCATCTATAATGACATCGGCGTTTTCAGGCGGAAAATCACTCCCACTGATTTCAGTTACTGAAATAGTTGTTTTCTTTATTCGATTGTAATTCAGGTCAAAATCAAGTGTGCTTTTTTCGCTAAATCGGATGATTTTGACTGAAACATGATATCCATATTCGCTTAATAAGCATGCGATTGCAAGGCCATCGCCTCCATTGTTTCCCGTTCCGCAATAAACACTAATAACTTTGTCCAGATAAGGATATTCGGCGGAAAATGCATCGACAAATGCACTTGCAGCCTGCTCCATTAGATCGATAGAAGCAATAGGCTGATGTTGAACAGTGTATCGGTCCGCTTCTCGAGTTTGATCTGAACTTAAGATGTTTATCATTTTTTACTAGTTAAAAGCCTCATCGATTTTCGGACTGATAGCTTTCTGATAGGCGGCTTCATCAAATTCTTTTTCGCTTTTTGCTACAACAATTGTTGCGACACCATTCCCAATCATATTTGTAATTGCTCTAGCTTCAGACATGAAACGATCAACACCAAGCAAGATGGCAATACTCTCTATCGGAATAATCTTTAATGCCGTTAGCGTTGAGGCTAAAACTATGAATCCACTGCCGGTTACGCCTGCCGCACCCTTAGAGCTAATCATCAGTATACCGATGATCGTAAGCTGCTGTCCAACGGAAAGATTAATATTAAAAGCCTGAGATAGGAAGATGACGGCCATCGACAAGTAAATTGAGGTTCCATCCAGGTTGAATGAATAACCTGTTGGAATCACCAAGCCGACAACGGATTTGGAACATCCAATGGTTTCCATTTTTTGCATCATGCTAGGCAACACAGATTCTGAAGAAGAAGTGCCTAAAACAATTACAATTTCGCGACGGATAAATTTCAAATATTGCCACAAGCTAAACTTATAGAAATAGCATATCGTGTTAAGCACCACAAAAATAAAAAGTGCCATGGTGACATAAACGGCAATCATTAATTTACCCAAGGGGTACAGAGTTTCAAGGCCATAAGTCCCAATTGTAAATGCCATCCCTCCGAACGCACCAATGGGAGCGAGTTTCATCACTACATTCATCATGTTAAAGAGGACTTTAGAGAGTTTCTCAAACGTTGAGATCAGTGTTGCGCCGGCAGAGCCAGATTTGCTAAGTCCGTAGCCAAATAGAACAGCAAAAAAGAGAATCTGCAGAATATCACCCTTCGCAAATGAATCAAAAATATTTTTCGGAATAATGTGTGTAATGAATTCTACCCACTTAAAATCTTCGCCACTCTGTTGGTAAGCTTGGATTTTTGCGGCATCTTGCTGCGTAGTTGAAACATCGAATCCGGCACCCGGCTTGAATAAGTTCGTGACAAGTAAACCAATCACAATTGCTAGGGTAGTAACTACCTCAAAGTAAATCAGCGCTTTACCCCCAACTCTGCCTACTTTTTTTAAATCGCTCATTTGTGCAATACCCAGCACTATCGTAAAAAAGATAATGGGTGCAATGAGCATGCTAATCATATTAATAAAGGTTTGACTAATCAACTTTGCTGTAGGAGCGAAAGCTGGAAAGTTTAACCCAATCAATATACCAAAAATGATTGCTAATACTACCTGAAATGTGAGATGTGTAACTACCTTTTTAACCATTCGTTATTTAAATATTATCAATTAACGCCACTCTTTGTATTTATTTATTAATCCGTTCGTTGAAGCATCATGCGAGCTTATTACTTCAGAATTTTTTAACTCCGGCAGAATTTTGCTTGCAAGTTGTTTGCCCAACTCAACTCCCCATTGGTCGAAGCTAAATACATTCCAAATAATTCCTTGTACAAAAATTTTATGCTCATACATGGCCAGAAGACTTCCTAAGACGCGCGGACTGATCTTTTTAGCCAATATTGAATTGGTGGGTCTATTGCCTTCAAAAACTTTAAAGGCTTTTAACTTCTCAATTTCCACATCAGTTTTACCTGCTTTTTTGAATTCTGAAACTACTTCTTCCTCAGTTTTTCCGTTCATCAAAGCTTCAGTCTGCGCAAAGAAATTTGATAAAAGTAGTGTATGGTGTTCTCCTATTGGATTGTGTGACTGAGCCGGCGCGATAAAATCACAGGGGATTAATTTAGTGCCCTGATGAATCAATTGATAAAAAGCATGCTGACCATTAGTCCCTGGTTCGCCCCAAATCACTGGTCCGGTTTGGTAGTTCACAGCTTCTCCATTTCTATCAACATATTTGCCATTACTCTCCATATCACCTTGCTGGAAATAAGCTGCGAAGCGATGCATGTATTGGTCATAAGGTAGAATGGCATGACTATCCCCTTCAAAGAAGTTATTGTACCAAACTCCTAATAAAGCCAGAATTACAGGTATATTTTCTTCAAAGGCGCTTTCTCGGAAATGCTTGTCCATCGCGTGGGCGCCGGCCAACAAGTCCTTAAAATTCTTAAAACCAATGCCCAGAGATATCGACAGGCCAACCGCACTCCAAAGCGAATAACGACCACCTACCCAATCCCAAAATTCAAACATATTTTTGGTATCAATCCCAAATTCTGCAACCGCTTTAGTGTTGGTTGAAAGTGCCGCAAAATGTTTTGCAATAGCACGGTCGGAGCCTCCGTTTTCTAAGAACCATGCACGCGCTGAATTAGCATTGGACATCGTTTCTTGTGTCGTGAATGTTTTGGAGGCAATCAAGAATAGCGTAGTTTCAGGATTAACCTTTTTTAATGTTTCAACGATATGAGTGCCATCGACGTTGGAAACAAAATGTAAATTCAACTGATTTTTGTAGGCTTTTAACGCTTCTGTCACCATAACAGGTCCCAGGTCAGATCCTCCGATTCCAATATTTACAACATCTGTTATCGCCTTGCCGCTGAAGCCCTTCCAATTACCCGAAATCACTAAATCAGAGAACTCTTCCATGTGATTTAGAACAGCATTTATATCAGGCATTACATCTTGTCCATCCGTCATCATCGGAGAATTGCTAAGGTTTCGCAAAGCGACATGTAATACTGCACGGTCTTCCGTCTCATTAATTCTATCGCCCTTAAACATGGCTTCGATGGCCTGCTTCAAGCCACATTCGCGACTCAGTTGCATCAACAGGGCAATCGTTTTATCGGTAATTCGATTTTTAGAATAGTCCAGTAGGATATCTTCAAAATAGATTGAAAACTTATTAAAGCGCTCAGGATCAGATTTAAATAGATCCTTAATATGAGATTCGCTCATTTCAGCCAAATGATTAGAAAGATATTGGTAGGCCTGGGTTTGGGTAAATTTGGTACGAGGTAACATGAATTATCGTTTAGCTAAATATACAATCAAATATCATTTTAAGAGGTTTATAAATCTAATAAGTATATCTGCTTGTCTGCACGGTTTTGCTTTCTTATTTTTGCTGGATGACCAAAGAACAAATACAGGATTTAAGAGACAGAATAACGTCTCTGAGGAGGCATCTTTGACATCGACAAGAGGGTTGATGATCTAAACCAAATCCAGGCAATTACCACCAAGCCTGATTTTTGGGAGAATTCTAAAGAAGCAGAAAAAGTATTACAATCGATCAGAACTCAAAAGGCCTGGACCGACGCGTTTGCTGCGGCCAGTGCTGCGGTAGAGGATGCTGTTGTAATGTATGATTTCTACCAATCCGGTGATGCTGACGAAACCGATCTGAGTGGTCAGTATAACACTGCTTTAGCAAAGTTAGGCGAGCTTGAATTTAAGAATATGCTTAGTGCGCCGGAAGACCAGCTGAATGCGGTCCTTCAGATTACGGCGGGTGCGGGCGGTACAGAGAGCTGCGATTGGGCGGCTATGCTGATGCGCATGTATATTATGTGGGGCGAAAAGAATGGCTATAAAGTTTCAGAGCAAGATTCGCAGGAAGGCGATGTTGCCGGCATCAAGACGGTTACCTTGCAATTTGAAGGTGATTTTTCCTTCGGATATTTAAGGGGAGAAAATGGTGTTCATCGTCTTGTAAGGATCTCGCCATTTGATTCCAATGCGAAACGCCATACTTCTTTTGCATCCGTGTATGTATACCCGTTGGTGGATGACACGATTGATATAGAAGTTAACCCTGCAGATATAGAATTTGAAACCTTCCGTTC
The DNA here is from genome assembly GCA_947460875.1 of Sphingobacteriaceae bacterium. Lineage (GTDB taxonomy): Bacteria > Bacteroidota > Bacteroidia > Sphingobacteriales > Sphingobacteriaceae > CANHGR01. The sequence continues at coordinate 65,096 of CANHGR010000008.1, read as the reverse complement.
TGGCGGAGCGGGTGGGCAGAATGTTAATAAAGTAGAAACTGCGGTACGTCTTTACCATAAACCTTCCGGGATTGTTATTAAAAACCAAGAATCGCGTTCGCAATTACAAAATAAGGAAAATGCTATTCGCTTGCTTAAATCACAATTATACGAAGCGGAAATGCGAAAACGCATGGAGGCCACAGCGGTGATAGAAGGCAATAAGAAGAAGATAGAATGGGGTTCTCAGATTAGAAACTATGTCTTGCATCCTTATAAATTGGTGAAAGACATTCGTACCAATCACGAAACATCAAATGCTCAGGCCGTTTTGGATGGCGATTTAAATGATTTTTTGAAGGCGTATTTGATGGAGTTTTAGCAATTGGCATGTAGTTGGGTAGTCTCGGCGATTTACACGCAGGATGATACGTATTGGAGAAGCCAGCTGTGATGTACTTTAAAATAGCATCAACAATTCTTTCAATTCCTGTGCCTTCTCAGTCGAACCTAGTTTCTCATAAGAACTGATCAAATTGCGCAGTATTCTTTTCACTATGTCAAGATTTGAACAGGGCTCATAATAATGCTTATCCGGCTTTAGGCTAAGCTGTTTTAGAAAAGAGTCAACGTCTCGTCGAGCAAATATAAAGCCGCGGTTGAAGGCATTGATGTAAAAAAGCACAGTATTTTCGGTGCTACTTTCCGGACTTTCATCAACATACGCCAGAACAAAATGTTGCGGGAGGTTAACACCATAAATGGGGATGTCCAGCTTCTGAGCGATGATTGAATAGATTGTTGCCAAGAGAATTTGGTTTCCTTTCTTGGATTCTAGTACCTGGGCGATGTATGAATTTTGTGGGTCCTGATGGTTGGTAGTATTGCCCGAAAATCCGTGGAGCGTGTAAATAACATGGTTGATCAACTTTACTTTTTCCACGGCACTCATCTCATAGGTCATCTGCAGCCAGATATCGCGCTTAACTGCTTCAATTTGATTGATGATCTTTTGCTCATCTAGATCGGGATACTGATATTTGTTGATGAGAATAACGCCTTGCAAAAGATCGAAAGATCCGCCAAGTTTCCACAGTTCAAGTTCGGTCTTAATATTCCGGAATTGGATTTTATGAACTAAATTTTCAATTCGTTCTTGTAAGATGGCATCAAAAGATTGCTCCCAAGCGCTTTCCAAGTAATTGATAATCTCATAGCCATAGGATAAAAGCTTATCTTCAACATGCCTGGATATCTCATTATCAGGGTCGTCAAGCAATTTAATTAAAGATTCTACCTCTTTATAGTTGATCATCTTTCTATTTTCTAATTTAACATTCTTTACGGATAAATCGTTTATCTATTTTTGAAATATGATAAACATGCCTTCCATACTTGCATATCTAAGGCATCAACTAAAAGCCAAAGACCGACACGGATTACACTCGCCTTTTGTTTATCATTTAGTGGATGAGGTTATATATGATCGATCGGAAAGGAGCGATTATGCCGAGATTGAAAAATTGCATCAAAAGTTATTGCAAGACCAAAGTGCAGTGATGCCCTCTAAACGATCGAAGATTCACCGGCTTATTTACCGGCTCGTTGAAGAATTCACGCCTAGAAATATTCTTGAGATCGGAACAAACGTAGGTATCAGCACCTTATACCTAGCAAAAGCTGCGCCCTCGGCAAGAGTTATCACCATACAGACTTATTCTGAAACCGATAATTCGGTTCAGAATTTTAAATCGCTCCAGACAAATAATGTCGAATACCTGGTCCAAAATGAAGATCATACCGTTGCTGGGATAATTTCAAAAGTTAAGAATCTTGATATTGTTTTCGTCGCGGCCGAGCGAAGGATGGAAAGCCCTCTGGATTATTTTTATATATGCCTTCCCAAGATTTCAAGTAAATCTATAATGATTTTTGAAACGATTTATTTGAGCAAGGCGACAAAAGAAGCCTGGGAAGAAATAAAAGCCCATCCCAGCGTAACCGTAACAGTCGATCTTTTTTGGATTGGAATGGTTTTCTTTAAAGAGGATCAGGCAAAAGAGCATTTTAGAATTAGATTTTGAATTATCGTGTTTATAGTTAGTTTTTTATCTATTAAACTGAAACTTCAGGTATAATAACGTATAAAGCAGTTGTAAAACTGAGATATAAGTTTTATAGTTGATTATGGAAGAGCTGACAAAAACCGAAGAGCGTATCATACAAATCATATGGAAGCTAAAAAATGCTTTCGTAAAAGATATTATTGAAGCCATTCCGGAGCATCCAAAGCCGCCTTATAATACTATCTCTTCTGTTGTTAGACTATTGGAGAAAAAGGGTTATGTAGGATATAAGGCTTATGGAAAAACCTATGAATATTTTCCCTTGGTAAGCAAATCAGAATACCGGAAATTATATTTTAAATCGATGCTGCTTGGTTATTTCGATAACTCGGCAGAAAGTCTTTTATTATTTATGGTAAAAGAGCAAAAGATCAGTAAAGAGGAAATGGAGAAGATTAGAAAGATTATTAAGAAGAATTCAAAAGAGTAATTTCATGTTTAAAGAACGTGTACGATTTTCGGAATAAGTTATTTCAGCGATCGACTATCTCATCCAGCACTCAGTCTGTACAAAAATTCACCTAAAACGCCTCAGCCAAACTAATATAATATCCCTTTTGCCTTTCTTCGCCAGCTCTTTTTTCTCCGATTCCGTAATCGATACGGATGCTTAATCCCCGTTCTACGTCGAAGAAATACCGTATCCCCGCCCCAGTGTTTGGTTTTAAATCGCTGAGGTTGAATGCTCCTGTTCCATAGACGGTTCCAGCTCCCATAAAAGCAGCAACTCCGAATTTTGGTATAAAGCGGTATCTGAATTCTGCCTGAGCGGCTAATAGATTTCTGTCTCTATATCGGCCGGCATAGTAGCCCCTCATTATCTGGTCGTTACCCATTTGCGGCATCAAATAGAAAGGAACAGTTCCACCTTGTATTGTTTGAAAAACCGTTTGTAGGGCTAGAACTGCGTTATTGTTAAAACTTCTAAAACTTCTAAAATCCGCTTTAAACAGGCTTCCACTAAAGTTTTCTCCGCCAAAAATATCGGGTGCGTAAGAATAATTGAATTTGAGATAAGTACCCTTAGTGGTATAGGTATTGGTGTTTCGGCCATCTGATATTTGACTCAAACCAACAAATAGAACTTTTCCGCCGTCGCGATCTTGGATAAATGGGTTAGCGATTCCGAAAATTCCTCCGGCTTCTTTATCGCTAAAACGATGATGCTCGAAACTTGAACTAATCCCACCATAAAATCTGGGTGAAAATAGCTTTTCAACTTCGCCACTTAGTTTAAATATTTTTTGGGTGATTGGGTCTTCATCAGCTTTAAGTGTCTTATCGCCGACGCCATAAAAATTGAACGGGAAGTTTTTGTAACGCATCTCAGAGAGGTAGTGAAAATTATTTTGCGATGCCCAGACATCAGCAACAAGCTTAAAATTGCTTTGTTTTTTTGTTGTGAAGCTGGCAACACCGGTAATAGAAGAGTTGCGCGTAAGAATATCTATACGATCAGTATAAAATGAGTAAAGGCTTATAATGCCAAATTCTAATCCGGTTTCTTGCGAATAGCCTATCGCCGGTAAGGGTAAAAAGCTAGCCGAACGAGTGGAGTCACTCTCGCTAGACAATATTCTTTTTAGAATTTTCATCTGGGCCAAGCTGGGCATCGCCGAAAAGGCAAAAAGAGAAAATAAAATAGCAAAGCTTTTTTTCATCGGGACGAAGATAAGGTGAATGTATGGAAGTTTGGAAGCAGGGAAGTCTGAAAGTGGCTTTAGAACTTCGACTCAATTACCTACTTTTGTGCTCTAATTTTAATCTATGATCAGCAGAGGACCGATATCTCAATTTATTGAAAAAAATTACCTTCATTTTAATTCAGCAGCATTAGTTGACGCAGCAAAAGGCTATGAACAGCACCTTGAAGAGGGCGGGAAAATGATGATTACCCTAGCTGGGGCGATGAGTACGGCAGAGTTGGGAATTTCGCTTGCTGAGATGATCAGACAAGATAAAGTGGCTATTATTTCGTGTACAGGTGCAAATCTCGAAGAAGATATCATGAACTTGGTGGCCCATTCGCATTATAAAAGGGTGCCAAACTATCGCGATCTCAGTCCGCAAGATGAATGGGATCTTCTAGAAAACCACTACAACCGCGTGACCGATACTTGCATACCTGAGGAAGAAGCGTTTCGGCGCTTGCAAAAACATATTTACAAAATATGGAAAGACGCCGACGATAAAGGCGAGCGATACCTTCCGCATGAGTACATGTATAAAATATTACTGAGCGGCGACTTGGAACAATATTATGAGATTGACCCTAAAAATTCCTGGATGCTTGCCGCTGCTGAAAAGAATCTACCAATCATCGTACCCGGATGGGAGGATTCTACAATGGGTAATATCTTTGCTTCATATGTAATTAAAGGCGAGCTGAAAGCATCTACGATGAAAAGTGGAATTGAATATATGACCTGGCTTTCAGATTGGTATGTAAAAAATTCAGGCGGAAAAGGTGTTGGATTTTTTCAAATTGGAGGAGGGATAGCAGGTGATTTTCCAATCTGCGTTGTGCCGATGCTCTACCAGGATATGGAAATGCAAGACATCCCTTTTTGGAGTTATTTCTGCCAGATTTCAGATTCAACCACGTCTTACGGTTCTTATTCTGGGGCAGTACCTAATGAAAAAATCACTTGGGGCAAACTTGACATAAATACTCCCAAATTTATTGTTGAGTCAGATGCAACAATCGTTGCTCCTTTGATATTTGCTTGGGTTCTTAGATATTAATACTTTTTTTTAAAAAATCAAAATATCGCCTGTTTTTGTCAAGCGTCGGTTTACTGAAAAAACTTTGCTGATTGATATTTAAAGCTCGTTTTTGTTTATTTAGAATGAATATAAATTATTAATTACGGTCATTCAATTGTCACCGATATCTGAATAAATTATACTTTTGTCAACCGAAAAGGGCTTTTAGTCAATAATCTGACGATAAGTAAAAACTTTAGTAATCACTCTATATGAAGAACAGCAACATGTTTTTTAAGAATATGATAAAGGCAACCCTATTCACCATTTCTGGGCTATCACTTATTCAGGCTAGCTTCGCCCAGGATGTTGCAGAAGGAGCCGCACTTTTCCAGAAGAATTGTAAAAGCTGTCACGCCATTGAACGCAAAATGGTTGGCCCTGCGTTAAAGGGCATTAGCGAACGACATGATGAGAAATGGTTGCTTACATGGATAAAAAATGCTCCAGCAATGATTGCCACCGGCGATCCTGCTGCTGTTAAGCTTTTCAACGACAACAATAAAATGATGATGCCGCCTCAGCCAATGTTAACTGAGGGTAATATTCTAAGTATTCTTGCCTACGTTAAATCCGAGGAAGCGAAGACTGCAGCCCCTTCAGTCCCTGCCGCTTCCGGCGATGGAACGGCCACCGCAGCAGCAAGTGGAGATTCAAGCGGGGTGAGCGATTTTATGCTTATTGGATTGCTTATCATCATTGTTATAGCGTTCCTGATTATCGGAGTACTAAATCGTATTATCGGGACCCTAGAGCGGATGTTAGCTAAGAGGCGTGAATCGTCTGATAATGGCTCGAAATCTAATCAAAACACACATTGAGTTAACAGAACTTAAATCTGAATAAATACACATTGGTCACCGGATGGGTTGGCTCAGAAGCAACAATTCGATATTATTAAATTTTAGCACAAATATTCCATATGAGAAGCATCTCATTGTTTTTTAGAAGTGTTGTACAATCTTTAGTTATAATCTGCTTTTTTGGTATCAATACCTTGATGGCGCAGGATGCAACTGAAGGTGCTGCCCTTTTTCAGAAAAATTGCAAAAGCTGTCATGCCTTAGATCGTAAGATGACCGGGCCTGCTTTGAAAGGCGTAAACGAACGTCGAGAGGAAGCTTGGTTGCTTAAGTGGATAAAAAATGCTCCGGCGATGATTGCTTCGGGAGATCCAACGGCTGTTCAACTGTACAACGAGAACAATAAAATGCTGATGACTCCAATGCCGATGCTTACTGAAGGTAATATCTTAAGTATTCTGGCATATATTAAAACAGAAGGAGAGAAGCCGCTAGCCGCAGCAGCAACTAGTTCGGCCGCAGGAGCAGCAGCAGTTACATCTTCTGATGGAGGTATTAATACATACATGATCATCGGCCTGATCGCAGTTATCCTCATTGCATTATTTATTATTTTAGCGCTTAACCGCGTTATTGCAACTCTAGAAAAATTATTGATTGACGGACCGGATGCAGAGCTTGAACTGTTGGAAGTACAGACTGAGTCTTCTGGTTTGAGCAATTTTAATCATCTGGTGAAGAACAAAAAGTTCATCTTCTTTACTATTATTCTTTCAGTGATATTTCTAAGTGCTGTGGGATTAAAGGGAATGTGGAATACGGGTGTGCATCAGGGATATCAACCGGTGCAGCCTATTAAATTTTCGCATCAATTACATGCTGGTTTGAATCAGATAAATTGTCAGTATTGCCATTCAGGCGCATTCAAATCTAAAAATGCTTCGATTCCATCGCTTAACGTTTGTATGAATTGTCATAACTATGTTCAAGCAACTGAGAAATACAATGGTGAGATTTCTCCAGAGATTCAAAAGATATATACCGCTTTAGATTACGATCCTAAAACGAGTCAGTACGGTGCGAATCAAAGACCTGTTGAATGGATTCGAATCCACAATTTGCCTGATCTTGCTTATTTCAATCACTCACAGCACGTAAGCGTTGCAGGAATAGAATGTCAGAAATGCCATGGTCCGATTGAAACAATGGCAGAGGTTTACCAATATTCTCCGCTAACAATGAAATGGTGTATCAATTGCCATAAGGAAACTGAAGTAAACCATAAGGACAATGCTTATTACGATGATCTTATCGCCGCTCATGAGAAATTGAAAAAGGGAGATAAGATCACTGCATCACTGCTAGGCGGTATTGAATGCGGCAAATGCCATTATTAATTAGAATAAAAAGTACGTATACTTTATAGCTTAAATGGAAAGCAACAAAAAATACTGGAAAGGTATAGAAGAATTACAAAAGACGCCAGATTTCGTTGGCAGCAATAAAAACGAATTCGCAGAGTCTCTTCCAATCGAGGAAGTATTGAGTGACGCTGGGTTAAGTAGTGTAACTCCACGTCGCGATTTCTTAAAGGCATTGGGCTTCGGACTTGGAGCGGTAACGTTGGCGGCATGCCAGCCAACTCCGGTGCATAAATCAATTCCTTATTTAGTTAAGCCAGAGGAAATTGTTCCTGGCATCCCTAACTATTATGCTTCTAGCCATAATGGACAAAGTATTCTAGTTAAAACACGTGAAGGGCGGCCAATTAAAATTGAAGGAAATCCTAACGGAATTTTTGGAAATCATGGAACAGCTCCTAATACACAAGCATCAGTATTAGATCTTTACGATGTATCAAAACTAAAAGGTCCGAAATTAAATCAATCCAATACATCTTGGAAAGCCCTTGATGCATTTGTCCAGGGAGAACTAAATAAGGTACAAGCTTCAGGCAAGAAGCTACGCATTGTATCGTCTTCAATTAGCAGCCCTTCAACAAAAGCGGTTATAGCAGATTTTATCGCGCAATTCCCGGCCGCTAAGCTTGTTCAAGTTGATCCTGTATCGTACACCGGTATTATTAAGGCAAATGAAAATAGCTTTGGAAAAGCGGGTCTACCCAGGTACCGTTTTGACAACGCAGATGTCATTGTAAGTTTTGGTGCTGATTTTCTAGGTACATGGATCGCATCGCAAGAATTTACAAGACAGTATGTAAGTAACAGGAACGGAGCATCTCTTAAAAATAAGAAAATGTCTCGGCATATTCAGTTTGAAACTGGCATGAGCTTAACCGGTACGAATGCAGATTCACGTATTCCGGTTAAACCTTCTGAAGAGGGTGTAGCAATTTTAGCCTTATATAGCGCGATTACGGGTATTGCCTTGGCAGGAGTTAGCCTTTCGGAGAATGTAATCGCAGATAAGGCAATTAAATTGGCAGCAAAAGAGTTATTGAATGCAAAAGGTAGAGCTCTAGTGGTTTCTGGTTCAAATGATGTGTCTGTACAAACTATCGTTAATGCAATAAACTCATTTTTAGGAAGCTACGGATCTACAATCGACCTTGATAATCCAGTAACACTTTACTCCGGAAATGACTCAGAATTCGCAGAGTTTATAAGTGAGATGAATCGCGGCGAAGTTGGGGCAGTATTCTTTTTGAATAGTAATCCTGCTTATGAATATTTTAGCAACAAGTTGTTTGTTGATGGCTTGAACAAAGTTTCGCTAAAAGTTTCTTTTGCCGATCGCGAAGATGAAACAGCTGCTTTATGTAATGTTATCGCTCCCAATCATAATTATTTGGAATCCTGGGGAGATGAGAGCGTCATTTCAGGACTTTACACAATCGTTCAGCCGACCATTAATCCGGTACACGACACGCGCCAGGCAGAGCAAAGTCTGTTGACTTGGTCGGCCAACTCAGTTCAGGATTATTATCAATATGTAAAAAATAACTGGGAAAGAAATATTCTTCCTGGAGCCGGAAAAACGTGGAAGCAATTATTGCAGACAGGTTTTGTGTACAGCGGCGAAATGCCATCCGCTTCTTATGCTTTCAATCAGTCTATTACCGCTGTTGTACAAACAGTTGTTAACCAAAGTAAAGCTGTAGCGAAAGATGTAGAAGTACAGCTTTATCAAAATGCAGCAATTCTAGACGGCAAGCATGCAAATAATGCATTTTTACAAGAACTTCCTGATCCCGTTAGTAAAGTAACCTGGGATAATTTTGCGGCAATTGCGCCGAAATATGCGGAGAAGATTGGCGTTACAGAATTCGACCTTGTTGAAATTAAGGGCGCAAATGGTTACACCGTTACTCTTCCGGTATTATTTCAACCCGGTCAGGCCCAAGGGACGATTTCCATTGCAGTAGGATATGGTAGAACCAAGGTAGGAAAGGCAGGAGATGGTGTGGGTAAAAATGCTTATCCTTTTGCCAGCATGGTCAATGGAACGTTGCAATTCAACACTAGTGCAACGATTACAAAGACCGGCGGCTCATACGAGCTTGCACAAACTCAAACTCACCACTCGTACGAAGGAAGAAATATTATCAGAGAAACAACCTTTAATAGCTATTTGAAGGATCCTCATTCTGGTAGTGGAAATCACGGTACAGAGCATAAGACTTATGATCTGTGGAATGAAAGACCAATTACTGGACACAATTGGGTAATGGCAATCGATCTGAATGCTTGTACAGGTTGTGGATCATGTATCGTTGCATGTAACGTAGAGAACAACATACCGGTTGTTGGAAGGGAAGAGGTTCTTAAGCGCCGTGAAATGCACTGGCTTAGGATTGACCGTTATTATAGTTTTAATGAAGGTAGTGAATCATATACAGAAGAAAAGGAAATTTCTGAGTTAGAAGATCTAGATAACGTTTCTGTTGTACATCAGCCGATGCTTTGTCAGCATTGCGAGCATGCCCCCTGCGAAACAGTTTGTCCAGTACTTGCAACAGTTCACTCTTCAGATGGGTTGAACCACATGGCTTATAACCGGTGCGTCGGCACACGTTATTGCGCTAACAATTGCCCGTATAAAGTGCGTCGTTTCAACTGGTTTAACTACTGGAATGATTCGCGCTTTGATAATTATATGAACAACGAGTTTACGCAACTTGTTCTAAATCCCGATGTTACCGTACGCTCTCGTGGTGTAATGGAGAAATGTAGTATGTGTATCCAACGGATACAAGCCGGTAAACTCGAGGCAAAAATGGAAAAGCGTACTCTTAAGGATGGTGATATCAAAATGGCATGCCAGCAGGCATGTAGCGCAGGTGCTATCATCTTTGGCGATATGAATGATCCGGAATCGGAAGTTAGCAAGGCGCTGGGAAATGAGCGCACTTATTATGTTTTAGAAGAACTTAATGTTCAGCCTGGTATCGGTTATCAAGTAAAAGTTAGAAATACAGTAGAAGCTTAAATTGATTATTTAAAGATATGTCATCTCATCACGAATCGATATTAAGGGAACCATTAATTACCGGTGAAAATATTACCTATACCAAAATCACCAATGATATTCTGGTTCCGGTTGAAAACAAAGCCAATAAAGCATGGTGGATTGGTTTTACAATTTCTGCCTTAGGTGCATTACTTTGGGTAGTTGCTGTTGGATATACTTTCTGGACTGGGATTGGTGCCTGGGGTCTAAATAAAACTGTAGGTTGGGCTTGGGATATCACTGGCTTCGTTTGGTGGGTAGGTATCGGTCATGCCGGAACTCTGATTTCAGCAATATTGTTATTATTTAGACAGAACTGGAGAAATTCAATAAATCGTTCGGCAGAAGCGATGACCATCTTCGCAGTTATCTGTGCGGCGACTTATGTTGTTTCGCATATGGGGCGTCCATGGCTAGCTTACTGGCCACTGCCTTTGCCGAATCAGTTCGGGTCATTATGGGTTAATTTTAACTCTCCATTAGTATGGGACGTCTTTGCAATCTCGACCTACTTCTCTGTGTCATTGGTGTTTTGGTATACAGGTCTTTTGCCAGATATCGCAACAGTACGCGACCGTGCAACAGGATTACGTCGCAGGATATATTCAATTATGTCTTTCGGATGGAATGGTTCTGTTAAAACATGGCAACGGTTTGAAGCAGTATCCTTAATCCTTGCCGGTGTTTCTACACCGCTCGTACTTTCAGTTCATACTATTGTATCCATGGACTTTGCAACGTCGTTGGTACCGGGATGGCATACCACTATTTTCCCTCCGTACTTCGTTGCGGGAGCGATATTTTCAGGTTTTGCGATGGTTCAGACGCTGTTACTTGTAACGCGTAAGGTAATGAATTTTGAAAATTACATCACGATGTTCCATATTGAATCGATGAATAAGATCATCATTCTTACAGGTTCCATCGTAGGTGTAGCTTATCTAACAGAATTGTTTATTGCCTGGTACTCAGGTGTTGAATATGAGCAGTATGCTTTCCTTAATCGTGTAAGCGGACCATATTGGTGGGCTTATTGGAGTATGATGACATGTAATGTAATCTCTCCGCAGCTATTCTGGCTTAAGAAAGTACGGACAAGCATCGCAGCTTCATGGATACTATCAATTGTGGTAAATATTGGGATGTGGTTTGAGCGATTTGTAATTATCGTGACTTCCTTACATCGTGATTATTTGCCATCAAGTTGGGTTATGTTTTATCCGTCGATAATAGATGTATGTGTGTTTATTGGTTCAATTGGGCTGTTTTTTACTATGTTCCTGTTGTTCTTACGCGTTCTCCCAGCTATCGCGATGGCTGAGGTTAAATTGCTGTTGAAAAGTTCAAGCGACCAGTCCAAACAGAAACTCATTAGAGATAAGAAAGTTGATCCAGAACAAGCCGAAGCCTATCTCCAATCTTTGGAGAAGTACGATAGTGTTATACCAAAACCAGAATACGCAAAAATTTAAAAATGAGCAGCACAAAATATATTTTAGGCCACTTTGAAGATCCTGACGATATGATGCATGGCATTGATAAATTGCAGGAAAATAACATTGGTATTTATGATGTTTTTACTCCGATGCCTATCCACGGTATAGAAGCAAAATTAGGCGTGAAGAGATCACGTTTACCAATTGCGGCTTTCTGCTTTGGGATTACAGGAACATTTACAGCATTTTCTATGATCTATTATATGCTTGTTTATGACTGGCCTATGAATATCGGTGGAAAGCCTTCATTTGCTTTTCCGGATTTTATTCCGATCATGTTTGAAATGACTGTATTGTTTTGCGCATTCGGAATGGTAGGTACATTTTTCTTTGCGAATCATTTGTTTCCGGGACGTGCGCCAAGAGTGATGGATTTACAAGCAACAAGCGATCGTTTTGTGATTGCTATCGATGCAAAGGCAAATCCATTTCCTGATAAAATAGATGGTTTATTGAAAGAGGCTGGTGCTGTTGAAATTAAGCACAATGATAGAAAATATGTTAGTTATGAATAAGCTGAGGATATTAGGCACCGCTTTTATCGTTGTCGCTAGTGCAGCTATTATTTCTTCCTGTGGCGATAAACGGAGTACAGGGTGGGAGTATGCACGTAATATGTACGATCCAATTGCATATAATCCGGATCAGCCAAACAAAAATTTTAAGAATGGGCAGACAGCGCAGGTTCCACCTGCCGGTACTATTCCAGTTGGCTTTGATGGATTTTTTGAATATCCGAACACAATAGAAGGCTACGAGGCAGCAGGTGTAAGCTTAACCAATCCACTTCCTGCAGCTCCAGCAAATCTTGCTCAGGGTAAGGTTTTATATCAAAACATGTGTTCACATTGCCATGGAGCTGAAGGAAAAGGAGATGGATCCATAATTAAACAGGATAAATTCCCGCCTCCGCCCTCATACTCAACCGGAATGTCCTCACGCGGTGGTGCGGTAAAGGATTTAACAGACGGCAAGATTTTTCACACAATCACATACGGCGTCAATCTGATGGGCCCACACCGCTCTCAACTTGAGCCTTCTGAAAGATGGAAAATTGTTATGTATGTTCACGAATTACAAAAATTACAGTAGTTAAATAGATGGGAACTCACGATAATCATACTCATAATTTTACGCAGGAATTCGAATTTACAGGAAAAGCGAAGACCTGGAGTTTAATAGCTATAGTTGTTGGCGTATTAGCTATTGCTTTTGGCCTGTATACTAATGCAGAGCGTACTTTTGCAAACCTGCTGTTGATGTCTTATTACTTTACCTGCGTTTGTGCTGCAGGTTTATTCTTTATTTGTCTTCAATATGTGGCTCAGGCTGGTTGGTCTGCTGGCTTATTACGTATACCTGAAGCATTTGCTAAAGTATTACCAATAGCCTCGGTAATACTTATTATTGTTGCAGCTTCCGGTTTACTTACCCATAATCTTTATCATCATTGGCATCAGGAAGGCATTACCGAAGTTGGAAATCCAAATTATGACCCAATTATTGCAGGAAAGGCGTCTTATTTAAATATGCCATTCTTCCTTACTCGTATGGTACTATTGCTAGGGATATACAGCATCTTCGCGAGAGTGATTACTAAGTTTTCAAATAATGAAGACCTAGAGGGTGGTCTGAGTAGTTATAAAAAGAACTTTAAATTCGCCATCATTTTCTTAATTATATTTGGATTTACTACTCCACTATGGGCATTTGATACAATCATGTCTTTAGAGGCGCATTGGTTTTCAACGATGTTCGGTTGGTACAATTTTGCTGCCATGTGGGTAAGTGGTTTGTGCACGATTACACTAACAGTAATTCTACTTAAGAAGTCTGGTTATATGACTTGGATCAATGAGAATCATTTGCATGATCTTGGCAAGTTCATCTTTGCATTTTCTATTTTCTGGACTTACGTTTGGTTTTCACAATTTTTGCTGATCTATTATGCTAATATACCCGAAGAAACGGTGTATTTTTACAAACGATGGGAGCCCGCTTATAAGCCGTGGTTTTGGGTAAACATAGTAATTAACTTTTTAGCGCCTATTTTGATTCTAATGACTCGCGATTCGAAGAGGCAAATGAATACGTTGATGTTCGTTTGTATCATGTTGCTTTGTGGCCACTGGTTGGATTATTATATGATGATCATGCCGGGTACTGTAGCAGAACATCGTGGCTTTGGCATTATTGAAATTGGAACTGCTTTGGGTTTTGCAGGTTTATTTACGTTCCTCATGCTTACTCAATTAAGCAAGAAGTCGCTGGTTTCGTCAAATCATCCTTTTTTGCAGGAAAGTTTGCATCATCATATATAATTAAAGTATTCACAAACATTGTCTATAAAATGGGATTGAGAAATTTTTTAAAGCTTAGGGCTAATCTTTTAACGGGGTTAATAGTACTTGCGCTATGTGCAACGTCGCCAGTACTGGCTCAATCAGAACTTGCTCCTGCGGTTTATTCAGCTGCATACAAGACGGCAGCTTACTATTCGCTTTTGTTTATTTTATTCTGCGTGTTCATTGTCGTGATTGGAAAGGTTTTTAAATTACATGATCTGAACAGCGAACTTCAAGGTAAAAAGTCAAAGGCCAATTGGAACAAAATTAATGGGGCATTATTCGGTGTGTTTTTGATAGCCGGATTATTCGGAACTTATTGGTCTTACTCAGTTCACGGTGTGATGAGCCATTCCGTGTCCGCGTCGGTACATGGAGACGATATTGATAGTATGTTTAATGTTACACTTATAATCACTACGATTGTATTTGTCCTGACTCATATCGCCTTGTTTGGTTTTGCGATTAAATACCCTAATTCTAAAAAGAAGAAGGCATATTTTTATCCACATAACAATACGCTTGAAAGATGGTGGACTATAGTTCCTGCGATCGTTTTGACATATCTAGTTGTTTTAGGATTTTTTACCTGGAAAGGAATAACAGAAGTGCCTGAAGACGAACAAAAGAAAGCACTTAGTATAGAGGTTACTGGTCAACAATACAATTGGACGATTCGTTATTCCGGAGCAGACAACAAAGTTGGTGCCCGCAATTATAAAAAGACAACCGCAGCCAATGGTCTAGGTATAGACTTTAGCGATAACGCTAGCTGGGATGATAAAATGGCAGATGAAATAGTCATTCCTGTAAATCAGCCGGTTCGCTTTACAATAAACGCAAAGGATGTTTTACATAGTTTTTACATGCCAGCATTCCGAGTACAAGTCAATGCTGTACCAGGCATGCCAACGCATTTCCAGTTTACTCCGAAATACACAACTGAAGAAATGCGCACGATGGAAAACGATCCTAAGTATAACTACTTGCTGTTATGTGCAAAGATCTGTGGATCGGGTCATTGGAATATGCAAAAGAATGTTCGTGTTGTTAGTGCGGCAGAGTATCAGGATTGGTTGGCGCAACAACAATTATATTATAACGACGATGTAAAAATGGAGCTTCAAATGGCGCAAAAAAGCGTTGTTGGAGATAATAAATTGGCTTTAAAATAAAAAAATAGAGGATATATTATGTCAGGCGTATCAACCCACGATTCAACCGCAGTCCATCATGATGATCACGGGCACGAACATCATAAAGAGACTTTTATAAGTAAGTACGTATTTAGTCAGGATCATAAAATGATCGCAAAACAATTCCTTATCACAGGAATTGTAATGGCGGTTATCGCGATGTTATTGTCTTTGCTATTTAGAATTCAATTAGCTTGGCCAGATAAAGATTTTCCTTTGCTTGAGGCATTCCTAGGAAAATGGGCAGAAGGTGGTAGAATTAGTCCGGATTTTTATTTGGCACTGATCACCATCCATGGTACGATCATGGTATTCTTCGTACTAACTGCAGGACTAAGCGGCACATTTAGTAATCTTTTGATTCCTCTGCAAATAGGAGCAAGAGATATGGCATCACCGTTTGTAAATATGTTGTCTTATTGGTTTTTCTTTATTGCTTGCGTAATAATGATGAGCTCATTCTTTGTGCAGACTGGGCCGGCGAGTTCGGGTTGGACGGTATATCCACCTTTGTCTGCACTTCCCACGGCAATTGCAGGCTCTGGTTTAGGGATGACATTGTGGCTTATTAGTATGGTTTTATTCGTGGCTTCATCGTTGATGGGTGCTTTGAATTATGTTAGTACCGTACTTAATATGCGTACTAAGGGAATGGACTTATGGAAGATGCCTTTGACGATTTGGGCCTTTTTCTTAACCGCAATTTTAGGTATTCTGTCATTTCCTGTGCTTGTTTCTGGAGTTGTTTTACTCATCTTTGACCGCAGTTTTGGAACAAGTTTTTATTTGTCTGATATTGTATTAAATGGAAATATTCTTCCAAATGAAGGTGGTAGCCCAATTTTATGGCAACACTTATTTTGGTTTTTAGGGCACCCAGAAGTGTATATCGTTATCTTACCTGCATTGGGTATTACTTCTGAGGTAATTGCCACTAACGCTCGTAAGCCTATTTTTGGTTATCATGCGATGGTATATTCCCTAATAGGAATTGCGGTCCTTTCATTTATTGTTTGGGGTCATCATATGTTTATAACAGGGATGAATCCTTTTCTTGGTGGCGTATTTATGATCACCACACTGATTATCGCAGTCCCTTCCGCTGTAAAGACCTTTAATTACCTGGCAACTTTGTGGAGAGGAAATCTTCGGTTTACACCGGCAATGTTGTTTGCGGTTGGATTAGTTTCATTTTTTATCTCAGGCGGATTAACCGGAATATTTTTAGGGAATGCGGCGTTAGATATTAATCTACACGATACCTATTTTGTTGTAGCTCACTTTCACCTTGTGATGGGATCGGCCGCAATCTTCGGAATGTTGAGTGGCGTTTATCATTGGTTTCCAAAGATGTTCGGACGTATGATGGATGAGAAGCTCGGTTATTTGCATTTTTGGCTTACGTTCATCGGGGCATATCTAGTATTCTTCCCGATGCACTTTATGGGTATAGACGGTGTTCCAAGGCGCTATTATGCATTTACAGAGTTTGAATTTATGCAACAATGGTTGACTGTAAATGTGTTTATCACTTGGGCTGCTATAATTAGTGCACTCGCTCAAGTTGCATTCCTATGGAATTTTTTCCACTCTATGTACTACGGTAAGAAAACAGTTCAAAATCCATGGGATTCAAATACCCTGGAATGGACTGCACCTGTAGAGCATTACCATGGAAACTGGATTGGGGAAATACCTTCAGTATATCGTTGGCCCTACGACTACAGTAAGCCAGGTCATAATGAAGATTTTATTCCACAAACTACACCTTTCTCAGAAACTATGAGTTCTAATTTGCCTCATGATTTTGAGGGGAACGCGGAAGCCGAGCGTATTCAGGCAGAATGGTTAATCCAAAACCCTTAACACCAGAGTGAAGAGAAAGTTTAACCAAGTATAGGACATTGTTTTTTGGGGTATCTTTTGTAAGTGCAACTTACGGGTACCCCAAATTTTTATAATGATTATATGTATCCGCGAGGCGAAAAGAGATTTGTTCAGATTAATTTGATCACAATTGTGGCTCTCTTCGTTTTGATCTTTGCAGGCGGTATAGTTCGTAGCTCGGGTTCAGGAATGGGGTGCCCCGATTGGCCTAAATGTTTTGGTACTTTTGTTCCTCCCACGGATGTCTCACAGCTGCCAGTGGGCTATCAGAATAAATATGTAGATCAGCGAGTAGACAAGAATCAACGATTTGCCCAAACACTTGAAGTACTAGGCTTCGGAAATCTGGCTAATCGTGTTCGCAATGATAAAAGCATTCTATTGCCGGAGGAATTTAATGTTGCAAAAACCTGGACAGAATATATTAACAGACTAATTGGAGCAATTACCGGACTGTTATTATTATCCTGCGTTTTATTTTCCGTAGTTTATTTGAGAATGCGAATGCAAATAGTTGTCTTGTGTATAATTAACCTGTTTTTGGTAGGCTTTCAGGCATGGTTAGGCTCTATCGTAGTTTCAACTAATCTTTTGGAATGGGTGGTGACCGTTCACATGTTGTTGGCTTTGCTCATTGTCGGGCTGAGTATTTATACTTACTTTATTGCAAGATCGATGCGTGATATTCGGTTATCAGAAGGCACATCTAATTTGTTCGTTAAGCTAGCGTCAATTGCCATCTTAATTTTTATCACATTGCAAATAGCAATGGGAACTGGAGTGAGGGAACAGATTGACACAATTTCGGGAATAATGGATAATAGCATTAGGTCTGAATGGGTGTCGAAGATTGGATATAATTTTAATCTTCATAGAGATCTGGCGTTGGTGCTTTTTCTGTTCATTTTGGCGTTGTTTTTTCTAATTAAAAAAGCTCCATCAGCGAGTAGATATCAGAAAAAATACACGTTGTATGTTTTAATAGTAGCAGCATTGCAAATTTTGACCGGAATTATCTTGGCTTACTTTTCTCTGCCGCCCGTTGCACAGACATTGCACCTCTTTCTTGCAACCTTGATGTTTGGTATGCATTTTTACTCAGTGTTGTTGTCTCAAAATAGTTATCATAAAGTTGCTTAAGAGGAAGGATGGAAGGAAGTTTTTTTTCGGATTTTAAGAAGTTAATTAAGCTACGTCTGACTTTTTTGGTAGTTTTTTCTGCCTCAATTGCTTTCTTGATTGGGAGTAGAGAGCAGGGGCAAATAAATTGGCTTAATTGGCTTATTTTGACAGTTGGTGGATTTTTAGTCACGGGCGCCGCGAACGGATTTAATGAGATTATTGAAAAGGATCTTGATAAGCTAATGGCGCGCACTTCCGACAGGCCTTTGCCCTCGGGTAGAATGACAACCGGACAGGCACTGGTTCTGAGTTTGCTAATGGGAATAATTGGCACTCTTATTTTGGTCAGACTCAATTTTTTGACGGGAGTTTTGTCTGTGTTCTCGATCTTTCTGTATGCATTTTTATATACACCAATGAAGAGAAAGTCGCCGATTGCGGTTTTTATTGGTGCATTTCCAGGTGCACTTCCGCCGCTGATAGGCTATTTTGCCGCATTCGATCGACCGGTGATTACTTGGGTAGCCATCGTATTGTTTTTGATTCAATTTGTTTGGCAGTTTCCGCATTTTTGGGCGATTGCATGGGTGCTCGATGATGATTATAAGAAAGCTGGATTTAGATTATTGCCTACCCGTAAAAGAGACAAAATGAGTGCAATAGCAATTGTTTTATCTGTGCTGATTTTAATTCCGGTAAGCTTGCTTCCACTTGTTTATGGCTTTGGAGGGTATATATTAGGAGCTATTTCCCTGATCTGCGGATTAGCTTTTCTAGCGTATTCCATTAGGTTGCTTATTAATCTTGACATAAATTCGGCTCAAAAAGTTATGTTCGGATCGTTCTTTTATTTACCAATTATGCAGCTGAGTTTGCTGTTTGATTTTATAGTGAAATAGTTATGGAAGATTCATCAGAAGACAGAGTAAATGTAAAGGCTCGAAAATTTTTAATGTGGCTCGTTGTGATTTCTTCATCGATGCTTTTTGCGGGATGGACAAGCGGGTTCATGGTTTACGCGGCGGGAAGTGCCGATCAAGGACTTAAAGTAATATTGCCGGATGTATTTAAATATAGTACTGCAGCAATGATTGTTAGCAGTATAACGATGCATATGGCATACTTGTCTGCTAAAAGGCTTCAATTTGATAAGCAAAAAATCTATTTGATATTGACCATACTTCTTGGCTTATTATTTTTTGTTTTGCAGGTGCTGGCCTGGCGAACTTTAACAGAGCAAGGCGTATTTCTTGTTAATTATAATGCATCACAATCATTTATTTATATTTTTACCGGTGCTCACTTGGCGCATATTATTGCAGGTATCGGAGCTCTGGTTAATGCACTTACTGGAAGACTAAAAAACATTGCTCAAGTAAAGAACTTATACCGTCTAGAAATGGCCTCAATTTTTTGGCATTTTATAGATATCGTATGGATTTATCTATATGTTTTCTTACTTTTGAACCAATAAAAAATGTAAAATATATATCGTATTCAATGAATGCTACAGTATCACAACTTGACGAAATAAAAACCGAACCATGGAGTGGAGGGAAATCTCCATTTAATGTAGAGTACGGCAAATTAATGATGTGGTTTTTCTTAGTGTCGGACGCCTTTACTTTTTCGGCTTTTCTTATATACTATGGAGCGCAGCGTTTCACACAAGTAAGTTGGCCTGACCCTGATCTTGTTTTTCAATCTATACCCGGTATTGCGGATCATGGTTACCCACTCGTTTTTGTCGGCTTGATGACATTTATACTTATTATGAGCTCTGTGACAATGGTTCTAGCCGTTGAAGCAGGCCACAGAATGGCTAAAAAAGAAGTGGCCGTTTGGATGATATGGACAATACTGGGCGGTCTAACCTTTTTGGGATGTCAGGCAGCAGAATGGTCTCACCTTCATCATGAGGGATATTGGTGGGGGAGCATTCCAGAGTTTTACAAAGGAGTTGATACGGTTGGCGCTACGCAATTTGCCAATTTGTTTTTTACTATAACTGGTTTTCACGGCTTTCACGTTTTTAGTGGTGTTGTCATTAATATAATTATATTTTTTATGACGCTTGGCAATTCTTTTGAAAAGCGTGGCAGTTATTTAATGGTCGAAAAAGTTGGCTTGTATTGGCACTTTGTAGATCTTGTATGGGTATTCGTTTTTACATTCTTTTATTTAGTTTAAGAACAAACATATTATGGATAATTCACATCAGCATACCGATGTTCACGCAGAAGAGCACAGTGAAACAATGACCAAGAAGAGAATCTGGCAAGTATTCTTCTATTTATTAGGCATCACTGCAGTTGAATTCGTAATTGCGCTTTACCTAATACCTAAAGGCATTATCGGACATGGCATTGGCAACTTCACCTATATCGTACTGACTCTAGTTAAAGCTTTTTATATTGTAGCGTATTTCATGCACTTAAAGTTTGAGAAGTTCGCTCTTAGAACTATTATCGTTACTGTTTTTGTTTTTATCATATATTTTATCGTATTAATGTTAACAGAAGGATCTTATCTTAACGTTCACATGAACTAATGAATAATACCTTTTCTGTTAAAAAAATATTAATCCTGGTAACGATTCTAGCCGTACCAGGATTTTTATATTATTTACTTCAGGATAAAGGCAAAAATAGATATCATCCTTTAGCATTTTTTGGCCCTAAACAACTTTCAGGCACATTTCATACTGTAAGAAGAAAGGAAGTGCCAGACACACTTTATCACACTATCAGGGATTTTAAGCTAGTTAATCAGCAGGGTGATACCGTTCGCTTTCCGGCGGATAGCAATAAAATAACACTTGTAAATTTCTTTTTCACTCGATGCCCAAGTTTTTGTAAGGACATGAATAAGGAAATGGCGAGAGTGGTAGACACCTATAAAAGGAATAATTATTTAAGATTTATTTCCATAAGCGTGGACCCGGAATATGACACTCCTGAAATGCTGAAAGAGTATGCGAGCACATACAACGCACGACCTGGCAAGTGGAATTTTCTAACGGGTGGTCAAGATGAAATTCATCAATTATCTAAGAAAGATTTTCTTGTCGATGCTTTAGAGGACACATCAGTTTCTAATAATTTTATCCATAGTCCAATGCTAATATTGGTCGATATGAATAAGCATATTCGGGGATACTATAATTCGGGCAGTAAAGAGCAAGTAGATAAACTAATTGATGAGATTAAGGTATTAATTGCTGAGGACCTTCGGAACGTAAAAGATCGCTAATAATAATATATAAATGAATGATAAAATAGTTTTTCGGCTGATATTGGTAATATCTATTGTTGTATTTCTCGTTGTGGCGATATTACAGAGCAAACTAATTACGATTTTTCCCGTCGCCAGCGTCGTGCCTGAATGGGTTTTAGCTCTTCCAAAGGTCAATGCAATTCTAAATGGAACCTGTACCTTTCTTCTGTTGATGTCTCTTTATTATATCAAGAAGAAGGACATTGTAATGCATAAGGTCCTCAATAGCATTACTTTTATTTTGTCTTCATTGTTTCTGGTTTCATATATCATTTTTCATTCTACAGGTATAAAAACCACTTATGGGGGAGAAGGAAGTATTCGTCTGGTTTATTATTTCATTTTGATTACCCACATTATACTTGCCGCTATCGTGCTACCTTTAGTATTGCTTAGCTTTCACCGGGGCTTTCAAATGGACGTTCAAAGGCATCGGACGTTAGTGAAATGGAGTTTTCCAATATGGCTTTACGTTACAATCACCGGGGTTATTGTCTATTTAATGATTTCACCTTATTACCAATTTTAATTATCTGATAGCTATATTTGTAGTATGATGAAGGGTTTCAAAATTCTCCTCGTGTTAGTTATCTTATCAGTGACTATCGGCACAAAAAGCAGCTATGCGCAATGTGCTATGTGTGCGATGAATGCCGAGAGTTCTGTAAGAAATGGCAATAAACAGGGGACGGGGCTTAACAAGGGAATATTATATTTATTGGCAGCGCCCTATTTAGCGGTTATCGGCGTAGGGTATATTTGGCACAGGAAATATAGACGTAAGAATGTCGCGCTCAATATGAAGGATGAAAAGATCAATTTGAATTAGTCAAATTGATTAAATAACACTCTCTTGAGAGATCCTATTAAACATTGATGATAACAAAAGCAACTTTTGATTTTCTTAAACAAGTTGCTCTCCATAATGATCGTGATTGGTTTCAGGCTCACAAAGGCGATTATGAGTGTTCTCTAAAAACTGTTTGGAATTTTGTCGGAGCACTTATTCCAGAAATATCTAAAATTGAGCCGGCAATTCCATCGGATTTAAACCCCAAAGACTGTGTAATGCGCATTTATCGTGACGTGCGATTCAGCAAAAATAAAGCACCTTATAAGAAAAATTTCGGGATTGCAATTTCTCCAAAAGGCAAGAACTTTGACGGGGCGGGATTCTATATTAATTTAGAACCTAAAAACTCTTTTATTGCAGGAGGCTCATGGATGCCATCGGCAGAGCATCTTAAAAGTATCCGTCAGGAGATCGACTATAATGGGGATGAATTTCACCAGATAATTGGAAAGAGTTCTTTTAAATCATATTTTGCAGATCTGGATAGGGAAGATGTATTGAAAACATCGCCGAAAGGATATCTATCCGATCATCAGGATATCGAATATTTGAAGTTAAAAAGCTTTACAGTTTCTCATCGTCTGAAGGATGAAGAGTTCATAAAGCCTGATGTCATTAATTATGTATTAGACGTGTTTAAAGAGCTAAATCCTTTTATTCAATTTCTGAGAACAGCCATTACTTAAATAGCCTATGAAGCGACTGCCTATTCTTTTAATCGTTACACTTATCCTGTCTATATCGCAGTCTTGCATTGTGCTATCTACAAAAAAGTACGACGGCCTACTGGCCACAAGAGATTCAATTGCTGCAGGCTGGAATGAAGCGCAAGTTAGAATTGAAAATCTTGAAGAACAGATTAGCTCATTAAAAGCGGATACAATTCTCTTAAGCAGGGAAATGGCTAGGATTCGCGCAGAACGCGATAGTATAGGTACGGGGTTTTCGTCACTTAGGAGCACTTCGTCTAATGAAATCGAAAAGCTGGCGGCGGATCTTAAAAAGCGGGAAACGCGGTTGAAGGAGGTCGAAGAGATTTTACGTAAACGCGATGAATCAACAACTGCTCTAAAGGAAAAGCTGCAAAAAGCACTTTTAGGATTTCAGCAAAATGGGCTATCTGTAGATATTAGAGCGGGTAAAGTATATGTGTCGATGACTGACAAACTACTATTCAATTCAGGAAGTATTGTTATTGACAATAAGGGAAAACAGGCCTTACAAGAACTAGCCAAAGTATTAAAAACACAACCTGAAATTAATATCTCCGTTGAAGGACATACTGACAATCAAAAGGTTGTGAATCTTGGACAGATAAAAGATAATTGGGATCTTAGCGTGTTGAGGGCGACTTCAGTTGTCAGGTATTTAACAGACGTTCAAATGATTGGCAATAGTCGCATTATTGCAACTGGTAAAGGAGAGTATCAGCCAATAGTTTCAGGCAATGCGCTCGAAGCTCTAAGTCGCAACCGGCGAATAGAAATTGTTCTCTCTCCGAAATTAGACGAGCTATATCAGTTGATCAAATAGGAACTAGAACGGGCTTTCAAATTCTTTCCACGCTGGAAGCGCCTTGTCTTTTTCAGATAAAATGATCTTAGTTCGATCTAATTGCCATTCAATGCCTAAGTCAGGATCATCCCATCTCAAACCAATTTCAAGATCTTTATTATATAAATTGGTCACCTTATAGGTGAATATGGTATTGTCTTCTAGGGTTATAAAGCCATGTAAGAAACCGGGGGGAATCCACAGCATTTTGTGAGTATCTCCACCTAGTTCTACTGTAAAATGTTGTCCAAAAGTAGCCGAATTTTTGCGAATATCGACCGCAACATCCAATACTTTTCCCTGTATCACCCTTACGAGTTTTCCCTGTTCAAAAGGAGATGTTTGCGCATGCAATCCACGCAGAGTTCCTGTTTGGGACAACGATTGGTTGTCTTGAACAAAATGAGTGAAGATGCTTTTATCTTCAAATCGTTTTTCGCTATAGGATTCATAAAAATATCCCCGTTCATCTTCCCAGATTTTGGGCTGGATAACAAATAGGTCTTTGATTGGAGTGTCGATGAACGTCATATATGTACTATAAATTCCATCGCTGATGGAAAAATTACTAGACTGTTGCCGAATTTATTGATGTGTTGAGATCGAAATTGCGGCTCAAATTTGCGTAGGTACCGACCGTATTTCTCCTCGTTTTCAACAATTAGCTGGATACAATACGTGACTCCTTCATTGGGCGAGTCGAGCACTTTTAATAAACGAAAGGACTCAAAAAGTTCTGTAGCCATTATTTCGGGAAGGTGATCGTTTTGTATCCAATCAAGCCATTGATCACTTATGGATTCGTCAATGATAACGGTGATGTTATATAAGATCATTCGCGAAGATATAATTCTTCTGAAGTTTAACCAATCTTATCCCCGCGAAGGGTTCGAAAACGTTTACGGGCTTCGATTACAAATAAGCTTCCCGGGAAATCGAGAATTATTTTTTCATACAAGGCTTTGGCTTTATCTGGATCACTTAGTTTTGTTTCATAGATATCAGCGAGGGTAAAAATTGCATCATCCCCCCATAGATCGGAACTATAAGAATCTATTATCTTTTGAAGTTGGGCAATGGCTTGGGGTAAATCGTTTTGTTTAATATAGATTTTCGCCTTTGCCATGAGTATGTCATCAGAAAGGGAATTTTTAGGGTATTTAAGATTAATGCTATCCAGAATTGAAATAGCTGGCTCAAACTGACTTTTGAAAATCAAGAAATCTGCGCGCGCGTAGTTTCGCAATGCATTCGTGTCTGTTGCAGATATCGTATTTTCGCCGATCAACAAACTTAGATTTAGTGCGTCGTTCGCCATTAGCTGTGAGGTAGAGCTCTTTAGGACGTCTAATTGTGCTTTTGCCCAGTCAAATTCTCCCTGGTAGTAAGAAAGTTTTGCACTTCGATATTTTGCCTCTTGCCCGAGAGGCTCATTAGCTAATTGTTTTTCTACTTGTCCATAGATAAGGGCCGCTTCCCATTCTTCTCCTGCAAGTATGTAAACATCGCCCAAATCTAACTTTGATTGGGCAATAACATTTGCCGACAAGCCACGTACCAATAGTAAGTCTTCGAGCAGTTTCTTCGCGTCTAATGGTTTGTTTAAATAAAAGGCTTGCAGGTTAGCCAATTGGCGGATTGCGTCAGATCCATCGCTAATACGTCCATACTCTTGGATTATAGAGATATAATCTTTTTCCAATTGCAACAAATCAGCGGTAGTATATTTTCCCGCCGTGACCATCAGTTGCTTGGTTTTTATCAGCTCAATCCTGGAAATTATATAATAGTCATTTTCTTTGCCCTTACCGATGAGATATTGAAGACCATCAATTGTAGTTATATAAGCTTTATTAGCAAGAAGAAGTCCGATAATGTCGTAAACACGTTCGCCATTTTCTTTTAGTCGTTTGTCTAAAGCGATGGTCTGTCTCAAGGCAAGATCAAAA
This sequence comes from Sphingobacteriaceae bacterium, assembly GCA_947460875.1. Lineage (GTDB taxonomy): Bacteria > Bacteroidota > Bacteroidia > Sphingobacteriales > Sphingobacteriaceae > CANHGR01. The sequence goes on along the minus strand of CANHGR010000008.1, from coordinate 39,274 downwards.
TCTTTTTGCTGGATATAAACCCAGGACAAAAGCTGCTCGTATGCTAAATTTTGTGGGGATTTTTGAATGCGTCGAAGGATAGCAGTCTTTAGCATGTCATAATCGACGTTTTCTTGCAGGGAACGAGATAGAACACTTTTTACTTGGTTTAAAATCTGCTGTTCAGTAGAAAGTATATTTAGATATTCCTGCACGAGCAGTTCTTTGTTATTTTGAACTCTGTAGATGTTCAAAAGGTCATACGTAAAAGCCGACTCACTATTCAGTATTTTTCGGCCATGCATGTATGTCTTTATAGCATAGTCGAGTGCTTGGGCTTTAAATAAGTTGTTAGCAAGATCACTAATGGCAAATTCATTTTTAGGAGTATTTTTGATCAGATTTTCATACCAGTCTATAGCCTTATCAAGTTCGCCACGCTCTCGCAAAAGTTTTCCGTAATCAACCTGAAAGGCATAGTTTGCAGGTTCGGATTTTATTTGACTTTTTACTAGTTTGTCTGCCTCTTCAAAATGTCTTAGCTTTAACAACGTATTGAAATAAGAGTCGTAATAAGTTTGATTTCGACTACGGCTAAATAGTCGTCCGTAGATGGTGAGGGCTTTTTCATAGTCGCCATCCTGATAAAATTGCATGGCTAACGCCTCGTCTACAGATGTTTGGGCTTTCGCAGAATTGAGGGCAAAAATCAGGAAGGAAAATATCAAAAGCTTTTTCATAATCGAACTTTAGGACAGCAAATCAAACAATGATCTATTCACAAACATCTAAAGTTAATGATTTTATGATACGTTTTTTATCTAGTCAATGACAAAATTTGACAGTGCATTAATAAGGAAACAATAGATAAAATCGTGTGATTCTGCTTGATCGCTTTTCAGATCAACCTGTATTGTATTTGTTACCTTGATGAATATTTTTGGCAGGTTGATTTTAGTAACTTAAACATTCAAAACGTTTTGTAATGCTAAGGATAGAAAAGCTAGAAATCCAAGTTTTATTAAGTTTCGATTAGGCAAAAAGATGTTGAGACTAAAATATTTCTGCCTTATAGTTTGGATTGTCGTTGCTGGCTGTAGTCGGCAAGATACAGTCAGGCAGATTTCCTTGGAAGATTTCTTTACGGATCCGGTTAAAACTTCTTATTTAATATCGCCGGATGGCAAGCATATATCTTATTTGCAATCCTATAAAAGCAAGTTAAATATTTTTATTCAGTCTGCCGATGGAAAGAAGGTCAGCCGAATAACAAATGAAATAGACCGAGACGTTTCGTATTATTTTTGGGCAAACAATAATGAACTTATATATCTAAAGGATAAAACGAATAGTGATCGAGTACATTTATGGGTTGTCAGTAAAGATGGAAAAACTAGCAGAGAGGTATTGTCTGAGGATAACATCCGGCTGAAATTTATAAATCCAACTAGAATTTGGAATGACGAACTTTTGATTTCCCTTAATAAGCGTGATTCAACTGTTTTTGACGCATATCGCTTAAATATAAGAGACAACAAACTGGTTTTGGCGGTTCAGAATCCAGGAAATATTACAAATTGGTATACTGACCAGGAGGGTAAGCTTAGAATGGCGATCTCAAGCGACGGTACAAATGAGACTTTGCTATATCGTGATAGCGAGAGCGATGATTTCAGGCCTGTAATTACAAATAATTTTAAAACGCTGCTTGCGCCTATTAGTTTTTCAGGTGATAACAAAGAAACGATTTATGCACTTTCTAATCAAGGCCGTGATAAAACTGCTTTAATTGAGTTCGATTGCAAAAAGGGACGTGAAAAAAGGGAAATATTTAGTAGCGCTGTAGCGGATGTGATTGATGGTGTTCACTCCGTTAGGAGAAAAACGGTACTGTATGCCATTTACGAAACTTGGAAAAAGCAGCGTTATTATTTAGATGCCGAAAAAAAAGCGGTTTTCGCCGATCTCGAGAAGAAATTTCCTGATACTGAATTGACAATCGTCGATAGGGATTCTTCTTTGAAAAAGTTCATTGTAAGAACGTACACGGATAAAACCCCGGGAGCACATTATCTGTACACCTTATCGGATCATAAAATAGTAAAGTTGAGTGATATTAACCCATTACTAAAAGAAGATGAGATGTGCGAAATGAAACCGATATCTTATAAAAGCAGGGATGGATTGGAGATAAATGGATACTTGACTATTCCTAAGGGCACTAACGGTCTAGATTTGCCGATGGTTGTTCTGCCTCATGGTGGTCCATCATCAAGAGTTTCTTGGGAGTTTAACCCAGAAGTTCAGTTTTTAGCGAATCGTGGCTATGCCGTTTTTCAGATGAATTTCAGAGGTTCGACAGGTTATGGAAAGGAGTTCTGGACGGCAGGATTTAAGAAATGGGGAACCGATATGCAAAATGACATTACTGACGGCGTGAAATGGCTCATTGACGAAAACATAGCTGATCCAGAGCGCATCGCTATTTATGGCTCCAGCTTTGGAGGATATTCTGCTTTGCATGGGCTATGTTTCCAGCCAAAGCTATATGCTTGTGGAGCATCTTATTCTGGATTAATAAATCTATTTACTTATATGAAAAGCACGCCTCCATATGTTAAGCCTTCTTTAGAGATGTACTACGAGATGGTGGGTGATCCTGAACGGGACGCGGATTATTTTAGGGCGGTTTCACCTGTCTTTCATACTGACAAAATTCAGGTCCCGGTACTAATAGCGCAGGGTGGAAAAGACCCTAGGGTAAATGTTAATGGCACAAATCAGTTTGTAAAGGAGTTAAAGAAGCGCCAGGTTCCTGTCAGCTATTTATTGAAAGATGAAGAAAGACATACGTTCAAAAATCAGGCTAATAGGCGAGAATTTTATCGGAAATTGGAAGAGCTTCTTGCTAATAATATAGGCAATAACTAATAATGAACGATCATCAGCCTTTATCTTATCGGAAGAATTATTTGCTAATTGTCTTTTTTTTAATACTTATTTCGATATCGCTGGTAGTGGCGCTTTACCTCGCTCACAATCTAACAAAGAAATATATCGAAAATGAGTTTAGTTCGAATAAGATAGAGGTTCTGGAAGAAACGATCAAACCCTACAATGATTTTTTTCAAAAAAAGGTCCCTGAGATAACATTCTATCAAGGCTTTCTTGATTCTGCATCGGCCAGCAAATACGCAGATACTATTTTTAGAAAATATTCATTTGTTGAGAATATTATATTCTATGATATTCAAATTAGCAATCATTCGCTTTCCCATGTAAGTCTCCATAGTCTTGGCGTGGAACTTAAGTCGGCACTTCAGTTTAAAAGGCATATGTCACCGGATTCTGTTCGCATATTTAAAGGGGGCATTCCGAAAAATCTTTTCGCCGAAGAGGCCAGAGAATTTAATAAAATGGCAGTTAAGTTTTTGGAGTATGTACAATCTTCGGATACAACAAAGGCCATTAGCAATGATGATCTGCTTAATTATTTTTATAGCATCACGCCTAAGCGGATTACTTATATGAACATTCCAGGCACAGACGAGTTGCGATCGTTTAAGGATCTGATGTTTAAGGAACTTCCACCTTCTATTTTCTATGAGGAGGATATGTTGACATATGATTTAGACCCTTTTCGCCTTGAGATATCCAATGTGCATCCGGAACTTTACCAACAAATAAGTATTCAGCCGCTTGTGTATGAGTCAATAGATACAAATCCGGATTTAATCTCTACAGATATCCCATTGCCCGGAGCTTTTTCAGATTATAAACTGTACCTAAGCTCTTCGAGAAAATTTTTATCGGATGAAACAACTTATAGATTTATGCCAATAGCAGCTTCACTGCTTTCTATATATATTGTTTTGACATTAATTGCTTATCTGATTTATCGAAACTTAAATGTTAATAGTAGGATGTTTAAACTGCAATACGACTTTATAAATAACCTAACACATGAGTTTAAAACACCGGTTAGTGTAATAAAAATTGCAGGAAATAATATTCGTAGCGCAACTATACTAACAGACAAGCAAAGAACCCATTACGGGAAAATTCTAGACGAAGAAGCAGATAAGCTAAATGGTTTGATGAACAAGTTGTTGTCCTTTACCCAAATTGAAAACAAGTCTATCCAAATCAAAAATGAAAATATCATTCTTGCAGAATTTGTACAGAGATTAATTAATGCTTATCAAATTAAATACCCTGACTTTAATATCAGCTTTGAACTTTTAGACATTAGATTTTTTGAAACTGACCCCGTACTATTGGGGAGTATTTTCGATAATCTGATTGAGAATGCTTATAAATATTCGCCGGATGATAGGCGGGACTTGTTAATAAGGATTAGCAGCGAAAAGAAATTGATCATTTTCAGATTTATCGATAAGGGAATCGGTATTCCTGATTCAGAAATAAGTAATATATTCAAAAAGTTCTATCGGATACAAAATCAATATAACCAAACTGGCAGTGTGGGTATAGGGTTGGCATTTTGTAAAGAACTGGTTAATTTTATGGGCGGTAAAATATCTGTAAAAAGTAAATTAGATAAAGGATCTGAATTCAGAATTGAGTTGCCGTATGAACCAGAGAACTAGTTTAATATAACCCAGCCAAGAATAATTTGCTAAGAGTAGTTAATCAACAGAGCATGAAAAAAGAAATAAAGGTTGCAATAGTTGAAGATGATGAAAATCTTCGATTTTTAGTAAGTCATCGCCTACAGGCTGAAGGATATACTATTATCGAAGCTGCTGACGGATTGTCGGCAGAGGCAATTATAGAGAAGGAAAATCCTGATATTGTACTTTTAGACTGGATGTTGCCGAAAAAGCAAGGTTCAGAGGTGTGCCAATCTTTAAGAGAAAGGGGGTTTAACAATCTAATTATCATGATGACGGCTAAAGCGCAGGATATTGATAAAATAGACGCTTACAGTTTTGGAGTTTCGGATTATGTCACGAAGCCATTTAACATGGACGTTTTAGTAGCCTTGATTGAAAATAAGGTAAAGTACTTTGTTTTAAATGAAAAAACTGAGCTTCATAGATTCGGAGATATAGAGCATCATCCCAACACACACTCATTGTTGAAAAGCAATAAAAAGATCGAATTGACAATTCTCGAAAATCGTATCCTTCTTTATTTCCTAAAAAACGTAAATAAGGTCATCAACAGGGATGAATTAATGATGGTGGTTTGGGGTTATAACTCTGATGTGAATACCAGAACGCTGGATATGCACATTGTTCGATTACGAAAGAAAATTGAAGAAAATTCCGATCGGCCAGAGTATTTACAAACTGTAAGGGGAATAGGATATAAATTTGTGGTAGAATAGTTTCTAGCTGATCGTGGCGATGAAAAGATATTGAATGATCATTATCCCGTCTATGTATAAGAAATAATAGTATTCATTTTTTTCCCAATTAGATTTGAAAATAATCCATCCTGCTAAGAGAACAGAAAAGGCAAGTGCTATAAAGTCAGCATTGAAATTGCCCGTGAACAGATACAAAAGTGTCAGATAGCAAGATAATAAAGTGAAGCAAAACCGATACGCTTTTTTTTCGCCAAACCTAACCGGTATGGTTTTCAATTCATCCTCTTTGTCTTGAAACAGGTCGCGAATGTCAAATGGTATCGTAATAGCTGCGATAAAAACTAATTCAGCTGCGATAAGTAAGATTGTATCTGCTACTGTAATGAATATTTGTTGCTTCTCGAGCTCCAGAATAGGCAGAAGAACGCAGCTTAAAGACCACACTAGGGAGATCAACAGAAATTTGATTCCGGGTATATTTCTCAGACCAAACTTCTTTTGCTCAAATCTGAATAATGGCAGATTATAAGCGAAAGAAATGAGAGCCAAAATGAACAATAATATTTGTGAAGACAGAGCTAAAAAGAAAGCCAACGGCATAATTGGCAAGATGGCGAGCAAAGTTATCGTAGCTGTTAAGCGACGATGGGAGAAGCCCCATTGCGCGCATCTTAATGCTGAATACTGCAGATCGGTCGGTTTTGATAATAAGATACTGTAATTATACATTGCCAGTGTTGAGCAAAACAATACACCAAGCACAAGCTTGTCTGGCTCTACCTTCAACAAACGATAGCAAAGCAATCCTTGCGCAACTGCACACAATGCAATAAAAACATTGCTAAACAGCAAAAAATCAAGGCTCTTTCGGATAAGTTTATTCATGAAGGACAGGATAATTTATCCTTTCTTTAACTCAAATATGGTAATTTCTGGTAAAATACCAACTCTGCCGGGATAGCCTAAAAATCCGTAGCCGACGTTTACATAAAGCTGTTGATGCTTTTCCTGATACAGTCCGGCCCATTCCTTATAGATGTATTGTATCGGACTCCATTGAAAGCGATCAGTTACGACACCGAATTGCATTCCATGAGTATGCCCGCTAAACATCATGTCGATTTCTGGATATTCCGAAATTACTTGCCCACGCCAGTGTGAAGGGTCATGCGAAAGGAGTAGTTTTACTGGACTATTGTCTGTCTTCTGAACTGCTAAGTCCATTTTGCCATATTTAGGGAAACGACCTGCACCCCAATTTTCAATTCCAATAATTGAGATTTCTTCGTTGTCAACTTTTACTATCCGGTTTGCATTTATTAAGAGGTCCCACCCAAGAACGTTATGGATATTTTTAACTGCAACAAGATTGCTTGCTTTTGCTGCTGATGGGCCCGGTCCGTAATAGTAATCGCCGTAATCATGGTTTCCCAAGATGGAATAAACACCAAGAGGGGCCTTAACTTTAGAGAATATATCCTGGTAGTCTTTCATCTCAGGAGCAACATTATTAACAAGATCTCCGGTAAAGAATATAATATCAGGCTTCTCTGCCAGGAGCATCTCAACTCCGCCTAGTACAGCTTTTTTATTGTAAAAGCTACCAGAATGAATGTCTGATAGTTGCGCAAGCTTAATGCCATCGAATGCCTTTGGCAGGTTGGGAAGGTAGATTTTTCTTCGGTTTATCTGATAATCGTAGGCTCCCGAAATAATGCCGTAAGTCAGAGTTGCAAAAGGCAATGCAGCTACCGCGATACCTGCTTTTATAATAAAATCGGATCGAGTTATTGTTTCCTTTGTTTTAGGTTCTGCATCAGACTTTTTGGCCGAATAGAAATATTTTTGTTTTACCCACAAAACAGCGCGTCGTAGATCATCAACCAATACAAAAGGTAACAGCAATATCTTGGATATTACTGTCATGAAAAAGGCAACTAAAATGATTGCTCTTAGTGATAGGCGCAAGTTGAAAAATATGCCGATGAATACTCCAACTATCAGCAACACCGAGTAGCCCCACCAGATGTATGGTAGGCTATTCTTGGCCCAGCCAGGCTTAATTGCTCGAACTGCTCTATAGATATACCAATCAATCAGCAACAAGAGAATGCTGATTATTACTAAAATAAAAATACGATCAGCCATCTAAACGATTAGAGCACTAATATCTATCCTTTTCGTCATATTCATCATCGTCTTCACCGAAATCTGCGTTGAATAGACTATTGAACATGTCTTTAAACGTAAAACCATTATCGAGATGTGATTTGCTCACCTGCGAAAATTCTGCCAGTCCGTGGAGTAGAAATTCCATCAATAACAGGTGCTGACTTTTACTTAAATTCGGGTGAAATTGTTTGACTACACTCTTCAATCCCGGAATTGAGTTTAGAGCTGATTTGTATTCCTGTTCAGAAAGATCGTCAAGTAAACTAATGCTATTGCCTGAAGCAAACCAATTGGTAATCTCACTATAAGGATTCACCGCCTTCGATTTTTTTAACTTTTCGGGCTCCGGAAAGTATTGAGCCATGAGCGTTTTAATGGCCTTTCCGACAAGGATATTAGCAACTTTAGCAGGCCCTTCAAGCTCGCCTTCATACACTAGTTCTATTTTGCCGGTAATGGCAGGAATAGCTCCCATAAAATCAGAAATACGTACAAGTGTACGCGGTTCGTCGTTGATCAGCATTCTGCGTTCGGCATTGCTGATTAGGTTTTCGTACGCAGAAATCGTCAGTCTCGCAGAAACGCCCGATTTTTTATCAATATACTCAGAATTTCTGGCCTCAAAGGCAATATGTTCAACAAGATCTTTAACCAAGCCATCCGCTTCAATGTTTTCGCGTTGCGATGCAGTAAGCGACGCCTCTTGTTGAGTGATCTTCCTTGAGATATCAACGCTCCTCGGATAGTGAGTGAGGATCTGACTTTCTATACGGTCTTTTAAAGGAGTTACGATAGAACCTCTGTTGGTATAATCTTCTGGATTTGCCGTAAATACAAACTGTATGTCAAGCGGTAGACGCAATTTAAATCCACGGATCTGTATGTCTTTTTCCTGCAAGATATTGAATAAAGCCACCTGTATACGAGCCTGTAAATCAGGAAGTTCATTAATTACAAATATTCCGCGATGCGCTCGAGGGATTAAACCATAGTGTAAAACCCGCTCATCTGAATAAGTCAATTTTAAAGTGGCAGCTTTAATAGGGTCGACATCACCAATAAGATCGGCAACGGTGACATCGGGTGTCGCAAGTTTCTCGGTGTATCTTTCTGAACGATGAAGCCAAGCAATAGGAGTCTGATCTCCATGCTCAGCTAGTTGTGTTCTGCCATACCAGGAGATTGGATTTAGTGGATCTTCAAAAAGTTCTGAACCTTCAATATAGGGGATATATTCGTCCATCAGATTAATCATCAACCGGGCGATACGGGTTTTGGCTTGACCCCGTAGACCGAGTAATAGAAAATTATGTCTTGACAAGATTGCTGTCTGTAGATCTGGTATTACGGTATCCTCGTAGCCGATGATTCCCTCAAAACCCGCTTCCTTATTTTTCAGCTGAGAAATCAGATTCTCTCTTAATTCTTGCTTAACAGACCGAGTTTGATAGCCTGAGGCTTTTAGTTGTTCTAGTGTTCTTATGTTGATGTCTTGCATAATTTTTTTCAGTAAATTCGGAAAGTCCGAAGGACCGGAAGTCGGAAGGTTTAGACTATTTAACAGTCCGTCTTCTATTCTTTATATAATCTTCAAAAATAAATTCTCCCAGTCCTTTTAACGAACTATAGAATGCTTTCCCTCCATTGATCTCGGTGAATTGCCTTACAAACTGCTGCAGATAAGGGTCCTTGGCTATCATAAAGGTGGTAATTGGAATATTGAGGCGTTTGCATTGCGCTGCCATATTAAATGTCTTGTTAACTACTTTACGATCAAGGCCGACGCTATTTTTATAATATTTGCCATTTTCTTTCAAGCAGGTTGGCTTTCCATCGGTGATCATGAAAATCTGTTTGTTGTGTGTTTTTCTTCGGCGCAGAATATCAACGGCGAGTTCTAGCCCTGCGTACGTGTTTGTGTGAAATGGACCAACTTGAAGGTACGGAAGATCTTTGATGCTTATTGGCCAGGCATCGTTACCAAAAACTACGATATCGAGCGTATCTTTTGGGTATTTTGTGCGGATCAGTTCAGCCAGAGCCATTGCTACCTTTTTTGCGGGCGTGATGCGGTCTTCGCCATATAAAATCATCGAGTGGGAAACGTCGATCATGAGGACCGTAGAAGTGATCGTCTTATAGTCTTTTTCTTCCACTTCAAGATCACGCTCGGTCATTGCAAATTCGCTGATCCCATGGTTGATCTGTGCATTATGGATCGAGGCCGTCATGTCTATTTGATCCAAGCTGTCGCCGAATTGGTACTCGCGACGGTCGGCATTTTTTTCTTCTCCTAACCCTGAGATATTGCTGTTATGATTTCCCCTGCCAGATTTTTTTAATTTTCCGAAAATTTCTTCTAACGCCGATTGGCGGATGTTTTGCTCAGTTTTAGCCGTTATCTTAATATCGCCTGGGTTTTTCTCGTCATCGCTGATATATCCTTTGTTTTTCAGGTCTTCGATGAAATCGCCCATCGCATAGTCATCACTGGTAAACTGATGTTGTTTGTCGAGCTCATTCATCCAAGCAAGCGCTTCTCCGGCATCTCCTGCAGTATAATTCAATAATTCAAGGAACAATTTTAACAATTGATCAAATCCTCCTTGCGGAAGATCGTTTGGATTGAATTTTGAAAAGGAATATCCCCGCATTTTAGATGTATAAACGTAAAATCAAAGTTAATGGTTTTGCATTCCCTATTATGTTAAGAAGGTGTCAAATTAGTTTTGGTAATTTATTTTCCGCAAATTCGTAAACCGCCATGCAGATCCTATCCAAATACAACCAAAATTTTCAAAAAGCGCTTGAGCGACTGAATGAGAATCAGCTTAAAGCAGTAAATCAGATAGACGGCCCTGTATTGGTGATCGCCGGTCCGGGAACTGGAAAAACGCAAATTCTCGCTGCTAGGATCGGTAAGATTCTTACTGAAACAGATACGCAGGCAAATAATATATTATGTCTAACGTATACAGACGCAGGAACGGTTGCCATGCGTAAAAGATTGTTTGATTTTATTGGCCCAGATGCTTATCGCGTCAATATCTACACTTTCCACGCTTTCTGTAACTACATTATTCAAGAAAATCTGGATTATTTTGGTAAGCTGGAATTGGATCCTATTTCCGATCTTGAACGCATAGACCTCTTTCGAAAACTTGTTGATGGTTTTCCGCCTAATCATTTGTTAAAGCGTTTTAGGGGGGATGTTTATTATGAGATAAAACGTCTGCAGGAATTGTTTTCGATCATGAAAAGGGAAGGGTGGTCGCCTGAAATAATCGACAAAAAGATCTCCGAATATATTGATCAGGTTGAGAATTGCGAACCGGATTCTCCGTATTACAAAACGTTTAAATATGTAAGGAAATATAAAGCGAATGAAGCAGGGTCGCTGAAGCCCGAATTTTCTCAAATGCGCGAAGATATGGATAAGCTTTGTGCTGCGGTGAACGAGTTTAAGGCCTATCAAGCGTTGATGATGAAAATGTCGCGTTATGACTATGACGATATGATCTTATGGGTATTAGACGCTTTTAAGAAAGATGAAAATTTCCTTCTCAACTACCAAGAGCGGTATCAATATGTTTTAGTAGATGAATTTCAAGATACAAGCGGCACTCAAAATGAATTAATCAATTTGCTGATCAGTTATTGGGATAAGCCCAATATTTTTGTAGTCGGCGATGATGATCAGTCAATATTCAGGTTTCAGGGAGCAAACGTTCAAAACATCGAAGAATACAACTCGCGCTATGCGGATAGCCTCTATCGGGTGATGTTAACGGATAACTATCGCTCTTCTCAGATCGTATTGGATGTTGCAAGAGAACTAATTAAGCACAATACAGAGCGCATTAATCTTCCCGGACTAAGTAAACATCTAATAGCTCAGAATGATAGGTATGCCGGAGTGGTGCCGCATCCAAAGATCATGGCCTATTCCAGTCAATTTAATGAATTCGCGGATATAACCCATGAAGTCGGTCTGTTATTACAGAGCGGAGTTCCGCCAGAAGAAATTGCTATTATCTATAAGGAACATCGGTCGGGGCAAGAGTTAGCGCGATTTTTTCAGCTCAAAGGGATTCCTGTACATACAAAGAGAAAGGTAAATATTCTAAAAGAACCTTTTGGACGAAAACTTATTAATATCCTTCGTTATTTAGCCTTTGAAAGTCAATTTCCTTTTAGCGGAGATGAGCTGCTATTTGAGATTATGCACTATGATTTTTACCAAATAGCGCCCATTGATATCGCTAAAATCAGCGTAGAGGTTAGCGATTATAACAAAAGCCATACTGACAAAACTTCAATACGCGCAAAGATTTCCGATATTTCCAGACAAACTGCGCAAACCCTATTTGACACAGAGAGCCGGAAACAGATTAAAAGATTGAGCGATGATCTTGAGTTTTGGATAAAAGAGTCGAATAACCTCACGGTACAAGGCCTTTTTGAAAAGATAATGGTTAGGGGAGGGATTCTAGCCTATATTCTAAGCTCGGCTGATAAGACTTGGTATATGCAGGCAATCTCTGCGCTTTTTAATTTTCTTAAAGAGGAAAGCAGGAAGAAGCCTGACATGAAGTTGAAAGACATGGTAACATTGATAGACCTTCTCGAAGAGAACGACATTTCTATTGAAGTAAATCAGATTATATTTAATGAACAAGGCGTAAATTTCTTAACCTGCCATGGCTCTAAAGGTCTTGAATTTGAGTATGTCTATCTGATAGGTGCAAACACGAATGTGTGGGAGAAGAAAAAGAAACTTTCATCGACCTATAAATTCCCTGATAACTTATTTACTTCTTCATCTTCTTCGAATAATGACGAAGAGCTCCGCAGATTATTTTATGTGGCAATTACCCGGGCGAAGAAGTTCCTTGCCATCTCTTATCCTGCCCAAGATGCAAATGGCAAAGAGTTAGAACCTACGCTTTTTCTGGGAGAGATATTGTCGCGAACAGACCTTCAGGTCAGCAGAAAGGAAGTGTCGGAAAGCATTTTAACCGATTTCTTCATTCTGCAATTTGCGCAGGATGAAAGACCGAGTATAGGATTGATTGACAAGCAATACGTTGAATCTTTATTACAGAATTACGTGCTTAGTAGCACGCATCTAAATAACTATTTAGACTGCCCACTCAAGTTTTATTTCCAGAATTTAATTATGGTTCCTTCCGGCAAAAATGAGTCAATGACATTTGGGTCTGCAGTGCATTCAGCTTTGAATAAGCTATTTAGTTCCTTGGCTGAAGACAAAAAGGAGTTCCATGGAGTGTCTAAATTCGTAGAAGATTTTCAGTGGTATATGAAACGCAATCGCGAAGCGTTTACTAATGAACAATTTAAAAGGAGGATGGAATATGGCGATAAAATTCTTCCGGATTTCTACAATAAATACATCAGCCATTGGGAAAAATATATTGTGGCAGAATATAGAATTAGCAATGTTGAAATAGAGGGAGTGCCCGTAAAAGGTGTACTTGATAAGCTCGAGTTTAGGGGGAATGACGTAAATATTGTAGACTATAAAACCGGAAGCTTCGAATACGCGAAAAAGAAATTGAGTCCACCTAATGAAAAAGACCCTTTGGGTGGCGATTACTGGAGGCAGGCCGTATTTTATAAGCTTTTAGTCGATAACGATAGGCGCAATAATTGGAAAGCGATTGGTGCTGAATTTGACTTTGTTGAGCCTTACAAGAATGAATATATAAAAAAGAAGGTGGATATTACGGCCGACGATTTATCGCTTGTCAAAGAACAGATCAAAGAAACTTATGGCCGAATTCTCAATCATGAATTTAGCGGCTGCGGAAAAGAGGAGTGCCAATGGTGTACGTTCGTGCGGACAAATTTCAAGGAGCCGCAAGATATTTTAGAAAAGGCCGCTGAAGAAGAAAATGAGTTTGATTAAATCAGTAGAAAATAGCCCTGAAGATTAAGAAAACCTATCCTAAAATCGGGTAATCTGTCTCCGAAAACCAAAATTACTGTGCCCTCTTTATTACAGGGTTGTATTTCAAACATTACTCATTATATTTGCGTCCAAACTTGATTAAACATGAGAGAGATACAGTTCAGAGAAGCGCTTCGTGAAGCATTAAATGAAGAAATGCGAAAAGATGAGAAGATTTTTTTAATGGGCGAAGAAGTTGCTGAATATAATGGGGCATATAAGGTTAGTCAGGGCATGTTGGACGAGTTCGGTCCGAAAAGAGTAATAGACACTCCAATTTCTGAATTGGGGTTTACGGGCATCGGCATTGGTGCGGCAATGAATGGATTACGTCCGGTGATTGAGTTTATGACCTTCAACTTCTCATTAGTTGGTATCGATCAGATAATAAATGGTGCAGCCAAGGTGCTGTCAATGAGTGGTGGGCAATTTTCAGTTCCTATCGTATTTCGCGGACCTACGGGCAATGCCGGTCAGTTGGGTGCGCAGCACTCGCAGAATTTTGAAAACTGGTATGCAAACTGTCCAGGTTTAAAAGTTGTAGTGCCCTCTACTCCATATGAAGCAAAAGGATTATTAAAGCAATCAATTTTAGATCCCGATCCTGTAATTTTCATGGAATCTGAAGTAATGTATGGCGATAAAGGAGAAGTGCCTGAAGAAGAATATTATATAGAAATTGGCAAAGCCAATGTTGTAAAAGAAGGCAGCGATGTAACGATAGTTACTTATGGCAAGATGTTGACCCGCGTAGTTAATCCTGCGGTTGAAGAATTAGCAAAAGAAGGTATCAGTGCTGAAGTTATCGATTTACGAACTGTTCGCCCAATTGATTACGATACGGTTATTGCGTCTGTAAAGAAAACTAACAGGCTAATAATAGTTGAAGAAACCTGGCCACTCGGATCAATAGCGACAGAAGTTTCATTTAAAGTTCAGAAAGATGCTTTCGATTTTCTTGATGCGCCAATTTTAAGGGTTGTATCTGCAGATGTGCCCATTCCATATGCTCCAACCTTATTGGTTGAAGCCCTCCCTAATGTTGAAAGAGTAGTAGCCACTGTAAAAAGTGTCATGTACATTCAAAAGTAGACGGTAGATATTCTTGGAAATTTTTAGGCTTGTCTTGCTAGATCAATCTGGCGTTTAATACTCTCTTCGAGAGATATAAATGTTTCAGTGCGTTGAATTCCTTCTATTGCTTGAATATCTTCGTTCAATACTTCCCTAAGGTGGTTGGTATCCCGACAGATAATTTTTGCAAACATGCTATAAGTGCCGGTGCAATAATGTAATTCAACAATCTCCTTTACTTTCTTCAGTTTTTCTACGGCATCTTTGTAAATGGATCCTTTTTCAAGGAAAATGCCTAAGAAAGCGCAAACGTCATACCCTATTTTTTGGGCATCAATAATAAGATTCGATCCTTTTATTATCCCCATGTCTTGCATTTTTTTCATTCTCACATGAATCGTCCCACCGGAAACAATTAGTCTTTTAGCAATTTCAGTATATGGGATAGTGGCGTCTTCTAGCAAGAATCCCAGTATTTGCATGTCCAGATTATCAATTTCTAAATTTTGCATCCGTTTTTCCATTTGAATTTTGTACAATAATAATTTATATGCGAATTAAATAATAAAATAGTAAAAATTGAAATATTTTGTTAAAATATTTGCAATTGATATTATAAATGCCTTACATTTGATTTACGCAATCAATAAAACGGTTGTTAAAACACTGTAGGGTGGTGAAATTGGCAGACACACCTCCTTGTCTCGGTGGCGGAGAATCTGGGAAATCCGGTAACGGGCTAACCACTCCTTGAAGGTTCGACTCCTTCCCCTACAGCTACTTTCGTTTATTTTTAGGTTATAATTGGTTAGTTGAAAAAGTGTCTGCCCATCGGATGCTTTTTTAATGTCTATGATTACATGTCAAATCAATAAAGACATGAGTCTTCAAGTTTTACAAAATGTCAAACAGCAATGATGCTAGTGTTATAGTTGATACATCGGCTAAATTGAAGCTTATGTTTTAACTTAAACGTATCAGATGAATAATCATTTATAGGATTGCTTGCAGGGTATGGTGCCAATAAACTAGGCGGAGGATACTTATCCAACATCGTTATTTTTGTTTTGATCTAGGTGGCTCTAGGTCATTGCTTTGATTTTCAGCAAAAAGAAAATCGGGCAATTCGGTTTCAATGAACCAATTCACGTGCAATGCGAAGGCATTCTTTTAGTTAGTTTCAACAAACTTAAGAAATGCAGGTTTTCCGATATTGTCAACTTTTAGTCCGGTATCGGTTAGCAAGCCGGTTTTTTTATCACGTTTAAAAACACTGATGTTGTCAGTATCTTGATTAGCGACGAGCAAGAAGCTGCCTGATGGGTCCATGGTAAAGTTGCGCGGAGTCCTGCCAAGAGATGCTTGTCTGCCCACAAAGTTGATACGTCCGTTTTTTTGATCGATACGATAAATTACTAAATCATTCCCGTCTCCGCGATTAGAGCCGTATAGAAATTCGCCATCAGGTGAAACGTGAATATCAGCTCCGCTGATCCTACCTTTAAATCCCTCGGGTAAAGTAGGAGCAGTTTGAATTTCTTTTAGGACACCCTTTTTATAGCTAAATGCCGTAATCATTCCATTGAGCTCATGTATTGAATATGCAAACTTATTGTTTGGGTGAAATGTGATGTGTCTTGGGCCACTTCCCGGAGTTACCGGAACGGATGCTGGTTCGGACGGGCTCAAAGGTGCACTGTTCTTAGGATTAAACTTGTAGATATTAATCTTATCAATCCCTAGATCCGGCACAAATAAGAACTTGTTATCGGGTGATAGCACCACAGAATGCGCGTGAGCAGTACTTTGGCGTCCTTTTACGATACTGCTTCCCTCATGTTTAATAAATTGCGAATCTGATCCTATAGAACCATCTTGCCGAATTTGGAAAGCCACTATGCTACCTCCCCCATAATTTGCCGCAAAAACATATTTTCCGCTAGCATCTACCGAAACATAACAAGGAGCATCTCCGCTGGTGCTTAGTTTATTAAGGAAAGTCAGCTCCCCTGATTTCGAATCATAATTGAATGAATTTATGGCTTGTGTTTTGTCTTCACTTACCGAGTAAACCTGTTTCCTGTTTGGAGATACAGCTAGGTAAGTTGGGTTGCTTATTCCGGTGATTTTACTTTTATAACTTAGGGCGCCCGTTTGATCATCAAACTCGTAGACATAGATGCCATCACTTTTACCAGTACTGGTATAAGTACCTACTAAAATATGATACTTGGGACTTTGTGCAATGGAGAAATTTGTGATGCCTAAAAGAGCAGCAACTAAAACTAAAGTGGTGCGGTTCATAAGGGAGAAATTATGATGCAAGTTATAATTTCTCTAAATAATTTTCGCTATTATTTGATTAGGTGTTTCAACTGAACGATCTCTTTCTCTTCAAGATATCTCCATCGTCCACGGGTTAGATCTTTCTTTGTTAGACTGCCATACACCACACGGTCTAATTTAACGACTTCGTATCCGAGGTGTTCAAAAATACGCCTTACAACACGATTTCTTCCGCTATGGATTTGAATGCCAATTTCTTTTTTGCTGCCTCCTTGAACATAACTTACTGCATCTGGCTTGATCGGCCCATCTTCCAACTCCAGTCCGAAAGAAATTTTATTTAAATCGCCCTGTGCGAGGTTTTTGTTTAATTCAACCTGATAAAGCTTCGTAATGTTGCTTTTGGGATGCGATAGTTTTTCCGCTAACGCTCCATCATTCGTCATCAAAAGTAAGCCTGTGGTATTTCTATCTAGACGACCTACGGGATAGATGCGTTCGCGCGAAGCTTTTTCCACCAGCTCCATCACGGTTCTACGTTCTTGCGGATCGTCTGTGGTTGTTATATAATCTTTCGGTTTATTTAGTAATACATAAACCATTCTTTCTCGTTTTAAGGTCTCGCCGTTATACCGTATAAGGTCTTTTGATGGGTCTACTTTAGTACCTAATTCTGAAACAACCTCTCCATTTACTGATACAACTCCGGCCTGAATCAACTCATCAGCTTTTCGTCGCGAACAGATTCCTGCATTTGCAATATACCTGTTAAGGCGGATCAGGCCGTCATCGGCAATTTTTTCAACCGGCGATTTTTTGCCTTTACCCCCTAGCTTGCGCTCTGAGCGATCTGCTGTTGCATTTTTACGATCGTCTGTAGAATATGGGGCTCTAGGTTTATAAGTCTTACTAAAAGGACGGCCCGTGTCTGATTTTCCATAACGGCTTGGTCCACGCTCATCGCCCGAACTGTCCGCCGATTTAGTCCAAATCTTTTTGGCACCAGTACTTCCGGTCTTTCTATCGCCGGAACGGCCAAATTTCTTATCATCTGACTTGCCGAAAGGCTTGTTTACAATTCTTCCGGAAGATTTGTTGTCAGATTTTTCAAGCCTCTTGTTTTCCGGCCTTTTAAAAGGCCTTTCCGATTTTGGATCAGAAGCTCTTTCAGAGATTATGCCTTTGCCAAACGGACTTTCTGCGCCTCTCTTAGAGTCACTCTTTAGAGGAATTTCATTCGAGATTCCAAATAATTTTTTTGGTCTAACGCTTGTTGAATCAGTTCTTTCGGTTCTATTTCTCGAGCTTTTTGGAGCAAAATCTTTGGAAGATTTAGTCGTCCTATCTGCTTTTTTGGACTTGTCATCGCGACTGTTCCTGTTATTTTTGAATGGCATAATACCTCTTTAGAATGGGGCTGCAAAGCTAACAAAATTAACAAGTTATATTGATATTGTCGCCCATTTTTTAGGACGTAAGAACGTAAAAACCAGCAGTTTAGCAGGGGCTGTTTTGTAACTATTTGGTAATTAACAAGATAAAAATTATCTTTGTTGACTTTTTTACTAATAATAAAAGAGGATATGATAAAAAAACACTTCATTGCGTGCTCCGGCATGCTGGTATTGATGGTGCTGGCTAAGCTTTTTATTTTTAGCACACCTTCAGACCGCCAGAAATCGCCATTTAAATTTGGTGATTCACCTCAAAAAGACTCTTCCACAGACAGTTTTATAGCTTCTATGAGTTTTGCAAATGAAACCATGCCTTCGCAAGATCCAAATGTTGTTAAACGGATAAGAAAAGAGCTTAAAGCGTATAGTCACAATACGATGCAGACATCGAAATTGCATCAAAATGCTAAGAGATGGTTTCCGATTGTAGAGTCGATGTTGAAGGCATACGGAATACCAGATGATTTTAAATACATTCCTTTAGTCGAAAGCGGTTTTGAGAGCGGTACATCCTCATATAGGGGCGCCTCGGGTTATTGGCAATTTATGCCGGGTACTGCTCGAACCTACGGACTTAGAGTAGATAAGAATGTGGATGAGCGGCAAGATATTCGTAGGTCTACGATTGCTGCTTGTAAGTATTTAAAGTCTCTATATATGGAGTTCAACGACTGGACACTCGTTGCTGCCGCATATAATATTGGCGAAACAAATTTGAAGAGGCAGATGATCAGACAGCGTCAAGACAATTACTTCAAAATGAAGCTTAATCGGGAAACCGGAAGTTATGTTTACAAATTGATTTCAATGAAAGAGATTATCGAAAATCCGGTGCAACACGGCTACGCGAAACCAATTGAAGCTCGGCGTTTTATAAATTCTGATTTTAAGCATCTATACGAAATCCTGCCCTTAGCGGATAAACCTGCGGTTGTAAAGCCATATATTTTTTACAATTAAAAGTAGATTAGTTTTATTGTTTTCCGTTCGGGCTCTTCTGTAACAATTTTGCATCTTTGTAATCCGACTGCCTGAGCGGTGGTTCATGTTTTTATGAGCAAAATTATTCCCGACCTGGGCGACCAAAGTGAAGTAGAAGTTTACGGTGCCAGAGTCCACAATCTTAAAAATATTGATGTTTCCTTTCCGAGAAATAAACTTGTTGTGATCACAGGTTTAAGCGGAAGCGGTAAATCGTCTTTGGCATTCGATACCATTTATGCTGAAGGTCAGCGCCGCTACATGGAAACCTTTTCGGCCTACTCCCGGCAGTTTCTTGGTGGCATGGAGCGACCCGATGTAGATAAAATTTCAGGACTGAGTCCAGTAATTGCTATTGAACAGAAAACCACCTCTAAAAATCCCCGATCGACCGTAGGTACCATCACGGAAATTTATGATTTTATGCGCCTTCTTTTTGCAAGGATTGGCGAAGCATACTCCTATATGACCGGAGAAAAAATGGAGCGTATGACTGAGGGTCAGATATTAAACAGTATTCTTCTTCAATTCAAGAACCGGACGATTAATATCTTAGCTCCTACAGTAAAGGGAAGAAAAGGGCACTATCGGGAGCTATTTGAACAAATCCGTAAGCAAGGCTACCTAAAAGTTCGAGTTGATGGCGAGATTGTAGATATTAAGCCTAAAATGCAACTTGATCGGTATAAAATACACGATATTGAAATTGTTGTCGACAGGTTGATCATATCGGAAGATGAAAAGAAACGTCTTTATGCTTCAATTCAAACTGCTCTTAAAGCGGCTAAGGGAATTATAAAGTTAACGGATCAGGACAATAAGGAATATTTCTTTAGTAAATATCTGATGGACCCTGTTTCGGGAATTTCTTACGATGAGCCGCAGCCCAACACATTTTCCTTTAACTCTCCATATGGTGCTTGTGAGCGTTGCGACGGACTTGGTTACATCTTTGACGTAGACAGGGCATCGGTGATACCTAATCCGAAACTAAGTATTATTCAGGGCGGACTTGCCCCTCTGGGCGAATATAGAGAAGTGTGGATCTTTCAGATTTTGAAAGCTTTAGCAAAGAAATATGAGTTTTCTTTGTCGGTTCCTATTGAGAAGCTCCCGGAAGAAATTATAGATATCATTTTGAATGGCTCGCATGATATAATTACCGTTCCAGTAGAATACAATAAATGGAATGTGCAGAATTATCAAATCTCTTTTGACGGGATAATAAAGATTTTAGAGGAACAATCCGATAAGAAGGGAGCGGATTCCGGCGAAGATCTTGAGAATTACCGGATACTGAAAACTTGCCCTATTTGTAATGGAGCGCGGTTGAAAAAGGAATCGCTACACTTTAAAGTTGGAGATAAAAATATCTCTGAGCTTGCGGGAATGGATATCTCCGCCTTAAGCGTTTGGTTTAGTATGATCGAAGGCCAACTTAGCAATCGACAGTTAATTATTTCTAAGGAAATATTAAAAGAAATAAGAGGTAGAATTGGATTTCTGTTAGATGTGGGATTAAATTATTTGACCCTCGACAGGACTTCAAAAACCCTCTCGGGAGGCGAAGCCCAAAGAATTAGGCTAGCAACGCAAATTGGATCTCAGTTAGTTAATGTGTTGTATATTTTAGACGAGCCCAGTATTGGTTTGCACCAAAGGGATAACGCCCGGCTAATAGGAGCATTGAAAAATCTTCGAGATATCGGTAATTCTGTTTTAGTGGTAGAACATGATAAGGAAATGATCCTAGAGGCCGACCACGTAATTGATATGGGTCCGGCAGCCGGAGTACATGGAGGCGAAGTGGTTGCGGAAGGCACTCCCATAACGGTTTTAAGGAAATCTACTCTAACGACTGCATATCTCAATGGAAACAAGGAGATAAAAATTCCGGCGGAAAGACGTCCGGGTAACGGAAAGTCGCTTATACTAAAAAATGCAATTGGCAATAATCTAAAGAATGTAACAGCCGAGTTTCCTCTCGGCAAGTTTATCTGCGTAACAGGAGTTTCCGGTAGTGGAAAATCCAGCTTGATTACCGAAACACTGTATCCTATACTCAATCATCATTTTTTCAGGGCAAAGAAACAGCCGCTTAAGTATAAGAAGATAGAAGGTTTGGAGCATATTGACAAAGTTATAGAAATTGATCAGGCACCGATCGGACGAACGCCGCGCTCTAATCCATCAACCTACACTGGAGTTTTTTCTGACATTAGAAATTTGTTTGTGGCTTTGCCTGAGGCGAAGATCCGCGGCTATAAACCGGGTAGGTTCTCTTTTAACGTAAAAGGGGGCAGATGTGAGACCTGTCAGGGCGGTGGGATGAAAATCATTGAGATGAATTTTCTGCCGGATGTTCAGGTTCCTTGCGAAGAATGTGGGGGAAGGCGCTATAATAGGGAAACTTTGGAAGTACGCTATCGCGGAAAATCAATTAGTGATGTTCTGGACATGAGTATTGAAGATGCAGTAGCATTTTTTGAGTCGATTCCGGCGATCTATCGTAAGATAAAGACACTGAACGATGTTGGCCTGGGATATATTCGACTGGGACAGTCTTCGGTTACCCTATCGGGCGGAGAAGCGCAGCGGGTTAAGTTAGCAACTGAACTTTCTAAGAAAGATACTGGGCAAACATTCTACATTCTTGATGAGCCAACCACCGGACTTCATTTTGAGGATATCAACGTTTTGTTGGGTGTTCTAAACCGCTTGGTAGATCATGGAAATACGGTACTGGTCATTGAGCATAATCTGGATGTTATTAAAGTGGCCGACTGGGTGATCGACATGGGTGCCGAGGGGGGTGCAGGTGGCGGAGAGATGCTTTTTGCCGGAACGCCTATAGACCTGGTTAAGGTACAGGGAAGTCATACCGGAAAATACCTTGGAATCGAGCTTGGTGATAAAACTTAATTCTATTCTTTTATAACCTTTATCTCATATAGCTTAGACCATTTCTTTCCTGTCACGAACATTCGACGGCCTATCGAATCCCAGGCGATACCGTTTAACACATTGGTAAGGCCCTCGTCATAGTAATCTGGTAAGAGGGCTTGTAGGTTGATTTCTGCTTCGACAGCACCTGTGTTCGGGTTGATGACTATAATTTTCGGACTTTCGACCTCCCAAATATTTGCATAGATCTTCCCGTCTATGAATTCAATTTCATTTAAAAGATCGACAGGACCTTTATCGTCGTAAATTTCGAGACTTCCTTCTTTTTGATAAGTATCTTTGTTTAGAAAATGAATGGTACTTGTGCCGTCGGTATTGAGAATGCGTGTGCCATCGAAAGCTAAGCCCCAGCCTTCTGCACCTGCCTGATAATTAAATTCGGAGAGCTTTTTGAAGCTCGCTTTATCATAGACGAAACCAACACCATTTCGATATGTAATTTGAATAATCTTATCACCGACGATAGTAATTCCCTCACCGAAATATATCTTATCAAGTTCTATCTTTTGGAGGATCTTCCCCGTTTTAAGGTCGGTTTTTGTCAGGTAAGAAGAGCCTTCAAGTCCCGTTCCTTCATATATAAATCCATCATGATACTCTAGGCCTTCTGTGAAAGACGTTGAATCATGAGGGTAGGTATTTACTACCTTGTAGCTGTAATGTAGTGGTGGTTTTGCAGCGACAACAACAATATTAGAAGTAAAATCTTCGGCGATAGCGCCATTGTATATTTTGGCGGTTATCAGGTGGTTACCCATTGGCAGATCGACCGTGCCAATATGAACTATCGCTGTATCCAACTGGCGATAGACGATGTTGGAGTCCAGCAGATAGACAATTGAGTCAGCTTTGGTGCCGGGAGGTAGATGCATGTCTATTGAAAATTTATCTCCTGATTTTACTACGGTTCCTGCTTCGGGAGATAAAATACTTATGCCAGATTCTTTCTCATCTTGGCGGCAAGCGATAAGTAAAAAAGAGCTAAAAGAGAGTATTATAAATAGTTTCTTCATCATTAATTTTCAGGCCAAAAAGCATCTTCGATATGCCTAATGCTATACTTTCCACTGCTATCAAATAGGACGGATATAATATCAAATCTTATTTCTCCTTCGAAATTCATCAGGTGGATGTACTCATTAGCAGCGAGTTCCACTTGAATCTGCTTGTGTACACTAACAAAATCTTCTGGCTCTCCAAAGATATTATTGCTGCGGGTTTTTACTTCAACAAAAACGATTTTTTTATTAGTGTAGGCGATAAGATCCACTTCCGATTTTTTATGCGACCAGTTTTGATCCAAAATCTCGTAGCCTTTTTCTTTCAGAAAATGTTCTGCGATTAGCTCGCCTTTTTTCCCAAAATCATTGTGTTCTGCCATTGCAAGAAGAAAATCTTACTTTAAAATCACGGATCCAAGATAGGTGGAGATTCCTTTTTCAACTTCTTTCACACGCATATATCGCTGCATCAATATGGACTGGTTGTCATGATCGGGCTCATTCTGAATCTCGTCCATAATATTGCGAAGTATGTGCTCAACTTTTCGTTTCTTTAGATGAAAAATGCCGCCTAAAATGGTTACTCGCATGTTCTCTTTTTCATTACGCACAAATATTTTCCGCTTTGCGTACCAATTTTCACTCAGTAAGTACGGAGATGAAACTAGGGAAATTGCCATTTGGGCAACCTCATGATCTGGACTACGAATAAAATCTTGTTCGGTAGGTAGATGCCCTTTTTCTAACCCAGTTTTGTAAGCTTCGATTATTTTTAGGCAGATTTGATGCTCAAAAGTCACATCAGATAGGTTGGCAATCACATAGGGAGCAATGTAAGTATCCGTTATTCCATCCCATTGCACTAATTCATGTCCATAAGTTAGCAAGAGCCTAACAATCTCCTTTTCTTGCCATTCATCTGAATCTGTATAGGGTTCGACTAAAACATCCGGATACAACGGTGTTTCGAATTGTTGCGGCGCGGGTGACTGACTCGCTTTTTTTTGTTTGCCCAGACGCATTTTGTTTAGCTCTGAAATAAGTACCCGCTCTTCAATCTGCATCAACGAGCTACATTCGCGCGCGAAAACTGACGCTTTAATGTTATCCGGAATTTTTGCGATGCTTTCAACTACTTCGCGGATTACACCTGCTCTTTTAATAGGGTCATTCCCGGCATCTTTTAGTAAGATGGAAGTCTTGAACAGGATAAAATCTTGACTATTTTCCGCGATGTAGGTTTTAAACGCTGCGCTTCCAAATCTCTGAACGTACGAATCGGGGTCTTGGCCATCCTGGAAAAGAACAATCTTAACGTTAAGACCTTCTTCTAAAATCATATCCAGTCCGCGGAGCGAAGCTTTAATCCCGGCATCATCTCCATCGTATAAGATGCTTACGTTTTTTGTAAACCGACCAATAAGGCGTATCTGCTCAATTGTTAACGAAGTGCCCGAAGAGGCAACCACATTTTCCACGCCGGCCTGATGTACTGACAGCACATCGGCATAGCCTTCTACCAGATAGCAATTATCTTCATCTCGGATCGCTTTTTTAGCGTGGAATAGGCCGTAAAGAACATTTGATTTATGATAAATGTCGCTTTCGGGCGAGTTTACGTACTTAGGAATATTCTTATCGCTCTTTAGCGTACGTCCTCCAAAACCAATTATTCGTCCGGTAAAATTATGTATGGGAAACATTACTCTTCCGCGAAATCGGTCGTATAATTTGGCTTTGTCATTGCGTATGGCTAAGCCTGATTCAAGGATAAATTCTTCCTTATACGATTCTGTAGTAGCTTGCTTTATCAGGGCATCCCATTCATCGGGCGAGTATCCAAGCTCGAATTTCTTGATGATTTCATCGCGGAAGCCGCGTTCTCTAAAATAGCTTAGTCCAATATTTTTGCCTTCTTCGGTCTCCCACATACTGTTCTGGAAGAATTTTCCCGCCCAAGCGGAAATAATATATAAGCTTTCTCTGTTATTGTCAGCGATCAGTTGTTCGGGAGAGTGTTCAGTTTCTTCAAATTCGATATGATATTTTGCCGCAAGGTATTTAAGTGCCTCCGGATACGAATATTTCTCATGATCCATGATGAATTGCAACGAATCACCGCCTTTGCCACAACCGAAGCATTTAAAAATTCCTTTAGTTACAGAAACATTAAAGGAAGGGGTTTTTTCATTATGAAAAGGGCATAAGCCAATAAGGCTCGTGCCGCGCTTTTTAAGCTGCACAAAATCGCCGACCACCTCTTCGATTCGAGCGGTTTCAATAATTTTTTCTTTTGTTTCTTTAGCAATCACAACCAGTGTCTTGGATTGAAATATACGAAGTATCAGCGAATTAATACTTAGATGAACTAATTCAACGGCTCAAAAATTAATTTTTGCCCGTCGCATATCCTTTATGCAGTACCAGAAAACTTGCGCGTTCTTGCTTATGGGTGAGATAGTCCCAGTTACCCTGATAACTGATTTTTGTGGGAAGCATTGTCGATCTATTCCCAAAATAACTCATCTCAATATTCATCTGTACGTCGAAATCATAAATGAGTGGAGCATCTAGTTTCATGTCAATGTAGCGACCAAGGATTTGGAGATTTCGCTTATCGAATATTGTTGTTAGCTCCTTGATCATTATTCCATCCTTCGTCCAGTTCGATAGGCCGGGTTTTACAGCGACCTTAAAACGATAAACAGGTATAGAATCAAGATAGGTTCCACTAAAGAATGAATAATCGTAGTACTGCCGCATGTTTGCAGTAAAGAGCTGCGTTTTGCTGCTGATGCCCGCCATTGCAAATGCCATCCCCTTGATGGGGTGCCCCGGACGGAAAATGAGTGTTTTTAGCTTGTCTTTATATGTTTCATTGGTACCTGATGCAGAGGAGGGGACAAAATCGGAATTATAGGGATTCATGAAAATATAGTCGAACATGTCTACAGTTTCGGATTGAAATGTTCCGTTCTTTTTGTAAAGTTTACCGCTATCTTGCTTTGCCAGGGTTTCCATTTTATAGGGCCCATTGTTGTTATGAAAAATGCGGCGAAAAAGTTTACTATCTACCTGGTCGGATTTACTATACGTATAGACACGATTTTCAGCGATAAAACTAAATTTTTTCATGTCGCGGAACGCCTGATAGAAGCTGGTATCACGGAGAATCTGGTCGATAAAAGTTTCGATGCTCAAACGGGTAGAACTTATATTAACCGGTTCTGAAAGTACGGTTAAAACGGTATCTGGGTTGAAACGCTTTATTCTTTGTGCTAACGCGATATTGGAGAGACAAAGAAAGCACAGTACAATTAATATTTTTTTCATCGATCCTTAATCATAAGGCTTTAAATTTTTAGCAACAAGTTTGGTAATTAATTGCCAAGTCGTTTGAGTGCAAGGTAGGTCATCAGTCCAGTGCTTAGCATGAGCGCATTCTCGTCGATATCAAAAGTTGGAGTATGGACAGATGAAACGATTCCTCTAGCTTCATTACGCGTACCGAGCCTATAAAAACAAGAATCAGCTACTTGAGAGAAGTAAGCAAAATCTTCTGCCGCCATCCAAATGTCAAGATCAACAACATTTTCTTTGCCCAGGTAATCTTCAGCGAAGCCGCGAAGATTTGCGGTTAACTTTTCCTCATTAACAAGAAAGGGGTAGCCTTTGACAATAGTAAATTCACAAGTTCCACCCATGCTTTCGGCAATACCTTCGGCAATTTTCTTCATTCGACGATGCGCTTCTGCCCGCCATTCTTCATTCATCGTTCTAAATGTGCCCTCAAGTTTTACTTCGTTTGGAATAACATTGGTAGCGCCATTGGCGATAACTTTCCCAAAAGATAACACCGTGGGCATTTTGGGATCGGCAGCGCGACTCACAATTTGTTGCAACGCGACGATGATATGTGAGGTGATTAACACCGGATCAATATTCTGGCTTGGTTGAGCCGCGTGTCCACCTTTTCCTCTAATGGTTACATAAAGTTCGTCGGTAGAGGCCATGTATTTTCCAGATCGGAAACCCACTTTGCCGGTTTCAATGAGTGGCATAACATGCTGCCCGATAACCGCTTGTGGCGTCGGATTTTCGAGCACACCTTCTTTGATCATCAAGTTTGCACCACCGGGCAATTTTTCTTCGGCTGGTTGAAAGATTAGTTTTACAGTACCAGCAAATTCTTCTCGGAGTTCCATTAAAATTGTAGCTGTTCCTAATAGTGAAGACGTATGTACATCGTGTCCACAAGCATGCATCACGCCTACATTTAACGACTTATAGGGCACCTCATTTGCTTCAAAAATAGGCAGCGCATCAAAATCTGCACGTAATGCTACCACATTTTCAGAAGGTTTTGCTCCTTTAATAAGCGCAACTACTCCATTCTCTGCCATTGACTGGTACTGAATTCCTAATTTATCAAGAGCGGACTTTATGAACGCGGATGTTTCAAACTCCTGAAAGGAAAGTTCAGGGTGTGCATGGAGATGCCTACGATCTCTTACCACTGCTTCTTGTATTGTACCGGCAAGTTGTTTGATTTTTTCTTTCAGCATTTTATTTTTATTGAGAGAGATTTGGCTTTGCCGGAACAATAATACTAGCAGGAAACGTCTGTTTTAGGCTCATTGTAAAATTTTGAGCTTCAAGTCTTGTACGAAAATTGCCGGCTTGTACTCTATAGTTGGGCTCAATATAGCTCAGGTAAGTTGTAATTGACGGATTAAGTGACTTAAATCGATTTTGTGCGTCAAATGCGTCTTGTCTCTCTGACCCCGAATATATTTGAACTCGGTAAGCAGCCGATCCTGATCCTTCGACCGAAGAGCTCATGGCTATTCGTCTCGAAATTAGGCTATCAATTTGGGCGTCTTTGATCACTTCAACACGACCTTTTGACTGCGCAAATCCGTTATCGAGTACGAAGAAACTAGCAAATAGTAGTACGGTGAATTTCAATTGAAACCCCATTAGAGATCTAACGCAAAAATCCTCAAATAAATTTTCAATCAAAGTTAATAAATCATTTAATTCAGCTCACTTTGCCAGCAAAGCTATTGAACACCTATCCCGTGACAATGTTTGTATTTTTTACCGCTACCGCATGGGCAAGCATCATTTCTTCCTACTTTATGTTCAACTCGAACCGGCTGTGGTTTTTGAATTTCTCTAGTATCTTGGACAGGAGTTCCGGCGGCCGATTGCACTAGTTCAGGTTTAGATATCTTGAGTTTACTCATATCTTGTTTCGGTTGAGGTCTTGCTTCTCGCAGGTCCTCAGCCTGCTGATTTGGGATCAACCCTTTAAACAAGAAACTTACAATATCTTTATTTACGGTTGCAAGCATCTGCTTAAACAGATTAAATGCCTCCATTTTGTAAATCACCAACGGATCTTTTTGCTCGTAAACTGCATTTTGTACCGACTGTTTTAGTTCATCCATTTCTCGAAGATGTTCTTTCCAAAGATCGTCGATTAGCGACAGTACAACTGACTTTTCAAAGTTTTTAAATATTTCACGCCCCTCGCTTTCAATGGCTTTTTTTAGGTTGGTAGCGACTTGAATACCACGAATGCCATCTGTAAAGGGAACGACAATATTTTCGATATACTCGCCTCGTTCTTTAAAAATATCTTTTAATACCGGCAATGTTTGTTTTGCAATTGAATCTGATTTCCGGTGATAGAAATCATTAATTCTGGAAAATATCCTTTCTGTCAATGTCGGAATCGATTCTGCAGTAAATTCCTGTGCTGTAACTTCCGGATCAACAGAGAATATGCGAATAAATTCAAGAGGGAATCCTTCATAGTTATTTCCCTCCTTGTATTCAGAAACGATGTCTTCTACAACATCAAAAATAGTATTGTTCAAATCAACGTCGAGCCGATCTCCAAACAATGCGTTTTTACGTTTTGTATAAACAACCGTACGCTGAGAGTTCATCACATCATCATATTCCAATAAGCGTTTACGGATGCCGAAATTGTTTTCTTCTACCTTACGCTGCGCTCGTTCGATGGATTTAGTGATCATGGAGTGCTGAATTACTTCACCCTCTTCAATTCCCATACGAACCATTATGTTTGAAATTCTTTCTGAACCAAACAAGCGCATCAGATTATCTTCAAGCGATACAAAGAATTGCGATGACCCCGGATCTCCTTGACGGCCAGCTCTACCACGAAGCTGCCTATCAACGCGCCGAGATTCATGACGCTCGGTTCCCACAATCGCCAAACCGCCTGCTTCTTTCACTCCAGAACCTAATTTAATATCTGTGCCTCGACCTGCCATATTTGTAGCGATGGTTACCGTTCCGGACTTTCCGGCTTCCGTGACGATATCGGCTTCTTTCTGGTGTAGTTTCGCGTTTAATACATTATGCTTAATCCCTCGAAGGTTAAGCATCCTGCTCAACAGTTCCGAAATTTCAACAGAAGTTGTACCGACAAGTACCGGGCGACCTGCCTCGCTTAGCTTAACAATCTCGTCGGCAACTGCGTTATATTTCTCACGCATGGTTCTGTATACCATGTCTTCGATATCTTTTCGTTGAGTCTGCACATTGGTTGGGATCTCAACAACATCAAGTTTATAGATCTGCCAAAATTCCCCCGCCTCTGTCGTCGCGGTACCGGTCATTCCACAAAGCTTATGGTACATGCGGAAGTAATTCTGAAGAGTGATCGTTGCGTAAGTTTGCGATGCGTCTTCAACTTTTACATTTTCTTTAGCTTCAATTGCCTGATGTAGCCCGTCCGAGTAACGGCGTCCTTCCATGATTCGGCCGGTTTGTTCATCGACGATCTTTACTTTTCCTTCATCAATGATGTATTCCGTATCGCGTTCAAATAACGTATATGCCTTTAGTAATTGATTGACAGAATGTATGCGTTCTGATTTGATCGAGAAATCACGCATCAGGTCATCTTTCTTCGCTATTTTTTCTTCTGTAGAAAGACTTGATTTCTCAAGATCTGCAATTTCAGTTCCTACGTCTGGCAATACAAAGAAATTAGTATCCTCGCCCGATGCAGTTATTAGTTCAATTCCTTTTTCAGTTAATTCGACCTGATTGTTTTTTTCATCAATCACGAAAAACAGTTCAGCATCTACCTTATGCATTTCCTTGTTTTGATCTTGCATGTAATAGTGTTCTGTCTTCAAAAGGCTCTGTTTTACACCGGGCTCACTCAAAAACTTAATCAATGCCTTGTTTTTAGGCAGTCCTCGATGTGCCCGCAAAAGTGACAGGCCACCATCCATCGCGCCTGATTTCCCGTCATTGATTAATTTCTTTGCTTCATTTAGGGCTGAACTTGTGAACGCTTTTTGGGCGTTTACCAAGCGCTCTATTCGTGGTTTTAAAAGATGGAATTCGTGTTCATCTCCCCTTGGAATTGGCCCAGAAATGATTAAAGGCGTCCGAGCATCATCTATCAGCACTGAATCGACCTCGTCAACTATTGCAAAGTGTAGTTTACGCTGAACGAGGCTATCCGGCGTTAGTATCATATTATCCCGTAGATAATCGAAACCGAACTCGTTATTGGTGCCGAATGTAATATCAGCGAGATAAGCTTTTCGTCTTTCGTCAGAATTCGGTTGGTGTTTATCAATGCAGTCAACGCTAAGACCATGGAATTCAAACAGCGGGCCATTCCATTCAGAGTCACGTCTGGCAAGGTAATCGTTTACGGTAACTATGTGCACTCCTTGACCTGCAAGGGCGTTTAAATATACCGGTAGCGTCCCTACTAATGTTTTCCCTTCGCCGGTGGCCATTTCGGAAATTTTTCCTTGGTGTAAGACAATACCGCCAATAAGTTGTACGTCGTAATGAATCATATTCCAGGTTACTTCGCTGCCGGCAGCCAGCCAAGTGTTGGAGTAAGTTGCTTTATCGCCTTTGATTACAACATTTGGCTTTCTGGCAGCGAGATCGCGATCAAATTGCGTTGCAGTAACTTCGATAAATTTGTTCTCAGCAAAGCGTTTAGCCGTTTCTTTCATAACCGCAAACGCTCCTGGTAAGATTTCCATAAGGACTTTTTCAAGATCTTTATCTCTGTCTTGTAAAAGCTTATCTACTTCATCGTAGATGTCGGTCTTTTCGTTGATTGGCAGTTCAGGAGCCTCCGCTTTTAATTTAAGTTCGGATATTGCTTGATCAATATCTGCCTGGCGGCTTTTAATATGGCTTTTGAAACCAACAGTTTTCTCTCTTAGCTCATCGTGAGTTAAGTTATTTAGTTTATTATATTCTTCTTTTATCTGATCGATTAGGGGCTTGATCAGTTTTATATCTCGTTCAGATTTACTTCCGAATAGTTTATTTAAAAATCCTAACATGTTTTTTATTATAGTGCAATCTATTTCCCAACAACTACGCCATTGTCTAGCCTAAGCCATTTTGGCATATGAAAAAGCCGAATTTACAATTTTTTTGCTGAAAAAATTCCCCTTGTTTGGCTAACAGAATATATATCTTTGAACCATGAACATCCTTCTAATTGGCTCTGGCGGACGAGAAAGCGCTTTTGCATGGAAAATTACTCAAAGTGAAAAATGCCGCAATTTATATATCGCACCGGGGAATGCCGGAACGGGAATTTATGGCAAAAATGTTAGTATTAACTCTGCTGACTTTGAGGCTATCGGAAATTTTGTGGTCGCGAATCAAATCGGATTAGTGATTGTGGGTCCCGAAGAGCCTCTAGTTAATGGCATTCATGATTTTTTCCTCGAAAATGAATCTTTGAAAAGTGTTCCTGTAATAGGGCCACAAAAAGAAGGAGCACGCCTGGAAGGAAGTAAAGATTTCTCCAAGCAGTTTATGCAGAGGCATAAAATTCCAACTGCCGCATCACG
Organism: Sphingobacteriaceae bacterium; assembly: GCA_947460875.1. Taxonomy (GTDB): domain Bacteria; phylum Bacteroidota; class Bacteroidia; order Sphingobacteriales; family Sphingobacteriaceae; genus CANHGR01. The sequence continues at coordinate 7,172 of CANHGR010000008.1, read as the reverse complement.
CTCGTTCACCAAGGGTACTCTTTCAGAAGGACTCAACTATCTTGATTCTCACTCGCTTCCGATCGTATTAAAAGCAGACGGCCTTGCTGGAGGTAAAGGGGTGTTGATTTGTGAATCTGTCTACGAAGCCAAGGTTGAGCTTAGGTCCATGTTAGAGGACGCCAAGTTTGGCGAAGCCAGTAGTACGGTAGTTATAGAGCAGTTTTTGAAAGGAATTGAACTCTCTGTTTTTGTATTGACAGACGGTACACATTATAAAGTTCTTCCGGAAGCTAAAGATTATAAGCGTATAGGCGAAGGAGACACTGGCTTGAATACCGGCGGAATGGGGTCAATTTCTCCGGTAGCTTTTGCTGACCAGGCGTTTATGCAAAAGGTTGAAGATTCCGTGATCATCCCAACCATAGAGGGTTTGAAAAAAGACGGAATCCCATACAAAGGATTTATTTTTATTGGCTTAATGAATTTTAAGGGCGAGCCTTATGTGATTGAATATAATGTTAGAATGGGCGATCCTGAGACAGAAAGTGTTCTACCGAGAATAAAAAGTGATTTACTAGAACTTTTTCTTGGAGTGGCAAACGGGAATTTAGATGAGAAACAATTGCTAGTCTCATCAAAAACAGCCGCTACGATCATGCTCGTGTCCGGAGGCTATCCGGGCGATTACTTGAAGGGCAAAGTTATCACAGGCATTGAAAATGTTAGACATTCGCTCGTGTTTCATGCCGGAACTGATACAGAAAATGGGCAGGTTACAACTGCTGGAGGCCGTGTAATTGCGGTAACATCTTTACAGGACACCCTTTTTGATGCAGTTCAGTCGGCAACGGCCGATGCCGGTCGTATTTATTACGATGGTCGGTATTTCAGAAATGATATTGGGTTTGACTTGTTATAAACAAACCTGATGAGAAAAGTCCGTACGAAACGACAGCAATTCCAGAATGTTCTGGTCACCGACATCGCCGAAGGAGGAAAAGGTGTAGGCAAGGCCGACGAGCTTGTTATTTTTATAGATAAGGCTATCCCGGGGGATGTAGTAGATATCGAGCTTTATAGGAAAAAGAAAAATTTTGCCGAAGCCAAAATTATTTCTTTGATAGAGTCTTCTCAGCATCGTATCGAACCATTTTGTCAGCATTTTGGCGTATGTGGAGGATGCAAGTGGCAACACATGAGTTATGAGTCGCAACTTCATTTTAAACAAAAATCTGTTAAAGATGCGCTTGAACGACTCGGAAAAATTGACGCCAGCCTTTGTGAACCTATATTGGCCTCCGCTGAAACCAAGTTTTATCGGAACAAACTGGAGTACACTTTTTCAAATAAGCGTTGGCTGACGAATACAGATATGCTTGAAGAAGAGCCCGAGGAGATGAGGGCACTCGGATTTCACATTCCGCTAAGGTTTGATAAAATACTCAACATAGAGCACTGCTACCTGCAAGCTTCGCCTTCAAATGAGATTAGGAATAGGCTTAGGGATTTTACCGTGAAACAAGGCATGTCTTATTACGATCTGAGAACTCATGAGGGCGCCCTCCGTAATTTGATCGTTCGGACATCTAGCACCGGAGAAATAATGATTATTGTGGTGTTTGCGTATGCTTTACAAGAGCAAATAGGATCCTTGATGGGGTTTTTGAAGTCTGAGTTTCCTGATATTACGTCCTTAATGTACATCATCAACCATAAACTGAACGATACAATCTTTGATCAGGACATTCATCTGTATAACGGACGTGATCATATCTTCGAGCAGATGGATGATCTAAAATTTAAGGTTGGTGCGAAGTCATTTTATCAAACCAACTCGCATCAGGCCTACCAGCTATACCAAATAGCGAAGCAATTTGCGGGGTTTAATGGAGATGAACTAGTTTACGATCTTTATACCGGAGCAGGCACTATTGCAAATTTTATTGCCAGGAATGTTCGAAAGGTTATTGGTATAGACTATGTGGAAGCTGCGATTGAAGATGCACGTATTAACTCAGAAATAAATGGGATTCAGAATACGGCCTTTTTTGCTGGAGATATGAAAGACATTCTCAGTTTAGAGTTTGTGATTGAGAACGGTAAACCAGATGTAATCATTACAGATCCACCGCGTGCCGGTATGCATCCGGACGTGGTTGATCGTCTCTTGGCGATCGAGGCTAAAAAAATTGTGTACATAAGCTGTAATGCTGCCACTCAAGCCAGAGACATTTCACTTCTTAACGAAAAATATGAGGTTGCCAGAATTAAACCGGTCGATATGTTCCCTCATACACAACACGTTGAAAATGTTGTATTGATGGGTCTAAGGAGCGAACTGAAAACCATTAATTAATTTTGATTCTTACACACTTTGCAAGGCTAAAATGGAATTAAAAGATTTATTTGGCTCTGAAGATGGCAAGACCAGTTCTCCTCCAAAGGAGAGTCCGTTGAAAAGTCTTGAAGCAGACCTAAAGTTTTACAATGAGTCCATAAAAGAAGTTTCAACCGAAATTATGGTCGAAGGAATTTCGATGTATCCTATATTTATTGCCCATCAGCATCACGTTAGTATTGGAGAACCGATTCTGGATAAGGACGAATTGAATACTGAATGGAGTATCCATGCGTCGACATTAGAAGAATTTGTTGAGAAAGAGATAATTCTTGGAGATAAAAAAGCCGCGTTCGTAAAAAATTTTAAAAGTGCAACTGATTTTATGTGTCTTTTTGTTATCGTGCCGGAGGGGGCGAATTTCGTCTTTTATCCATTTAGAAAATAGAAATTCTACATTAGTTGTTTAATACATTTCCATTCTTTGACTAGAATTATGTAATTTCATCAGACTTTAGATATGCCAGATAGAAAGCTATTAATTTTAACCGAAACACAGATTCAACAGAAAATAAACCGAATGGCTTATCAGATCTGGGAAGATAATTTCACAGAGAAAGAAATTGTTATTGCGGGTATTGTTGGTTGTGGTTATCTATTGTCCGAGCGCGTTAAGAAAGTATTAGAGCAGATTTCTGGTATTAAAGTAAGCTTGATTAAGATTTCACTCGATAAAATAAACATCCATTTGCCAATTACTACGGATATTCCTCTGGATATCTGTGCCAACAAGGTGGTGGTACTGGTAGATGATGTCCTGAATAGTGGAAGAACGTTGGCCTATGGTCTCGGAATTTTTCTAAACGTTCCGATAAAGAAAATGCGAACATTAGTAATGGTTGATCGGAGTCACCGTATTTTCCCGCTTTCTACGGATTTTACCGGCATTGAGCTTGCTACAGTCCTGAAGGAGCATGTTGATGTTGTGTTAGACGCTTCGGGCAAGGACGCGGTATATTTGAGTTAAAAATGCTCGAGTTAAAATCAAAGAACCCAGTTCAGTTTGATCGGGGCTGTTTATAAGCTATCTTTGTTTCAAAGCATGGAGAGATTTTTTATTCGATTTTGTGTTGGATTTACCCTTATAATAAGTTATCCCTGCTATGCACAGTCTATCCAAGTTGGATCTGTTGCCGAGGATTTCCTAAGACGCGGTCAATTATCTGGCGAGGTCGACTCTAATATTTCTTTCACGGTACGGCCAATTCCTGCGCTTACAATATCTGAATCTATCTTGACCGGCCACGATACTATCTCAACCGCATATTGGGGGGGGGATAAGATTCGATTTGGATTGCTCCCGGTTTCAATTCAGCAACAATATAATTCTCACCATCCCTATGGTTGGAATGATGGTCTAATGATGCCAGCCAAGGGATATCAATCGATGTTTAGTGCAGGTGTTTTTGCAAAGTTCTATTTCTTGTCTATTCAGATTCGTCCAGAATTTGTATACGCGGCAAACAATTCCTTTCAAGAAGTAAGTACAGTTGGCGGACCGACTGACTTGCCCAATCGGTTTGGAGATAAGGCGTACAAAAAACTCGCCTGGGGGCAAAGCAATATTAAATTGAATTTGGGACCAATCGCAGTTGGGTTGTCTAATGAAAATCTTTGGTGGGGGCCGGGCATGCGTAATTCTCTTTTGATGAGCAACACAGCGCCCGGTTTTAAACATTTAAGTTTAAATACAGCCAAACCTGTGGCAATTGGAATCGGGAATATTGAAGCCCAAATCGTTGCGGGTAAACTGGAAGGGTCCGGATTTACGGCGGCAGGAACTCCCGATGATTGGAGATATTTGTCTGCTATGGTCGTTAGTTATAATCCTAAATGGGTGCCTGGATTGTTTGTTGGTCTCACACGCAGTTTTCAGCAGTATAGTAAGGAAGAGCGAAACTTTAGTGATTATTTTCCTCTGTTTCAGTCTTTTCAGAAGAAAAATACCAAGGAAGACGAAGTGGAACGGGATCAACTCACTTCCGTATTTTTACGCTGGATGATGGCAAAATCAAAAGCAGAAGTCTATTTTGAATATGGACTGAATGATCATTCTTATAACATCAGAGATTTTCTATTAGCTCCTGAACATTCCAGAGCTTATACAATAGGCTTCAGAAAACTGGTGCCTTTGGCAAAACGAGATTGGGATCATTTGAGCATTTCATTTGAACTCACTCACATGGAACAATCGATTGACCGCACCATTAGAGAGGCAGGGGAATGGTACACGCATGGTCAGGTGCTACACGGATATACGAACAGGGGACAGGCACTGGGCGCAGGAATTGGTCCGGGTGGAAATTTCCAATCGTTGAATGTAAGTTGGTATAAAGGGTTGAAGCGTATTGGAATTCAGATTGAACGATATGAACATAACGGGGATCTAGCAAACAGTATGGGTCGCGGGCAATGGGTCGACTTTGTCATGGGTACAGGGATCGACTGGACGTATAAAAAGTTTTTATTAAGTGGGAAGTTGCAAGGAATAGAGTCTAATAATTACCAGTGGAATACGGGTAAGGGCGGAACGACAGAGCTAAATGTTTTTAATTTAAATATTCAATTGGGCCTCACTTATAGATTTTGAGAATGAAAATACGGGCGAAAGTATCTCAAATTTTAGTCTTATTGGTTCTAACAGCCGAATTGTATTCCTGTAAAGGAGTTCAGAAAGAGAATGTTATCTACAAAAATGATTTCGGAAGCAATGATCTCACAAACATTGACAACGGGAAGATAGAATCATATAATGGCTCGAATGTTATTGGACGGTATTCAGAAAATGGGTTTTCGTTAAAGCTTAACGATATTCGCCCGCATGATATGATCCAGATTAGTTTTGATCTTTATATCCATGATACCTGGGACGGTAATAGTATGGGAACAAATGGCAGGGATATTTGGATTATGAATATTGATGGCTGGAGCTCAATTTATACCACCTTTGCAAATGGGGCTTGTGTAGGTTGTACCCAGTCATACCCTGATCCTCAGCCCTCATCATACATAAATAACATATTGAATTTTGCACAAAATAAACCGAACAGTAATGCCATTAAGACTAATCTGCCTGGGGCTTGTAAGCTAAAAGATGTCGGAGGTGGAACATCGCTGTATAGAATTCAGCGAACATTTCCGCATACGGGGAGCAACTTAGAACTTGGGTGCTTTGCACAGATGGAAGATCCTGATCCGGCAAATAAGAACTGTAATGAGAGCTGGTCTGTTGACAATATTAAAATTACTGCAATTGAATTCAAATAGTTGATGGTGAAAAAGGCATTTTACATTTCAATAAGTTTTTTCCTCCTTTTAGTAGGTAGCAGTAATGCTCAGTCGCTTCCGGTCGGCATGCCGGTTTTAGAAGATGCCCATCGCAGAGAACAATTGCTTGGTCATACTGATTCACTTGTCTCATTCACGATCAGGCCACTTTTTACGGGCTCTATTGAAATGGATAAGGGTTTGGTAGCTGATACAGTACGCGAAGACGACAGCTTTACCAAATTTAGTACAGGGGGAGCTTTTGCAAACGGTACGGGTATTATTCAACTATTACCTGCCACTTTAAATCACCAGTATAACAGCAGAATACCCTATGGCTGGAATGATGGATCAATGATCCAGGCTGCGGGCGACCAGACGCAATTGATTTTAGGAGCCTACATGAAAGTAGGGCCGGTAAGTTTACAACTGAAGCCGGAGTTAATATCTGCGGAAAATAAGGACTATGAGGGCCTCCCCACAGATCACGCTGATATTGTATGGGCAAAATATTACGCTGCTTATTTTAATGTTACGGATATTCCGGAGCGTTTTGGAGAAAAAGCCTACACTAAACTCTTCTGGGGTCAGAGCAGCCTGCGTGTAAATTTTGATCCTGTCTCTGTAGGGGTTTCAAGCGAGAACCTGTACTGGGGCCCAGGGATGAGGGGATCATTAATAATGAGCAACAACGCTCCCGGCTTTAAACATATAACCGTTAATACTACTAGGCCCGTTCAAACCTCCATCGGTTCTTTCGAAGCACAGATGGTAGTAGGTAAATTAGAAAACTCCGATTTTTTACCACCGGAACCTAATCGCACTTACCAGGGACGAAGCTTGTATATCCCAAAGGATGATGATGCCCGATACCTCTCCGGATTAGTGTTGACATATAATCCAAAAGGTTTCCCCGGGCTATTCCTTGGTGCAAGCAGGACTTCCCAGGTTTACGATAAGAATATGGGAACTAAAGCCGGCGATTTTTTTCCTTTGCTCCAATTTTTTCAGAAAAACGACCCCTCTGAGCAAAGGGAATATCTTTCTTCATTCTTTTTCCGGTGGCTGTGGAAAGAGGAAATGGCCGAGATATACGGAGAGTACGGGCATAATGCCCCTGTTAAATTAAAAAACTTTCTGCTGGATCCCGATGTCACAGCCTCTTTTCTTTTTGGATTGCGCAAATTGGTGCCTTTAAATAAACGGTCACGGGAATTTTTGCAGCTGGGGATGGAGTTTATACAACTTCAGCAAGCGACTGTTCCTACGCTGGGGGGCTGGTATACTAGTAGTAAAATACGCCAGGGCTATACAAATGGGGGGCAACTGATGGGGGCTGGAATAGGTCCTGGAAGTAATCTGCAGTCATTGAATATAAGCTGGGTAAAGGGTATCAAGCAGGTTGGTTTTCAGTTTGAAAGATATCTGCATAATAATGATCTTTTTTACCAAGTAGTGGAAGAAGTAAAGGATTATCGGAAGCATTGGGTTGATATGAGTTATACTTTGTTAGCGCGATGGGATT
>CANHGR010000007.1 GCA_947460875.1 Sphingobacteriaceae bacterium | reverse complement strand
TAATAGGTTTTAATGGAAAGAACATCATCAACAAATGTTGAAGAATATAAATCCTTAGTATCGATGTGAAGTTTCAATCCCAATTCAATTATTTTCTGAGCAGTGTACTCATATAATCCGTCATTGTCGGTCTTTAGGTGGAGTATTCCGTCTGGTTGAAGTATGATTTTATAATTTTCAAGAAAGCGGGTTGATGTAAGCCTTTTTTTCTCTCTGCTGATCTGCGGCTGCGGGTCGGGAAAAGTGATCCAGATCTCGGAAACTTCGCCCGGAGCGAAATATTCTAAAATATGCTCAATCTGTATTCTCAGGAATGCAACGTTTTGAATATCCTCTTCCAAAGCTGTTTTCGCTCCCCGCCAGATTCGGTTTCCTTTGTAGTCAAGGCCAATAAAGTTTTTCTCTGGAAAAAGCTTCGCCAAATTAACCGCATATTCGCCCTTTCCACATGCCAATTCAAGCACCAAAGGCTTTTCATTTTTGAAATGATTATTCGCCCAAATGCCCTTGAGTACTTTTCCTGCTTCCAGTTCTAGCACATTTTCAAACGTTGCGATTTCTGCAAATCGTCTGATCTTATCTTTACCCATCGTTAATTCTCTAGGCGCAAAAATAGTTTTATCTTTGAGCCTAGAGGAACAAACCGTGGAAAAAAAAGCCAAGATTTATATTGCCGGACATCGAGGAATGGTAGGTTCTGCCATTATAAGAAAGCTGAAAAATGAGGGCTTTGCTAACTTCGTGTTCAAAACCTCTTCAGAGCTTGATTTAACCAATCAGCAGGCGGTTAGCAAATTCTTTGCAGATGAGAAGCCTGATTATGTGTTTCTTGCGGCCGCGAAAGTTGGCGGAATAGTCGCGAATGGCACTTATAGGGCGCAGTTCATATATGAAAATCTTTGTATTCAGAATAACGTGATCCATCATTCTTACTTAAACGGGGTTAAGAAATTGATGTTTTTAGGCTCAAGCTGCATTTACCCGAAACTTGCCCCTCAACCGCTTAAAGAAGATTTTTTGCTAACAGGGCCACTTGAATATTCTAATGAGCCCTATGCAATAGCAAAAATTGCGGGCATCAAAACCTGCGATGCTTATCGTGATCAATATGGTTGTAATTATATCTCTGTAATGCCGACAAATCTTTACGGGTATAATGATGATTATCACCCTCAAAATTCTCATGTTTTACCTGCCTTAATCCGCAAATTTCACGAAGCAAAAACTAGCGGAGGCAAAGTTGTTAGTATCTGGGGATCAGGAACGCCATATCGGGAATTCTTATTTTCGGATGATCTAGCTGATGCCTGCTACTTTCTAATGCAGAACTATAATGACCCAAATTTAATTAATATCGGTACCGGAGAAGATCTAAGCATTAAAGACCTTGCATTATTGATAGGCGATACCATTGGTTTTGAGGGAGAAATAGAGTTTGATTCCACCAAGCCTGACGGTACGCCAAGAAAGGTCTTGGATGTTACCAAACTACATGGATTGGGTTGGAAACATAAAACTGATCTTAAAGACGGGATAAAACTAGCCTATAGCGACTTTCTAGCTAATCATTCTTAATAGGTTTCGCTGTCTGGCGGGATCCCGTAATCCGGAGCACTTTTGGCACCAGTTTTATTAAAAAGTCCTTCGATCTTTTCGAGTACTGCACTTAGAAAATCCAGGTCGACTTTTTCGGCTGCTTTTTGAGAGAAAATAGTGACAAGTGTTTTTGTGATAAAGCTGGATTTTCTAAAAAGCGAGTGATTTAGAAGAAGGGGCAGCAATACTCGCGATGTATTCGTGATGATATCTTGTCCGATTAAATCTTCAAAAAATGATTTTTTATTGTCGCTCTTAAATAGCGATCCAATAGTTTTAAAAACGGCGGCAGGACTACTGAATCTTTGCTGAATTGCGCTCTCCCGCTGATATATTTGCACTTTTAGTGCATTGATCTCAGTCCTTATTTCCTCAATATTGCTGAAAGATTTCCCCATTAGTTTTTATCTCGAAAGATCCGTTTAATAATAAAGTTGATCAGGTTTTTTTCTAAGTAGCGATCCTTTAAGAAGAACATTAGCATACCAAGTAACATGTAAATCAGCGTAACAATGCCGAATCCTGAGACATAAGACCCTAGTTTCTCTGCAAGGTAAAATCCTAAAGTTACTGAACCGAAAAGAAAGGTCAGGACGATGGCGACAATTACAAAGCCATTTGTGATCAGACTTGCAAGCACCACCGATAGTCGTTCAATCGCAGCAAGCCTAGTTAACTCGATACGAATGGAAAAATAATCCTTTAGGAGCGCTATGATATCCTGTTCCTTACTTTTTTCTTGATTCTCTTCCATTTAAAAATGCTTTCAGTTATCCTGTATAGAATTTTTTGCACGATCGGAAGCAGCGCTAACCTTTGCAGCGACCGTGTTTATAGCAGTTGTAACTTTTTCCTGAGAAGGCATGTCAGATTTTACATTGCTCATGATCTTGTCTTTCAAGCCTGCAAGATTATCGATTTCTTCTGCTGCGCGGTCTTTAATCGCATCACCAAGATTTTTGAGAGCATCATTTAATTTTTCCCGAGTTTCAGAACCTCTTTCTGGTGCAAATAAAATGCCTAAGGCCGCACCTGCCGCCAACCCGGCAAGCAAGGCTACAATAACTTTTGATTGATCGTTCATGACTTTATTTTTATAGATTTTTGATTAGTAATTTTTTAATTTTCTTTTCTATAATACATAAAATTTGAAAAAATTGTTGTCGATATTATTTTTCTTCGGTTGATTTAATTCTTTCCAAACGTTCTGCGGCCAACCTGCTGGTTTCATATATACGGATGGTTAAGATGAAGTAAGATAGCAAGAGGGGACCAAAAACCAAGCCCATAATTCCGAAAACCGGTATGCCGATAACCACTCCAATTACGGTGATAATTGGATGAGTATCAGCTACCCGCTTTGCAATAATAAAACGGATCACGTTGTCTATATTGATGATCAGGATGAGTCCCCAAAGCAACAATCCTATGCCGGCAATCTGATTTCCATTTGCAAGTTCAATTAGTGCTGCCGGAATAAAAACAATAGGCGCACCAATAACCGGAAGAAAAGATAAAAAAGTGGATATTACTCCCCAAAAAACTGCATCATTAATGCCGAAGATAAAAAAGCCGATACTGACCAGCGAGCCCTGCACCATTGCTATGAAACCTTGACCAAGTACATTTGAGTATGTCGTATTTTTTAATTCTGTCGCAAATTTGACGGCATGATGCTCTTTGAATGGCGAATAATGCATTAATTGGTTTTCAAAGTCTTCATGCTTTGTGAACATGAAATAAAGCAGAAAGTACATTATCACGATACCGAGTAAGATCTCTGCTGCTCCTCCTACTATCGACGGAAATAAATCGCTGGCAAAAGTGGATACCTTTTGCGTCATATTCTCTAAAAGGTCTAGCTTATTGAACTTTTCAGCGAGAAAGTCTTCTAGTCTGCTTATTGATACTTTTATTTGGATTGGATCTTTTTGAAATTCTGCAATCTTTCCGATTACCATGATACTCAATATCAAAAAGGGCAGCACGATGATAACAAATGAGCCCAAAATGATGGATATCGCCGCCAGCACTCTGTTCCAAGACCATCTTTCGACAAGATAGCAATATATTGGTTTAAAGATAGTGTACATAATTACTGTGCTTAATAAAGACCCGGCGATTGTTCTGAGAGAATACAGAATAGCAGATCCTAAAACAATCAGTATGATGAGTACTACGTTATTGCGTTGCTTATAATTGAACAGCATTTAATAAATTATGTTAGGTAAAGTAATATTTTATTCGGAATTTCCCTACACACATAGAAACTCTCTGGCTGAGGATTTGTTTAGCCTAATGATGGCTTATTTATTAAATTCTCTAGAGCTGGCGGGATGTTCAGGCATAAGGATCAGATTTTTGGTAAATTTTTCTATAGCATTGAAATTTTCTTTTACAACTTCTAAATAGCTCTTTAAGCATTCACTTTCACCATTGAGGCCTGAATTGATCTTGGCTAATACTGTATCGCCATTTGAAAGGGGATCGACTAATTTTTTTACACTGCTAAGCTTCCGCTTGTGTTTTGCAGCAATATCATGAATAATAGAATGGTATAGGATGTTCGTTCCATGTTGTGAAATCTGCACAAAAGATCAAATGCTACAGAATTTCTCTGCCATCGGTATCCTACAGTCGAAAATCACACAATACTAGCGTATACGTTTCTTGAGAGAGATACTCCATTGCCGCAGATCCGCTTCATACAGAATCTACTTCAACGGCATTACTTGTAAGAAATTTGGTTAATATCAGACCGATATTAATTTCATCATCAATGATTAAGATCTTTTTCGTTTTCAGGAGCCCGATTTCCTTCAACCGTTCTTTAGGCTACAGGTATGTTTTTGGACATGTTAACTCAACTGAACATATAACATGTTAGCAGCATTAATCAAAATTGCGCTAAAACTCTATTTTCCTTCAAAATCCGGCCGACGTTTTTCCAGGAAGGCTTTTAATCCTTCGCTAAAATCTTGGGTATTAAAGCAGTTAGTGAATTCGTTAATTTCGACACTGAAACCATCTTTATTTGGGTCAGTCGCGGCGTTAACTGCAGTAATTGCAGAAGCAATGGCAAGTGCTGGCCCACGTATTATTTTTGCCATTAATTCTTCGGTTTTTATAATAAGTTGATCTTGAGCCGTAACGTAGTTTACAAGACCACAGTTAAAAGCCTCGGCCGCTGAAACTTTCTTAGCGGTCAGGATCATTTCAATAGCTCTTCCTTTGCCTATAAGTCGAGTTAGACGCTGGGTACCACCATATCCGGGAATGAGCCCAAGATTGATTTCGGGCAAACCCATTAGTGCATGTTCAGAAGCAATTCGGATATGGCAGGCTAGGGCAAGCTCCAGTCCGCCTCCAAGTGCATAACCATTTATTGCCGCTGTAACTGGTTTGCGGTAATTTTCAATAGTATCAAATAGTCTATGTCCTTCTTGAGCAAGTTTTCTGCCTTTCTCGCTGTTTATCTCTAAAAATTCCTTGATATCAGCGCCCGCAATAAAGGCTTTCGGCCCACTTCCGGTAATGATGACGCCTTTAACATGTTTATCGGCAGCCTCATCACTAAACACGCGTTTCAATTCTGCTAATGTCAACCTATCAAGAGAATTTAGTTGGCTTTCTCGATTAATAGTTATTGTTAATATATCGTTTCTAATCTCAAGCAAGAGATTTTGGTAATCCGCATCCATAATCTAAAAATTACGATTTTTTTTTACCCATTCCACGATATAGTTCTTGATTTCCTGCGTATTTGCTCCGGGTGCAAAAAGCCGTCCCGAACCCAGTTGATAAAGGGTTTTCTTGTCCTTATCAGGAATTATCCCTCCACCGGTGAGTAAAACATCATTCATGCCTTTTTGCTTTAAAAGGGCAATAATTTTCGGAAAAACGGTCATATGAGCGCCGGATAAGATAGATATCCCGATAGCATCAACATCTTCCTGCAGCGCCGTATTAACGACCATCTCGGGGGTTTGTCTCAAGCCGGTATAGATAACTTCCATTCCTGCATCGCGAAGCGAAGTAGCAATGATTTTTGCACCTCGGTCATGCCCATCAAGGCCCACCTTAGCTACTAAAACTCTGATTGGGCGATTAAAGGCTTGGCTCATGTTGTCATCTTCTATTTTAGGATATCTGCAAGTTTGGTCCGTAGTTCTTCTCCTCTCAGGTCTCTGGCAATAATTCTTCCTTCCGGATCCAATAAAAAATTTTGGGGTATAGATTTTACTCCGTACTGAACGGCCACGGCACTATGCCAATAGTTTAAATCGGAAACCTGTGGCCAGGTCAGTTTATCTTTTTCTATAGCTGCCAACCAAGCTTGTCTGGCATTTGGACGATCCAACGATACTCCCAATATTGTAAAATTCTTGTCTACAAACTGGTTGTATACTCGTACGATATTTGGATTTTCCTGCCGACATGGTCCGCACCAGGAGGCCCAAAAGTCGATTAGTACATATTTTCCACGGAAAGAGGAAAGTGGTACAGGTTTCCCTTGTTGATCATTCTGCACAAAATCCGGCGCGATAGATCCAATCGCGGTAGCTTTAAATTTGTTAAGTAATGATTCGAAGGCTTTCCCATCTGAGCTGTTCTTAACCTTTTCAGACAATAGATCAAACAATGGTTGTATCGCGTTAGCGTCCGGTTCTGGTCCGCCGAGAGCTCTTAGCGCATCAAGGGTTATTATTTTATTTGGATTATCTTTAATATAACCTGTCAAAATCTGCTTTTGCTCGGTACCTATGGCATTGTATTTTTCTTTAAAATTCGCCTGCACCTCGGGGAGATTTTTTTGATTTGCCGGAAGTGCGTAGAACTCAGTCATTATCGCGTTAAATTTCTTAATAACCGGATTTAGAAGCTCTTTAAAGTGCTGATAATCATTGTTTAGTTCCGAACCGCTCAATGAAGCTTTAGCTATTGAATCTAAAGCCGCAACCCGCAGAGTACCCTTTTCAAGATAGATATTTAGCATATCTGCCGATTTCGGATCAATTTTATTAAGGCTTACACCTTGATGATCAAAAACCAGATTAGCGTGCCTGGATTCCGCAACTAAGCCTTTAAAAACAAAAAGAGGAGCTGTAATTGTAACTGAGTCAATAACAGTCCTGTCTCCAGAGTTATAAATCAGGTAGATCTTTGGAGGGATTTTTTCTCCGGTGATTTTACCTTCTACGATGAAAGTGCCAGCCTGACCAAAACTTAAAGTATGAAACAGACATAGAATAAAAATCAGCGCTTTCATCTTACAAAATTAGGTCAATTTCTGGTAAGTGCGCCACCAGAGGTCGGGCATTTCTCCCTTAACAGCTAATTGGTAATCTTTATACTGACAGGGGACAAGATGAAATCGTTCGTTTTTAGATCCTTTACCGGGGTATGGTACTTGCATCCACCATCGGTCTGATCGTTTACTCTTTACAAAAACCAGTTCGTGTGTTTGGTCTTTAAGCGAAGCGCGGTAAATGATATATTGCGATTTCGGGTGCAAAGGCAAATCCTTTTTTCGGTTATAATAGCCATCAATAAAATACCAAAGCATCTGTGCAAGCAGGGAAGCTGTTTGACCATTGCGGTCAAATGCAGGGTTAAATTCGTAAAATCCAATTGATGTGAGCTTATCATTCATGCCGGCATAGCGGCAGATCTGACAAGCTTCTTCACCGTAAAAGCCATTTGGCGATGTGTTTGCATTTGCACCTGCATCTGACGATCGGATTGCCGAAACATCAAAACTCACAAAATTTGCGTTTCGTATAATTGGTTCCGCGGCACTTACGTTTCCGTAAAAATCGCCTAAGCGATGGACGTCGAAATAGAGTTTGTCCATTAGCTTTAAACTGTCTTGACTAACAAAATAAGTCTGATAGCCTATGTTACTAAAGTTAAAAAGAAAATTAGGCTCATGCAGAAAGATTTTATTTAAATAAGAATGGGACGTGGTTTCTACAGTTTTTTCAGGCGTTTCATCCAGATCAAATTTAGAATCAACGACCACCAAATCAAGTTTTTGTTCTAATTCGCTATAAGCCATGTACTGAGCATAAGTAATGTCTTGGCCTCCTCCTAATATGACCGGTATAATATTTTTTTTGATTAGCTCCGCTACAACTGTTTTCACAGCGACATATGTATCAGAAACTTTGTTACCTGCTTTAATATTTCCAAGATCAACAACTCTTGTGTTGTAATTTCCAAGATTTAAACTGTAAAACTTCTCTCGTATGTAGTCGGGGCCAAGCGCACAACCCTGATTGTTCACTGCATTTCTGTCATCATTAACCCCGAAAATAGCAATGTCTATTTCGCCGTTATCAATATCAGGAAATGTGTCTGAAAACAGCATCAGCTGAATTCCAAGCTGGCTATTAAAGAATCCGTTTTCTGGCCTGAATGCTTGGCTGTCTAATGGAGAAAAAAAATCGATTAAGGACATATATAAAGGTCGTAATATTCTTGTCTTAAAGCTTTTAGAAGTTTAATCAATAAGAGACAGATCTGAAATAAAATTTGTGAATAGCCCCCTTCCCAAATATCCACTTTATTCCATTACTTTTGAAAGCATTTTTAAAAATCTGAATGATATTAGTAACTGGGGGAACCGGATTTCTCGGTTCAGAGTTGATCAAGCAGCTTCTAGACGGCGGAGAAAAGGTGCGAGCTTTAAAAAGGGAGTTCTCAATCGTCTCGGCTATGTTAGATGGCCAGCCTAATTTAGAGTGGGTTCATGGAGATGTGCTCGATTACTTTTCATTGGAACAGGCATTTGATGGTGTTTTGCAAGTTTATCATTGTGCTGGACTGATTTCGCTACACGCCGCCGACCATAAACGGTTGCTGGAGGTGAATGTAAGCGGAACAGCTAACATTGTAAACCTATGTATCGCAAAGAAGGTTAAAAAGTTAGTACATGTAAGTTCAATAGTGGCGCTTGGCGAGTCGAAAACTGGCCAGCTAATAACCGAAGAAGACTCTTGGACCGGAGATGATAATTACGGATATTCTCAGTCCAAATATGAGGGGGAGATGGAGGTCTGGAGAGGAACAGTTGAGGGGATTGCAGCAGTGATTGTCAATCCTTCTATCATCATTGGCAAGAATGCTGGGACTGCAGGCAGCGGGCAATTATTTGAGATTGTCCGCAAAGGTTTTAGATATTATCCTTCTGGGACTTGCGGATTTGTAGATGTGGAAGATGTTGCGTCGGTCATGATAACGCTTATGAACAGCGATATTGAATCGGAAAGGTTTATTGTGAACAGCGAGAATCTGAGTTATCGCCGCCTTTTCGAGAAAGCTGCCGAAGGCTTTAAAGTAAGTCCTCCTTCAATTAAAGCTCAGCCCTGGATGTTTTCATTAGCATGGCGTGCGGTCAAACTACTTTCGCTTATTACCGGCAAGCGCTACGGTATTACAAAGCAAACAAGTACAAATGCCGTTGCAAAGCAGGAATTTTCAAATGAAAAGATACGAAAAGCGATCGGAATCGAATTCAAGCCTATAAACAAAAGCATTGCCGAAATATGTACGGCACTTAAAATTAACCAAAGTGAATAAAAAGTACTACATCATTGATTTTGACAGCACGTTTACCCAAGTTGAGGCTTTGGATGAATTGGCGCGAATATCCCTAGGTGATCATCCCGATAGGGAAGAAATTTACAAGAAGATCGAAGACCTTACCAATGCCGCGATGGAGGGAAAGCTTTCTTTCAGAGAAAGCCTAACTGGCCGTATATTGCTTTTGGAAGCTACGAAAGAGCATCTCAGAGCCTTGGTAATACGTTTAAAAAAGCAGGTTTCTGCTTCTTTTTCGCGGAACAAAAAGTTTTTTAAAAATCATTCAAACGATGTTTTAATTGTTTCGGGAGGATTTAAAGAATTTATTACTCCCGTGGTGCTGCCCTTTCATATCAAAAAGGAAAATATTTATGCCAACACGTTTGTCTTTAATGCTGAAGGGAAAATAATCGGATATGATGATTCAAACCCACTTTCTTTCGAAGGCGGTAAAGTGAAATTGCTCCGCGAATTGAACTTGCCCGGTGAAATTTATGGCATTGGCGATGGACACTCTGATTTCCAACTAAAGGAATTTGGAATGATCAAAAAGTTTTATGCTTTTACAGAAAATATAGAGCGGAAAACCGTGGCGGAAAAGGCGGATCACATTACACCGAGTTTCGACGAGTTTCTTTATGTTAATAATCTGCCGAGGGCGATTTCTTATCCAAAGAATAGAATTCTTTGTTTAGTTGTTGGCAATGTTTGTGATACGGCAGTTAAAGTGTTAAAAAAGGATGGCTTTTCGATTCGGCATAAGTCCAATTTTGAAGAAAAATATGTGGCAGATATCGGAATTTTATTGCTCGGTGAAAGTGAAACGATTGACGATGATTTGCTTCAACGTGCGGTTAAATTAAAAACTATAGGCTATCAGGGAAATAGTAAAAAGCAGTTTTCACATGAATTGTGCACAGAAATGGGAATTGTGGTGTTCGATAATTCTAAAAATGTCGATTCAATCGCCAAACGAATTGCGAAGTTTATAAATAAAGGAGATACTTACAAAAGCAGTAATTTTCCTAATCTTCAGTTACCGCGAGTTGAAAACGGTCATCGACTAATCCATATTCATAGAAATGTTCCTGGTATTATGGCCAAAGTGAACCAGGTCTTCGCCCGTAACGAAATAAATATTGTAGCTCAATTTCTGATGACTAACTCAATTATCGGATATGTGATTACAGATATAAATTCCGAATATGATAAACAAGTATTAAAAGAGCTTAAAGAAATAGAAGACACCATTAAGTTTAGAATATTGTATTAATCAATTATGAAACAATTTATTGCTGTGTTTATCGGTGGCGGATTGGGAAGTTTAGCGCGGTTTTTGGTATCCAGGTTCTATGCTGCCTGGCAACCAACTTTTCCTTTCGCAACGTTAACTGCCAATTTTATAAGTTGTTTAATATTTGGCGTTTTTGTTGCATTTGGCCTGGAAAAATCAAATTTAAATTATCCACTTAAATTATTGATAATCACCGGATTTTGTGGAGGTTTCAGTACTTATTCTGCGTTTACTTTTGAGACATTTGAGCTTTTTAAGTCGGGGCAAAATGGACTAGCCCTAGGGAATATTGTGCTTAATTTTGTTATTAGTATGAGCGGCTTATATGTGGGAATGATGGTCTCAAAGCTCGTTTAAAAAGAGCCAATTCGCTGATTTAAAATTCATTCTGAAACTAAATTTACTTTTTCTCCGCTATTAAGCGGTCAAATTCGTTTATTTGTAATAGTAAAAAGCGAAACTGTGGCACTAGACATCAGAATTACAAAAACAGAAAATTCCCGTTTATCTGAAACAGACTTTAATGAGTTGCCATTTGGCAAGTTTTTCTCAGACCACATGTTCGTGGCTGATTACGCAGACGGAGAATGGGGAAATTTTCAAATCATCCCTTACGGTCCGATAAATGTAAGCCCTGCAATGTCTTCATTACATTATGGGCAGAATTTTTTTGAGGGCTTGAAAGCTTACAATCTCCCAGATGGTACTATAAGTGTTTTTCGTCCGGATAAAAACGCCGAACGCTTTAATCAATCGGCCTTGCGGATGTGTATGCCCGAGCTTCCGGAAGATATCTTTATTCAAAGCATTGCCACATTAGTAAATCTAGATCGCAATTGGATACCTACCAAAGAGAATCAATCCCTTTACATTAGACCATTTATGTTTGCTACTGATCCTTATTTAGGCGTACAGCCATCAACCACATATAAGTATATGGTTTTAACAGGGCCGGTCGGAGCATATTTTTCGAAAAACTTAAAGGTTAAAATCGAAACACATTTCTCACGCGCCTGCGAAGGCGGATATGGCTTTGCTAAGGCTGCAGGTAATTACGGTGGTTCATTGTTGCCGGCGAAAATGGCCTTGGAAGAAGGGTATGACCAGATAATTTGGACAGACGCCAAAGACCATGCGTTTGTAGAAGAATTAGGCGCAGCAAATGTGATGTTTATGCTCGATGGAGTGCTAATTACACCTTCTACAAGAGATACTGTTTTGAAAGGCGTTACCCGCGATACTGTCTTAACCTTGGCAAGAGAATGGGGTATTCCGGTAGAAGAAAGAAGAATATCTGTATCAGAAATAGTCAAAGGGATTAAAGACGGAACACTGACCGAAGCCTTTGGAGTTGGCACAGCTGCCACCATTGCTCAAATCGCTGAAATAGGCTTTGAAGACACTCTCTTTACATTGAGCGATCCTTCAACGCGATCGTTTTCAATAAAAATGTTTAAAGCGCTCAATGATCTCAAATACGGATTGACAACCGATAGATTTGGGTGGAATTATATTATTTAGGCAACCCTATTGGTTTTCTTTTCGAACTTCGCGTTTTTCCTTCCGTTCTTCTCGGCGTTCTATTCGATCAGGCTTTGAACCCTTCAATGTATTAAAGTTCTCTATGAGCGCTTTTTCTTTTGCCGCAGTGAGTCCTATACTGATTTTAATACCTTCAAATAGACTCTTCCATAACATGTTAAAGAAAGACCCGTCTGGTGTCCGAACAAACGATGTGTAACCCACTCTTAGCGGTTCTCCGAGAGAAGGATTATTATCTCTAATTAGCAGGGCATTGGCAATCAGCGACAAAAGTCCTTTCTTCTTTAATCTTACTTTATCGTCTTCTTTTGCTAAGACCCCCACTTTAAGATTAGTATAATAAAGCTGAATCTTCCCGTTAGATGTTTTATTATTACCGTTAATGGAAAATATTGCTTTTGAGATATTTCCCGATTTTATTTCAACCATCCCTAGCGGCCTAAGTACGGGATTAATGTCACGAGCATTTAATGCACCAAGGCTTCCGGAATAATTGAACCTAGCATTTGGATCAGTCAGATTTAAATTAATTGACAACGTTAATAAAGCTTTGCCCATCAGCATCGCAGAGAAATTAGACCGTGCCCAATTGTTCTTAGCTAAAGCCGTTGAATCGTTCGTTAAATTTAAAAGGGTTCCATTGACACCCCTAAAGAATAAGGTACCTCGACTTGCAGTCTTTGGATTATACTCCGTGTAGTTAATCGTCGTATTTTCTATTCGAACTGTATCGATTAAGGTATTCAGCTTTAATCTTTTAAGTGCCACATGTGGAAAGTTACGCCCTTTATCAATATTGGCTTTAGGTAATTCCCTGTTAAGAAACACATTGATTGCCGCACCTCTTATAAGTAAACTGTTTGCGCTAAGACGGCGTTTCACGTTTAGATTCTTGAAATCTATACTATTCAGCAAAATCTCTTCAAAGGCCATATTGTAACGGTCGGTCTGAACTTTGAATTTTCTAGAAAATGTAATATCAGGATATAGAGGAACAACTTTTAATCCCCTTAAGTTTAAGTATTGATTTGCCGTTGAAGCAGAAAACTCGTCGAGTCTAACTTCATACATTCCGTCTTTTGTTTGCTGTGTATGATTTTTGACTTGTACAAAGACATCGTTGGTGTAGTAGAAGCGCTTTTTATCAAACTGTGCAGAAGAATCGATAAGAAGATCGTTTATCTTAATATTTACGTCCTTTACGTCGGTTGTGTCGGGTATCACCGGAGCCCTATCGATATATTTGAAGTCAGCATATGCTAAAACAATGTCTCCAATATGTACGGATTTGAGGTATTTCGATACATATTGATAAATGGTTTTAGACGGAACGTCTTCTTCATCTTTTTCCTGTAGGTCTTCAAAATAGACCTGAATACGCGGATCGTTTATAATGAGCGCGTCCATATTCAATTCTCGATTGAGGTAAACCTTACGTGGATTTACCCGATTGAAAATTAGACTGCTAATCTCAACTTTGTATAAATGTCGTGGAGCGGTACCCTTCTTTTTTAAAGCTTGATAAACGATAGAATCGGGTTTGAACACTATATTTTTAAAGCTGACATTTCCAGTGATCAGATTAATTGTAACATCTTCAAAATCAATAGTATATAGACTGCCGGATGAGTTTTTAATCGTCTCTTTGATTCGTTCGGTAAGCATCGGTTTCAACTGCTTGTTTAAATAAGCGGCTAGCCCACCTATGGTTAGCAGGATAAAAAGCACGATGCCTGCAATCCATTTTCGGAAAATATTTTTAAAAAACTTTGTGAAATATTTTTGATTTTCTCTCAACGCCGGGGTGATATTATAAATTTACGGTTTTCTAGCACAAAAAATCTGCCAATCTGTCATTTTAAGTAAAAAAATGTATTTTTGTATTTCAAAGAAAAACTATAAATGTTTGATCCGGCGATTAGTGTAAAAGATCATGATGAGGCTAGACAGGGCGAAGCGTTGATGCTTGAAAATCTGAAAGCGGCCGATGGACGTAAGCTCTATATCGAAAGCTACGGCTGTTCAATGAATTTTTCAGACAGTGAAATCGTGGCTTCTATTATGCAGGAAATGGGCTTTCAGACTACTTTCAATTACAAAGACGCCGATGTTATTTTTATTAATACATGTTCCATTCGCGACAATGCAGAGCAAAAAGTACGTAACAGATTGCGTGAATTTGGAGCTGCGAAAAAGTATCATCCCGGTTTAATGATTGGTGTTTTAGGGTGTATGGCTGAACGCTTGAAAACCCAATTTTTAGAGGAAGAAAAATTGGTTGATTTAGTAATAGGTCCGGATGCTTATCGCGATTTACCTAATTTAATCAATAAAGTAGATGAAGGCGACCGAGCCATTAATGTGCTGCTTTCGCGTGAGGAGACTTATGCAGATATTAGTCCGGTACGGTTAAATTCCAACGGAATTACTGCGTTTATTTCCATCATGAGAGGGTGTGATAATATGTGTTCATTCTGCGTTGTACCCTTCACACGTGGACGCGAGCGTAGCCGCGATCCCTATTCAATTGTAAAAGAAGCCGAGGAATTATTTAGCCAAGGCTATCGCGAGGTGACTTTATTAGGTCAGAACGTCGATTCCTATAAATGGAGATCTGCTGCAACAGAAGATATAGCGGCTGATTCTACAAATTTTGCAGGTTTGCTAGAAATGGTTGCTGCAGTTAACCCATTGTTACGAGTTCGATTTTCAACATCTCATCCTAAGGATATCACTGATGAGGTACTATATACAATGGCGAAATTTGAGAATATTTGCAAGCATATACATTTACCGGTGCAGTCGGGCAACTCTCGGGTTCTTGATATCATGAACCGAACTTACAGCCGCGATTGGTATTTGAGCCGGATCGAAACGATAAGGACGGTCATGCCGGATTGCGGTATTTCTACCGACATTATAATCGGATTTTGCACTGAAACGGAGGAAGAACATCAGGACACTTTGAGTCTGATGGAGCATGTTCAGTTTGATTTTGCTTATATGTTTACGTACTCAGAGCGTCCAGGCACTCTAGCCGCTAAACGCTTTAAAGATGATATTTCAGATCAAGTTAAGACAAGACGTTTTAATGAGATATTGTCAATGCAGCAAGAATGTTCGGCTCGGCGTATTAAAACGCAAATTGGCAAAATACAGAAAGTACTAATAGAGCAGTTTTCTAAAAAATCGAGCGCAGATTATTCGGGTCGCAATGAACACAATACCACCGTGGTTTTTCGTGTTGATGACCAATTCAAGCCCGGCGACTATGTGAACGTTTTGATTGAGAGCTGCACGCCTGCTACATTGATAGGAAAAATAATCGATTAATATTATGGATGCCCAAGATATAAAGAACCGCTTTGGGATTATAGGTAATTCAGCTTTGCTGAATCGCGCGATAGATATTGCACGTCAAGTTGCTCCGACAGATATTTCCGTTCTAATCACCGGAGAAAGCGGCAGTGGAAAGGAGGTTTTCTCGCATATTATACATCAGCTCAGTACGCGCAAACACGGACCCTTTATCGCTGTGAATTGCGGGGCCATTCCTGAAGGCACTATCGATTCAGAACTATTTGGCCACGAGAAGGGTTCTTTTACCGGCGCTCATGAAGCAAGAAAAGGTTATTTTGAAGTAGTTAACGGTGGGACAATTTTTCTGGATGAGGTTGCTGAGCTACCTACCGGGACACAAGCACGGTTATTGCGGGTGCTTGAAACCGGTGAGTATTTAAGGGTAGGATCGTCTAAAGTTCAAAAAACCAACGTCAGGATCATTGCCGCAACTAATGTCGATGTTTTTGATGCGGTCAAAAACGGAAAGTTTCGTGAAGATCTATACTATCGTCTTAATACAGTCCCTTTAAAAATTCCCGCTCTACGTGAGCGCAAAGAAGATATTTATCTTATTTTTAGAAAGTTTATTGCTGATTTTACTGACAAATACCGAAGCCCGAATGTTCATCTTGATGAAAGTGCCCAGGAGGTGTTAGTGAATTACAGCTGGCCTGGAAATGTACGACAGCTGAAAAACATTGCAGAACAGATTGCTGTTCTTGAACATGAACGAAATCTGACAGCGCAATCGTTAATGGCTTATATACCCCAAGAATCAAGCAGTCTGCCGATGCGTATAGGAAAGTCGGGTACGGACGATTTGTCGGAAAGAGATATCCTTTACAAGGTGTTGTTCGACATGAAGCGCGATATGGTTGAACTCAAAAAGCTAGTGGTAGAAATTATTCAGAACGGTGGGGCTGCATCTGCTATTTCTAATCCTCAGCTTATTAATCAACTCTATAGAGATATTGAATTAATCGGGCAAGAGTCTCCGGCCACGTTAACGATTCATCAACCTAACGCCTCTAGCAACAACGGAAATCAAAGCAATTTTGATGTTACAGACGACGCAGAAGAGGTAGAAGAGTCTTTGTCGCTTATTGATAAAGAATCAGATCTGATCAAAAAGGCACTAAAAAAACACAAGGGAAAAAGAAAACTTGCGGCCCATGAATTAGGAATTTCTGAACGCACCCTGTATCGTAAAATAAAAGAACTAAACTTACCCTGAGTGTAAATGAGTATGTATCGAAAGATCTTTTGTCTTTTACTTCCGCTGGCTTTTTTAACTCAGTCTTGCGGCTTGTATTCATTTACGGGGGCCTCTATCCCGCCGGAAATGAAAACAGTTTCCGTACAGTTTTTTGAAAATGGTGCGCCTTTAGTAGTTCCATACCTGAGTCAGCAATTTACAGAAGCACTAAAGGATCGAATTAGGAATCAAACCAGACTGAGTCTGGTTCGCAGCGACGCGGATGCGAATTTTGAAGGACGCATTACAGATTACAGTATAAAACCCGCAGCGGTACAAGGAAATGAAAGAGCTGGATTGAACAGATTAAGCATTACAGTAAGTGTTAAATATTCAAATGTATTAAAGCCTGAATTAGGTTTCGAAAGCTCTTTTATCCGTTATAAGGATTTCTCTATTGAGACAAGATCTTTACAGGCTCAAGAGCCGGAACTGATAAGAGATGTAAATGCGCAGCTTACAGAAGATATTTTTAATAAGGCGTTTGCTAATTGGTAAACTAAGATCAAATTATAACCGTGGAGCCAAATAACAATAGGGAAGAATACAAGCAGCTGTTTTTCGCTTATAGGTCAAATACAAAACCTGAGGAACTCCTTCAGACTTTGGAAACACTTATTAAAAAATTTCCCTATTGCCAATCACTCCACTTTATGCAGGCAGCAGCTTTAAAAAACGATCCTGAAAGCTTTAAGAACGTTTTACCCAAAGCCTCGATTAGAACGCCTCAACGAAATAGTTTACAACAAACAATACATCAGCCTGAAAAATTGTTTGCGAGGATGAATATCAACCCCCGGGCAATTGAAAAAGAACTAACTCCGCAAACAGCAACTGAATCACTTAGCATTGATAAGATCGCGGTAGAAGCAAAGACGATAGAAACAATGGTTGAATCGATGCCTCAACAGTCCGGCCTTTTAGATAAGGAAGTTACTGAAAGTAACGATCCAACTGAAGAGCTTTTAGCGGAAATAGAAGCTTCTAATTCGATAATTGAGGAACCGATACTTCAAGAGGAAGACACTTTCATGATGGATAGTGTTGCTTCTGCAGATTACTTTACCTTCGATAACTCGATTGCGGACCCATTGGTACAAGTAGAACCTCTAAAAACAGAACGGGTTCCCCAAAAAATAGTAAATAGCCAATTCAACCATAAAATAAGCAGATATCATGATGATAAAATGCCCTATACTTTTCTTTGGTGGTTACATAAAACGAGGAAGGAGCATTCAGATACCTACCAGCCCTATGTAGACTTTAAGCTTGATATCAGCAAACCCATTAAAAACGTCAATGACGAGCTCAATCATCAGATTATTGAAAATATTTTTCATCTCCAAAACCCGGTAGTCGATAATTCAAGAAAAATTAAGCCCCAAATACATACGTTTGAATCAGAGCTAAAAAAGCGTGAAGAAAGCATAATTGAGAAATTTATAAAGGAAGATCCGCAAATCAGACCGATGCAGGCTGAGAAAATAGACACTGAAAATAAAGCCCGAAAAAGTGCCGAGGATCTGAACGATATGGTGTCTGAGACCCTTGCTAGAATCTACATTGAGCAGATGTTATTCGACAAAGCAATTGCAGCCTACGAAAAATTAAGTTTGAAATTTCCGGAAAAAAACGTTTACTTTGCCGACCAAATTTCTAAAATAGAGAAGCGGATTAATTAGACAAAATAACGATGACCTACCTACTAGTAATTATTGCCCTAATCGTTTGTGTATTATTAGCTTTATTCATTTTGATTCAAAATCCTAAGGGCGGGGGTTTGTCTTCAGGATTTTCAGGTTCTAACAATATTATGGGCGTTCAGCGCACTGGTGATTTTCTCGAGAAAGGCACTTGGGGGCTAATTGCTTCATTAATGGTTCTTGCATTACTAATTACTGTAACTGCACCTAAAGGAGGAGCGACAGCCACCCCGAACAATGATATTCAGCAAGAAATAATTGCTCCGGCACCCCCTGCTGCACCAACAGGTAATCCCGGTCTTCCTGCTTTGTCAGATACAACTAGAAAATAGTTTCGTGTCATTTGACTGACAGCATGACACCAAAATTTTGGTGATAAAAATGCTATTCTTTCTGATCAGTGAAATTTTGACAAGAAAATTGAAAAAAGCAAACATTTTAATGCTTGGCACAATTTCTGTAAACAGATATGCAATCTAAAATCAAACAAATTAATTAATAATATGGCATTGAATTTTAAACCTAACGCAGACAGAGTGGTAGTTGAAGCTGCTCCTGCAGAAGAAAAAACAGCTTCAGGTCTTTATATACCTGATACCGCAAAGGAAAAACCACAAAGAGGAACAGTGGTAGCGGTTGGTCCGGGCAAATACGCGGATCTTACCGGAAACCTAATTCCGATGTCTTACAAAGTTGGAGATCAAGTATTTTATGGAAAATATTCCGGCACCGAGCTTCCAATTGATGGCATCGAGTATTTGATCATGCGTGAATCAGATATTCTAGGAATTGTATAAATTAAAAATCACCAAGAATTTTGATAGCCAACATCTATCATTAACCTAAAAAGAAAATTAAAATGGCAAAATTAGTAAAATACGATGTGGAAGCACGTGATGCCCTCAAAAGGGGTGTTGACATCCTTGCGAATGCAGTAAAAGTAACCTTGGGCCCTAAAGGGCGTAACGTAATTATTAATAAAGCGTTCGGTTCACCAATTATCACGAAAGATGGGGTAACTGTTGCGAAAGAAATCACGCTGAAAGATCCTCTAGAAAATATGGGAGCGCAGATGGTTAAAGAAGTAGCATCTAAAACTGCCGATCAGGCCGGTGATGGAACTACAACTGCAACGGTCCTTGCACAAGCTATCGTAACTGCAGGAATTAAGAACGTTGCTGCAGGTGCAAATCCGATGGATTTGAAACGCGGTATAGATAAAGCTGTAGCAGCAGTAGTTAAAAATCTTCAGGCACAGTCTCAAACGGTTGGAGAAGATAATAGCAAAATCAAACAGGTTGCGTCAATTTCTGCAAATAATGACGATGTAATCGGATCATTGATTGCTACCGCGATGGAAAAAGTTGGCAAGGATGGTGTAATTACTGTTGAAGAAGCAAAAGGTACTGAAACTGAAGTAAAAACAGTTGAAGGCATGCAGTTTGACCGTGGATACCTTTCACCATATTTTGTCACTAATACAGACAAAATGGAAGTTGAATTAGAAAATGCTTACATCTTGATTTACGATAAGAAAATCAGTAGCATGAAAGAATTACTTCCGGTATTGGAAAAACAGGTACAGACAGGAAAGCCATTATTGATCATCGCTGAAGATCTTGATGGAGAAGCACTTGCTACACTTGTAGTAAATAAGATTCGCGGCTCACTGAAAGTTGCAGCTGTTAAAGCTCCAGGCTTCGGTGATCGTCGTAAAGCAATGCTTGAGGATATTGCTATTCTTACAGGCGGAACGGTTATCTCTGAAGAAAGAGGATTTAAATTAGAGAATGCTGATCTTTCTTACTTAGGACAAGCTGAGAAAATTGTAATTGATAAAGACAACACTACTGTGATTAATGGTTCAGGTAAAAGTGAGGATATTAAAGCCCGCGTAAACCAAATCAAATCGCAAATTGAATCTACAACGTCAGACTACGATCGCGAAAAATTACAAGAACGTCTCGCTAAACTAGCAGGCGGTGTTGCAGTTCTTTACGTTGGTGCTGCTACTGAAGTAGAAATGAAAGAAAAGAAAGATCGCGTTGATGATGCATTACATGCAACTCGTGCTGCGGTTGAAGAAGGTATTGTTGCCGGCGGAGGTGTAGCATTTATTCGTGCAATCGAGTCTTTAGATGGATTAAAAGGCGCGAATGAAGACGAGACAACTGGTATTGCAATTGTAAAACGAGCTATTGAAGAACCTTTACGTCAAATCTGCCAAAATGCAGGCATCGAGGGGTCGATCGTTGTACAAAGAGTAAAAGAAGGTAAGGCTGATTTTGGATACAATGCACGTACAGACGTGTATGAAAATCTAATTAAAGCAGGAGTCATCGATCCAACTAAAGTTGGTCGTATTGCTCTTGAAAATGCAGCTTCGATTGCAGCAATGCTTCTAACTACAGAATGTGTATTAGCTGATGATCCGGAAGACGAAAAGGGTGGCGGCATGCCTCCAATGGGTGGCGGTGGAATGGGCGGAATGATGTAGACTCGATTCTTTCCAGCTAGAGAATAATTAAAGCCTTGCTTGTTTAATCAAGCGAGGCTTTCTTGTACTATTTCTTCGCACAGAAATTAAAGATTATAGTCAATTTAAAATTCCGACAGAGAATAGGCTTTCTATAGCCGTGGTAAACTTAAACTTGCAAGTTTTATTTCGGTCTTGAAGTTATCCATTAATCTTAATTTAACCATTTAACAGTACTAAACTATCTACGTCGATAAAATTGATTGATGAAGACTGAGTAAGTAATACCGACAACGGATTTATACCCTATTGTAAACAAGGTATGCAATTGAAGATACCAGCTTTTTCTTTTTGTGCATACCGAGAGATTTAAGTACACAAGTTTTAGAGCTATTAAAAAACGACAGATGATAAGATTAATGGGTCTGTAAAGCAGTATGAGAAAAGTTATTTAGTGAAGCCAGACACAGAGTATCTATCACGGTTATAAATAAACTGAATGAGCCGCGACGTGATGAACAATTATCACTTACTTCTACCCTAGCCAACAAAGGCAGGCCGGCTGGTCGTCATTTTTGTAATACATTGCTTCTATTAATGAGCTTTATGCACAAATAGTCTAGCTTACTTCAGTTCAGTGCAAAGTTGGCGAAGAGCGATAGAATGATTCGCTCAAAATATCTTATAATTAAAATTGTTTCTGAAGTAGCTTTATTCTGACAACAAAAAACGAGAAATAGTGTGATCAGGCAAAGAGATGCTCTTACGGTATTGGTGTTTCCGGAACTTCGATTAGTTCCATGTTAAACAACACGGAAATATGTCTTCTAAGGATTTTTTTAACTTCTTCTGCGTCTATTTCCTTACCAAGCTCTAGAGCCAGAGAAGTGACAGATTTATCATTGATCCCACAGGGGATGATGTGATTAAAGGGACTAAGGTCGTTATTCAGGTTTAAAGCAAAGCCATGCATGGTAACCCAACGGCTACAGCGTACTCCCATCGCACAGATTTTTCGGGCCGCAGAATTATCGCTGTCCAGCCACACGCCTGTAAACCCCGGATAGCGGCCAGCTTCAATCCCAAATTCTTTGATGGTCAAAATTATCGCTTCTTCGAGCGTCCTTAAATACAAGTGTATATCTGTAAAGAAATTATCTAAATCTAGGATAGGATATCCTACAATCTGACCAGGACCATGGAATGTAATATCACCGCCCCGGTTTATCTTGTAAAAGGAGGTATCTTGTTGCCTTAGATTTTCATCGTCTAACAACAGATTATCTAGATTACCACTTTTCCCGATAGTGTATACTTTAGGATGTTCAACAAATACAAGGTAATTGGGTGTGGGATATTCTGTTGAGTTAGCACGATTTTCTGTTTTTAATTTCACCGTAGAAGCGAGCAAAAATTCTTGCCGTTTCCAAGCTTCTTGGTAGTCCACTAGTCCCCAATCTTGAACCTGTACGATCTTATTCTTCATTTGAAAGATCATTGGTACCGCCATAGACATAGCCGATCATGTAATTTTTGAACTTCTCATAGTGTACTTCAAAATTAGAGTAACCAGTTTTTGTGTTCAAACTAACACGGAACTGCCCTATGTTATGGTAATTAAAAGCCTCTAAGCGGATGTCTGCTAGAAAGGAGATATTGTTTTTTCCATGCAGTTTGTAGACCGCTTCTTTAGCACACCAGCATACATACAAATGTTCTATAGGATTAGAAAGATCGATATATGAAAGCTCAGCATCATTCAGAAATTTTTTTGCTACACGTTCTATCTTATTTTTGATCAGTTCTATATCGATACCTACGGGTTTATCTTCGCTGATGATTACAGCAGCATAATCATAAGAGTGGCTTAGAGAGATATGATGCGGGAAATTAACAAGGTAAGGCTTTCCATGCTCATCTATCCTACAATCAATATATTCTCGGGTATTCAGCATCTTTCGCAGCAGAACCCGGGTGCTTAACCAATGCAGGCTTCGTTTGCCATTATTTAATTTTTCTAAATAGTCTATTTCGTGTTCTTTGAGCTGCAGCTGTTTGTATAGTTCTTCGGCCGTCTCTTCGATCTTCCATACCGCGTATGAAGTTCGGTTGTCAAGTAATTTGTAAGCTGCGAGTGCCATTTCTAAATATCACAGCAATATTAAACACAAAATGCGAGACAATCCGTACATCGTGTTCAATCTATAAAAAAATCAGATATTCAAATAAACTTTATCTTAAAATAATCATACTTTAGCCAAACCTAGAAGCAGATTTATGATACTTTCTGATAAACAAATTCTTGAAGAAATTGATAATGGGACAATCATCATCCAGCCATATGATCGGGAATGTTTAGGTACTAATTCTTATGATGTACATCTTGGAAAGTACCTTGCAACATACAAAGATCGGGTATTGGATGCAAAAAAGCATAATGAGATTGATCATTTTGAAATTCCTAAGGATGGGTTTACATTACAGCCCAATACCTTGTATCTCGGCGTAACGCTTGAATATACAGAAACACACAAACACGTGCCTTTTCTGGAAGGCAAATCCAGTACCGGTAGATTGGGGATCGATATTCATGCAACGGCTGGGAAAGGTGATGTTGGCTTCTGCAATACTTGGACTCTTGAGATTTCAGTAACCCAGCCCGTTAAGATATATGCCGGTATGCCTATCGGTCAGTTGATATACTTCCATGTGGATGGAGAAATTGAAGTAAATTACAACACCAAGGGAAATGCGAAGTACAGCAATAAGACTATACGGCCTGTGGAAAGTATGATGTGGAAGAACACTTTTTAGTATCTTTCTGCGTTAAATAAAACAACTTATTCTCCTTATCTTTAATAAGTTGTTTTTTATGAAGGCATTACTCCTCCTTTTCTTTTTTCTCTTTTCTGTTGCATTCGTTTTCGGGGCAGCCACCAATGATGATCCTCAATCGATCCTGGCAAGGCTTGAAAAACTTAGAAAGAGTTACCCGCAAGAGAAAGTTTATATTCAGCTTGACAGACCCTACTATTCCATCGGAGACACCGTCTGGTTTAAATCATACGTGGTTAACGCAGAAAAAAATCAACTTTCTGCATTAAGTAAGATCCTATATGTTGAGTTAATCAATGAAAAGGATTCTATTAAGCAGTCATTGAGGCTTGCTCTAAGAGCAGGAACAGTCTGGGGTGATTTTACTCTGGCAGACTCACTTTCCGAGGGAAACTATCGAGTAAGAGCGTATACCAATTGGATGCGCAACTTTAGCGATGAGTATTTTTTTGATAAAACGATACGGATTGGCAATGCGTTGTCTAATAATGTAGTTGCAAAAACAAGCTATGCTTTAAGCAAGGAAGGCAATAATGAGAGAGTTTTGGCAGACATCACGTTTACTGAACTAGACGGAAAGCCACTTGCGCAGAAGGAAGTAAGCTATACCGTGCAGATGGATTTTAGGAATATCGCAACCGGTAAAGCAGTAACTGATTCAACCGGGTCTGTAAAGGTAAATTTTGTGAATAATCAACCATTTATACTCAAATCGGGCAAGATAAACGCCAGTATAAAATTATCGGATAAACAGAGTATCAATAAAATTATCCCACTGAAGGCTACAGCAACAGAGCTGAAAGTTCAATTTTTTCCGGAAGGAGGTCAGTTACTCTATGGAATTGCCTCAAAAGTTGCCTTCAAAGTTTTAAAGCCCGATGGTTTTAGCGCAAGTGTGTCGGGATATATTATTGACAAAGACAAAACCAAATTGGTAGAGTTTAAAACTGGTTATGCAGGGATGGGAGTGTTCACATTTCAACCTATGCTTGGAAACAACTATAAAGCAGTAATTAGTTTAGAAGACGGAACAGAAAGAACTTTTGACCTGCCAAGACCTGTAACGCAGGGATATGCCCTAAGAGTCGAAGAAATGGGAGCTGACAGCCTAGCAATTAAAATTCTTGCTAGTCCGGATATGGTTGATGCAGGCGCCGAATTAGTTCTTATTTCCCAATCAAATCACGTATCACAACTACTAGCCCAAACAAAAGTGGAATCTATAGTAAGCAAATTTAGTTTCGCTAAGTCGCAATTCCCCCAAGGAATATTACAACTTACTTTATTTACTTCAGGCACGCAACCGATTGCAGAACGATTGGTCTTTATAAATCACTATCAGCAGATAAATATCGCGGTATCGACCAATAAATCTGAATATAAAAAACGCGAGAAAGTTCAACTGAACATACATGCTACAAACGATCAGAATAAACCTGTTCAAGGTAATTTTTCTTTGGCTGTTACGAAAGAGTCCGAAAAGCCTTACAATGAGCTAAATGAAACAACAATATTAACAAGTTTACTGCTTTCATCTGATCTTAGAGGGTATATTGAAGGCCCCGCTTATTATTTTACTGATAGTACTGTAGAAAGGAGTCGCGATCTAGATAATCTCTTGCTTACGCAAGGCTGGCGTCGATTTGTGTGGAAAAACCTACTTAGTGATACTTATCCATCACTTATCTATCAACCTGAGCAAGGAATAGAGATCAGTGGCCGAGTAGTTGCGCTAAATTCGTCGCTTCCGGTTGGCAACGGAAAGGTTAGCTTGCTGGCATCGGCAGGAGATGGCAGCACACTTGAAACAGCTACAGATAACCTTGGTAGATTTAGATTTAATAATTTAGTTTTCAGTGACACTACTAAATTTGTCTTACAAGCGCGTAATCAAAACGGCAAAAATAACGTGGAAATTGAGCTCGATTACACCCGCCCACCATTAGTGACCAAGAATAAGAATCTACCGGATATCGAAGTTAACGTCAATCATTCATTATTATCATACCTACAGAACCGACAGGAACAATTTAATGAAATGCGGAGCCTTGGTTTTTTACGGAAGAGTATCTTGCTCGCAGAAGTGAAAATCACTGAAAGTAAACCGGTGCTAATTAATTCAAGTAATTTAAATGGTCCAGGAAATGCAGACTTTGTTATAAAAGCTGATGACCTTAGAGACTGTATGTATCTTGCCCAATGTTTGCCTGGCAGGGTTCCCGGTCTGAGTGTTCGGAATGGTCTTCCATATCTTACTAGGAATATGATGGGCGGACCAATGCAGGTAATCATCGATGGAATGTACGTTGAACCCCAGATGTTTAGCGTTATTGATGCTAGAGAAGTAGAAAGCATAGAGCTTTTACGTAATGGCGGTATGACTGCCCTTTATGGGATGCGCGGTGGAAATGGTGTCCTGATTATCACTACCAAAAGAGCTGAGCTTGCTGCTGCCCGTCCTAAGCCCGGAATTTTAAGCATTGCAACTCAGGGCTATTATAAATCTCGCGAGTTCTATTCTCCTGATTATGATCGACCTGAATCAATCATGAAGATAACAGATATGCGCACAACTGTCTACTGGAATCCAACAATTATGACTGATGCAAACGGAAAGGCTACTCTAGAGTTTTTTAATGCAGAGGCAACTGGAACTTATAAGGCCGTGATTGAAGGTATCAACGGCGAAGGAAATTTAGGAAGACAGGTTTATAGATATACTGTGCAATAGACTTTGATGTTGATCGCTTTTCTAAGCTTTTCAATTACTTTGTAAAATTCTATAAGTCAAAACAACTAGCCATTAGTTTTATACTAATTAGTTTCAACAGTATGTTTTCATAAATTTTGTTCAGCTTGATATAAAATGAATACTATAAAGGTAAGTGTAAGGGATAAAATAGCTTTTCTGTCACTCGACAATGGGAAGTCTAACGCAATAAATGCTGAAATGCTAAACGAGCTAAGCGATATTATTAAAGCCATCGATCAGGATTCTGGCACCGGAGGATTAATCATCACTGGGAAAGAAAATTTTTTTTCTGCGGGATTAGATCTGATAGAACTTTATGATTATAATGCTGACCAGATTAGCAAATTTTGGACTAATTTTTTGGAATTGGTTTATGTATTTTCATCGCTTAGAAAACCTGCGATTGCAGCAATAAACGGTCATTCGCCTGCCGGGGGATGTGTGCTTGCTTTGTGCTGCGATTATCGCGTTATGGCCGAAGGAAAATTTATCATCGGCCTAAATGAAATCCCGGTGGGACTAATAGTACCTGAAAGTATTTTTCAATTGTATGCTTTTTGGCTGGGCAAAGGCAATGCCTATCGTTTTCTACTTGAAGGAAAACTGATGAGTTCGGAGGAAGCTATAAAAGTGGGTCTCGTTGATGAGGTATGCAACCAGCAGTCTATCGTAACTGTAGCCGAGAGGCAGATGAAAAAGTACATCCAACTGGGTTGGACTACTTGGCAACAGAGCAAAATGAATCTACGTAGAGAACTTATAGGGCATTTGAAGGCCGACCAAACAGAAACGCTCAAAATAATGCTCGAACAATGGTGGTCGCCCTCAACGAGAAAAATTTTACAAACGATAATTTCAAACCTGCAAAATAAACCTAGAAATGTATAATCAAGCAATGCTCCGTGATGATGCTCTTAAGGGAAAGACTATTGTAATTACCGGAGGAGGAACAGGCCTTGGTAGGGCAATGGGAACCTATTTTTTGAAATTGGGAGCCAATCTAGTTATCACGAGTCGGAAACTGGATGTTCTCCAACAGGCCGCATTAGAAATGGAAAGTGAAACCGGAGGATTGGTGCTTCCATTGGCTTGCGACGTTAGAGAATATGACCAGGTTGAAGATATATTAGCCAAATCGCTCGACAGATTTGGCAGCGTAGATGTATTGATGAATAATGCTGCTGGCAATTTTATCTCACCAACAGAGCGCTTATCTGCAAATGCCTTTTCCAGTATTATTGATATTGTCTTAAAAGGGACAGCAAATTGCACCCTAGCCTTTGGAAAACATTGGATTGCAGAGAAGAGAACAGCCACAGTGTTGAACATTGTTACGACCTATGCGTTTACAGGCTCCGGCTATGTTGTGCCATCCGCTTGCGCCAAAGGGGGTGTTTTGACGATGACTCGTTCATTAGCAGCCGAATGGGGTAAATATGGCATCCGACTTAATGCAATTGCACCTGGCCCTTTTCCGACCAAAGGGGCTTGGGATAGACTATTGCCAGGAGAACTTGCGCAAAAGTTTGATCCGAAGAAAAGAGTGCCTTTAAAAAGGGTTGGGGAGTATCAAGAGCTTGCCAATCTAGCGGCTTTTCTGGTATCTGATTTCTCAGCTTATATTAATGGTGAGATCATTACGATCGATGGCGGTGAATGGCTTCAGGGTGCAGGTCAATTTAACGGACTCGAAGCTGTTACGCCAGAAATGTGGGATATACTGGCTGAAATGACACGTCCGAAAATAAAGTAAACTTTTACGAGTTTATCTACAATTAGATTCGCGCATTGTCCTAAACGAATCCCTTTACTTATTTTTGTTAAATGCGAATCCAGAATTCAGATACCGAGGTAGAAGAAAAGACACTAACACTTGAAGAAGTTCTTGCCGGACTGAAGGAAAGCCATCGTTTGATTTTGTGGAACGATAATTTCAATACTTTTGAGCATGTAATTCATTGCATGATGAAATATCTTGACTATACTGAGGCTCAGAGCGAAAAAATAGCCTGGAAAGTCCATACGGAAGGGAAATGCGCTGTTTTAGAAGGATCGTTTACCGACATGGAAATTTACCGAAAAATTTTGCAGCAAGAAGGATTGACGGTATCTGTCGACTAATTATCGTTTTCCGAAAGGCGCCTTTGGCATATTTGCCATCATTTTAGCGGCCGCAGCAGGATTTGAAAATTGTTTCATCACTTTTCTCATATCATCAAATTGCTTAATAAGTTTATTGACTTCTACAAGATCAGAGCCTGCGCCTTTAGCAATCCGCATTCTACGATTTTGATTGATTACATCAGGATTTTCGCGCTCATACGGAGTCATTGAACGAATAATCGCTTCAATCGGTTTAAATGCGTTATCGTCGATATCGACATCTTTAATTGCTTTACTAACTCCAGGAATCATGCCCATCAAATCTTTCATATTTCCCATTTTTTTGATTTGCTGTATCTGCGCAAGGAAATCATTAAAATCGAACTTATTTTTTCTGATCTTTTTTTGAAGCTCAGCAGCCTCTTTTTCATCAAATTGTTGTTGCGCACGCTCGACAAGTGAAATAACATCACCCATTCCAAGAATTCTTGACGCCATCCTATCCGGATAAAAGACATCGAGCGCTTCCATCTTTTCGCCGGTACCTACAAACTTGATCGGTTTATTGACCACCGATTTGATAGACAGGGCAGCCCCGCCCCGTGTATCACCGTCAAGTTTGGTTAAGACTACACCAGTAAAATCTAATCGATCATTAAATGCTTTTGCAGTATTGACTGCATCCTGCCCAGTCATGGCATCAACCACAAATAGAATTTCATGCGGATTCGTAGCAGCTTTAACAGCGGCTATTTCATTCATCATCGCTTCGTCTATCGCCAGACGTCCGGCGGTATCGATAATAACAATATTGTTGCCATTAGCCTTCGCCTGGGCAATTCCTTCTTTCGCAATAGCGATTGGATCTTTGGACTCAAGGTTTACAAAAACCGGCACATTTATTTGTCCGCCAAGTACTTGTAACTGATCTATCGCTGCAGGTCTGTAAATATCACAGGCAACCAAAAGCGGATTTTTATTTTTTTGTGTTTTAAGAAAATTCGCCAACTTCCCCGAAAGGGTAGTTTTACCCGCTCCGTTTAAACCGGCAATTAGAATAATTGTAGGATTGGCGGATACATTCAATTCGGCAACTGTTCCGCCCATTAATGCTGCCAGCTCATCGTTTACAATTTTTGTTAAGAGTTGTCCCGGAGAAATTGCAGTGAGTACATGTTGCCCTAAGGCCTTCTCCTTAATATCATCAGTAAACGTTTTTGCCGTTTTATAATTTACGTCGGCATCGAGAAGTGCTTTACGGATTTCCTTTACGGTTTCTGCAACGTTAATTTCTGTAATGCTTCCCTGTCCTTTGAGAACTTTGAATGCCCTGTCTAACTTGTCCTGTAAATTCTCAAACATATGCTAATATTTTAGACGTACCTAAAAATACGTCGCCTCGCAAAGTTAGGATTATAAGGCAATGAGTTCAAAAAATTATCGTGGGAAATTATCGCCGTGTCCGAATGAAACAGTTGACAAACTTAGATTTTCGTGCTGACATCGTCATCGTATGCACCTGACTAGGTTAGTAAAGAAATTAAGAAGTCTCCATTTAAGGGTTTGTTAAGAAAATGTTTAACTGTTTTATAGTTGGCGACTCTGTTTTGGTCATTTTCGTTAATTGACGAGGAAAGTATAAAAATAGAATAGAGATTGCGAATTTCAGGCGAAAGTTTTTCAAATTCTTCTATAAACTCGAAGCCGTTCATTAACGGCATGTAAATATCTAACATCAATATGATCTTAGCACCGTCAGCAGAAGCAGGGTTATTTTTTATATACTCAAGCGCTGCAGCGGCCTCTAAGAATGATTTTACACTTGCACAAATACCGATGTTTTGTATAATCTTTTCGGTAATAAGGCAGTCTAGTTTACTGTCGTCTATAAGTATGAAATGGAGCGCCGGATCCATAGCTTATTTATTCGGAATAGTTACCAGAAAGCTGGTTCCTTTTCCAATTTCTGAGTTTAGCGTAATTTCGCCATTTATTTTCGCCAATGCATCTTTTACGTTGTACAAACCAAAGCCAGATCCAACGTCTTGGGACGTTGCCCTGAAGAACATATTAAATATTTCTCCGATAAAATTTTGAGGAATACCTATGCCGTTGTCGGTAACTTTAATGGTAGCCATCCCTTTTACAATCTCTATATCCATCTCTATCCATTTGTCGTCGTTTTCCTTTCTTTGATACTTAAAAGCATTAGACAGGAGATTGTTAAAAATTACTTTAAGCGACATTTCATCACACCGGAATACTTCATGTTGCACCACTTTGGTTTTAAATCTAACGCCGTTAATAGTAGAAGTTATTTTATAAATATCCTCCATTTCTTTTACAAGATCGTTAAAGTCTACTTCAACAATCTGTAGTGCACCACGTTTCAGGCTATAGTAATCATGTATAGCTTGAATAAAGTCATCTAATTTTTTTACCGATGTTGCCATCAGATTCAACATTTCTTTAATTTCTACAACATCATCTATCTGTTGTGTTACCGCAACAGCACCCAAAATACTTAGTAGGGGCCCTCTCATGTCGTGAGTTACACTATATGAGAATTTATCAAGTTCTTCATAAGCTTTTTCCAATTCCTGATTTTTTAAAGCAAGCATTGAACTTACCAAATAGAACTTATTGGCTTCATTTATAGAAGTTATAATATCTGCATCCGTCCATGGCTTCTTGATATATTTAAAAATGTTGCCGCGGTTGATGGAATCTATAACCGAATCTATATCTGCATAACCCGTTAATAGCATTCTAATGGGCAAGGGGTATTCACTTCTTATTTCTTCGAAGAATTGCACGCCTGTCTTATCGGGCATTCGCTGATCACAAAAAATTATCCGAATATCCGCATGCTTTTTAAGATGCTCTAGCGCTTCGGTGGTGTTTGTTGCAATAAACAGATTATAATCAATCCTGAAGCTTGCATTAAACCCGACGAGGTTGTTCATCTCATCGTCTACATAAAGTATTTTTATTTTTTCGGGTGTACTCATGTTAGACGGATATTATTTCATGTATGGTGGGGAGTTCCAGAATAAATTCAGTTCCCGAACCTAAAGAAGAATTTATAACGATCTGTCCATTGTGCTTTTTGATCGTATTATAGGTAATAGACATTCCAAGACCCGTCCCTTCACCAACATCCTTTGTAGTAAAGAAAGGTTCAAATATTTTCCTTTTGGTGGTATCATCCATCCCAGTACCATTATCTTCTATCTTTATATAGACTTTATGCTCATCATGACTAGTGCTGATTTTTAAAACCCCATCCGGCTTATCCCCATGCTTTTTATTGATAGCATAAATAGCATTTGAAATGATATTTAAAAATACTTGATTCAATTTGCCCGGATAGCATTCGATTGGCGGAATGTCTCGATAGTCTTTAATTACCTTAATCTTATTATTAAATAAGTTGTTAACGATGATCAGCGTCGAATCGAGCCCTTCGTTCATGTCTGAGTTTTTTAGATCATCTTCGTCCAAACGAGAAAAGATCCGCAATCCTTTCACTATTTCAGCTGTTCTTGAAGCCCCGTCGTTGATACCCTTTAGCAAATGATTAATCTCAATCTTCAGATAGTCAAAATCGATTTCTTCTTTGTATTCTTCAATTTGCTTGAATTTTTCTGAAGCCTGCCCTTCAGAAGTTCCAATGCTTTCAATTTTATTGATGGCCTCCAGCAGAATTTCTATATCACGTTTAAGAGGATTAACATTAGAGGTGATAAAATTAATCGGGTTATTGATTTCATGGGCAATACCGGCTGTAAGCTGGCCGAGCGAGGCCATTTTCTCTGATTCAACGAGCTGAGATTCTGCTTCTTTTAATTCGGTAAGCGTTCTGTTTAATTCACTGTTTGAAACTGTAAGTTCTGAAGTTCGTTCTTCCACTTTGGCTTCCAGGATAACATTTTGCTCGCGTATTATCCGCTCATTTTCTTTTAGAGCAATCAATGTTTCTTCTTGCGATTTTTCTTTTTCCTTTTTGAAAATATTAATTCTGTCTGCAAGCGCAAGGGAAAGTAAAGTAATTTCGAGGGCTGTACCTAGCTGTAGACCATAATTGGTAAAATTATTATATGGAACTACCCCTGCTTTTAGCAATATAAAGATTATTAAACCCGCAAAAAACATGCTCCAAGCAAGAAGGAAGTATTTGGCAGGGCGGTAACCCTGCAACGCTATTTTAATGGCTACTATGTAAATAATAAAAATTGTAGAAAGCGCAGAAATGGGTATCAGGAAGGTGCTTTCGTGATCAAATCCGACCAGCCTTAATACTACAGCTAGACTATAAAGTAGTATTGAGATAGAAAATAATTTATGGAGCTTTGGAACCTTGTCTTTTGATTGTAAAAAGGAAATGATGAATAAAACGCCAAATATTCCTTGAATTCCCGGAAAGGCGACCAGCGCCTTGTTGAACAACGCAGGCGAATCATAAAAAAAATAGCGATACGTATATCCTGAAAGAGATGTTTGGGTTAGAGCAGTAAATATGGTGTATAGAACGTAATAGAGGTAGCTAATATCTTTTGTCGAGACGTAAACAAAGAAATTATATAGAATCATCACTAGTAGCAATCCGATAAACGTTCCCCAGACTAAATCTCCACTAAGGATCGATTCGGCAGTTTTTTGTGGTGTTCCAAGAATAATGGGCAGCAACATATCTTCACTGCTTTTTACACGCAAATAAAATGTTTGGGTACTACCGCGAGGGATATGTACATCTAAAATGAAGTTCTGATGCTTATACTTTCTGTCTTTGAAGGCTAGAGAATCACTTAATTTATCAACCACATACTCCCCGTTTTCAAGCCGATAAAATTCGCAAACATCTAGAGTTGGATATTCGATAGTTAGTAATAAGTTTTCGTTCGGGCTTTCATTATTTATAGAAAATTTTAGCCAAAATGTTGATTTGCTTAGTTTTAATGATGGAACACCGACCTTGGATCGAACGAAGTCTTTTGAGTTGAAGACAGTGTTAATCGAAAGGGTGTTTGTGGCATCTTCTAGAACATAAACATGTTTACCAATAAGGGTATTTTCACCTCTAAAAATTAGAGGCTCCTTAGCGAAGGCCTTTAACGAAAAGAGTATTTGCAGCAATACGAATGATATAAGATAAACTTTATTCATGTTATGGTCTTAATTTTATCATTTATTAGCAAGTTTTACCCTAAACTTCAAAAGTAGCTAGGGTAAAGATTAATTTATGGTTAAAACATCTTCTAGGGGTAATCTATACGTTTTAATCATGGGTTCTTCAGCTATCGCAATTTTAGTGAGAAACACTTCTGCTTGACTTTCCTCAAGATTTGTGAGCGACGTAAATTCCTTTCTTAACGCTGTTAACTCCTTAACGCTTTCTTCGTCCAGACCCTCACCATTTCCCTGCGTAATACGAGGGAAAAGGTAAAAAGGCGATATTAATGGGTGAACCGCCAGCCCAAGATTGGTGGCGGCAAGCCAAAAACGTTCCATTGCACGCCCTCCCTCAAAAAAATCTAATAGTTGAAACTTCGGTAGTGTAATCATGCACAAAGCAGAGGCTGTTGAAACTGTACGAATTGAAAGCAGATCAAGTGCTTTGCCTCCTTTCAATTCTTTCAGCGTGCGTATTACGTTTTCATCTTTCAAGATACCCAACGCAGCTAGTTGAGCGTTTGGTAACCCAAGTGTTCTAATATCAATCCCATCTCGAGTGTACTTTGCATCGTT
Source organism: Sphingobacteriaceae bacterium (assembly GCA_947460875.1). Classification (GTDB taxonomy): domain Bacteria; phylum Bacteroidota; class Bacteroidia; order Sphingobacteriales; family Sphingobacteriaceae; genus CANHGR01. The sequence goes on along the minus strand of CANHGR010000007.1, from coordinate 87,554 downwards.
AGGCTCCCATCTCATTTCCCTGTGAACGAAGTCGAAATGTCCTTCTGGGTTTAATAGTCTAGTTCTGTCGCATGCTCCGATTACTCTACCGATACTTTTGATTACATTTTCATCAGTAAAAATCTGAAATTTTGCACCGGGAATTGATTCTGAATATGTCGTTAATTGTTCAAAAATTTCTTGTGAAAGCAGGCTTCTTGGTCCCTGATTTCTATTCGTCAGGCGTTTAAAGATCGCTTCATTTAATGGCAGGAGAAATTCTATGGCCTGATTGTTTTTAAGTTCTTTGAAATAAATTGAAGCGACTAGTTTTTCACTTGATGGATTGGGCAGAAAATCATAATATGGCTCAATTCCAAGCTTCAAGGCGTGGAGGTATAAGTTTTCATAAGCCGCCCCGAAAGTGAGAAAACTTGCTATTTTTTTATAATCACCGAAAGAGAATGAGCGCTGTTCCTCATGATACAAATGCAATGTTCCATTTATATAAAGCCACTTCCATGGTTGATCATTGCCCGTTGAGGGCGCTGCACATGCTGCATGAACAAGTTGTTGTATAATTTCTTCGGGTGGATTGATTCGACCTTCGGTGTTTGAAATAGAGTTTGCCGGCTTTACCAGACTTTTCATTTCTGGTAACGTTAAAAGCGAATACGGGTTTGGCCTTAAGGCATGAGGCAAAGGTTTCTTTTTATCGGCAATCAAATCATCAAAATCGATATAATATCTTCCTGATTCATGAAATTGATCCAGTAAAATGCGTCTGCAAATGTCAGCTCCAGCAGCTCCGCCAAGTGTTACTGAGCTTGCAAGTTGTGGCCATGTAGTAATGGTCTGCTCCACTTCGATCATTGAAGCTTTTGCCCGCAATGAAATGTTGTCTACCCCTAACATTTGCAAGACAACAGGAACCTTATCTTCATGTGATAACTCTTTAATGCTTTCTGGATCTATTCCTTGAACGGTTCCATGAAGAATCGGCCTTTCCGGTTCAATATCAAATCGTTCAATATCGATCATTCCTCGATCGCTTGTGTCCATCAGCACTGGTATCCGAAGCTCTCGAGCCTTATACCGCGAAATGATCTTCATATCCAAGCCGTCACATTCATCGATCAATATGTCAAGCTTTCCGTTTTTAGTGAAAAACTCATCCATATTTGTCACGGTGAGTCCATCAAAAAAACATGATACTTTTAAAAAGGGGTCTATTTCGGCAATTTCGCGAGCGGTGACTACAACTTTCGGAATCCCAAGATTATGTACCCCGGCTCGAATTCGGTTTAAATTACTTAATTCAAGAATGTCAAAATCTGCCAATCGCAACTCACCATATCCTCGTTCCATCGTTAGCGTTAGCGCGATGGATTGGCCCACAGAAAGCCCGATAACCCCTACTTTTTTTGTGCCCAATTTATCACGCTCTGAGCGAGTTATTTTGTATTGATTCCGGTTTGTGCGTACTTCAATGAATTCATCGTGATCAAGCATATGCACTAGCCTCTGATTCCAGGGATAATATACCCAGACACCGTAATCTTTTAAATCAATTCCCTGTAAATGATTTTCAATAAGTTCGTCGTAAGCATCCGATTTTATTCGAATTGAAGGGTTTTTACTTTTTAGGAGTTCTTGCAGTTGTCCGTATATTTCATCGTGTACGAATGAAACTTGCTTTGCGGATATTAACTCTTCGAGAGATTTTTTATCCGAAGTTGAATTCGATCGGAAAAAAACTGGCGAATAAACCAGGTTCATCGATCCAGATCTTTCTTTGAGTGAATTTATAGTTTCAAGCATGGTAGCCCTAAGGTAATCACGGTAAATTCACTTAAACAATATTAAGTTTTGACTCGTCAATCTGTGTTTGTAAAAAATTCATTGTTGCGTTTGCGATGTTGTCTTTTAGGCTCCATTGATCAAGCTTTGGAATTTGGAGTTCATAATGGATTTCCAGTTCCTTCTTCCTCAACTCTTCTTTACGAACAATATTCAGGTTCTCGCGAAGCTTAAAGATCGCGTCTCTTTCTTCCTGGTTAGCTTTACCCAAATTTGTAACATCTTTTAGTATCATTGCGGTGGCAACCAGATCTAACTTAGGGTAGTAAAACGTGCCGTTATTTCCGACACTTGTTTCAATTTCATATCCAGCATTTTCACCCATTTTTACCGTATAAGGAGCGCATAATGAAAAAAGTGATTGCAGTCCGATTTGAGTAGAAATTGCCAGACAAGCACGCGATAAGAAAATACTACCGACTCCATATCCGGCAATTTCACGCGAGTTCCATAGTCCGCATAGCTCGCCAGTACCAAATTGCACGTATTGCCACACTAACTCAAAAATTGACTTATCTAAAAAGCCGGTTGCTTCTTCAATTGGCAATGGCGCAGTACCCCCAGCAACATGAACTCGGGCGCCTCCGTAGATAGCCTGTCCATCAAGAGATTCAACTATTAACACGAAAACCGCGGGATTAAATGTCCATTCATTGTTTGAAGACGTCACTTTCATAACGCCAATACTTGTTAAAACACGTTTATGCCCCTCAACAAATAGGTTGCAGGATTCTGGCTCATCTATTGCTCTGAACGCCCGCAAACGAACAACGGGCTGGCCTTCTGCATTTAAATTAATTTCCATCTACGATCGCTGTGCCAAATCGAAACATTATTGTCTTTCATAAATGGGATGTATAAATTCCAAATTATCTATTTTTCAATTAAAATAGAAGAGTTGACGTATAATTGCCTTAGTATCTTTTTTTCTTAACACTATTTAGGTAAATTACAACTTCATAAATCATCAGATTTACGAGCTAAAAATGAAAAATTCGTAATTTAAGTAGTTTTTTATAAATATATTATCTTTGAAACATGTCTTATCATTCCAAATTTAATATTTATTCTGTTTCTCATGGCAGATAAAAAGATAAATATATTATATGTTGATGACGAGGAAAACAACCTGATGTCGTTTAAGGCAACGTTTCGAATCAAGTATAATGTATTTACGGCTGTAAGTGCAGATGATGCAATGACTCTCCTGGAAAGTAAACCTATTGAAGTTATAATTACGGATCAGCGCATGCCTAAGACTACAGGTGTAGAATTTCTTGAAAAAGTCGTAGAAAAGTATATTGAGCCTATGAGAATCCTGCTTACGGGCTACGCAGACATGAATGCTCTGGTGGATGCCGTAAATAAAGGAAAAATTTTTCATTACTTGAGAAAACCCTGGAATGAGGAAGAACTAGCCATGACCATTGAAAGGGCCTACGAGGTTTATAAAAAGAATAAAGAAGTGAAGGAAATGAATGAAAAGCTAGGGGTATCTAACGATCAGTTGGAGTTCATGCTTCGTCAAAAGCTCCTTTCCTGACCGTTTAATCTTCTATCTAAGCGGCGGTAGTCTGTAGGCCGCGGGGTCTTGTAAATATCTGCCATAACTCGCCTTTATAAAATTGATCAAGGAATAATCGTTAGCTTCCAAGATAAATTGATAACTGGGACGGTATTGCAGCATAAAATCTTTGAGGCTTTCCCCTCTCAACTGTGTTACTTCGGTAACTAAACTGCCAGTATATCGGTAGCTAATAATAGCTTGACGATAATCTCTTTCAATAATTTTCTGCAAAAAGCGAGCGTTTTTCCCTTCTCGGCTTAATAGACTGTAGAGGGCGTCTATGCCAAGACCCACCCCTCCCGATCCAACGTTAAGTAAATCTTTTGAATCGCCTACCCTATAAATATTTTTATAAGCTTTCTGAGTTGCTTCAAGCTGCTTTTCAGGCGAAAGGAGCGTGTCTACAATCGTTACCTGTTGCAAAAGAATGGTGTTTCGTTTAAGGTAAAACAATACAACTGATTGAGAATGTATAGTTGCAGTGTCGACAGCGTATCCCTCCAAAGCAACCACCAAGGTATCACCTCTTTGAACATTTAGGGTAAATTCGCCTTTTAAATTGTTATAAATTCCTTTGTCAGAGCGGGTATTATAAATATAAACCCTGCTTAAACGCTGTTTATTTAGATCATCAAAGACAATACCTTGCAGCATGCGCTCTTGGGCTGCTGCTGCAAATGCAAATCCGGTAAGGAATAGAATGATCAGTAACTTTCTCAAGACCCCTAAATGTATAATTTTTTTATAGTCTGTAAGCGATTTTAACAATCGTTAACACTTACTTTGAAACAAGAAGTAGTTGACCTGCTTTAAGATTTTCCGACTGTAGATTATTGATTATTTTAATCTCTTCAACCGTAAGGCCGTAGCGTTTGCTTAACGAGTAAAGAGTGTCTCCGGCTTTTATTTCATGGATTTTCATTGCCACTGTTGCTTTGCCTATTTCTAATTTAGATTCGGAGGGAATGTTTCCATTAATCTCTGTGAAGACTTTATCTTCACGTTTGATCTTTTCAATTTTGCTTTCTTTACGGTCGTACTGATTTAATTGATAGCGCTCAACAAGGCTGACCAGAAGTTCTGAATACTTTGGGTTTGTAGCATACCCAGCTAATTTAAGTCCGCTTGCCCAGCCTTCATAATCGTCTTTATTTAATTCGAAAAGGGACGCATAACGCTTTCGAAGAAGAAATTCTGAATGGTCGCGAAAAGATTCTTCCGGACTTTTATACACTCTAAAGCAGTCGTTTTTTGCATCATCATCCTGTAAAATAGTTTTACCTTTCCACTCAGCTGTGCATTTGATACCAAAATGATTATTTGCTTCTTTTGCCAATGTACTGTTGCCGCTACCAGATTCTAAGAGTCCTTGCGCTAATGTAATACTTGCCGGAATACCATATTCATTCATTTCTGCTATAGCGATATTTTTAAAGCGATCTATATACTCCAGCGCAGTATATTTTTTAATTAGAACGTTTTCTGATGGGATTTCTTTTTTTGACGTTTCCGGGCGTGGCGTCTCTACTATGGGCCTCGTTGAGCGTTCTTTTTTTACGATCAAGATTTTGCTGCCGCAGGAGGAAACCAAAACAGGCAACAGGAGTAGCACTAAATTTTTATTCATTATAATTTTAATTTTTGTCCAATACTGAGATGGCTGCCTTTTAACCCGTTTTTTGCAAGAATAGCTTTAACCGTAGTTCGATTTTTTTGAGCAATTTCAGACAATGTATCTCCAGATTTTACTCGATATATTACTGGAGAATCACTGCGTTCAGGTGTAACTGAAGCGTTATCAGCGGCAACCGTAGGTTCAATATAGTTCTCCCCGCTGCTATCATATTGGTATAATTCGTATTTTTTTATAATGGCCAACACTTGGCTTGCCCAAGTCCCGCTTGCGGCATAACCGCCTCTTTGAATCCCCTTGGCCCAGCTATAATAATCATATGGGGAATATTTGTTAAAGAGCTGACTGTACTGATTCCGCCTTTTTAGCATACCTGCAAAATCGGCGTATGATTCTTCAACCGACTGGTATCCTTTATAAGCAGATTTTATGTCCTTACTTGTATTTGACCCTTTAAACCCAAAATGATTATTCAGGATCCGGGCTATTTCGCTTGTTCCGCTGCCAGATTCGTGTATTGCAACACCAAGAACGATACTTGCCGGTATACCATTTTCGTTCATTATACGAACGGCAGCATCTTTATATAACTCGATGTACTTTGCAGCTGCAGATTGACCAAATGTAATGCCTGAAATAAATAGCAGGCAAAATGTTATTCCTGTTTTTATCATACATTAAAGCTTACGAACTATAAAAAGACCGTCCCGGATAGGAAATATTAATTTTTCTGTTCTTTGGTCCTTCGTTACCTTTTCATTGAAATTTCGAATGGAATTACTATCTGAATCTTTTATTTCAGTGAGCACCTTTCCGCTCCATAATACATTGTCAATGAGAATAATGCCTCCCGGAGTAACCATATCGAAAACAAGATCGTAATAAGTCCCATTATTTTTCTTGTCTGCATCGATAAATACCAAATCAAATTTTTCGGCTATTCTCGGAATGATATCAAGGGCACTTCCGACGTGATATTTTATTTTGTCCTTAAATGGAGATTGCTTAAAATGCTGGTTAACAAGATCTTCAATCTCTTCGTTAATGTCAATGGTGTGAATAATTCCTTCCGGTACTAAACCTTCGGCTAAACATAACGTTGCGTAACCTGTAAAAGTGCCAATTTCAAGTATCCGTTTGGGGCGGATCATTTTACTTAATAAACTTAGAAGTCTGCCTTGAAAATGCCCCGATAGCATTCTCGGCATAGGTACCTTAAGATGAGTTTGACGATTGATATGCCTTAATAACTCCGGCTCCTTTTCGCAATGCTGATCCAGATAAGCTTGGATAGTTTCATTCAGGATTTCCATCCTGCAAAGATAAGAAATTGATTTTTATCGGATTATGGCACTAAATATTCGCACGTTGCCACGCTACGTGCTCACTTATAGCTCCGTTTTTCTAAGTAAGACTGTAAGATTATAGTTGCAGATATTGTATCAACCCTTTCTTTATTTTGCCTCTCGCTTTTCTTTAAACCGCTCTGCGCAACTGTAGCGGCCGCCATTTTAGAAGTGAATCGTTCATCAATAGTTTCGATCGGTATGCTCTTGAAATTCTTTTTGAGTAAGGTAATAAATCCCTTTACATGCGGAGCAGTTTGCGAGGGGGTATTATCCATTTGCTTCGGCTCTCCGACGACGAAAAGTTCCGCTTGCTCAGTCTGAAGGTATTTTTTTAAGAATTCAACGATGTCTTTGGGATGAATAGTATCTAATCCTGTTGCGATGATTTGCAAAGGATCTGTTACCGCGATGCCGATGCGTTTGGTACCATAATCAAAAGCAAGGATACGAGACATAAAATTTTGATTTAGGCAGAGGGATTTTTGCAGGCCAATTTTTTCTTAATTAAGCGCCTGTCAAAAGTATGATAAAATCCTAAACTCTAATTCCTTTCCTCATATTCCAAGATCTTTTTTTCTTATTTTGCACGATGCAATTTGGGGATATCATTGGTCAGGAGGAAGTAAAAACGCATCTCATTCAAACTGTTCTTGAGAGCAGGGTTAGTCACGCGCAGTTATTTTTGGGTCCCGAGAGCTGCGGAAGCCTTCCGCTGGCACTTGCGTACGCGCAATACATTTCATGCAGCAACAGGAATTCTGAAGACAGTTGTGGAGAATGTTCTTCTTGCAGAAAATACAGTAAGTTGATCCATCCCGACTTGCATTTCTCATACCCGTTTTTTGCTAAAAATAAAGAAGAGACAGCGGTAACGTTTATTAATGAATGGCGAGAAGCTTTTTTATCCAACCCGTACTTAAATCTTGATGAATGGCGGAATCAACTTGATGCAGAAAATAAACAAGCCAATATCAACATCGCAGAGTGTCATCAAATAATTCATAAACTTAGCTTCAAGCCATTTGAAGCCGAATACAAGGTGATGATTATGTGGCTGCCGGAGTACCTTGACAAAGAAGGAAATACTTTACTAAAGATCATCGAAGAACCTGCCTACAAGACCTTGTTTCTTTTAGTAGCTCAAAGCAATGAGCAGATACTAAATACCATTTTGTCTAGAACCCAATTGGTGAAGGTTCCAAAATTGAAGAATACAGACATTAAGCATTTTTTGCTAAATAGGTATCAATTGGATGATGCTAAAGCAGAACGTATCGCCTATCTTAGCGATGGTAGCGTGCAAGCTGCATTAAGCTTATTAAGCGATGAGGTAAATGATAATTTCGAACTGTTTTCAGAGTGGCTGAGGATGTGTTTTTCCAACAAAGGCTTACAGATCATAGAATTTGTTGAAACTATAGCAAAGTACGGGCGCGAAAATCAGAAGAATTTTATAAAATATAGTATTAAGTTGCTCCGAGAAAACATGATGCTTGTTTCGGGTGCAAGCACTCTCGTACACTTGCCTTCGGCCGAATTTGAATTTATTTCGAACGTGAGTAAAAACATTAATTTAACGAATGCTGAGGCATTAGTAAAAGAGCTGGAAAAGGCTCATTATCATATTGAAAGAAACGCTAATTCAAAAATTCTGTTTTTAGATGTATCTTTACAATTTGTAAAAATTTTAAAGTTTAATTCGCTCCCTATCGGGACTCAACATATATTAAATTAACTATGGGATGTGGAAGCTGTTCAACAGGCGGATGCGCGCCTGCAGGCTGTAAAAGTAATGGCTCCTGCCTTACCAACGGATGCAGTAAATTAGATGTTTACGACTGGCTTTCGAACATGGATATGCCAGCATTATATCAGGCCTTTAATATCGTTGAAATAAAATTCAAGGGTTCTAGGAAAGATTTTTATATCAATCACGAAAACCTTTACATCGAAAATGGGGAGATGGTAGTTGTGGAAACGACTACCGGCGGTTATGATGTAGGTCATGTTTCCCTTACGGGGGAGCTGGTTAGGATGCAGATCAAAAAGAAGCATCTTAAATTAGAAGATATTTCTAAGAAAATCTATCGCCGTGCAACACCTGCAGATGTAGATAAGTGGAAAGCGGCGAAGGATTTAGAATGGGAAACCATGCACAAAGCACGTAAGCTGGCAATTGAACTCGGCCTTTCCATGAAACTTAGCGATGTAGATTATCAAGGCGATAAAACGAAAGCTACTTTTTATTACACTGCCGAGGGTCGTGTTGATTTCAGGGAGCTAATAAAGCGGATGGCCGAGTCATTCCGCATTCGAATAGAAATGCGTCAGATCGGAATGAGACAAGAGGCGAGCCGCTTAGGTGGAATCGGCTCTTGCGGACGCGAGCTATGTTGCTCTACCTGGCTTACAGACTTTAAGACTGTCTCTACTTCGGCGGCACGGTATCAAAATCTTTCTTTAAATACCTTAAAGCTAGCCGGACAGTGTGGTAAACTAAAGTGTTGTCTTAACTATGAGCTAGATACGTATATGGATGCACTTCGAGATATTCCTGACCACGCCGAAAGACTGGAAACCGAAAGAGGTATTGCTCGACTTCAAAAAACAGATATATTCAAGAAGTTGATGTGGTTCAGTTATCCGAACGACGATGCATGGATTCCGCTAGAATTAGACCGCGTAAAGGAGATTCAGCAATTAAATAAAAAGGGCACGAAACCTGCCGAACTTAAAGTGATTTCGATCGAAGCAGCTTCTGCGCCGGTACGTAAGGCGCCCGACTATGAAAATGTTGTGGGTCAGGATAGCTTGACGAGGCTCGACGAAGCCAATAGGCGAAAGAAGAAAAGCAAAAACAGAAATAAAAACAGACCACAACAGGGCCCAAGCGCTAGTCAGGAGCAATCAAGCCAAGCCGTTCAAAATCCGAGGCCAGAGCAAGGAAATAGAAACAATCCTAACCAGCGAAACGTCAACCGCAATGAGCCCAATGAATAAAATCAAGGGCATATTCAAACGTGCATTGTGTGTTTTGACAATGTTTGTGCTAGTAGTAGGATGTGCAGATGATGCCGTAATCGATACCAGTACGGTAATTACAGATAGAAACTGGAGCTATCTTAAAAAGGTAAGAATTCCGGTAAAAATAGAGGATGAACGCAAGGCCTATGACGTCTATATGAATCTTAGACATTCGTCTAATTATCGGTATTCAAATATTTTCGTTCTTATACACCAATCGGGGCCAACTTTGAAGAAAATCACTGAACGAAAAGAGTTTCCGCTTGCTTATTCTGACGGTGAATGGCTCGGTAGCGGTGTCGGAAACTTATATAGTTATCAGCTACTATTCAAAAAGAATTACCGTTTCCCTGCAAAAGGAACCTATGTATTCGAATTTGAGCAGAATATGCGCGATAATCCTTTGCGTGAGGTTAGTGATATCGGTTTGCGGATAGCACCTTCAAAGCCTTCAGAGTAGTTCTACTAATTTTTCAAGCTTCATGCTCCTAGATCCTTTAATGAGGACTGCGAAGCCTTTTATCGGTTCTAATTTTAAAAACTCGACGGCTTCATCAGTGCTTTGGAAAGCGTAGTTGGCCGATCCTCCAACTTTCGCAACACTGAAAAAATGTTGACCAATAAAAATTCGCTTCTCTGCCAGAATCGACTGCGCTTTATTAAGCACCAACTGGTGTTCTGAAGCAGCCTCATCTCCCAACTCGAACATATCGCCAAGAATCAATACTTTTTTTTCATTTTTAAGACTGGCGAAATTATCAAGTGCTACAAACATGCTACTCGGATTTGCGTTGTAGTAATCGCATATCAAGGTATTGTTTGCGGTCACGGTAACCTGCGATCTGTTATTTGCAGGGGAATAATCTACTAAACCTTTATTGATTTCTGCCGGCGAAAGTCGAAAATAAGTGCCAATACATGCTGCTGCTAGAACATTTTCAAGGTTGTAGTTACCCGTCAGCTGAGTCTGCACGGTGTGAAGCGCGGATTGACCTTCATTAGGATGCCATTTTATTTTAAGGAAAGGATCATTAGCTGTCAGCTCCCCGGACACGAGACTGCTGGATCCGGACCCTTGAGCAATCCTATTGTAATAGATAATGTTTTTTAATACCCTCTCAGATACCATGCCCATCAAAATCGGGTTGTCTTTGTTGACAAAGGCATGTCCCTCGTATTTTGAAAGCCAATCGTAGAGTTCTCCCTTTCCTTTTTTAACTCCATCGATACCGCCAAAACCCTCGAGATGTGCTTTTCCGATATTGGTAATTAGGCCATGTGTAGGCTGAGCGATATTGCAAAGTAATTCAATTTCTTTCTGATGATTGGCTCCCATTTCAATAATTGCCAGTTCAACCTCGAGACCGATTGACAACAAGGTTAGAGGTACGCCGATATGATTATTTAGATTACCCCTGGTTGCGTAGGTGTTAAATTTCTGCGATAGAACGGAATTTATTAGTTCTTTAGAGGTCGTTTTTCCGTTGCTGCCGGTGATGCCAATAACAGGGATATTTAATTGCTGCCGATGATAGCGAGCAAGTTTTTGCAGGCATTCCAATACATCCGGTACCAGAATATGTTTTTCAGTTAATTTAAAAGAAGCATTGTCTATGACAGCATAAGATGCTCCAGATGCAAGCGCTTTGGCGGCATAGGCGTTCCCATCAAAATTATCCCCCCTTAATGCAAAAAATATGCAGCCCGGACTTATTGTCCGTGTATCTGTACAAACTAGGCGGCTTTCACAGTAAAGCTTATAAAGTGCTGCAATCTCCATATAATATACGCCGCAATATAAGCTATGTAATACTAAAGGCAAACCACAATTTATCGATAAGTAGATTTTCGATTTAAAGTATCGGTTTTAAGTTAACGACTTTATGCGGGATATTTAGAAGGTGTCTGTCTCTTCTAGAGCGAGGGGATTCAAGCTTTTTAGCCCGTCTTCTGTCATGATCCACTTCGTTGAGCCTTTGTTAGACGTGCGGCTCGAACGCACTTTCCAAAGGTCGAGGTTACGTATATTTCGGTCAAGCTCATCGTCAATTACCAATTTAGTATTCAAGGGGACTTGTAAAACGAGCTTAATCTGTTGATCTCGCCATAAATCGCCTTTGCGTAAATTGACTCGTTGATCAAAGTAAAGTAAGGAGTCATTTTGAACAAAGCTATAGTTGATTTGTCGCGCTAGATTTAAACCGGTCAGGAAATCTGCACCTTGAGAAGTAAAAGTTTTTACAATGGTCGGCTTCTCGACGTTCGATCGTTCTATAAAAAGAGACATAAGATTATAACTATCATCCTGTTCGCTCTTATTTATAGTAGTTTTTCCACTCAAGACATCAGCTGAGATCTTGAATTGTAGGCTATCTTCTTTTGACAAGAATTTTTTATCATTTACCTGCAAGTAATAAACAGATGATGGTTTGATATCAACTGTTTCTGAAAAGGAAGCCTCTTCTTTAAATTCTGATGCGAGTTTTGTTCCGTAATAAGCGCCCATACCTATGCTACATATCCAGATGACAAGTAAGGCAAAAGATCCGGCTCTGTTGATTAGCTTTTTATTAAAAACCACTCTAAATGCGACTAAAACCAATGCACTAACTGGAATGATGGCGATTATGAACGCGCTGAGGAAGATAGCTGTCTGATACTCATCATTGATAGCGATAAAAGGCAATGTATTGAGGTCGGCGCCACTAGAAGTTAGGATGGCAAACAATGCGATAACGAAAGCAATAAACGTCAGGGAGCCTATAAAGATGATTAGGCCGCCAAAAAACTTTCCTATTGCTCTTAATATCTTTCTCATTAGGGTGAATAGCTCTGAGAAGAAACTTTTCAAACGACGAACAGCCGGATCAAAATCAGGAATATTATTGCGTAGTCCATCAATTTCCTTATCGAAGTTTCTCTTAAAGTTTTGGATGTTTGGCAGCTCACCTTTCATAGCCATTTTATCGGCTCTTGTTTCGGCTTTCGGTATCACTATCCACAGAATCGCATAGATTAGTAGCCCTGAGCCTCCAAAGAATACAATAAGAATAGCAATTGCCCTTATCCAGCGCGGTTCAGTATTAAAATAGTGCCCGATCCCTGCACAAACTCCACCGATGATCTGGTCATCCATGTCTCTGAATAGCTTTTTATCAGTTCTAGCAGACGGAAGTTGCGTATCACTATCCTCAGTATTTTCTTTAAAATCATTCACGCTGCCCATTTGAGCAATAATTTGCTCCACGTCAGCTAATACCACCACTTGCTTTTTCTCCTGCTCCAAGCGTTCCAAAAACATTTCTGCGATGCGATTTTCGATATCAGATACGATTTCCTCACTGTCTGAAGTATAAGCAAAATGGCGTTTGACATCGGTCATGTATTGTCGCAATATGTCATAGGCATTTTCTTCTATATGAAAAACGATACCGTTTATATTAATGATGACAGTTTTATTCATGATTCTTAGGTTAAGTATTCTCCGGTTTCTTTGTATTTAGGTTGCTTCCATTGACAGATGTATTTACCGCATATAGAAGCTCTCCCCATGTTTTATCCAGCTGCTTTAAGACGGTTTTTCCGGCATCAGAAAGGACATAGTATTTTCTTGGCGGCCCGGATGTAGATTCCACCCATTGGTAACTCAGAAGGCCATTATTTTTTAGCCTCGTTAAAAGCGGATATAGCGTGCCTTCGACGACAAGAAGCCGGGCCTGTTTCAATTCGTTGATGATGTCTGAAGCATATATTTCTCCTCTTGAAATAATAGACAGGATACAGTATTCGAGTATCCCTTTTCTCATTTGTGTTTGGGTGTTTTCGACGATCATACTGCAAACATAAAAATAATTTTAGTACTATGCAATACATAGTATTATATTTTATAAAGCAAGAAGAATTAGGATGCTGAGGGGTTAGTATGCAGTCTGTTATGCTTTTCGTATATTTTTTCTGTTACAACTTGATTGCTTAACATTTATTAACACTTATTTAATAATAAAAATGTATAACAATTTTATTATTTTGTTATTATTATAATAAAATAAGGTCTATTTTATTATAATAATAACAAAAATTACCTTTTTATTAAAAATAATATAAAAATTTCTTTTTTTTGTATAAAATTAAATTTTAATGTATGAGAAGATTATTACCTAGTTTGTTTTTGTTGCTTCTTACCCTGCAGGTAGTTGCGCAAAACCGGACAGTTACCGGAACAGTAACTGCCAGAGAGGACGGCATGCCGATCCCAGGAGTGAGTGTAAAATTAAAAGGAACTACAGCCGGTACGCAGACCGGTCCTGACGGAAAGTATTCAATTAGCGTTCCGTCAACAACTAGCGTGCTTCAATTTTCATTTATCGGCTTTACACCGAGGGAACTTGTTGCTTCAAGTGCCACGGTAAACGTTGCTTTAACAACCGATGTCAGTTTATTGAGCGAGGTAGTGATTACCGGCCTTGGTATCTCTAGAGAGAAAAAGACGCTAGGGTATGCAACTGCACAAGTTACCGCCGACGAAGTGACTAAAGCGACACCGATCAACATTGCTAATGGATTACAAGGCAAGGTTTCGGGATTGAATATTACTTCTATTAATAACGGCGTATTTGAAAACGTAAAAATTAATTTACGTGGTATCAGATCGTTAACAGGTAATAATAACCCTTTATTGGTTATTGACGGGGTACCATCAGATCTTAGTTATCTGTCTTCATTAAACCCGAATGATATAGAGAATACGTCTATATTGAAAGGAGCCTCTGCTGCAGCAATTTACGGCCCTGATGCTCGTAACGGAGTAATTTTAGTTACAACAAAGAAAGGATCAAAAGATGATCAACCTGTTATCGCTTTTTCTCAGGCCACTCAAGCAACTCAAATTTCATTTTTCCCTAAATTTCAAGAGAAATTTGGAAGCGGTGGTGGAAACGAGTACATACCATATGAGAACTGGTCATGGGGTCCTGCATTTGATGGTACTTCTCAGGCTATTGGAGATCCTCTTCCCGATGGCAAAGAAGAAAAAATTCCATACAGCCCGAACAATTCTAGAAAAGAATTCTTCAATACCGGTGTAACAACGCAAAATGATTTTTCCTTAAGCGCTAAAGATTTTTACATCAGCATTCAAGATGCAAATGTAAAGGGAATTGTTCCTGACGATAAAAACCGCCGTACAAGTTTGCGTTTAAACGCTTCAAAAGAGTACGGTAAATTTAAGGTAGCCTTAAATAATAACTACATCCAACAGAATTACAACGTTTTTGATGATGGAGCAATGGCCAGCTGGAATACTGACAACAACGTCGGTCTAAATCAGGGCTTAATGAACTTAATTTTCAATACGCCTGCTCAAATACCGTTGAACAAATACAGTGATTTTGAAACAGGCGCATTTTCTCAGTACAATACCTTTTTTAACCATTACGGTCTAAATCCATATTTCGCGTTAGACAATTGGCGCAAGGGTGGCAAGAGAGAGGATATTATTACAAATTTAGACCTGTCTCTAAAGGCAACTGATTGGCTTAGCCTTACTTATCGCGCAGGTTTATTGAATCAAACTGTAAATGAACGTAGAACTTCTGAAGGTGAAGTGCCAAACTCTTTTGGTTTACCAAGAGGTGCCAAACTTATTCCGGGTTTTGTTGAAGAACGTTCTTTTCGCAGCTCACGTCTATCTTCTGAAGCTTTTGCCAACATAAACAAAGATATCAATGAAAACTTTAGGTTAAACGCAGTTCTCGGAACCTATGTTCGTCAAAATGAAGCTAGAGATACAAGAACAGGTGTTACGAGCCTTGTAGTGCCAGAATTATTTAACGTTGCAAACCGTGTAGGTGAACTAACAGGTTCGTCTCCATACAGCCGGACAAGATTATTCTCTTACTACGCAAGTGCGGGATTAAGCTATAAAGGTTGGGCAAATATTGAAGTTACGGGGCGTAATGATAAGACCTCAGTTTTAGGATCAAATAACAACTCATTCTTCTATCCTGGAGTGAGCGGATCCTTGGTTCTTTCTGAAGCATTCAGCGCATTAAACGGCAATGGAAACAGCTTTATTAAGCTACGCGGTTCTTGGACTAAAACGGGTAATGCCGATATTGCTCCTTATCAATTAGCGGCTACCTTCTCTCAAGCAAGCGGTTTCCCTTATGGATCATTGCCCGGGTTCACTGCTAATAATACCATTTATGACGCAAATCTTGAGCCTGAGTTTATAGAAAGTAAGGAGATCGGTTTGGAAACAAGTTGGTTTAAGAACAGACTAAGTGTAGAAGCAACCTATTATTACCAAGATAACACGAATCAAATTATGCCGATTAGCGTTTCTTCGGCTACCGGTTACACTAGTTCATTTGTTAACGCCGCCTATTTTGTTAACAGAGGCGCGGAATTAGATGTTAAAGTAACGCCAATAGCCAATGTTAAAGGTGTAACATTCAATTTCAATGCAAATCTTGCATATAACGATAGTGAAGTTAAAAGTATCTATTCTGGCTTAGATGAGTTGTTCATTGGTGGTTACACTAGTGCAGCTAACTATGCTATTAAAGGATACCCTGCATTTGTTAACAAAGCGACAGATTACGTAAGGGATAAGCAAGGCAGAGTTGTCGTAGATGCCACAACTGGCGTGCCTACTGAGAATCCAAATACACAGATTTTTGGTCGTACAATGCCAAAGTGGTTATTAGGACTGAACCCTTCAGTAAACTTTAAAGGAGTTAATCTTTCAGCTCTTTTTGAATACAGAGGCGGTCACTACTCTTACCATGATATTGGAACTGCAATGGCTTGGACCGGTGTATCAGAAGCTACTGCAGTAAACAATCGTGAGAGATATGTATTCCCTAATTCGTCAATATTGCAAGCTGACGGTACTTACAAAGCGAACACCAATGTAACGATCAACAAATTTGAAGATTTCTACACCGGCGTTTATCGTGATGTTGCTACAAACTTCATCACTAGCGCTGCGTCTTGGAGATTACGTGAGGTGGCTTTGAGCTATAACATTCCAACTAGCTTGTTAAGCAAACAAAACCTAGTTAAAGCTGTGAACGTTTCAATAACTGGACGTAACATGGCGTTATGGTTGCCGAAATCAAACGTTTATACTGACCCTGATTTTAATTTCACAACTGGAAATACTTCGGGCATTTCAAACTCGCAGATAAATCCTCCTACCAGAGTTTTTGGGTTTAACGTTAATTTGACGTTTTAATAATTGAATGCACAATTAGAAATTAAAGAGATGAAAAAAATAATAATTCCGATATTTACCTTATTCCTCCTGATAGCGTCGGGATGTAAGAAGGAATTTTTTGATATTAACGAGAACCCCAATTCGCCGACTGCCGAGTCAATAACTCCGCAGCTGATCCTTCCTCGGTCGTTGCACGCCGTAGCATCTAGAATGGCGACCTCTTACGATTATTCTGCAGGTTGGACAGGGTACTGGGCACGCTCAGGCACTTATGGCCCCAGTGCTGAGGTAGAATCGTATAACATAACCACTAGTTTTCAAACTGATGAATTTAGCGGTTGGTATGACATATTGGCTGACGTGGATTTGATGGAGAAAAAGGGCGTGGCCTCAAAGCAAACGTTCTATGTGGGTGCAGCTAAAGTGCTAAAATCTATTGGTTTTATGTACTTGGTTGACCAGTACAATAATGTTCCTTACAAATCAGCTTTTAACATCAATGAGAATATCTTACCAAAATATGATAAAGGGCAAGATATATACAATGACCTGCTACTTCAACTAGATGCAGCGGCAAAGATTTTTGCAGCTGTTGATAAAGTTGCAGATCCAAGTATTACTACTGCGGATGTGATGTTTGGCGGAAACCTTACAAAATGGAGGAAGCTAGTTAATAGCCAACGCCTAAAATTACTCCTTCGTCAATCACAAGTGTTTGGAGCAACTGTTCCGGCTGCAGAAATTGCTAAAATTACAGCGGATGGATCAGGATTCCTTGGCGCTGGCGAAACAGCTAGTGTTAACCCGGGATATTCTAAACTTGTTGACAGACAGAATCCTTTTTGGGATACCTACAAAACATCTGCTCTAGATGCAATTGCTGATGATTACAATAGGGCTAATAACTATGTGCTAAATAAAATGAAAGGAACGGGTGATATTCGTTATCAATACTTTTTTAGCACGGCAGATGTACCATTAAGTGGAAATATCTATTATGGATATAACTATGGCGAAAACGTGCCAAACTCTGCTCCAAAAGCTGTTAACTCTTCAAATGTTGCCGGGCCGGGCCTCGCTAAAAGCGCGACACAAGCGCAGTGGGTATTCACTTCAGTTGAAAGTTTATTCTTGCAAGCTGAAGCTATACAAAGAGGTTGGTTAGCAGGGGTTGGAAAGACCGCCTTTAGAAATGCAGTGATTGAATCTTTCACGTGGTTAGGCGTTACAGAAGCCAATGCTGCACTTAATTACCTAGATCAATCACCTACTAATGCAACCGTAGACTATGACACTGCAACGGATAAAGCTAAATTCATTGTGATGCAAAAGTATCTTTCTCTAGTTGGCGTTAATAACTTTGAAGCATATGTAGATTATAGAAGACTTGGAGTTCCAACAGATCTTCCTTTGTCTATGTCATCGTCTAGAGCATCTAATGTTATACCAGTGCGTTTATTATATCCGCAAGCAGAGTATAATTATAATGCAGCAAATGTTGGGGCAGAAGGCACCATTAGTGCACAGACGTCCACAGTTTTTTGGGATAAATAGTCAATCTAAAAGATAAAATATTATGAATAAATTCATTAAATTTTTTGCCCTGACAATAGTTGCAATTGGGCTCAGTTCTTGTCTAAAAGATAAGAATATTGACGATCTAAAATACGGCACGGTCGTTAACGAAAGCAAAATCATAGAAATTCCCTTGGCGACTAAAGGCCTTGCCTTAGTTTACGAAAATGTACCGGCCTCATTAGATTTTGTTGGTGTTGCCCTTGCTGCGGCAGAACCGGCTGCGGAAGATGTTATTGTTACGCTAAGTCTCGACAAAAGCGCAGCTTTAATCTCTGATTATAACACCGCTAATTCCAAAAGTTTAGTTGCACTACCGACAAGTTTATATACTTTGCCCAGTGGCTTAACTGTTACTATCCCCAAAGGAAGCAAGGAAGGTATCCTTAAATTAAATATGAATCCTATTAATCTTGATCCCTCAACCACTTATGGTCTAGGACTAAGAATCGAATCAGTTAGTAAAGCCGGATACATAGTCAGTGGTAATTTCGCTACTACAGTTGTACGTGTAGCTGCTAAAAATAAGTACGATGGCGTTTATGCCGTTAAAGCAGGCAATGTACAACGTTACAGTTCTCCCGGCGTACCAACTGTAGATGCATTGAACGGAAGTATGGCTGGAAATACTGATGTCACCTTAACTACTGTTGGTGGTAATACCGTATTAATTACCGGTTTGAAATGGGGAAGTGGATACAATTCAGGTATTGCAGGTATAGACAACTTACAGGCGGAAGTAGATCCGGCCACGAATCTGGTAACGATGAAAGCTTTAGGGAATGCCACTCTAAAAAATATGCCAGGCAAAGTTAATAAGTATGATCCGGCCACCAAGACCTTCACATTGAATTTTGACTGGAATCAGACTTCTACCGCAAGGGAAATCACTGGGTTAACTTTGGTGTACAAAAAAGCCAGGTAGATATCATTCTAATACTGATGAAAAGAGGTTGTCTGAAAGACAGCCTCTTTTTTATTTTCCAGATAGAAGGAGTGAATACTTTGGTACCGGATAGTACGCACAAGCTGCAGGCTAATCTAAAAATCCTAAAGTAATTTTATTAAAATTAACTGTTAGGCTTGCCTTTTTCCCAAATATAATTGCATAATTATCAGGGATGTGGCCTGCCGGAAAATTGAAGCACACAGGGTAATTGTAATCTTTTACATGCTCGGAGATAGTCTCCTCTATACTTTGCCCAAAAGGGATATCGTTATCTTTTAATCCGGTAAATCCTCCAACGATTAATCCTTTAAGGTCTTTTAATTTACCGGCACGTGTCAGCTGCCACATCATCCTATCGATAGCGTAAAGATATTCGCCGACATCTTCAATAAATAGGATTTTATCTTTAAAATCTATCTCAGAAATCGATTGCGATAGCATAACAAGCAAAGTTAAATTACCCCCAATTACTATTCCCTCCACATTGCCCTCCCGGTTGTAAGGAGAGCTCTGGATAGTATATTCAAGCTGTTCTCCAAAAAGTGCTTTTCTTAGCGATTCAAAGGATGGTTTTGTGCCATCAGGGATGTTGACCGGCATCTGTCCGTGAATGGTTTCTACTCGGTAATTCGCATAAATATGGCTGTGTAAAACTGTTATATCGCTAAAGCCTACAAGCCATTTGGGATGTTGTGCAAATTTTGAGAAATTAAGTTTGTCGATGATACGAATAGTTCCGTACCCACCACGGGCTGCAATAATTGCTTTGATTGACGAGTCGTCTAAAAATTTTTGGAGATCATTCGCCCTGAGTTCATCATTTCCAGCATATTGGTGAAATGATGCGGTAACCGTTTCTCCTAAAACAACTTCTAATCCCCAAGATTGAAGAAGCTTGACAGCATCATCAATTCCTGCGGGAAGTTTTTTGCCCGGACAAGTGATGGCTACTTTATCACCGGGTTTAAGAAAAGGGGGAACAGTCATAGTTCATTAATTACGATAATTACAGAATGAACATCTTCAGACGCTCAATTTGATTTATCTTTGCCAAATTATAAATAAGGCAGTTAAAATACGAATATAGATTGGAAAAGGATTTTAAACGGTATACCGTTACTTCGGCGCTCCCCTATGCAAATGGACCTCTTCACATTGGACATGTAGCTGGTGCCTATTTGTCTGCCGATATTTTTGTGAGGCACTTGCGATTGAAACGTAAAGATGTAATATATATCTGCGGATCCGATGAGCATGGTGCTGCCATTACGATTAAGGCGAAAAAAGAAGGGATCACACCGCGGCAGATTATTGATAAGTATCATCAGGAGATTAAAACTGCTTTTGAGAACTTTGGTATCTCGTTTGATTTTTATCACCGGACATCAGAACCAATTCATCATGACCTATCTAAGGAGTTTTTTCTGAGTTTGTATAACAAGGGTGAGTTTATAGAGAAAGACTCCGATCAATATTATGACGCGGAGTTCAATCAGTTTTTAGCAGATCGCTATATTACAGGCACTTGTCCAGTTTGTAGTAATGAGAATGCTTATGGCGATCAATGCGAAAAATGTGGTACATCCCTTAGTCCTATAGATCTGATCAATCCAATTTCTACCCTGAGCGGTAAAACACCGGTGCTAAAGTCTACTAAACATTGGTTTCTCCCTTTAGATAAGTACCAACCATGGTTGGAAAACTGGTTGGAGGGTAAAAAAGGCGACTGGAAGACAAATGTTTACGGACAGTGTACATCTTGGCTGAAAGCTGGATTACAGCCTCGCGCGATGACACGCGATCTTGATTGGGGAGTTGATGTGCCCCTGCCTGAAGCTGAGGGAAAGAAACTATACGTTTGGTTAGATGCACCCATAGGCTATATTTCGGCTACCAAGCAATGGGGACTGGATAATGGTAAGGACTGGGAAAAATACTGGAAAAGGCAGCCAGATGAAAATGATAATTCGTGTTTGATCCACTTTATTGGAAAAGATAATATTGTGTTTCATTGTATTATCTTTCCGGCAATACTGCACGCACATGGCGAATATATTCTGCCGGAAAATGTACCTGCAAATGAATTTTTAAATCTCGAAGGTGATAAATTGTCAACTTCAAGAAATCATGCGGTCTGGTTGCATGAGTATATGGAAGATTTTCCGGGCAAACAAGATGAGCTACGCTATGTGCTTACTTCAATATTGCCTGAAACCTCAGACAGTGAATTTACTTGGAAGGATTATCAGGCCAGGGTTAATAATGAACTGGTAGCTATTTTAGGCAATTTCGTAAACCGGGTGATGATTCTGATGCATAAATACTTTGAAGGAAAGGTAACCGGGGCCTCTAATGAACTAACTGATAAGAACTTACATGCCGCAATTAACGACGGCTATGATGAAATTGAACGAGCTATTGAATCATTTAAATTTAGACAGGCATCAGCTGCTGTAATAGACATAGCACGGATGGGGAATCGCTACCTAACTGAAAATGAGCCCTGGAAAATATTCAGCACTGAGCCCGAAAAGACGCGTGAGGTGTTACATAACTGCCTTCATATCATTGCCCATTTAGGCGTTTTGACTCAGACTTTCCTGCCCGCAAGCTCCAAGAAAATATTAGGAATGCTGAATATCCAAAAGGAGAACTGGTTTTATGATGAACCTGTAATATTTATAGAAGGGCATCAGCTTAATAAAGCCGAGCTGCTTTTTGAAAAAGTTGAAGATTCGATAATTGAAAGGCAAGTAGAGAAATTGAAAGAAAAGACGAGTAGCAATCAAATGAAACAATCTGCGATCCCGGCTAAGCAAAATATTGATTATGAGCAGTTTTCTGCGATGGATATTAGAGCGGGAACTATCCTTGAGGCGGAAAAGGTAGCCAAAACCAAAAAGTTGCTCAAATTGCTGATTGATACCGGCATTGATCAGCGCACTGTCGTGTCCGGTATAGCCGAATATTACGAGCCGGAAAATATAATTGGTCAACAAGTTTCTATTTTGGTAAATTTGGCTCCGCGCGAGATTAAAGGTATTGTTTCGCAGGGGATGATCCTGATGGCAGAAAATTCTGAGGGGAAACTTACGTTTGTTTCTCCGGTTGATCAATTTGCTGAAGGAAGTGTGATACGGTAAATAGATAGTTCTTGGCCCTGTAGTTCAACGGATAGAATAGGCGTTTCCTAAACTCTAGATATGGGTTCGATTCCCGTCGGGGCTACAAATAGTGCGTAGAAAGACTTAATTACTAGATAGTTAGGTCTTTCTTGTTTTTGCTAATGTCGTAGTTGATGTTGTTTTTATAATATTATGTTCCCTTAAAAGCCCGGAAAGTATAGATAAACTAAACGGTTGTTATAGAAGTTACACTGTTTTAATGTAAGACTCTCTGTTTTAACGGCGCGGGAGAATTTGCCGACACTAACAGATTAGCACGCGGATTTACGGCTTTTAGAAAGTTTATAGGTTGGTAGTCGTAAAAGATATGCGGGACCAGTTTATTATAATCCCGCATATCATTAACTAAGCAAGACTAGCGTCCAGCGTGATTGTTGTATTGTATAGTCTTGAGATCGGGCAATTAGCCTTTGCATCTTCGATCGATTTTTCAAACACTTCTTTGCTTATACCCGGTACATTGGCTTTTAGTACTAGCTCAGAACTTGTAATTACTCCGTCACCGAGGGTAATCGTGCAAGTAGTTTCAAGAGACTCGGGGGTAAAACCTGAGTTGCCAAGCACAAAGCTTAACTTCATATTAAAACAGCCTGCATGCGCAGCTGCAATTAATTCTTCGGGGTTAGTGCCCGGGCCCTCTTCGAACCGCGAATGATACGAGTACTGGGTTTTGTTTAATATACCACTTTGTGAAGTAAGATGGCCTTTACCATCTTTTCCTGAGCCAGTCCATACGGCTGTTGCTATCCTTTTCATTTCTTATTTAATTTTTAATTTTTTGCAAGTTAATAATTCGGCTCTGTAACCTTGATGTTGGTTCAAAAATAGTTAAAAGTACAGCAAGCGAAATAATCTGTTTACACAATTTGAGTAAAAATTCTCCCATCAATCCCCAATGGGACTTAAAAGACATTATCTAGGTAGCTAAGCAAATCAAGAAGGGCTATTTAGCTACTCGGGTCAAAGTAGAGTCAACTGATGAAATTGATTTTTTAGCTAGTTCTTTTAAACAGATGGCTAATACGATAGAGCAAAATATACTTGAACTGCGAGAAACCGAAGTCAGAGTCTAAAAATATTAAACTAAGCTACCCAGATAGATGAACGGGTGCCGGAAGATATTACCGGTGATTCCGTGCGCCTAAATCAGATATTGATGAATCTTGTTTCTAATCCCGTAAAATTTACAGAAAGCGGTGAAGTTGCGATTTCGGTTGGGTGGTTAGAACAGGATGATGAGCGAATAGTTTTAGATTTCAGTATAAAAAATACTGGAATCGGAATGCCGCTCGACAAGCAGGAGGGGATATTTGAAAGTTTTGAGTATTCTGCCACCGAGACGGTCTGTAAAGTTAGTAGCTCTAGACTCGGTTTAAGCATCCTAAAAAGGCTTGTGGGAAGGCAGAACGGAAAAGTATTTGTTAATAGTAAACCCAATCATGGTTCTCACTTCCACTTTATTTTATTATTTGGAAAAAATTCAAAACCTGGTTTCTAAAGTGGCCGTTTAAATTCTTCTTCCCATATCACCGCAATATTTACAATTGTTTCTACGGACTTCTGCATGTCTTGAACGGATATCCACTCTTTTTTGCTATGAAAGGCATGTTCTCCGGCAAATATATTTGGACTTGGCAACCCTATAAAAGATAATCTTGATCCATCGGTACCTCCTCGGATACTTTGCAGTTTTGGTGCTAAACCGGCTCTTTCAATTGCTCTCATTCCGAATTCGATCACTCGCGGATGAGCATCTAAAACTATTTTCATATTTCGGTATTGCTCATTGATTTTGATATCTGCGGAAGAGCCTGGGTAGTTTCTTAAAACAGTATTGATTAGGCTTTGCAGGAACAGACTATGATCTTTCAACTGATGCTCATCAAAATCACGGATGATAAATTCTAACGTTGCTTTTTCTACAGAACCTTGGATGGCTACGGGATGAACAAAGCCCTCTCTTCCATCGGTACTTTCAGGTGAAAGTTTGTTTTTTGGCAGTAATGAGATAATATCAGCGGCAATTTTAATCGCACTTTCCATCTTGTTTTTTGCAAACCCGGGGTGGGTGCTACGTCCATGGATGGTTACTACTGCCTCATCGGCAGAAAAAGTCTCATTTTCTATTGAGCCGCGAGTTTCACCATCAACGGTATAACAATAGTCAGCGCCAAGTTTTTGTAGATCGATCTTATCGACCCCCCTCCCAATTTCTTCATCTGGAGTAAAAAGAATCCTAAGTTCACCATGTTTAATTTCAGGATGTGAAGTTAAAAATGCCACTGCATCCATAATCTCCGCAATTCCGGCTTTATTATCCGCTCCGAGCAAGGTTGTCCCACTAGCAGTAACAATATCATTGCCTATCTGATCTTTCAGATCAGAATGTTCGTTTAGGCGGATGATCTGCGATGTATCATCAGGTAAAATTATATCTGCCCCTTGATAGTTTCTATGAATAATGGGTTTTACATTGGATCCGCTACAATCTGGTGAAGTATCCATATGCGAACAGAAGCAAATCACAGGAATCTGCGCTTCAGAATTTGAAGGTACAGAAGCATAGACATAGCCGTATTGGTCAAGCTCTGCAGTCAGGCCGAGAGATTTAAGCTCATTAGCTAATAATTTTCCAAGGTCGATTTGTTTTTTAGTTGAAGGCGATGTTTCTGAATTCGAGTCAGACTGTGTATCGACGGCAACATACCGTAGAAAGCGATCGAGAACGCTAAATTTATAATTGTGAAGCATAGTTTAGATTTGAATGGCAAAAGTATTCAGATGGATTCACGTTCGTATCATTAAATTGAGCGGCCCTTATACTTATATTTGCAGCAAATAATACAATGGAACAGTACATTACAGAGACCCCCGTAGCAACCATCATTTTAATTTTTACAATAATAACCAGCTTATATGCTTTTTCCAATCCGGAAATCTACGGAAAGTTTATGCTGCATCCGTACAGTGTTAGTCGCGGCGAACGTGTATATACTCTGATAACCAGTGGATTAATTCATAAAGATTGGGGGCATTTGTTTTTTAACATGATGTCTTATTTCTTTTTTGCTTTTACCCTAGAGGGCATAATTGGCCACTGGCAATTTGCACTACTATATTTAGCAAGTCTTGCTTTAAGTGATCTGCCAACTATTTTAAAGCATAAAGAACATTTTTGGTATAATAGTTTAGGCGCCTCGGGCGCGATAGCTGCGGTCATTTTCAGCTTCATCTTGTTCTCGCCGTTAACCAAGATGATGATATTCCCATTACCGATTCCTATTCCTGCTGTAATATTTGGGGGACTTTATCTTGCTTACAGTGTATATGCGTCAAATCAATCAGGCAGCAACATTAATCACGATGCACATTTTTATGGGGCAATATCTGGAATGATTATTACGATTATTTTTTATCCGCAGGTAATCAACCATTTTATAGGACAGTTACTTGGCGGATTTTAAAGAATTATACTTTCTGCCGATATAAAATTACCAGCATGATCAGATATAAAGCTCATCGGCTTTTCCGGATCTTTGTTAATTTCAAGACGCGTGTAGCCCCACTCTTTCCAAAAATTTTCAAGCACCTGTGCATAGGTTTTATTTTGCCAGGCGTCAAAGAGTGGCTTGCTATTCATGCCACCCAGCGGCATCGATTCTATATATATAGCGTCTTCAAGCGGAAGAACCGTGTATTGAGGCAGTCTATTTAACAAATAGGCTGAATAAAAAAATCTTCCGCATAGTTCTTCGAACTGTATCGGATGCAATTGTTTATCACCGACTTTCGCAAGTATATCTTTGTGGTAATGTTCGTTGGCGTTATTGTCCTGGAGGCAGGCAATGATGCCGAAGTCCTGCATTTTTAAGGAAAAAGTCAGCGTATTGACCTCATCGCGGTAGCTGAACGTTGAGGGCGGATTATTTACCGGAAAAATCAGAATTGTCCATGGCGAAACTCCTTCGAAAACAACATTCCTAATAACCGATTGAAGCATCAAGTGAAGGTTACTTAGTTTGTGTACAAGCGATTGTGAAAAATCCATCCCATCCCCGTTAAGGGCTTTGTTATTTAACCCGGTTCGGATCTCATGATAGATTAAGCCATAAACAAGCTTGGAGATCCATTGAAACAACTCAATCTGCTCTAAGCCCTTCACTTGCTCGTATCCGGCTGTAAATGCTGTCTTTATTTTTTTTTCGAGGGTGTAAAGTTGCTTGATAATGTCTTGTGAGTAAATTACTTCTATGTCACTGTAAACTACAATAGTCTCATCAAGTAATTTAAACGGCTTATCTGCTAGCCCATAGGTATCAGTGATCCATTCTGGAAAAACAGGTAATTTGTGTAAGGGAGATGTTGGATTACCGCTAAGGAAGCAAGTACGGTCATCAAATGTAAAGCGATCAAAGGGCTTATACGCCGGAATTATCATGTCGGCAATTTACTAAGAATGAGTCGATTTTTTTCTTTCTGATAATACGCTCGAATTTCGTTGGCTATCCTGTCCGACATCTCTTTGCGCGTTAAATACAGTAAGAGATCACTAGGTGTAGGCTCGATCCCATCCATCATACTGCCAGAAAAATGGACGAGTCTATGGCCCTGCTATCCCCCTGAATAGTTCTCAAAAAAGTATTTTTCCAGGTATATGACGGACTGAAAATTTGTTGATAGACTTTTGGAGTTGCCGCCCCGGTCATGCTTAGTTTG
Source organism: Sphingobacteriaceae bacterium (assembly GCA_947460875.1). Taxonomy (GTDB): domain Bacteria; phylum Bacteroidota; class Bacteroidia; order Sphingobacteriales; family Sphingobacteriaceae; genus CANHGR01. The sequence continues at coordinate 60,498 of CANHGR010000007.1, read as the reverse complement.
GTTGCAAATCTGACATTAGATCGTAGGTGATTTGAACGATCTCGGCAATCGCAGAAATAGCCTGATAAACCGGCTGGCCGGCTGCATTAACTCCAGATTGTATATTTTTGCTAAAGCTACGTCTATAAACCCGTTCATCTTTCGGCCAGATATTAAAAGTATTGATGGATAGATTACATACGACTTCCGGATTTTCATCGTAATTAACTAATACAAGATCGTACTCAGGGAAGTTATCCAGTACGTCCACAATGTGGTAGGTATAATATTCGTCGTTCAGTCCGAAAATGTCGGGACTATTATCCGTACTTATAAGAATTGCAATGGGTACCTTTGGAGTGTGGCTGCGGATACTTTTTGTACTGCCACATTGAGTCAAAAGAGCAGTTAGAGGCAGTATCAGATACAATATTAATTTAGATATAGTCAGTTTCATATTGATTATCTAATATAGAAGGGTCTTTTGCTTATAATAGTTTCGATATGAAGGTTGAATTCAGTCCGTACAGATTAGAGCTAAAACACACGTTTACCATATCCGGATTTTCACGCCGAAGTACACCAATGATGTTCATAAAGCTAACATTAAATGGATATACGGGTTTGGGTGAAGCGTCGATGGTTCCCTACATGGGTGAAAATCATGAAACCGCATCAAGTTTTATGAAACTGATCGATCTCTCGTGGTTAAAATTTCCTTTTGATTTTGATGAGATTTTAGCATATCTGGATAGCAAGGCTGCTGGTAACCCGAATATAAAAGCAGCGATTGACATCGCGCTACATGATCTTCAGGGTAAGATTGAAAACAGGCCCTGTTATCAGTACTTTCACTCAGATTTGGCCAAAATGCCCCCAACGTCTTACACAATAGGAATTGATACTGCAGATGTGATCATTAAAAAAGTTCACGCAGGTGCTTTATGCAAGATTTTAAAGGTTAAGCTGGGATCGGAAAATGACAGGGAGATAATTAATATTATTCGCTCTGTGAGTGACAAACCGATTTATGTTGATGCAAACCAGGGATGGAGTAACAGACATGCTGCCCTGAATATGATTCACTGGCTTGCTGATCAGGGTGTAGAGCTGGTAGAACAGCCTATGGCTGCAAAGGATCCTGATTCAAACGCCTGGCTAACTGAGCGCAGTCCGCTGCCGATTATTGGCGATGAAGCCGTGCAACGTTTGTCCGACGTGAATAAAGCTGTTGGTGTTTATAGTGGGATTAATCTAAAGCTCATGAAAAGTGCGGGAATGCACGAAGGACACAAGATGATCAAAAAAGCACGCGACCTCAACCTAAAGGTTCTTATAGGCTGTATGAGTGAAACCAGTATCGCTACTCTTGCCGGTGTCGCAATGGCGCCTTTATGCGATTGGGCCGATCTTGACGGACCATTTCTGGTGAGTAACAATCCTTATAAAGATCCTGATTTTGAAGATGGTAAGTATGTTTTAACCGAGAATCCTGGCCTGGGGCTTAAAGAAAAATAGTTATTTGTCTTTTCTGGTAAGCTCTCTAACACTCTTCATTAGCCGGATCTTAAAAAAGATGAACAGGGCAAAGGCAAATAGCAGCCCGATCATCAATGGATAAAATTGACGGTTAAATGCCCAGAATAGGCTCAATACCAGCATAATCAAGGCGAGATTAATAAATAAGCTAAGTGCGAATTTTAAAAACATCTTAGTAAACTTGCATTCCCGGATCAAACTCTTCAGCCCATGCCAGGATACCCCCCTCGAGGTTGTATAAGTTATCAAAACCTAATGGTTCCAACTGCATAATTGCGATCGCACTCCGTTTCCCACTGCGGCATTGTATAATTACGGGCTTTTCTGTAGAAATCTTATCAGACTCGAGTACGACGCCGGCTAAGGGAATATTCTCGCCGCCAAGGTTTGACAGTTCATATTCGAAAGACTCGCGCACATCGACCAATTGAAAATCTTCCTTATTGTCGATCATTTTCTTCAATTCCTGGACTGTAATCTCATTCATGCTATGTATGATTATAATACAAAGATAGCGGAATAAAGCTGAAAGGAAAGAGTTGTAAGTTATAGGCTGTAAGTTAACGATACTGGTTTATTAGGTGGTTATGCTATGTATTTTGTATTTGCCGGAACAACTGCTACGGTCATTCTTGGGATAATCTGGGCCCTGGCTGTCTTTAACAGGAATAGCTTTATAGTTTCCAGTATCAGTAATGCCGGTATACCAAAGAACAAGTTTTACAGGGTACTCCTCATAGAGAAACTGGGCACTGGGTCAGCTATCCTTTAAGGAAGATGGAACAAGGGATTTGGATAACTATCTGGCAATGTCGTTCATCGGCTTTTTATTTATCCTTTTTCAATTTTTACCTGTTTTTGTTAAATTAACGAGCAGTCCCGGACCCTACGATATAGCTTTGCAAAATGTTGATGAATCTGCCATTCACGGTTCTTTAAATTAGGATTATGATATCGCAATCATTGATGGTGTACAGGATACTCGTATTGAAACCGGAATCAGCAAGCAAAAGCGATTGCTGAAATGAATAACCGACAATTAATTTAACTTTTAATACTTATATATTTGTTTATGCACATTTTCAAATTACATGTCTTTAGGGTAATAAGCACGTCTGCTTTTTTACTTGTTTTTGTATCCTCATACGCTCAGCTTAAGGAACCGCAAATAGAGAGCAGCGCGATCGCTCGTGTTGTTGGAACGCTTTCATCGGATGAGATGCAGGGAAGACGTTCATTTACTTTGGGAATTGAGAAAGCAGCCGCTTTTATTGAGGAAGAGTTTAAGAAAATAGGGCTTGAGCCCCTGCAAAGTGAGACTGGTTTTCTGCAGGCTTTTAACCGACCAACTGATACTCGCACCTTGTTTAACGTAGGAGGAATGATCACCGGAAAGTCAAAGCCGAACGAATTCGTAATTTTTTCGGCGCATTATGATCACTTAGGGATTTTGAAAGCCGTACAGGGCGATTCCATCGCTAACGGAGCTGATGATGATGCATCAGGTGTTACCGCTGTGATTGCGTTGGCAGAATACTACAAAAAACTCAATAACAATGAGCGGACGCTAATATTTGTTGCGTTCACTGCTGAAGAGATTGGTGGTTTTGGTTCAGCCTATTTTTCTCAAAAAATGAACGCTGATGATGTTGTAGCGATGTTCAATATCGAAATGATAGGCAAGGAATCTAAGTTTGGGAAAAACGCAGCTTTTATAACGGGATATGAGCGTTCAGATTTCGGACAAATACTGCAACGGAACCTGAGGGGTACGGCATTTACTTTCCACCCTGATCCTTACCCTACACAGAACTTATTTTATAGAAGTGATAACGCCCGATTAGCAGCTTTAGGTGTACCTGCTCATACTATATCGACAGACCAAATCGATTCTGACAAATTATACCATACCGTAAAAGATGAAGTCGGATCATTAGATATTAACAACATCGTAGCCACAATTAAAGCCATCGCGTTAAGCTCAAAAAGTATAGTAGCCGGAATAGATACTCCTAAAAGGATTCCGAAGTTAACAAAATAAAAAATTGCTAGCGCGAGATCTAGTGCCGAGAAATTCTAATATCTTTTCTCAAAATATAGTCCTTCAAAATGAATTGATAATAGGGAATATCGACTTTATCTGATATTTTAAATCCATACTTTTTATAAAAGTCTAAGGAAGGATTAGCACGGTTCACATTTAATTCTAAGCGAATAAGTCCGCGATGTAAAGCGATGTTTGATAGATAATCTAAAAGCATTTTCCCGGCTCCTTTTCCTTGGGCCGAAGGCAATATATAAAGCTTGTGAATCCTAAGAATAATTGAATCTGAACTGGAAAATGCTGCAAATCCACACGCAACATCGTCTTTTTCTGCAATCAGAAATTCAATCTCACTATCGAATTGTTCCAGAAGAGCAGCTTCAGAATACATATCATCCAGCATGAAGCTTATTTGCCTCTTAGAAATCACATTTTTATAAGCTACCCACCATGTTTCATGGGCAAGGCGATGAATTTCTGATACATCCACTCTATGTGCTTGACGGATCTGCATATTAAATAGTCTCTGCTATAAATATAAAATCGTGCTCGAAATTAAGGGTATAAAAACCGTCTTTTTCAGTTTCGAATTCATGTTTAGAAGTGGGGATTAGTCCGGAAATCCCTAAATTTTTTACTTCCTGCAAGAGCAAAACCTGTTCGCCTTTTGCCCGCCACTTGCTAAAGCCTGAACGAATGGGGAAAATCTTTTTATTTTCCATGTAGATCACCATGTTTATACGGTCTACATACATGGAATAATTTTTCACCATAAACTGGTCAGTTATAATATTGACCGAGGGATATTGTTCGCCTACCAGAAATTTCAATCCGTCTTCAAGTGGGTTTTTTTCGGAGGAAATTATGGAAGTGCCATGTTGGCAAGCAAAGTCGGCATCCGGTGTAATGACAACATCTATTTTAATTCCCAGTGAATCAGCATACTCATAAAGCGGTGCATGAACAATAATAGTTGGGCTCCATTCAAGTAGTTGGCCAAAATATTCCGAATTGAACTCCAGGCTCATAATGAGTAGTGCAGGCTCTTGTTTTTCGAGAACGATATGGTGTGATGACATTGTACAAAAATAGCAAAGCCAATGTACACGAGGCTGATGTTTAATTTTAATATTTTGGTGTTAGGCTAGGCCATTTTCTACATATACTTTTTATAAAGATTGAACAATACATTTATGTCTGATTCTGTAAGCGCCGGATTTAGATCTGTTTGTATAAAATGTAGTTTGAACGACCTGATTGCTGATTCGATATTTTTTACATCGTAACCAATGATTCGTAAGGCGTTGGCAGGATTAAAATTGAGTGGCGTCGGTTCAAGAATCTCATCGTGCCATAGACCAAAGCCTTTTTGGGAGAGTGTTTTCCAGGGAAAGTTGGCATTAGGATCGACCTTTCTTCCCGGGGCGATATCAGAATGTCCAATGAAATTAGCAGTGGGGATATTATAGGTTTTCTTAAGACTTCCCAATAATTTAAGTAGACTATTTATTTGTGCTTCCGAGAAAATTTCTGATCCGTTATTATCGAGCTCAATTCCGATGGAGGCAGAATTTAGGTCCGTCTCATTTCCCCATCTCGATACCCCGGCATGCCATGAACGCATATAATCATTTAACATATGATTGATTTTTCCATCTCTGCCAATTACGTAGTGGGCGCTCACTTGAGTACTAACCGTTGTAAACGTTTTGAGAGTTTGTTCAGCAGAGTTTTGAGCTGTATGATGAATAATTACATAATTTGGTTTGCGCAGATTAAAATTGACAGTGCCAACCCAGTTTTCTGCTATGATAATAGAGTCTTTTCCGGCTGTTATTGGCGGAATCGATGATATTGATTTTGCAAACCCTTTAGCTTGCCTTTTATATAGCTTGTTTGCCGGAGCGTAGGGGTTAGAAGCGCAAGAGGCGAAAATAATAATGAATAACAAAGGAGAGAGGCGGTGCTTTATCATGAGAAACCTATTTTGAACAAATATCCAATAAATAGGTTCGGTAGGCAAATTGCATGATCTATTTAGTTTTCTGTAAGTCATTTTTGCTTCTCTGTTGTTATAAAGTAAAGCATCATTTATGAAGCCGCTCTTTGTTTTGCCAGTTATACTTTTATTCATTTGCGCTTGTACTAATCGAGATAGCACAACAGCTGTTGCTGATACGGCCACCCAATTGCTGAAAATACTTAATCAGTCATTGGGACATTGTGTTTTCAAAGACTTGAAGGTTTAAATAATCAAGACACTGCTTTGGTTAGACTTATTTTATCCGGCAATGATATTAGCGGCGAATTACTAAATATGCTTTTTGAAAAAGTCGCCCGTAGGGGAACTCTCCAATGTACTAGACATGGGTAATGTTATTAAAGCCGTTTGGCTATTTACGCGAGAAGGCATGCAGGATACTTTAAATCTGGAATTTAAAGTGGAAGCTGAAATGCTTTTGAAAAAAATTACAGCGTGAACCGAGAAACTGGTAGGGAATTTTTAAGCGATACATCTCGTTTTGTAAAGGAATATAAGAAAATTGTCTGCTCAATATGTCCCTTAACCAATTAAAACAATATTTTGCTACTAACTTCTTTTTTAATGGTAATATAGTCGGGATATTGAACAAGTTTCTCGCCTACCTCAATTGTAGGTCTGATTTTTATCGTTACTGTACCTTTCTGCTCGGTGGCAGAACTATCACCGCCCTGAATAAATTCGATAATCTGCGACATTGTTTTACCGTTGGAAAGGAACGTGTATATGTTAGAATTCACGAATACCGGCACTGTAACAGAACTTCCCGGACTTATTGTAACCTTTTGATTAACAGAACCATTGGCAATCTGTTGATCCTTGATTAGTACAATATAATCAAATCGATTAATCGCTGCCAGATCAGTAGAAGGATTGCTAATGCTAAGTTTTACTCTTGCCTCTAATGGGATATCTTTTCTAAGAAAAGCTAGTGCAACCGTGGGGAGTTTGGCAAGTTCGAAATTTTTAGTTTGCAGCATTCTTGTGATGTTGGTGCCTGCCAGATAAATGCTATCGGCTGATACTAGTTGGTAATCACATTTTTCAAGTGCCTGCAACTGCCTTGCCTGTTTATTTAGTCCACAACCCAGAAATACTATCGCCGCAAGGCAAAATAAAAAAAGCTTTCTAATCATACTTGGGTAATTTTAAGCACGAAGATAGGTTTTTACTGTATTGATCATTTCTTTGATGTGAAATGGTTTCTCAACATAGGCATCTGCACCACATTGTCGTGCGATTTCCTTTAAATCCATTGCAGTTGAGATTAGGATAAACGGAATTTTTGCCGTGGCGATTTCAGCTTTTAAAATTTTGCAAATTTCGGTTCCCTTACGGTTTGGTAGCCAGATATCACAGATAATTAAGTCGGGTGGATCTATAGCGATACCGTCAATGTCTTTTCCATCTGATATCGAACTCATGGTGTATCCTTCTTCACCTAAAATACTGATCAGAATTTCAAGGATATCCGGATCGTCTTCTATAACTAAGATTTTTTTACGCATTTGGAGTGCCGGGTCTAATTGAATATGAAACAAGTAAAGAAGAGTTTTGTGTTATCCGCCAAATTTTTTTAGATCAAAACACACTGCCGAATGTGTTGTCAACCTCATGCAGAAACTGATATGATAAACAAATTGAAAGACTCTTTAGAAGAGACTTTACTACAATGAAACTGTAGACGTTCAGAAATCTGAGAGAGCCATCTCTTTTTAGCCGGGTTTTTATTTTTATAAGGGGGTAACGAATTTATTTTCTCATCCTCTTCTGGCCCTGGCTGAAGTAGCTATTGGCGCTACTCTGTTACATCGTGGTATAACAGGATACTGCTCAGTAAAAGTAGTTGCAGCGTTAGAAGATAATAGAAACACTGAAAAGAGCTATATCGCAGAGATGGCAGAATCTTTTCGTGATCAATCATCAGTCGGTGCGCGGTAATGCAGTAAAGATCAGACGAAAAACGCTTCCTATGCCAACCGTTGACTCCACCTGGATGCCAATTTGATGGTAATCTGCGATAGATTTAACGATTGGAAGGCCTAACCCGAAACTATCCTCGGGTGATGATTGTCTGAGTTTCTTAAAACGATTAAAAATAAAAGCCTGGTCTGTTTCTTCTATTCCCTTTCCTGTATCTTTAAACTCTAAGACCAGATGTCCGTTTTCTTTTCGAGAAGTGATTAGAATCTCGCCGTTTTCTTTGTTGTACTTTACAGCATTGTTCACAAGATTAAAGAAGAGGTTAAAAAGCAGAAACCTGTTTACATGGTTCAGGGTTTCATCTTCGATGATATCAATTGTGCAACTAATGTTTTTATCCTGCAGTCTAATTAATATTTCTTCATGTACCTCATCAATTAGCTCCTTAATTGATAATGAGTCTTCTTTTAAAAATTGCTCATTTTCAATTTGAGAAATAAGAAGTAGAGTTTGAGTAATTCTTTTAAGGCGATTAAGCGTTTTAAGCATTCCAACTAACTGGATTTGAAGATCTTCTGAGATGTCTTTCCTGTCAAAAAGATTTTCGATTTTGCTTTGCAGGATAGAAATAGGAGTCATCAGTTCATGCGAAGCATTTGAGATAAACTCACGTTCTTTTAAAAAGGCCTGTTCTATATGTTCCATCATTTGATGGATGCTTTTGTCTAGGTATCTAAAATCTGAAGTTGTTGTTTTTACTTCTTTAAATATTCCTGCCGATGGTCCGCGTTTCCCCAACTTTTCCCGGATTATTAGCCCAAGTGGCTGTAAAATGTGGTGGGTATATAAGAGATCGGCAAGGATTGTAAGCAGTATCATTACCAAAAGGACTTGCAAAGCAATATTTTGAAGTGGAGTACTAGTTTCATCAACAGTCTCAACACTTTTCGCAATTTCTAATAGATATTTCTTATTGCTTAAGTTGAACGAATGACTTAGTATGCGGTATTCGATGGTGTCCAATTCTACAATTCGCTGCTCATCTTTAATGGTATCCAGAAATTCTCTTAAGCTATCCTCTTCAAGGCTCATATACTCTTCCTTTAGAAGGGTATAACTCGCGTATGGTGAACCGTTTTGAATATAGGCTTCGATGCCTTTTTCCTTTATCTCGCTAAGAACCCTTTCTTTCTGCTTATTCAGCCTACTGTCTGTATAGTCGAGATTAATGGTTTTAATCAGCGCAGGTAAAAGTAATATGAATAGAAAAACGATAACAAGCTTGGAACAGGTATTAAAAAGCGTGAGTTTAGTTTGCAGTTTCAATGGCTAGTCCTTTAATCTGATCCGATAGCCAACTCCACGAACCGTTTCAAGCCAATCTGTAGAAGCGAAAATGTTTAGCTTCTTACGAACGTTTTTTATATGTGCGTCAATGTAGTTTGAATCAGAATCATCCGCGACCCAGCTTCCCCAGATATGCTCATTTAGCTGCATCCGGTTTAGCGTACGGTTCTTATGGAGCAACAGATAACTTAGTAGGTCAAACTCTTTCTTTGTAACGTTGCTAAGTTCTTTACCTTGATGGGATATGGTGCGGCTTGTGAGATCTACAGCAAACTCTCCAAGCGGCACCAACGTGTTTTTAATGCCGAATTTACGCCTGCCAATTGCCTGCATCCTGCTTTGAAGTTCTAATAAAGAGAATGGCTTGGGCAGATAATCATCGGCTCCAAGATCAAGACCCCTAACCCTATCGGATATGGCTGCGCGAGCAGTAAGGATAATACAAGTGGCTTCAGGATTGTGTTCTCTTGCTTCTTTGAGTAGGTCAAGGCCATCATAATCGGGTAGTCCGAGGTCTATCAATATGAAATCATATAGATTTACTGCAATTTTTTCTGAAGCGCTATTTCCGGTATAACTAACGTCGCAGGTATAAAAGGCTTTCTTCAGAAATGTTTCCATCTCTTTAGCCAGGCTTTTTTCATCTTCAATGATTAGAACATTCATCGCAAAAAAAATTATCTTCCCCGCCTTTGTGGTGGGTTCTGAGGGCGAGTATTTCCCTGGCCGCGGCCAACTTGTGCTCCGGGCCTTGGCCGCGCGTTATCCGGAGCCGCAGATGGCGGGCGAATAACAACTGGGGGCATTTCAACTCGTTCAGGTTTTACCTGTGGTCTGGGTTTTGCAATTTCCTTGATTTTTTTCTTGCCCAGTGCTGAAGTGTCTTGGTCTCTATGGAAATGGGTACGATCAATGTTATTACGCTTAGCAGAATTCTGAAATACTAGAAGTCTAACAGGCAAAAGTTCTGCTTTAACAGTAGATGCTATCGTAACAAATGTTATTGATAAAATAAGATATTGTATTAGTATTCTCATAGCAGACAGTTAACAAATTTAAAGTTTAAATGTAGAAATAAGAATAGCATCCCATCTAGATGGGATGCTAAGGGCAGGGAGCTCTCGATATTGCCCAACACTTCTTTTTTCAATTGGCCGCCTTTTATTTTACTGCAATATTTTTAACAAAATTGCCTAATTCATCAAAATGGATTACATATTTAGTGGCATTTGCGTCGATCATGACAACGTAACCCTTTACAATTGAATCGCTTTTCACTATGAAGGCTTTTGTAAAAACGTAAGCCGGATAAGTTGCGATCAAATAGTTCTTGATGGTAGATGGAAGAGAAGTCTCAGCTATTGAACTTCCTTTTCCATGCGGCGCAGGTAGTGCAATTCTTTTTACAAATGAGGAATTAACCTTAAATATATTAGCAAAGTGCCCGTTATTAGTCGTTAATACAATAACGCTGCCATCTTTAACGGATGATGCATGCAACAAAGTATCCATCGGATAATTAGTTGTGATATAAGTTTTTATTGCCGCAGGTATTGCACTCAAAGCAATGGTATCTTTATGCTTGCCGTCACGGCAGTCAAAACGGCCTCCGGGTCTCCATCCTTTTCCAAGTAGATCACGACGCTCGCGTTGCTCCAATACCTTCACAAAGGCGCCAGTGTTATCGAATTTTAGGCCTACTGGTTTGCCTTCGAACTCAACGACTACGATAAATCCTTCTTGAACTTCATTACGCGTGGCCACTTTTAACGCCTTCTTAAAGGTATACCCGGAATAATTCATTGTTAAATAAGTACTGATGCCTGTAGGAAGTGCACTGAACGTAATTGAATCCCGTTTTGATCCACGAGCGCAGGTATTGATGATGAAAATTGCATCGTCCGACGTAGAATCAGCAGTAACTGCCAGTGCGTTTAATTGTGAAATCGCATTTGAGTTGTCTGAACTAATTCTTTCCTTCTCGCAGGATGTAAATGCTAGTACTGCAACTGCTGCGAACGTAGCGTAAATTTTTGTTAACTTTTTCATTTTTTGAGCTTTAGGTTTTACAGATTTTTTGATTTGTTGTAACGAAGCTATTCTGCAAACATGAAATCAAAATGAAAAACAAATATTTTATGAATTTTTTTCGTCTAATGCACAAGCTCAGAAAACAAAGCGTTGATGCTTTTGTAATGTATTCAATCCTTATATTTGATATCAGCGATCGTGGCGACACGGTTGGCACGTTGTTTTGACCTATACAAAAAAACTTTATGAAATATTATTCAATTTACTTAGCATGCTTGACCCTTTTTACAGTTAGTGCATGTAAAAATTCAGTGGAAAAGTCCAATACAGGTACTGCCGATTCAAACTTTGTCGTGGCGGCCGACTCTTTCGCGGATTTGCAGATATTGCGATATCAGGTCCCAGGATTTAATGAGCTAAGTCTACAACAAAAGCAGTTGGCATACTTTTTACAGGAGGCAGGTTTATCTGGACGAGACATCATCTATGACCAAAAAGGGAAGTACAATTTGTTGATCCGTAAAACGCTTGAAAATATTTATGCTACCTATAAAGGCGATCAAACAACAACAGAGTGGGCACAATTCAAGACGTATGCCGGTCGGTTTTGGTTTAGTAATGGCAACCACCATCATTATGGAAATGAAAAGTTTATTCCCGAATTTTCTTTTGAGTATTTTGCAGAATTGGTTAAGAATTCTGACTCCACCGGTTTTCCGATGAGTGCTAGTCAAACCGTAGAGTCCTTTCTAGTATTGATTAAGCCAATTGTTTTCGACCCCACCTTTCAACCAAAACTTGTTGACCTGTCGGCGAATAACGACAATATCGTGGCCTCGTCAAATAACTTTTACGAGGGAGTTACACAAAAAGAAGTAGAAGCATTTTATAAAAAATTTGAAAGTGAAGGGAATTCTCCTTCCTGGGGATTAAATTCTAAAGTGCTAAAGGAAGATGGGAAAATACAGGAAAAGATTTGGAAGAGCGGCGGTATGTACGGTCCGGCAATTGATAAAATAGTTTACTGGCTGGAAAAAGCCGTTGCGGTAGCAGAAAATGCTAATCAGAAAGACGCCCTTCAAAAATTGATTAAATATTATAAATCTGGGGATCTTAAAGATTTTGATGCATATAGTATTGCATGGGTAGCTGATACGGCGTCAAGAATAGACGTGATAAACGGGTTTATTGAAGTCTATAATGATGCCATTGGAAAGAAGGGAAGTTATGAGAGTGTGGTTTCTATGAAGGATATAGAAGCCACAAAAAGAATAAAAGCGATTGCAGATCAAGCGCAATGGTTCGAAGATAACTCACCATTGATGCCTCAGCACAAGAAAAAGAAGGTTAAAGGTATAACAGCAAAAGCGATAACGGTGATTGGCGAATCCGGAGATGCAAGTCCGGCTACCCCAATAGGCATTAACTTGCCTAACTCAGAATGGATCCGCAAAGACCATGGTTCAAAATCAGCGTCTTTAAGCAATATTATTTATGCATATAATAACATGGGTACAAAAAGCGGATCATTAGATGAATATGCGTTTAGCGATAGCGTGAAAGCAAGAGCTAGAAAATATGGCGCACTTGCTGCCGATCTCCATACAGACATGCATGAGTGTATCGGACACGCCTCTGGACAGCTAAACCCCGGGGTGCTTACTACAGATAAGACCCTGAAAAATTATGCGTCTGCATTAGAGGAAGCTCGCGCCGACCTCGTTGCACTATACTACATCATGGATCCTAAACTTGTGGAAATCGGTGTGATGCCTTCGCTTGAAGTTGGCAAAACAGAATATGATGGATACATAAGAAACGGTTTATTAACTCAACTTACTAGAATTAAGCTAGGTAATAATCTTGAGGAAGCACATATGCGTAACCGGCAGCTCAATGCCAAGTGGGTTTATGAGATGGGGAAGAAGGATAATGTAGTTGAGTTCATAAAAGTTGACGGAAAAACCTACACTCAAATTAATGACTATAACAAACTTCGTGTGTTATTTGGGCAACTTTTGCGCGAAATTCAGCGTATTAAGTCTGAAGGCGATTTTACAGCAGGAAAGAACCTAATTGAGAATTATGGGGTAAAAGTAGATCGGGTGCTTCACAAAGAAGTTTTAGCCAGGTATGCAAAATTGAATATTAAGCCATACAGCGGGTTTATACAACCTAAATTAGTTGCAGTGATGGACGGAACGAATATTACTGATGTAAAGGTCGAATATCCAGCATCGTTTTTTGATCAAATGATGGAGTATGCAAGACAGTATTCATTTTTGCCGGTTTTAAATTGATTAGGATAAATTGAAAGTCTTTTTATAGATAATATCCCGGGTGAATAGAGAACCGTAGATACTTCCTGGTGGTTTTATCCAAGGTATTATAGTATTATATATTGTGATTTTCAAATGTGTAGTTTTCGTTATCATGCCTTATTGGAATTCTGCAACTTGCAAAGTTATAATGTTTCCTCTAGTTGATTTTCAGTAAGAGGTATTTTTGACGTGATATGCTCAGAAAACTAATACAGCTAATTTGGTTTTTTACTGCTCTCAATTCTTATAGTCAGGTAGTAACTGTATGCCCACCCAATATTGGTTTTGAAAACGGCACTCTTAATGGCTGGGAAACCTATATTGGAGGGGTTGTAGGCAGGAGATTTGCTGACACACGACCGGTCGGTACCGTTGTAGTAAATCCCTCTCCTTTTGGCAGACAAGATATTATAAAGAGAGAGACTTTGACGGATGAATATGGACATTTCTCTCTCAATTCTCCAAATGGTAGTGAATATGTAGTGCGTTTGGGAAATAGTCTGAACGGAGCCGAGGCAGAAATGATCAGTTATACGTTAACTGTGCCGAAAAACGTCAATTCGTACTCGATTATTTTCAACTATGCAGTGGTTTTCGAAGATAGGGGGCACCCATCTGAACAACAACCAAAATTCAGGGCCAGAGTAGTTGATGTTGCTTCAAACACGGCTTCAGACTGTGGATCTTTCGAGTTTGTAGCGTTAAGTGGCTTGCCGGGTTTTTTTGTCTCTGACATAAAAAAGCAACCGAATGCTGATGTATTATACAAGCCATGGTCGCCGGTTTTTGTTAATCTGGACGATTATATTGGCCGCACTATTAGGCTAGAATTTACCACTAACGATTGCTCGGAGGGAGGTCATTTTGGTTATGCATATATTGATTTTAACGAAAATTGTTCTATTCCGGTAACTGGCAATATCATTTGTCCGGATGTCGATGAAATTACACTAAAGATTATCTCTGGTTTTTTTCATTATAGATGGTACAATGCTGAAACTTTACAAGATTTAGGTGACGCGGATACTGTGTTGCTTTCTCCAGTGCCGCGTCCCGGTACTCGTATTGCAGTAGAATTAATTCCTTATCCTGGACTTGGTTGTACTCAGACAATTTATACTACGATTTCGGGAATTGAGTTGTCTATTAACGACCCGCCGCCTGATTGTTTTTCTGTCGATTTGACTGCCCAGTCTGTACACATAGGCAACAGTTCTGATTTAACTTATACTTACTGGAGAAATCCGCAAGCTACTCTTCCTATACTTGACCCTAAGGCGGTTACAGTTGGAGGCACCTATTACATTATGGGTCGAAGCTCTTCAGGTTGTGTAGCGGTTAGACCGGTAGTTGTTGTGATTAGTCCGGCGCCCATTATCGCGGTAATTGATCCTGAACCTGTCATATATCCTGCAGGTATTGATATTACCAGGAGCTTTCCTCATGAGGCGGGTTTCAGTTATTCTTATTGGTTCAATTCAGATACGACCCGGCGTTTGCCCAATCCTAGTAGTATAGTAAGAGATGGTACTTATTATATTAAGGGAATAAGCCTAAGTGGCTGTATAACTATTGTGCCGGTTACAGTTGATATCATATTCGCGGATCTGGTGATTCCTAATACCTTTACCCCTAATGGGGATGGTACAAACGATGTTTTGACGATATTGATGGATGGCAAAGTCAACATTAAGTATTTTAAGGTCTTCAATAGGTGGGGGGACGTAGTTTTTACCACCATAGACATCGAGAATTTTTGGGATGGCTTAAAGGATGGGCAAAAAGTGCCGACAGGAGTTTATTATTGGCTGCTTGAAGGAGTTGAAGATTCTGCGAAATATACCCGCTCAGGATCTGTAACCGTGATCAGGTAAAAGACTAAAATTGTCTGTTAAATTTATATATTCGCTTCTCAAAATTAAAAGAGACTACATTTAAGTTACAAACGTTAGACAGTGATGAAGATCTTGAAAGTACTATTATTTTATGTTGCTCTAACGTTTACCGTACACGCTGGGCAGGCTCAAACAATTTTGCAAGTGAATACGCTGGAAGAAGTGTATAAGGCCTGCGCGGCCAAAAGTACTGATTTAGTTGGATGTGGATCGGTCTTTCACATCGAGATGATCAACGTTTTAGAAAACACGTTTACAAGACTTTCTAAAACATTCAGCGGAGATGAAAAAAAGGCATTTGATGAAGATTTTAAGATTTGGGCTGAAGAACGGGACATCTTCTATAAGGAATTGGATTACACTTTCAAGAGGAAAGTAGAAATGCAGGAATGGGAACAGTCTATGCAATCAGTTATCCTCGACGAGAAAACTCGTTTTTTGAAATCAAAAATATTCGCTCTAGTAAGAAATGCCCATAAATTTGAATAATTTCCTTGTACCTTTGTAAAAATTAATGTTCAGATGAAATTTTTTAATTCTTCTTTTCTAATGAAAGCAGGCTCTATACTGATTTTTGCTGTCTTTTTTGTTATGCAATCATTTGCGACTAATCCGGTTGACAGCGATCTAAGTAACTCTGCCGGATCAAATGAAGGCAAAGATCAGTTGGGAATGTATATTTTTATTGTACTTCTACTTGTTTTGTCTGTTGTTGTAGCCTATCGCGAGAAAAGGCAGGCTTAATAATCAACTATTTTTTTTCCGTTTTTTTAAAACATACGACGTACTTGACTGTCACATCGGTATGAATATTGAACGACCGCGACTTCCTGTCGAGGATGAAGTAGCAATCATTGGCGTATTAAAATACCTTGGACTTGTTGTTGCAATGCTTAGTGCATTACGATTTTAATTCTTCAGTTTCTTGTGGGAATATGATCCATGAATCGTATTTCTTATTAAAGATATTTAGTAATTTCAATCGAAGTAGGGCGTACAGCCGATCTAAAACGGTGTATTAATGTTCCATTCTCGTCCAATAAGAATTTTTCGAAATTCCATTTTACTTCTCCTGTAAAATCTGGATTAGGTGCAGATACTAAGTATTTAAAGAGCGCATTGATATCACTGCCTTTTACACTTACCTTTTCGCTTAATGGAAAAGTAACACCATAGTTCTTCTCACAAAATTCTTTAATAAGAGTATTACTCCCTGGTTCTTGACCACCAAAATTATTCGCAGGAAAGCCTATAACTACCAACTTGTTTTTATACTGTTTAGACAAAGCCTCTAGTTCTTTGTATTGTGGTGTATATCCACATTCAGAGGCAGTATTGACGATTAGTATTTTTCTTCCTTTGTATTTTTTTAGGTCAATAGTTCTACCTTCTATAGAATTGACTTTAAAGTCATAGACAGATGCTGTATCTGCAAATAAAAAGGCTAAAAGTAGTAGTGCAATTTTCATGATCCTGGATTTTTCTTACAAAGTAATTGATATTTTTTAAAAACTTGACCTAACAACATGCTAGGTCAAGTCTAACCTAAACCACCAAACCAATGATGCTTATAGTTACGCTATACGTGTCAGAAAAGATTTGCATGTCTAGAAAACTGACGATTGACTGACATTGCAATGAGTAGAGATTTGGTCTTGGAAATTAAGTTACCGGAAGTTTTTTAAGCGTAAAGCCGAGTGCATCTTCTCTCTTCACCATGTCTGCGATGGTAGTTTCGCCGAGTATTTTTAATGTTGCATCACGAACATCTTTCATAACATCGCGGATTCCGCAATAATGTTCACTTATGCACTCATCACAGCGCTCGTAGAAGTTTAAACTTATACAAGGGAGCATGGCAATCGGACCGTCGATAATTCGGATGACCGATGTCATTTGGATTTCCGATGCGGGTTTTAAAAGATAATATCCTCCACCTGCACCTTTCTTGCTTCCAAGATATCCGCCTCGCTTTAGTTCCAGCAAGATTGCTTCAAGAAATTTCCTTGGAAGTTGTTCGTTCCTAGCAATATCTGATATAAGGATTGGTTGATTGCTCTCATTCCTCGCAAGAGCAATTAATGCCTTAAACGCGTATTTCGCTTTCTTGGTTAGCAAGGGATTTTTTTATAAAATTATAAAAATAAATCAATTACAGGTAGGGCCAAAGCATGAGCAAGATGATTCGAACAGAAACTAATATGACGACGATGCCAACGACGAGCATAATGGTTTTAACAGGAAGTTTACTCGACAAGCGAGCAGCGATAGGTGCTGCAATCATTCCGCCAAGGATTAGTCCCAAAATTACCTGGAAATGGTTAAGCCCAATAAATAAAATAAAAGTTACTGAACTTGAGAACGCAACAAAAAATTCCGCGAGGTTTACCGAGCCAATGGTGTAACGAGCATTGCGTCCGTTGGCGATAAGCGTGGAAGTGACAATTGGTCCCCATCCTCCACCTCCAACAGCGTCTAAGAAGCCCCCAAACAATGCTAAAACTCCGATATTCTTGGTTTTTTTCTTTTTAGACTTAGCTTTTATGGCCTTGCGGATAATAATAACACCCAGCACCATTGTGTACGATGCAACAATGGGTTTCAATATATAGCTATATTCTTCCAAAGAAGAAAGTATATACGCTCCGAGTATTGCGCCTACTATGCCTGGGAGAAGTAAATTCTTAAAAAGTTTACTATTGACATTGCCAAATTTCAGGTGCATCAACCCTGAAACACCCGAGGTAAATATCTCTGATGTATGCACGCTTGCGCTTGCAGCTGCCGGACTGATTCCAAAAGAAAGTAGAAATGTAGTTGCGCTCACGCCATATGCCATTCCGAGAGCTCCGTCTATCATTTGGGCAATAAAGCCACCCAGCATATAAATGAGCAGATCCGTCGTTATTTGTGCAGTGAGCCAGCCTGAAACACTATAAATTCGATCATAAGTAAAAAAAGAAAAAAGTAAATGTCCAAGCACCATCAGGCAAACTGCAGCACCTAAATAGAGTAGTGTTTGAACAAGTTTTTTGTGACCTGAGGTTTCCGTCTCAGTTTTTACCGCAAGAACAGAAGTAATATCATTTAGCTGCTTTACCTTGTCAGAAAAATCGCCGCTTAGGGTGTTCCTGATTTGCTGCATATTAGTAAGCACATCATCTATCTCATGTGGGAAGGCTTCATTTAAAACCTCTTTTACTCTTTTTGCAACCGTGGGCGATTTGCCGTTAGTTGATATTGCAATTTTCAGATTTCCTTTTTGTACAACAGAGCCCAGATAAAAATCACAGTATTCAGGCTTATCAGCCACGTTGGTGAGAATTTTTCGGGAAACACATGCATCAGAAATCTCTTGGCTAAGGGTCTTATCGTTTACCGCGATGATCGCGACATCGACGCCCTCCATATCCTGTTCTTGAAACGGTCTTTCTTGAAACGGAATAGCCTTTTTTTCGATAAAAGCTTTTACTTCAGGGAAGATCTCTGTTGCAACTAATTTAACTTTCGCCTGCGGGCTATTCGACATCACTGCAGTTAGTTTTTCCAGAGCCACGGTTCCTCCACCAACGATCAACAGGTTTAACTTCTCAAGCTTGAGAAATACAGGAAAAAGTGTGTTATGCTCTTTATGTTCTGTTGACATGGCTGAATGGGTATTCCTTTTTATACACTCTAAATGAGATCATTATTCGGCTATTTGTAGCTGTCGAAATGCTGCTGCTTTTTGTTGAAAAATATTTGCTTGCTCTAAATAATACGATGCAAATTCTCTCGAAGGCTCTTGTTGATTGATCTGATAAACCAGATCTGTAAAACTAACGCCAACATCGATTTTACCTCCCGATATAAAAAGTTCATCAAAATCTTTAATAATTCCCGCTTGCGTATTTGTTTTTGTACCCTCTCCGGTCAGTAGCGCTTTAGCAGTATTGACGAAGGAAGTATAGCTGTAATAAATTGATTCTGGAAAATCGTCTGCAGCGAATGATTCTTCTGCCTTCTGTATTTTTTCTTCAGAATCAAGAAGTAATGTCGCTACAAGATCGATCATAACACTTGCGCATTCGCCTACGCCTATTTCAGGTTTGTAGGCCTCTGTATGTCCCCAGTCGATGAAATCATCAGGTGTAATCGTATCAGTATTTCCAAGATGGTTTAAAAGATCGTAGAAATAGATCTTCCCCTGGCGGGCATAATATTGGTTGAATAGCTCACCTTCATCGCATTTAGACTGGTAATCTTCCAGCAAGACGCGTAGCGCCTGTGGTCCCCTTTTGCTCGGAACTTTTATAACCTTGTCTGATGCCAGTCCGGCACCATCCCCGGTAGGGCCGCCACCTAATAAAACCTGCAAGGCAGGAGCAACCAATTTACCAACTTTCATACTGGAACCGTGGAAGCCGATAGCAGCCATCGCATGCTGTCCGCAGGCATTTATACAACCGCTTATTTTTATAGTAATGTCTTTATTATAAATTAGGTCAGGATATTCTTCGACGATCACTTTTTCAAGCTCGCGGGTGATGCCTGTACTGTTAGAGATACCAAGATTACAAGTATCGGTGCCGGGGCATGAAGTTACGTCGGCCACGGAGCCGAAACCTGGCTCGGCCAATCCTAGCTTATCTAATTCTTCGAATGCATAAGCAAGATTCTCTTCACGCACATAACGCAATACTATTCCCTGCGTGTTCGTAAGACGAATATCGTCGGCAGCAATTGCCCTTACTAAATGTACCAATTTGCGAGCAATGGGTGTCTTTATATCGCCATTTTGAACCTTTAGACCGATTGCCTTGAAACCTTCCTGACGCTGCGAATAAATGTTGCTTTGCAACCATTGTTCATATTTCAATGGGTTGCTCGGGATTGCGCTGAATATCTTCCCGTCAGATAAAATCGGCGCAGGATACTCACGGCTAATTTTAACTATTTTGTTCTTGAGCGCTAAACGTTCTTCCTCAACAAGTTTTAAGAACGGATCTAGGCCCAGGTCTTGAATGAGGTATTTCATCCGCGCCTTATGTCTTTTTACACGCTCACCGTATCGGTCAAAAATGCGCAACACAGCTTCCCCGAAAGGGATAATAAGGTCTTCATGCATGAAATCTGTAACATGCTCAGCAATATGTGGTTGTGAACCTAAACCCCCTCCTAAGACTATTTTAAATCCCCTTATTTCTTTTCCGTTTTCAACTCTAACCTTCGGGATAAAACCAAGATCATGCATAAACGTAAACGCCGTATCTGATTCTGACGAGGAAAATGCGATTTTAAACTTTCTACCCATGTCCTGGCAAACAGGATTACGTAAGAAGTATTCGAAATAGGCCTGTGCGTACGGACTGATATCAAAAACTTCATTGGGGTCAATACCAGCCTCTGCCGAGGCAGTAACGTTTCGTACAGTATTGCCGCAAGCTTCACGTAGCGTTATTTTATCTTGTTCCAGCTCAGACCAAAGTTCGGGAGTTCTGTCCAAGCTGACAAAGTGTAATTGTATATCTTGGCGGGTGGTTATATGAAGGTTTCCGGTTGCGTACTTATCAGCCACATCAGAAATCCTGTTGAGTTGTGTTGTGCTTACTTTTCCATAAGGCAACTTGATACGAATCATTTGTACACCTTGTTGACGCTGACCGTATACACCGCGCGCAAGTCTCAAGCTTCGAAATTTTTCTTCATGGATTTCGCCTTCTTGGAACAATCGGATCCTTCTTTCGAGATCGATAATATCTTGTTCGACTACAGGATTTTCTAATTCAGTCCTGAAACTTTGCATATTCTATAGAGTTGGTAGTGTATGCCAGCAAAAATAAGACTTGAGTTTGCTTTTGGCAAATAAAATCTTCAAACAGAATCATTAGAATGCAATAAACCGAATTGGACGGGATATATGGACTTGAAAAGTGCGGTTATCTTTCATTCACACACGGTTTTACTTTGCGTTGATAAAATGCCAAATATTGTATGCTTCATGACGAAATGATAGCTCTGTGCATGGCTTTTGGGAGATAATGCCCAAATATCCGTATTCATCATAATGCATTGCCGGCCCTTGAAAATGCAAGGTTCCAAAGAGCTTACTGGCAAAGGGATGATAAAAAATTAAAAAAATAATTTTGAAACATAAGAAATACAGTATATTTGCCTACTATTTCTATAGACTATGTATTTTAATTTATTTATTTCTCCGAATTTTGAACTTTTTGTGTTTAATAAATGCCCTTGCTGCTGTTGTTGATTTTTCTAAGACAGTTTCTCATTTATTCCTCTATTTCTAAATCTTAACAATGACTCAATGAAAAATTTAATTTATGCAGTAAAATTTATACTACTTGTTATAATAACTATTTATCTCGTTCCTTCATTTGCGCAGCAAAATGTAAGCGGCGTAGTCAAAGACAGCAATGGTTTACCATTACCCGGAGCTTCCGTAACCGTTCGCGGAACATCAACCTCCACCGTTGCAGATTCAATCGGTAATTTTACCCTTACGGTAAACCTTGAAACTCCATTTTTCTTAAGAGTAAGTTTTGTCGGATTTAAGGCTCAGGATTTTCAAGTACTTAGATTCCAAGCTGAACCATTGCAAATAACTCTTGTAGACGATGCCTTGTTAGAGGAAATTGTTGTTACTTCCAGACGGCGTACTGAAACCTTACAGAATGTTCCTATTCCAATTTCCGTCGTAGGAGGTAGTCAGCTCGAAGAAGCGGGTGCATTTAATGTTACCCGTATAAAAGAACTAATTCCATCAGTTCAGATGTACACGTCAAATCCTAGAAATACCGGTATAAATATCCGCGGAATAGGATCACCATTCGGTTTAACTAATGATGGCCTTGATCCGGGTGTTGGCTATTATGTGGATGGCGTATATTATGCACGCCCTGCAGCAGCCACCCTTGATTTTATAGATATTGAACGAATCGAGGTACTGCGCGGCCCACAAGGGACATTATTCGGGAAGAATACCACATCAGGGGCGTTTAACATAACTACACGTAAAGCTTCGTTTAAACCTGAAGCAAGTTTTGAAACGAGCTTCGGCAATTATGGCTACATCCAGGCAAAAGCCTCGGTTTCCGGACCGATAAGCAAGAAATTTGCAGCGCGCCTTTCATTCTCAGGAACTCAAAGAGATGGTGTGGTTGAGAATGTGAGAACAGGCCATGCAACAAATGATATTAACAACCTGGGTTTTCGGGGTCAACTATTGTTCAAACCTTCTGAAAATACCTCAATCACTCTGGTAGGAGATGTTTCTGGTCAGAATCCTGATGGATACGCCCAGGTAGTAGCCGGAGTTGTCACTACCAAACGACCAGCTTATAGACAATTCAATGCAATAATTTCAGATCTTGGATATACACTGCCAAGCCTGAACGCATTTGATCGTAAAATTGATCATGATACTCCATGGAGATCGGGAAACGAACTAGGAGGTTTTTCACTAAATGCTGAAACGAAACTGGGTGCGGGAACACTGACCTCTACTACAGCATGGCGATACTGGAATTGGAGGCCCTCAAATGACAGAGATTTTACAGGCCTACAGGCTTTAGCAAAATCACAGAACCCGGCCGATCACGATAACTGGTCGCAAGAAATACGCTATTCTGGTGATTTATCTGAAAAATTAAGCGCTGTAATCGGCTTGTTCTATATTGATCAAGAAGTGGTAGTCGACGGTACAGAAGAATCAGGATCTGCTCAATGGCGTTTCTCTCAAAGTTCAACCGGTGCCGCTAATGATGCTCGATGGAGAACACCGGGACTTTTCGAAGGATATGGTATATATACCGATGCATCGATTAAATCCCAAAGTGCCGCCATATTTGCTAATGTAGATTGGGAAATTGCTGAAGGGTTACACTTCCAGCCCGGCCTGCGTTACAACTATGATAATAAAGATGTGAGCTATGATCGCGTGGCAAGAGGCGGTTTGGTAACAACCGATCAGGCTCTACTTGCGTTAAAAAACGGAGTATACAGCAGTCAGAAGTATGTTGCAGATGCAACGGAGAAGAACTTTACTTATGCCCTAACGGCATCGTATAGACCAAGTAGACGTCTAAATGCTTTCGCTACTTACTCTACAAGTTTTAAGCCCGTAGGAGTCAATGTAGCAGGTTTACCTACAATTGCCGGAGCACCGGCGCTTGATCTCGCCGTGATTAAACCGGAATATACAAAGCACTATGAAATTGGCATTAAGACAAACCCCACTAGCAATTCATCGCTAAACGTAACTTATCACAACTCGGATATCGAAGACTTTCAAACAAATGTTCAATCACCTGAGCTTGGAGTTAATCGTGGCTATATCGCAAATGCAGAAAAAGTAAATACACATGGCTTTGAACTAGACGCGACTCTCCAGGCTAGTAGAAATTTCTATTTTTATGTTGCTGGAGCATTTACCGATGCGAGTTACGTTAGATTTGCCAATGCGCCTCTCCCACTTGAGGAAACAGGTGCTGTAAATAGCTCAAATGTACAAGTTGCATTTAAAGATATCTCTGGTGGCGCCCTTCCGGGAATTTCTAAATGGGCTGGTTCTTTTGGCGGAGAGTTCTCAACAGACGCCAAGTTTTTCGCCAACGAAGGAAAGTTCTATGCGGCTATTGATGGCTATTATCGTTCTTCTTTTTCTTCAAGTCCATCGCCTTCTGCATTTTTAAATATTGATGGCTATACATTAATTAATCCAAGATTAGGATTTAAAACGGCAATCGGCCTATCAGTAGCTATTTGGGCTCGTAATGTGTTTGCTAAGGACTATCATGAGCAACTGTTACCTGCCGGTGGAAACGCAGGTCACTATGCTTCTGTTCTTGGAGATCCAAGAACATTAGGATTGACTTTGAGGGTTGTGCTTTAAGTAAAAATCTACGAACAGAAAAAGCCGGCTAGCCGGCTTTTTCTGTTTAACAGCGGCCCTTTTTTAATTAAGTATCCGCTTTTCTAAGTAAAGTTTAAATCTTTATAGCCTTTTTTATAGCCTGCTCAAATTCCGCTGGCATTTGTGTACCGATGATATACTGTAATCCGTCCCGGTCTGTCAGCCAAATCGCTTCCTTCCCTCCCGCATAAAAGTAAATTTTACCTTTTCGATGGAGGTTATATACGGGGTTGCTGATTAGATAAGTGCTATACGGTTTACGCTCAATTTTTACGATGCTATTCAGATCTATTTTAACAAGCTTTGTTGTCCAAGAACCATCAATAATCACACTTTTAGTTTTAACTGTAGTTCGGTAGTGTAATAAAAACATCATGATAAATGAAACGACCAAAATTCCACATCCTGCAACAAGGAAAAGATTCCCATCGCGCTCGCGCTCTTCTGTTATAAAATAGGCAGCAAAACAAAATAATGCCAATACCAAGCGGACGCTTATCCGTAGATAATCACGGCCCAGGTATTGTTTTTCTAAAAATTCTGGTTGGTCTTCCATTATTTGTGTATTTCGAAGATAATAACTTTTTCGCTCTGCAGGCTAACTTTATAGCGATCGTCTGATTGAAACCCCGCTATCCATAGTATATCGCCATTTCCATTTTCTAAAATTGGGATGTGCTGTTTCGCAGTAACCGGAACTTTTTTGCTGATAAAAAAGTCGCTTACTTTTTTCCTGCCCTTCATTCCTAGAGGAACAAAAGTATCGCCTTTTATCCATGAGCGAAGTGTTAGGGGGAATGAAATTCCACGCGCATCAAAATAGGCAAGATTTGAACCCGACTTTATTTGGGCATCTTTTAGAGCAAGTCCGTGCCAGGAAAAATGATAGCCGCCCCAGACGGTAAAGCCGCTATCTTCATTAAGCAACATGTTATTAAGGTCAGTTTTTTGCCGTGGTTGTAAGATTAATTTACCTCTGTCAACCAAAATCGTATGAGAAACGGATTCAAATATTTTGCCCGAGATGCCGTGGCAAGATTTTATCAGATCTTCTAGAACGTTTCGAGTAAAATGAAAGGGCCTGAATAATTCAAAGATCACTACCTGCTGATGGCTAAAGTTCAATAGAGAATTAATATCAATTATAGAATAATCTTCCTTTTCTTGAAACAGCGTTATTCTCAATTCATCGATCTGTTGTTTGAAGAACTGCTCGATGCCGGCAAAATGCCGAAGATTGGATTCAAAGGTTTCTACTAAAGCCGGATTTAGTTCTTTCAATTTTGGAATAACTTCTATCCTTATTTTATTTCTGGCATATTTTACGGAAGCGTTTGAACTGTCTTCGCGGTAGCTGATTCCTTCACTTTCTATTAACTCATCTATCTCATCCCTCGACAGGAATAAGAGAGGGCGAACAATTAAATTAAGTTTGGCTCTGATACCGTGTAGACCAGAAATGCCAGTCCCCCTAACAAGATTTAACAGAACAGTTTCAACTGCATCGTTCTTATGCTGTGCTACTGCGATGAAATCATAATTATTGGCTATTCTAATTTCTTCAAGCCATTTATAACGTAAATCGCGCGCGGCCATTTGCACAGAAACACGATGCTCAATAGAATAGCCCTTTGTGTCAAAAGAAGTAGAATGGAATGGAACATTAAATTGTTTAGCTAGATCCTTTACAAATGTTTCATCAAGATCAGCGTCTGTATCCCTCAATTTAAAATTGCAATGTGAAATACCAAATTCGATACCCGAAGCGTTAAAGAACTGACACATCAACACTGAATCTTTTCCGCCACTTACGGCCAGCAAAATCCTGTCAGACAAATCAAAAAGCTTATTATCAGTTCTAAAAGCGTCAAAACGATTGAGAGGAAGCATCTCCAAAATTATTTAATTTAAATCCTTAGCCAAATAGCTAATTTTGTATGGTGAAGAAAATACTGTTTCTGATTATCTGTTGCATTAGCGTTACTTACTGTTTCTCGCAAAGCAAGCAGGTACAACTCATACAATCAGATTCCTTAACAGGTATCCAAAGTGGTTTCCTTCGGGTTATCAAGCCCGTTTTTACGCACGAAGGGGCAAGTTTAGCAGCCGACAGCGCGAACTTTAATCAGCAACTTAACGCATTTGATGCTTTTGGACATGTAGTAATTACGCAAAGCGACGGAACAACCATTTATTCAGACTTATTGAATTATAACGGGAATTCGCGCATAGCTGTACTTACCAATAATGTGCGGCTAAGGGATAGAGACGCTTTACTAACAACAAACTACCTCACTTATAATTTGGCTACAAAGATCGGGACATACACTAATGAAGGAAAAATTAATAATGGAAAGGATACTCTTAGCAGCAAAACTGGGTATTATTTTTCAAGCACAAGAGATGCCTATTTTAGACATAATGTAGTGATCAATTCTAAAGACGCAATGATTAAATCTGATACCCTTCGATATAATTCAGGCTCGAAGATCGCGTACTTGTATGGACCTACTCATATTTATGGAAAAAATGATACTCTTTATACAGAAAATGGTCAGTACAATACTGAAACTGATCAAGCCAATTTCTGGAAAAGCAATCGATATACGCAGGGGAGTAAATCATTGGTAGGTGATAGTTTGTTTTACGATAGAAAGGCCGGCTTCGGTAGGGCAACAGGCAATATCCTGTTTCAAGACACCACTGATAATGTTTCCCTTAGAGGACAGCTGGCTGTATATAAAAGTGTAGATGAGAGCATTCTCATAACTAAAACACCATATGTGGTAATAGTTACTAAGGATTCTTTAAAGCTTGATTCTATTTGGATAACTGCAGATACCTTATTTTCAAAAAAAGTTTTAAAAAGTGAACTTAAGCTTACTAAAAAGCCGGTATTAAAAAAGGACTCAGAGCTCAGCGATCTCGATGAAGAAGTGAAGGAAGTAAGCCTGGCAGATACGATGAAGCTGAGTGCAAAAAATAGCTCCATTGATTTAAAAGACTCAATTGCCGAATCAAAATTGGATACTTCAACAATTAGGGTGATGAGCTTTTATCGCAATGTGAAAATATTTAAGTCAGATCTACAAGCAAGGGCAGATTCTGTTTTCTACAGTTATTCTGATTCTACCATCCGATGTTATAACGCTCCGATGATATGGACTCAGGGTAATCAACTTTCTGCAGATACGATTTATATGGAGCTGAAAAACAGAGAGATGGATAACATGTTGCTGCATCGAAACGGACTTATTGTGAGTACCGACGGGGATTCAACTAAGTTTAATCAGGTAAAAGGGAAAATGATAACAGGCCTTTTTAAGGATGATAAATTATCTAAAATGTTTATCGACGGTAATGCCGAAAGCATTTTTTATATGAAGGATTCCACTAGTTATATTGGGATGAACCGTTCGATGAGTTTAAGGATAGAAATTACTTTGGATGATAATAAGCCAGCAAAGACCAATTTTAAAAATACAGTCGACATGCATATTTTTCCAATTGATAAAATTCCGCGGGACATGGACGTCCTGAAAGGGTTTAGCTGGAAGCCTAAAGACAGGCCGAAATCAAAAGACGAAATTATTCCGTCAAGCATTAATGCGGCGCCTTCAATCGCGCCAGCTACTAAAGCGACCGATGCTATTTCTAACATCCGCAAGTCCTGACCAAGGGCGAAGTTAAATGTTGTTAAAAAAATCGAGCATTTTAGAAACTGCTCGTCCCCGGTGGCTGATGCTATTTTTTACCTTAGAAGGCATATCTGCAAACGACTTTGAGTACCCATCTGGCATAAAAATTGGGTCGTAACCAAAACCGGAGTCGCCGGTCTTTTCTGTGAGGATAGTCCCTTCTACCGCACCTTCAAAAAAGTGTTCAATTCCATCCAAGAGCAATGAAATAACGCATTTAAATCGCGCATTACGACATTCAATTCCTGTCATTTTGTTTAGCACAAGCTGTAGATTTTCTTCATCATTTCGCAATCCAGAATACCTTGCAGAAAATACCCCTGGTTCGCCGCCTAATGCATCAATTTCTAATCCAGAATCATCTGCGAAACAATGCAATCCAAAATGTTGATAGATATATGTACTTTTTAAAGTGGCATTCTCATGAAAAGTTTTGCCAGTTTCGGCAATATCATCGTTGCATCCTATATCATGAAGACTCTTAATCATAAATTTATCGCCCATCATAAATTGCACTTCTTGCAATTTATGAGTGTTTGAGGTAGCGAATACTAGTTCAACTGACATGCTAAAGGTTTTTCATTTCGTTCCAGAACATGCGCTTTTTACTTTCATCATCTCTCATCTCATCGAAATTAAATGTCGCAAGTATCCTGACGCCATTTACCAGAGCGATATGATTTGCGCTAATTTCGTTTAAGATGAGATTGGCGGGGTTGATTCCGAATAAAACCATCGAGGAACTTGAAAAGAATTGTTTAAGCAGATCAAAATTATAGTTGCTATGATTTTTAAGGTTTACAATAGCAACATCGCGAAGTTCCATCTTTTTTGCCAACAAGATACTGTTCAATGTGTCAAGGTCTTTTGGGTCGATATGCTCAAAAACGTCTTCATTTACTAGAATGAGCATGAACTTATTATTCTCGCCAAGGTAATTAAACACCGGCATGGTAATCGGGTCAGGATCATTTATAGCAATATTCTCGATATGTAGCTGTTTTAGACTGTAAAGGTCTTCGGTCATCAGAAGGCGCAACGCCAAAGGATCTATTGTTGTTAAAGCCATATGTTTCAAAAATAGAAAAGCATCTGTTAAAAAGAGTTAAATGACCTAAGTCGTTTTAATAAAAAGTTAACTTAGTATCCATTTCGATAAATTGCACACTGAGCCGGTAGATTCAATAATTTAACTAATGCGATTAATTCAGAATTTTATCGTTTTTTTGCCTTTTGGCAAATTATATATAATATTTTTGTGGGGCTCAGAATTTCCAACTATTTTACGGCCTGACTAAAAGTAAGAAGCGAGACATAAAGAAATATGAGAAAGATTTTAGCCATAGTTATAATTATATTTTTTACGGGGCAAATAAACAGTTCGGCGCAATCTATAGATAAGATTGCCGGTGTTGTAGGGGGAGCGATCATATTGCAATCTGAAATAGAAATGCAATATGCTGAGTATATTTCTCAGGGCAATAAACCCGATCCTGAACTAAAGTGTGTAATACTGCAAAATTTATTGACACAAAAGCTGCTTTCTCAGCAAGCAATTATCGATTCAGTTACCGTTGAAGAGTCGCAAGTTGACGACGCAATTGACAGAAGAATGCGGTCGATGGTCTCAAGGGCCGGCGGCGAGGAGCGTTTAGAGCAATTCCTTGGACGGTCTATCTTACAGTATAAAGATCAAGTTCGGGGAGATATTAGAGAGCAATTAGTTGCTAATAAAATGCAGAATAAAATAACCGAAAATGTTTCGGTTACGCCGATGGAAGTAAAGAGATTTTTTGAATCACTTTCTAAAGACAGTCTTCCGTATATCAACACAGAGGTGGAAGTAGGTGAAATAGTCATGTACCCAAAGCTTAATACAGCAGAAAAGGGTGGCGCGCGCGCTAAAGCGAATGACTTGCTTGATAGGATAAAAAAAGGCGAAGACTTTGCGGTTCTCGCTAGGTTATATTCGCAGGATCCAATTTCAGCTGCTGAAGGAGGCGATCTTGGATTTTTTGATCGCACTCAAATGGTAAAGGAATTCACTGCTGTGGCCTTTAAGTTGAAAGCCGGCGAAGTCTCTTCGGTTTTTGAATCAGAGTTTGGATTTCACATTATGCAAGTGACCGAACGGCGGGGCGAACAGGTAAGTGCAAGACATATTTTGATCAAGTTAGAACCTACCCAAAGCAGCATGGATAGGACAAAGGCATTCAGCGACAGTATTTATAAGGGTATAATCACTAAAAAGATTACTTTCTCTACCGCTGCTGCACTTTATTCTGATAACAATGAAACCAAGTATAATGGCGGAATGCTCTTAAATGAAGAGGATGTAGAAAACCGTTCAACATTTATTCCTACTGACAAACTTGATCCACAGGTATTTGTGGTCATCGATACGATGAAAGTTGGAAGTTATTCTACACCGATTGTCTTCAAAGCTCCTAACGGAAAAATTGGTTATCGTTTTCTGCATTTGAAATCAAAGACTGAACCTCATCAAGCAAACCTTGAAAGAGATTTTCCAAAGATTAAGATTGCAACGATGGCTGATAAAACAGATAGAGTTGTAAGTGAATGGTTTGAGAAGCGCCGCGCTACAACGTATGTTCGGATTAGTCCTGAGTTGTTGAGTTGCAATAATCTCAAGATATGGCTAACACCAATTAAATAATTTTAGATGAATACTTTTAGCTCAGAAACAGAGGCAGTAGACGCGCTAAGCGACTCTTACCAGAAAATTCGGAAAGAGATCGGTAACGTAATTATCGGACAAGATGATGTAGTAAAATCTGTTCTGATCTCAATATTTAGTAATGGACATTGTTTACTGGTTGGTGTTCCAGGCCTGGCGAAAACTTTGCTCGTTCAGACTGTTGCACAGGTTTTAGACCTAAGTTATAACAGGATCCAGTTTACACCTGATTTAATGCCATCTGACATTATTGGTTCTGAGATTCTTGGAGAAGATCGCACATTTAAGTTCATTCCGGGGCCGGTGTTTTCAAATATCATCCTCGCTGATGAGATTAATCGTACTCCACCAAAAACTCAAGCGGCCTTACTAGAGGCAATGCAAGAGAAAATTATTACCGTTGGAGGTAAGACACATAAGTTGCCTCAACCATTTTTTGTATTGGCAACACAAAACCCGATCGAACAGGAAGGAACCTATCCACTTCCAGAAGCACAATTAGATCGTTTTATGTTTAATGTATTTCTAACTTATCCTTCTTTTGAAGAAGAATTGCAAGTAGTTAAAAACACCACCAGTAACAGAGAGGTAAGTCTCAGCAAAATTTTAACAGCAGAGCAGATACAATACTTTCAGCAATTAGTTAGAAATATTCCTATTGCAGAGAATGTTCTTAAATATGCTGTTTCGCTTGCCTCAAAGACACGACCGAATACGTCAACTGCCACAGATGAAGTGAACAAGTTTTTAAGTTGGGGCGCAGGACCCCGTGCCTCCCAGTACCTAGTACTTGGCGCTAAATGTCATGCAGCTATCTCCGGCAAGTATTCTCCGGATATTGAAGATGTACAGGCAGTTGCAGAACCAATCCTTCGTCACCGAATTGTTAGAAATTATAAGGCTGAGGCAGAAGGGATTACAACAGAGTCACTTATCGCCAATCTGTTTTAATCTTGCAATTATTCTACTTCGGTGTAGACTTCTATTAGAATATTCCATTTGAACTCATTTTGGACTTCCCATATGCGTACATAGTGGTAGAGTTTCTTAACACCATTTTGCTCTATTGTTGCATCGCCAGAGGTATAGGCGAGTTCTCCACTGAAAGATCGATTAGCCCTTAGAGGTTTTGAATTAAATCTGACGTTCTGTTTTTCCCAAAACAATTTTATTGAGTTTTTTCCTATTATGGGCTCATTGCCCGGAAATAAAAGTCGGCTGTTTTCTGCAATAAATTCATCAGATGCGATATTGAAGTCTGCGTTTAAAACAGTAGAGTACAGCTGGTCGGTACTCAAAACCAGCTCTTCTCTTTGCTTAAGCCTGATATCAGAATACTGATGCATAAACCGCTCATTTAAGGGATTATTGAATACTAGTTTTGGCGATAATAAGGGCTTTTTATGAGGTATGCCAAGATCCAGCACAAGCTTCCAAATATCTTTATCATTTTTCTTCCAGACCGATAAATATTGCCCGTAGGCTATATTGGTGCTGATATCATTACTTTTGTAAGTATATGGTCCGGTTGTAAATCCCCAATCGCCACTTTTGGAAATTTTTGCAAAGACCGGTTCCCAACTTAATAGGCCTCTATCCTCTTTGGTTTTTTTATAGAATTCTTGTGCCAATACGGGCCCCGGTCTGTAAACAATCGTATTTTCATCTGACACAAAGAGGAAAGCCTGTTTTGTTCCTTTCTCTTTAGCAGTAGCGGCGAAATAATTTTCGGCCGAGATCAGTTGGCCGATCTTATCAGTTGGCTGCGCTAAACTAGTTGCTGTGAGAAATAAGGTAAAGATATATACAGATAATTTTTCCATGCAATCTGATTTCCGAGGGGATGATATCAAGCCTTTAATAAACCACAAAAAGAAAGATTTGGTTTTAATTTGTCTATGATTTAGTCCAATTGGTCGCTTCCTTGCCGTCATTCAGCTTTATTCCAATCTCCTGGAGACCATCCCTGATCTTATCAGAAAGTGCATAATCTTGACTAATCTTTGCTTCCATTCTTAGCTTAATCACGAAATCCATGATGCTGTTCAAATCGTTTGTTTGTTCCACTTCCTCCTTCAATCCCAAGACATCGTATACGAAATCATTGATTAACGAATTAAGTTCCGCCAGATCGTTTACATCGATAAATAATTTCTTGTCATAAATGCTATTGATCATTCTAACCGCTTCAAATAGTTCTGCAATTAATATCGGACTGTTAAAGTCGTCGTTCATGGCCGAAATGCATCGATCCCTTAGTGGCGAGATATTTACAGTGGATTTTTCAGATGCTGTTAACTTCGAAACAAGACTACATGCACTCATTAAACGTCCAAACCCTTTTTCGGCCGCTTCAAGAGCTTCGTTTGAAAAGTCAAGCGTACTTCGGTAATGGGCTTGAAGCATAAAAAAGCGAATCGTCATCGGAGAGAAACCCTGCTTTAGAAGGGGGTGTTCTCCTGTAAATAATTGCTGAGGTAAAAAGCCATTTCCTGCCGATTTTGACATCCGGGTACCGTTTACCGTTAGCATATTTGTATGCATCCAGTACGTGGCAGGCTGTGTTTTAGAACATGCTTGGGATTGCGCAATTTCATTTGTATGATGTGTGGCAGCAAGATCCATCCCGCCACCATGTATGTCGAAAGTGTCGCCAAGGTATTTACTGCTCATCGCCGAGCACTCGATATGCCAGCCTGGGAATCCCCATCCCCATGGAGAAGGCCAGCGCATAATATGCTCTGGTTTAGCTTTTATCCATAATGCGAAATCTAACCGACCTCTCTTCTCATCTTGCCCGCCCAAATCACGCGTGTTGTTAAGCATTTCGTCTAGATTTCTGTTTGTTAAGACGGTATAGTTATATTCATCACTGTACTTTTCTACATCAAAATAGACGGTTCCGTTCACTTCATAGCCAAAGCCATGATCAATTATTTTCTTGATCATTTCTATTTGCTCAGCAATGTGGCCGGTAGCTGTAGGCTCAATATTTGGTGGTAAAGAATTAAAAAGGCGCATGATATCATGAAATCTGACAGTATAACGTTGTACGATTTCCATTGGCTCTACCCGCTCAAGACGAGCTTTCTTTGAGAATTTGTCGTCTCCTTCATCGCGGTCGCCTTCAAGGTGCCCTGCATCAGTGATATTGCGAACGTAACGAACTTTATAACCTAAAAATAGTAAATAACGATAGATAAGATCAAACGATATAAAGGTGCGACAGTTCCCTAAATGGACATCGCCATAAACGGTCGGTCCGCAGACATAGAGACCCACAAATGGAGGATTAATTGGCTTGAAGATTTCTTTTTCACGTGATAGTGTATTGTATATGACCAGTTTATTGTTCATTCTGTAAACTTAGTAAAATGCAGGTTATTTCAATAATTCTACGTCACTGCGTACGGCAAAATGATCAGACAATTTCTTGTTGATGATCAAATAATTTTTGATGTCGAAATCAAGGGAGGTTAAGATGTAATCAATTTGAAAATTAGGAAAATCTCCATTATAGGTGTTACCGAACCCACTTCCTTTCTCTCTAAATGCATTTTTTAAGCCTTTAGACATCGTATTTACAGCATACGAAATAGGGGTATCATTAAAATCGCCGGCTACAATGAAGGGCGTTTCGCACTGTTCAGTTTCCTGTTTAAGAAATGTTACCTGATCAGCTCGTTTTATAAAGGCCTGTTTCAATCGGCTACCAATACGCCTCGATGACTCAACGTCGGGACTAATATCTTTCACGTCTTCAATAGCTTTATAATCATCTGGTTGAAATGCAATTGACTGAAAATGAACGTTGTATAATCTTACAATTTTTTTATTGATTTCCAGATCGGTATAGATCGCTTCATTGCCTCGCTCGGTCCCGGGAAAGAGTATTGAACCTTTCTTTTTGATTGGATACTTTGAATAAATGGCGAGTCCAATCCGTTCATAAGCATCAGATCCGTTTACGGGATTAAAATAAAAGTGCATAGAACTCATCAATTCCTTCATGGTTTTTTCAGTGTTAATGTCTCCATTGTTATGGGTCATAAACTCCTGAAGACATATTACGTCAGGTTGCTCTTTGCGGATTAGATCAAACATTTGATCACGCACCAACTTGCTGTTAATATTGTCCATCTTTTTAAAATAATGAATATTGTAGGTCATTATTCTTATAAAATCTGAAGAAGATTTAGGTACTTCAATTGCGGTGGGCTCTCTCAACCCGACATGGCTCACCAGGAATTTCCAGCCGGCAAAAATTGCAAGCATAGAAATTAACGCCATCGAGGGCCTTTTGAAGCACCAGTAAATAATAAAAAAGATGTTGCCAAGTAGTATAGCGGGGTAAGCAAGACCGAAAAATGCAAGTGGCCAGAATATCCCCGGATCAATCATAGAAGCGAGATAGCTTATTGCCAAAAAAAATACAACAATAAGGTTGAGCCACAGCATTAATTTGTTGCCGAGGCCGAGCCTTGATTTTTTTATAGGTCTATTGGCCATTATTTTTCGCTAGCCTTAAATAGTTGTTCCTTTTCTTTTTTACTGAGGCTTTCATAGCCCGATCTAGATATCTTATCTAAGATACGGTCAACGACTTCCTGATCCGGTAGGATTGATTGACGAACTGACGATTTATCTGTTCTAATTACTTTGAGTTTTGATTTTTTCTGGAAAATATTACTCCAATCGTTCCCTTTCTGAAGTTGTCTAATAAATATGAAGCCTAAAAATGCACCACCAAGATGCGCAATACTTCCACCAGGATTACTCGAAGCAATGCTTAAAAAATCAAGCACAATAAATGCTAGCGCAAGATACTTCAAGCGTACCTGCCCGAAAAACAGAAGGCCGATCGTAAATTCGGGTAAGAGTGTCGCAGTTGCAATTACGATTGCATTAACCCCAGCAGAAGCACCTAAAAGCGACGAATTGGTAACATTGTTACTAAATGCAGGGAGCAAATTGTAAGCGAGCAAATAAAAAGAGGCGCCGACTAAGCCTCCTGCCAGATAGGTAAATGTAAATTGTCTATTATTGAGATATTCCTCAAATATCCTTCCCATCCAATACAACCAAAGCATATTAAAGAGAACATGGAAGACATCGCGGTGGAAAAACATGTAGGTAAACGGCGTCCATAATTTATAAGGTAAGGATTGTATCCAAGCATGCATTGCAAGTTGTTCCGTAAGCCATGGCGACAAAGATGTTCCTGCAATCAGATCTAATACGGCAATCAGCCCTACTAGTATAAATACAAGTACATTTATTCCAACGAACAGGTTTAGACTGCTACCAGACTGAAACATTTTAAACCTTAGCTCATTTACTATTGATTTTTTCATATAAACCCGCGGGGACCACGTAATCCCCACATTTTAATTAAGAGAAATCCGAACAAAGCGCCGCCTAGGTGTGCAAAATGCGCAACTGAATCACCTTGAATCTTATATACCCCCAGAAATAGCTCCAACACGATATATACCGGGATCATATATTTCGCCTTGATTGGAACCGGAAAAAATATCATCATCAGCTCAGCGTTTGGAAATAACATTCCGAAGGCAATTAACAAGCCAAATATCGCACCTGAAGCGCCAACCATTGTGCCAAAATAAATTCCGCTCAAAGTTCGGAGCGCCTCAGCATCATCAGAAACATACGTCGCCGGATCAATTGTGATGCTTCCGGTAATCAAATAGACCTCTGTCGCCTGCACTATCATTTGTAAAGCAAGCGCTCCTAATCCCGTTAGAAGATAAAAGTTTAAAAATCGTTTTGGCCCCATCAAATATTCAATCGACGAGCCGAACGTGAAAAGTGCGAACATATTAAAGAATATATGTCCAATACCGCCATGCATGAACATATAGGTAACGATCTGCCAAACTCTAAATTTCGGCGAATCGAAATAATAAACGCCCAACCACTCAACTAGCGGCGAACTTTCAGCGTTTTGAAACAGTAAAGTAGCGATGAAAAAGATAATATTGATGATAAGTAGATTCTTTACCACCACCGGAATATTTGCAAAAGGCGAAGATCCAAACATATTCATATAAGACAAGTAAACGAATTATTTTTCAAATTTCTGTATCAATTCTTCTAAACTTAAGGTGATAATGATCGGTTTGCCCAAAAGTGAAATCGCGGGTGACTGGCAAGCAAAAAGTTGGTCTACAAGATCATTCATCTCGCCGGTACTGAGTATTGTGCCGCTTTTAATGGCTGAGTTTCGCGCTAATGTCCGAGCAAGATTGTCGCGCTTATTAAGTTTTAAGGCCGCTGGACTCTTCTTAAAGCTTTCTATCAAAAGTTCAAGCATCTCTGTTTCATTGACGGCTATTCCAATATCTGCAGGGATACCCTCCACAACTACAGAATTCTTGCCAAACTCGCGGATTTGAAACCCTAAAGCCCTTATGTCTGGCAGAATTTCCTTTAATAACTCAAAATCAGCCGCATTTAGTGATACCGCCTTTGGAAATAAGGTCTGCTGACTTGCACCTTGCTGATTTTCGAGCTGTTGTAAAAAGCGTTCATACAGCACCCGTTCGTGCGCTGCCCTTTGATCGATGAGTAGTAAACCTGATTTAATTTGTGATACAAGGAAACGGCCATGAAGTTGAAATACCTGACGTTCGCCAATGCGAGCATTGGGTAAATTCGTATGATCTGAAAGGTCAATTTGAGCTTGTTCATTGGATGAATTACTGACTATCTCATAGAGTGAACCCCAATTCCGACTAGTTTCTGCAGGCTTTTTGTCAAAACTTCGGAAAAAATAAGATCCTGATGCATTGTTGCCCTCAGTGTTAAAAGGATTGTAATCAGGATTAAACTTAATAGAAGGCTGAACAATATCTGTCATGTCCTTGTCTGAAATCAGCGTACTAAAAGCGGTCTCTTGATTAAAATCTAGCGTTGGGGTAATGTTGTACTGACCTAATGAACGCTTCACAGCAGACCTCACAATCGCATAGATGCTCCTATCATCTTGATATTTTATCTCCGTTTTAGTGGGATGGACGTTGATATCAATCTTTGCAGGATCAATTTCGATAAACAGAACATATAAAGGGTAGCTATCTTCCGGCAGTATTTCTTCGTAGGCTTTAAGAACAGCGTGATTGAGGTAGGGGTCTTTTATAAATCGATTATTGACAAAAAAGAACTGTTCTCCGCGTGTTTTTTTAGCGAACTCCGGTTTACCTATATATCCCTTTAGTCCGATAATATTCGTGTTTTCTTCAATAGGTACCAGCTTTTGGTTATAGCTGTTTCCAAAAAGATGAATGATACGCTGTTTTAGACTCCCTTGCGGTAAATGAAACAGTTCACTTCCATCGTTAATCAGCGAAAAAAATATGGTAGGCCATGCTAGTGCAACTCGCTGAAATTCGTCGATGATATGTCGCATCTCAATAGAATTTCCTTTGAGAAAATTTCGCCTTGCGGGGGTATTATAGAATAGATTCTTTACGCTAATACTTGTCCCTGACGGAGACGAAACGGGTTCTTGCCCTAAAAATTCCGAACCCTCAATGCTGATCAAAGTGCCCAATTCATCTTCATGGCGTCGGGTTTTAAGTTCTACCTGTGCAATTGCCGCTATGGAAGCCATAGCTTCACCGCGAAATCCCATGGTGCGAATGGCAAAAAGGTCCTCGGCTTTATGGATCTTCGAAGTGGCATGCCGCTCGAAGCACATACGAGCATCCGTAAGGCTCATGCCACAGCCGTTATCAATTACTTGAATCAGAGATTTGCCAGAATCTTTAATAATAAGCTGTATCCGGTCCGCTCCGGAGTCAATCGCGTTTTCAACCAATTCTTTTACCGCAGATGAAGGGCGTTGAACGACCTCTCCGGCGGCAATCTGGTTGGCAACAGAATCTGGTAAAAGCTGGATAATATCATGCATAGACAGATCGCTCCAAAGGAGTCTCTTCGTGGCAAAAATAGCGATTTTTTGGGAGTGTCTACCTACAATTATACATCCATTCCCGATAAGCTTGCTTATCTTTGATACTTGAGCATTCAGCTTCATTTAATGAACTAATCAGATAGGATGATCGTTCCAAATTACCTGACTGCGGATGAGGCTTTAAAGCATGTAATGCCCGGTCAACGAGTATTTATTCATGGTAGTGCCGCTACGCCGATATGTCTTGTTGAAGCGTTACAACGCAGGCATTTAGAACTTCATGATGTTGAGCTTGTTAGTATTACAACCTTGGGGGATGTAAATTTCGATCGCCCGGAATATAGAAAGTCATTCTACTTTAATTCCTTATTTGTTTCTGCAGCTACGCGTAATGTGGCTAATAGCGAAGATGGCGATTACGTACCTGTTTTTTTAAGTCAGATACCACTGCTATTTCGTAGAGATATTTTGCCACTCAATGTCTCATTAATTCAAGTATCTCCGCCAGATATTCATGGATATTGTTCCTTGGGGACATCAGTAGACATTGCAAAAGCAGCAATTGAGGTTTCAAAGTATATCATCGCACAGGTAAACCCGTTAATGCCGCGTACTCATGGCGATGGTTTCATTCATGTGAGCAAACTTGATTCAATGGTATGGCATGAGGCGGCGCTTCCGGAGATTAACTATTCATCGGACGTAAGTGAAGCTATGAAAAAAATTGGTATCCATGTTGCCTCCTTAGTCGAAGATGGTTCGACCTTGCAACTGGGTATTGGAAGTATCCCTGATCAGGTGCTGATGAATTTGAGTACACATAAAAACCTAGGCTTGCATACCGAAATGTTTTCAGATGGCATTATCCCCCTAATTGAAAGTGGCGTGATTAATAACAGCCAAAAAAAGCTTAATAGAGGCCGATCGGTTACTGCTTTTATGGCCGGCACACGCAAACTATATGATTTTGTAGACGATAACCCCAGTGTGAGGGTAATGGATATCAGCTATGTAAACGATACAAGCGTTATCCGGCAAAATCAAAAAGTTGTAGCCATAAATAGCGCCATAGAGATTGATCTCACTGGCCAGATTTGCTCTGATTCTATAGGGAGCTACCAGTATTCGGGCATCGGCGGGCAAATGGATTTTATACATGGAGCATCGCTCTCTGTAGGTGGAAAGCCCATCATTGCCATTCCCTCACAAACCAATAAAGGTGTTAGCAGGATCGTGCCGTTTTTGAAAGAGGGTGCAGGGGTTGTAACCAGTCGGGGACACGTGCATTGGGTGGTAACAGAATATGGTATCGTTAATCTGTTTGGTAAGAGTCTAAAACAACGCGCAAAGGCATTAATTGAAATTGCACATCCGGGTCACCGCGAAATGCTGGAACTGGCCTATTACAACAGGTTTGTAAAGTAATAATTCTTATATCGCTCTTTGGAGTTTCCTTGTGACAATATTAATTTTCTTCAGATCGTCGTAGAATAATCGGGCACGAGCATGCCGAGAACTTTGACATCCAGTATCTTGGCCTTTAAATACTGCAGCGACTGGTTGACATCCTGTAATATTCCTGGCATGCTCCTCTGCCCATTATAGGTCCAAGCGAGATGCTCATATCTTACATCTATCCGAAGGATCCCCTATGGGGCACATCTTCCTAACTTACATCTTCTTATCTTTGACAATTCATCACATAAAAGCCTTCGCTGTGTTTATTGGCTGTAAGATAATTAATATTGAAAATGACGTCATTCCCCGATTCTCTCGATATGTTAAGTAACTTGAAAAACGTTTTTTTAAGCTTGACACTCTTCAGCTTTTTTTCATGCACCTATGCTCAGAATCATACCCAAAATGAGCAGTGGCTACGAGATGAAAAAGTGGCCCTTCAGGCTAGTGTTCTTCTTAATAATAGCAAACGCGTGGTGCCGTTGACTTCGATACAATCTCTTAAAATTGCTTCAATCGACTTAGGTTTTAATCATTCCGTGGTTTTCGATAGTTTGCTCAATAAATACGTTAAGGTAGATCATTTTAACGGAAACACATATGTTGCAATAAGCTCGTTAAATGCACTTTTGGATGACTTGAAATTTTATAACACCCTAGTGCTGGAGATTTCTGATGTTTCTGTTTTTGACCAGCGGGTGTTAAACTTTATCCTTGAAGTAGAAAAAAATCGGAAAGTAATTATTGCCCTTTTCGGTGATGGCCGTAGTCTTGTAAAACTTGATCTTGTACAATCGCCAATTATTTGGTGCGCGACACATACTCCGGCTGCAGCATCGATTGTAGCTCAAGCGATTTTCGGCGGTATTGATCTTAATAATACTCTAAGAGACACCTATACAAGCAATTTCAAAGCCGGAGATGGTTATCCGATAAGTAAAATTCGATTAAAATATACCGTGCCCGAAGACGTAGGAATAAATGCAGCGGATCTTGATAAAATAGACGCAATCGCACGAGAAGCGATAAGTCAACGGGCTACTCCGGGCGCTGTGGTACTGGTAGTAAAGGATGGTAGCGTAATCTATAATAAAGCTTTCGGCAATCATACCTATGCAAATAATAGGCCAGTGAAAGTTGATGATATATATGATTTGGCTTCTGTCACTAAAATCTCAGCTACTACTTTGGGTGTGATGCGATTGGTGGAAGAAGGTAAGTTAAATCTCGATAGCACGCTTTACAATTATCTTGGGCGCACCAGGAATACAGAAAAGCAATATATCAGACTAAAGGAGGTGATGCTACATCAAGCCGGATTTACACCTTTTATCCCTTTTTACGATAGGCTAAAGGCAACTGATCATAGCCGAGACTCATCAGGGGAGTTTTCTACCAAAGTTGCAGATAACTACTTCCTGCGTAAGAATTATTATGAAGAGGTAATGTGGCCTCAAATGCTAAACGCAAGGCTGGTGAGCCGTGCTAGATATGTCTACAGCGACCTGAGTATGTATTATATGAAAGAAGTCATAGAAGGCATTGCACATGAGCCAATGGATCAATATGTTCTGGAACAGTTTTATAAT
Source organism: Sphingobacteriaceae bacterium (assembly GCA_947460875.1). GTDB lineage: Bacteria > Bacteroidota > Bacteroidia > Sphingobacteriales > Sphingobacteriaceae > CANHGR01. The sequence continues at coordinate 19,088 of CANHGR010000007.1, read as the reverse complement.
CCTTTGGGGATGCAGACTGCGGGCTTTAATCCACGGACTCGCTTTGATAAGAATAAAATTGTTCCAACAGAGGAGGATACTTATTTTAGAAATACGCTTGTACAGGGCTATGTGCATGATCAGGGGGCAGCTTTGGCGGGCGGTATTGCGGGTCACGCCGGTTTGTTTTCTAATGCAAACGACCTTGCAATTCTTTTTCAAATGATGCTGAACAAAGGAACATACGGGGGGCAGCGCTATTTTAAACCTGAAACTGTGGATCTTTTCACCGCTAAACAGTTTGAAGTTAGTAGACGAAGCCTTGGCTTTGACCGCCGTGATCCCGAAGCATCAAAGAATTATCCCTCTCAGTTTGCCTCCTCCTCTACGTATGGGCATACAGGTTATACCGGTACTTGTATTTGGGTAGATCCTCAATATAAGATGATTTATATTTTCTTATCAAACAGGGTTTATCCTAAGGTCACTGATAAACTTTCGGACTTGAAAATCCGACCAAGAATTCAGGATGCAATTTACGAAGCACTTAGAAAGAGCAGATAGGCGATCTATTAATTTACTTGTACTAAACAATTCATTAAAAGAATAGCTTTTAATTTGTATCGAAATTTATTTTCATGAAAATAGGAATTGTTTGCTACCCAACTTTTGGCGGTAGCGGGGTTGTAGCCACCGAGCTTGGTAAAGCGCTGGCGGATAACGGCCATCAAGTACACTTTATCACTTACAGTCAGCCGGCAAGGCTTGATTTCTTCTCAGAAAATCTCTTTTACCATGAGGTTTCGGTCTCCAATTATCCCTTATTTGATTTCCCGCCTTATGAGCTAGCCTTGGCAAGTAAATTGGTAGATGTTGTTCGGTTTGAGAAGCTGGACATTTTGCATGTGCATTATGCCATTCCACATGCGTCTGCCGCCTTCATGGCAAAACAGATTCTACTAACATTTGGAATTAATATTCCGGTGGTTACTACATTGCATGGTACTGATATCACCTTGGTAGGGAAAGACATGACCTACAAACCGGTGGTTACTTTCTCTATCAACCAGTCTGATGGGGTAACTGCGGTGTCCGAATATTTAAAAAAGGCTACTTACGAGCATTTTGATGTTCCAAAAGACATACGGGTAATCCCCAACTTCATCGATCTTAACCGCTTTAGTTTAAAACCAAAAGATCATTTCAAAAAAGCGATAGCTCCTAATGATAAGTTCATTATTGTGCATACTTCTAATTTTCGGAAGGTCAAACGAACCGCAGACGTGATTCAGATATTTAAATTAGTGTCTGAAAAAATCCCGAGTAAACTCTTATTAATCGGCGATGGCCCCGATCGTGCAAATGCAGAAGGGCTTTGTCGCGATCTGGACATTGCAGAAAGCGTTCGCTTTCTGGGTAAACAAGATGCTGTCGAAGAGATTTTATCCGTTGCCGATTTGTTCTTAATGCCTTCAGAATCAGAAAGTTTTGGACTAGCAGCGCTGGAAGCGATGGCTTGTAAGGTGCCGGTAGTATCGAGCAATGCCGGCGGATTACCAGAATTAAATATAGACGGCGTAACTGGATTTATGAGTGAAGTTGGAAACATTGAAAGCATGGCTAAGCAGGCTATCTATATCCTTGAGGATGGAGAACGCTTGAAAAAGTTTAAAGAAGCGGCGCTGAACAGGGCGAAAGAATTTGAGTTGAGTCTGGTTCTTCCTCTATATGAACATTATTACAGAGAGATAATCGAAGTCGTAAATAAAAGTTGAGACAGTAGACCTTGGGATACGATTAGGGTAACCAGTGATAACAAAAACCACTAAAATCTATCTTTAACTAAACAAAATAATTTGCCTTGCGTAGACCAGTTAGTTTTTCAATTTTTTGACATAATATGATTCGAATTCTTTGGGCTTTTGCAGCGTTAATTTTATGCACGTCAACACAAGTTTCCTCACAAACGATATCTAGCGTAAATAAAGAGCTGTTTATTTCGACTATCGGTCGGCAAAATGCTTGGGTAGATTCTGTTTTCAAGAAGCTAAACAGGCATGATCGAGTAGCCCAGTTATTTATGATCAGAGCACATACCGATAGAGGCAAAAGATATGAAGATTCTGTGGCTAACATTATCATGCAAGAGCGCATCGGTGGACTCGTATTTTTTCAGGGTGGTCCGGAAAGACAAGCAGCTTTGACTAATCGCTATCAGTCTCTGGCACGTACTCCATTGCTCGTTGCGATGGATGGCGAATGGGGTGTTGGTATGCGCCTGGATAGCTCAATTTCATATCCTTATCAGATGACACTGGGCGCAATTCAGGACAACAATCTTATCTATAGGATGGGGCAAGAAGTGGCGAAAGATTTTAAACGTTTAGGGATTCATGTAAATTTTGCACCGGTGGTAGATGTCAATAACAACCCGAAAAATCCCGTAATTGGTTACCGCTCTTTTGGCGATGACAAAGCTAACGTAACGGCCAAAGCCGGAGCATATATGAAGGGAATGCAAGACGAGGGTATTCTTATAAGTTTAAAGCATTTCCCAGGGCATGGAGACACTGACGTCGATTCTCATTATGATCTACCTTTGTTGCCCTTTGGAAGAGCCAGACTTGATTCACTAGAAATGTATCCTTTTCGGGAGTTGATTAAACAAAATGCCGCAGGCGTGATGGTAGCACATATGAGTATTCCGGCACTGGATAACACGCCAAATCTTCCCTCAACTTTGTCAAAGCCTATTGTAACCGGTGTGCTGAAAGAAGATCTGGGATTTAAAGGTTTAATATTTTCTGATGCAATGGAAATGAAAGGCGTTGTAAAATATTTCCCTAACGGGGAAGCTGACGTTCGCGCGATTATAGCCGGTAATGATATCGTTGAACTTTCGCAAAATAGCAAAAGGGCAAATTTGCTCGTTCGCAGAGCGATACATCAAAATCACTTAAGTTGGGAGCAGGTTAATGAAAGTGTAAAAAAAGTACTGGCAGCTAAATACTGGTCGGGATTGAACCAAATTCATAAAATAGATACAGGTGTATCAGAGTTTCTTAACCGCAGTGAATCGATGAGCCTGAATCAGCAACTGGCTGATGCTGCTCTAACGGTAATAAAAGGTGGGGATGTGATTAGTTCATTAGAACTACAGAAAAAGACTGCACTAATCAGTCTTGGGATGTCAGAGATCTCGCTTTTTCAGAACGAACTAAAAGGTTCATTTCAAAACTCTACCAATTTCACTCTTTCTAAGATTGCCGGCGCTTCAGACATCTCAACGCTATTGCAAGAATTGAGATCATACGATCAAATTATTGTTGGAATACATGATTATCGCAAACGGCCAGCCAGCACCCTCGACTATAACAGGGAGATGAGCGTGTTGATTTCTGAACTTGCTAAATTAACTTCGGTCATTGTATTATTTGCAAATCCCTACACATTAGCGGGTTTCGAAGACATCGAGCAAAGCAAGGCCTTGATTGTGAACTATCAAAACAGTAATGAGGCTCAGAAAGCTTCCGCAAAGGTACTCTCCGGACAGGCAGCAGCTTCAGGAAGGCTATCAGTGAGCATCAATAGCTTTTTCAAAACTGGTGATGGCGTAAGCCTGCCGGTATCAAAAAAGTAATTAATCGACAAATAGTTCTGCAGCAATCTGATCGGCTAAAAGCTTCCCCGAAAGGGTTAGAGTAATGATGTCGTTTTCCCGACTAATTAACCCTTTTTCAAGGACCCTTTTTGTGGCGCTTTCAACGTCAATGCGGTAGCTTGCACCAAAGTCTTGAGTTAATTTAGTGAGGTCGGTGCCCCACATTGTCCTCAGGGAAGTTAAAATATACTCATTTATTTTATTAGCAATAGTTAAGGTCTCTAGTTCAGCCGGAATTGCCTTTCTGCTGATGCTTTCGATATATCTTGCGTTGTTTGAAATATTCCAAGCTCTAGTATTCCCGTTGAATGAATGCGCCGAGGGGCCAATCCCTAAGTAAGATACACCTCTCCAATAGTTTGTATTATGTTTTGAATACATTTCACGTCTGGCGAAATTAGAAATCTCGTAATGTTCAAAACCTGATTCGATCAACATTTCTGTCAACAACAAAAACTGATCTGCACTTTGCGATTCGTTCATTGCAGGTTGTTTCTTATTTTTTATAAATGACCCTAAGGCAGTTTGGGGCTCAACGGTCATAGAATAGGCGGAGATATGTGGGATTGAGAGATCCAGTAATTTTCTGATATTGCTTTTAAACTTTTCATCGCTTAACAGCGGATAGCCGTAGATCAAATCGGAAGTTATGTTTTCAAAGCCGGCATCTTGTACTCTTTTAATTGAGTTTTCAGCCTCATTTGAGGTGTGTACCCTGTTCATCCAGCGGAGGTCTTCGTCGTAAAATGATTGGATGCCTACGCTAAAGCGGTTGATAAGACTTTGTCGCAGCTCTCTAACTTTGTTAATATCCAGATCGTCCGGATTGGCCTCTAGTGTAATTTCGGGCGCGGATATGAGCTTAAATAGTTTTGCTATTTGATCAATAAAGACCCTGATCTCATCGCTGCTTAAAAGCGAAGGTGTTCCTCCTCCAAAATAAATCGTTTCAATTGCCTCACCTTGGAGGTAATCTTTTTGCAGCAGTAGCTCAGCAAGCATCGCGTTTAGCAGATCATCCTTATATTGAAGAGAGGTGCTAAAATGGAAATCGCAGTAATGACAGGCCTGTTTGCAAAAGGGAATATGAAAATAAATACCAGCCATGCATCAAAATTAGCATTATATAAGCTGAAGAGTTCCTTATTTTCACATATAGACGAATGAACTGCCCTGATTTTGGTAAAACACCAAATAATCAGGTAATTTTGCGCGGCTCTAAAGCAGGGGGCAACTTATGTGTAAAAAGATTTTTCAGCTTGTTGTTTTCTATAGCTTTACCCTTATAACGGTGTTTGCTCAAAACGATACATCGACATCTGCCCCGATGAGAGTACAGCCAAGTTATGCGTATGGCGGAAGCGATCTTCAGGATTCAATCACATATGCTCGATGGTTTCAAAGGCAAGATTCAATCAAATCTGTGCAAGATTCGCTCAAAATGGGATGGATTGTTAGTCCCAATCCTAATAGACCAAATAAGTTTATAGACAGCCTTATAAAATTTCATACGATAGAAAATGGAGATTTTGCCGGTTGGGCTCAGAAATTTAAGTTGACGAAAAATCGATACGATAGTGGAAGCCTGCGCTCCAAAGGAGAAATCTGGGTGCTCGGCCTGATTGTTCTTCTTGTGCTCTTTTTCGCAATAATAAAGTTTGCGTTCTCCAAGGAACTTGAAATCATCGTGCAATCGCTTTACAGCAATCGCGTTTTGGCTCAGATAAACAAAGAAGACACTCTATTTAATTCCTGGCCTTTCATTTTTTTGTATGTTCTATTTGGATTCACAATAGGGATTTTTCTTTATCTCTGCGGCAGGTATTATAAAATAAATTATGCCTATACCGGGTTTCAATGGTTTTTCATTTTATCAATGTTGGTATTGGGACTCTTCACCTTAAAAATAATATTGCTTCGCGTCCTTGGATTTTTATTTGATATTCAGCGAATTGTGCGCGAGTATATCTCCATTTTATATTTAAGCTATTTTAATACTGCGATATTTTTTTTGCCATTGGTCATCGCATTTAGCCTTAGTCCTTTTAGATATGCCTCGATATACATTTACTTGGCTATAGCGTTATTATGCAGCATATTCGTGTTGCAATTTATACGCGCCGGTGCCAATGTGTTGTCTAATTACCAATTTTCTAAAACTTATTTATTTATCTATCTTTGCACTCTCGAAATTTGCCCTTTATTGATTCTTATTAAGGTGCTTATGAATTAGGCAATTAAAAAGTATGTTAGCGACTTCAGACGACAGAAAAAGAAAAGTAAAAAGCGTATTGGTTACGCTTCCAAAACCAGAAACTGAGAAGTCACCTTACTTTGAATTGGCAAAAAAATTCAATTTAAAGCTAGATTTTAGATCCTTTATACATGTTGAGGGGGTAAGTGCAAAGGATTTTAGAAAAGATAAAGTTAATCTCGCAGATTTTACGGCAGTTATTTTCACTAGCAAAAACGCAGTAGATCATTACTTCAGGGTGTGTGAAGAAATGCGGTATGAAGTGCCGGTCGATTTAAAATATCTCTGTATTTCAGAAAATATTGCGTTATATCTTCAGAAATACATACAATATCGCAAGCGAAAGATCTTTTTCGGCAAACAGACTGCGTCAGATCTTGAAGAACTGTTAAAAAAACACGTTGGCGAAGTTTTTTTATATCCATGTTCTGACGTTGCAGCGGAAGAGACATTAAAGTTCTTGCAAGAAAACGGCTACAATTTTAAGCCAGCGGTATTATTTCGTACCGTATGTAGTGATCTTTCTGATCTTCGGGAAGTATTTTATGATATAATCGTATTTTTTAGTCCCTCAAGCGTACAATCCTTATATAAGAATTTTCCGGATTTTCAACAGAACAATACGCGGATTGCAGCTTTTGGAGCAACGACGCATAAAGCTGTTTTGGAACGGAATCTTATTGTAGACATTATGGCTCCAACGCCTAATGCACCAAGCATGACTATGGCGATAGAGCAGTATGTTAAGCAAGTTAATCGATAGAAATTTCTATTTTAAATTGATGCGCTCTAAGGTAATTTGTTAAGACTGTCGTACAGATTGGATTTTTCAAAAATGGCTTTGAAATCGAAAAAAAGAAGTAATATTTGTATTTGTTTTGCGTTAATGTAGCACATTTTGTAAAGCGCTAATGTTGCGAATATGTTATCTTTTTCAAGATTTCTTATCTTACATCGCTTTTTTATTATCTTAGAGACGTTTTTAAGGGTATTTCCTATAATCAATAGATGAAAAAATTTTACTTTATAGCTCTAGCGGCTCTTGTAGCGATCTCAAGCAGTTGTAGTAAAGGTGGTGGTAGCGGTGAATTAGTCGGAGTGCGGACAAAGACGTTTAGAACTCAAGTTCCTTACGGGATGGTTTATGTTCCTGGTGGAACCTTTATAAGCGGTGCTGTTGATCAAGATATTACCTACTCGCAAATTTCACAAAATAGGCAAGTAACTGTTCAGGCATTTTACATGGATGCAACCGAAATATCAAATAGCGAATATCGCCAATTTGTTAATTGGGTACGAGATTCTATAGCAATAACAGATTATTTGAATGATGACCAGTACTATATCCAGGCCAAGGGGTCAAAGGTTAATGCCAACGGAAACAAATACATTAACTGGAAAAAGGCAGCTTTAATTTGGGGCAAGAAATCGCGTAATGCCAATGCGGCTGCATTGGAGCCAATGTATTATCAAGGCGAGGACAAACTATTTGATCGGAACGAAGTGGATGTTCGATTGTTGAAATATAATTACGCCGTCATCAACCAACGCCGGGCGGCAAATGCTCGTGGAGATGTAAATGCAAGGCGTGCTGATTTCATTTTCCGCGATACGGTGGGTGTTTATCCCGATACATTAGTTTGGTTGGCAGATTTTGCTTATGCTCAAAACGAGCCCCTAGTAGAAGGTTATTTTTCGCACCCGGCCTTTGCAAACTATCCGGTTGTTGGCGTTACTTGGCGTCAGGCGAAAGCCTTCACGGCATGGCGTACAAATTTATATCAGGCTACCGCGATAAGTCGCGGAATCAGTCGCTTGCCCTATGAGCTTCCCTCTGAAGCAGAATTTGAGTATGCAGCACGTGGAGGTAGGATAGGCAACGACTACCCTTGGGGTGGCCCTTATATCCGAAATGCAAAAGGCTGTTTGATGGCAAATTTTAAACCTGGAAGAGGCAATTATGTAGATGATGGCGGAACATTTACGGTGAGCGTAAACTCCTATTTCCCGAATGATTTTGGATTGTTCAATATGGCAGGCAATGTTGCTGAATGGACTTCTTCAGCATTCAACCCTTCGGCATCTACTTTCGTTAATGATTTAAATCCCTCCTTTACATACAACGCAAAATCCGGCGATCCTGAAGCGTTAAAACGTAAAGTAATTAAAGGTGGATCCTGGAAAGACATTGGATATTTCCTGCAAAACTCTTCGAAGTCATTTGAATATCAGGATACTGCGAAGTCATACATCGGATTTCGTTGTGTTACGGCATTTCCTGGACGTGATATCCAAGACAGACGTTAAATAGAAAATTTAAAGAACAATCACCTATATGGCTAAGAAAGGCAAGTTTAAATTAGGAATTAATACGTTCATCTCATGGGGCGCGAGTATTGTTATCGTTGGATTGATGTTCAAGATTCTTCATTGGAAAAATGGAGAGCTCATGATCGCCATCGGGCTAATCACCGAGGCAATACTGTTTTTTATATTAGGTTTTCAAACAGAAGCAACCGAGCCCGATTGGACCCGTGTTTATCCAGAACTGGATGAAGAATTTAAAGGTGATTTGCCTTCCTCACGTGCAATGGCTTCAGGTAGCGGAACAGCGGCATTAGATCAAATGATGTCTGATGCAAAGATCGGTCCCGAACTTATTGCAAGCCTTGGAACCGGCCTTCGTACTTTTGGAGACAAGGTAACTGCAATATCGAACGTTTCTGACGCTTCAATTGCAACGACTGAATTTACTGGCAAACTGAAAGCGGCTTCAAACAGTTTCGATAATCTTAGTAATTCTTTTGATATGGCCACCGCTAATTTGGCAGAAATGGCAAATTCAAGTATTGATTCGAAAGGATATCATGACCAAGTGAACAGTTTGGCAAAAAATCTTTCTGCTCTAAATGCGGTCTATGAGTTGGAACTTCAAGACTCAAGTGCGCATTTGAAATCAATGAATAAATTCTACCATAATCTATCGCTTACGATGCAAAATTTCAATGAGTCGATGGAAGATTCAAAGATGTTTAAAGAGGAAGTTGGTAGGTTGGCTAAAAACTTGGCATCACTGAATGCGATCTATGGTAATATGCTCACTGCGATGAATCAAACCCGTACTTAGTATTGACTTTATCCGTAAATTTTAAGATAATAATACATGGCGGGAGGTAAACAAACACCAAGGCAGAAGATGATCGGAATACTATACCTAGTTTTGCTGGGTTTAGTAGCATTAAATGTAAGCGATTCTATATTAGAAGCGTTTAAGACATTAACAGATAGCTTAAATACATCTACTGCAAATGTGCAAAGCAGCGTCGATGCGACCTTTGCTTCCTTTGAGGCCACCAAGTTGAAAGAAGAGCCCGAACGTGCAAAACCCATATATGATAAGGCTAAGCAAGCTAGTGCGCTTGTAAAAGAACTTGAAACTTATGTGGAGGGCTTGAGAAAGCAGTTAGAAGCTGAGGGCGGTGGATATAACGAAGATACTGGCGATTTAAAAAAGCGTGACGATTTAGACATATCGCCGCGCATAATGATTCCTAACGGCAACCCCGGACCGGGAGCTGAATTGAAGAAAAGAATAAATGATACCCGTGCCAGTTTATTAGCGTTGCTAGATGAAAAGGAACGTGCCAACGTAAACTTTTCCCTTCAGGCCGTTGATCCGAAGACAACCGGTTTAACACGAAAAACTTGGGAGCAAGCCAGTTTTGGCGATGGTATTCCTTTGACGGCAGCGCTTACCGCACTTGCAAAAATTCAAGCCGATACAAAGAATGCTGAGTCTGAAATGGTAAAGAGAATTCTAGGGAAAATGGATATGGCGGTTGTGAACCTTGATCAGTTTGCAGCGGTAGCCGTTGCGCCCACTTCATATATTATTCAAGGTCAGCCTTATACTGCAGAGGTTTTCCTTACAGCTTATGATTCAAAGTTAACACCATCTGTTTCTGTAAATGGCTCTCCGCTATCAGTTAAAGATGGCAAAGGCGTATATACGTCTAATAACGCAGAAGGAGTTTATAAGTGGGTTGGAACAATACGTGTAAAACAGACTGATGGCTCCATTAAAGAGTACAAAACGCCTGAGCAAACTTATCAGGTTGCCAAGCCTTCTGCAACAGTTTCTCCGACGAAAATGAATGTTTTTTATGTTGGTTTGCCCAATCCAGTTGATATTTCTGCCCCCGGCATTCCAAAAGATAAAATAAGAATTAGTGTCACCGGAGGAACATATACAGGTTCGAATGGTCAGTTTGAGGTTAATGTAACAAATCCCGGATCAACCGCAACTGTTGCGGTTTCTGCTGAAATTAACGGAAAAGTGCAGTCTTTTGGCTCATCATCTTTCCGTGTAAAAAGAATTCCTGATCCTAAGCCGAGATTTGCGGGAAAGTCTAGCGGTACTGTTAGCGCCGTGATACTTAAGAATACCCCGAACTTGTTTGCTGTGTTGGATGATTTTGTATATGATGCGAAATTTACAGTCACTCGTTACAATCTGGTAATATTAAAGCCGCGCCAAGATGCAATTACATTGCAGGGAACGGCAAGTGCTTTAACACCGGCAATGAAAACGGCTATGGCTGGAGTGACGCCAGGAACGCGCGTATTTTTCGGGAACATTGTAGCCGTGGGGCCGGATGGTTCTCAGAGGCAATTAGACGATATTGTATTCACAGCTAATTAAAAGAGGTTATGAAACAGAAATTTTTAGTATTGGGTTTGTTATCATTAAGTATTGCAGCATTTGCTCAGCAACCTAATCTTAATAACAGTATTAAACCAATCGCTGACAGTATTGATCGGCCAGTTGATGGCTATTACAAGAATAACAACATTCTGAATCGACGCGTGACGCCTTATGCTAATTTGCGTGAAGCGGATGTTATGTATTCTAAACGTGTATGGCGAGAAATTGATCTTCGTGAAAAGGCTAATAGAATATACTCTTCTCCCAAAGGTCGTTTGATAGATTTATTCATGGACGCAGTGATGGCTGGGGAACTTACAGCTTATGATGCGACTCCAGCTCCTGAAAAAGATGATCCGAATGGCGATTCATTTTCTACAGTTTTGACGCCGGATCAAGCGATGAAAAAGTTTGCTGATAGTGTTCTGGTTCCAGTATTTGACTCTGTAACAGGTGATCAAACAGGAACAATTGTGAAACCGGGGGTTTTTAATCCGGATAGCGTGTTGAAATTTAGGATAAAAGAAGATTGGATATTTGATAAACAACGTTCCGTTTGGGAACCTCGCATTATTGGCATCGCGCCAATGGTACGTCTGCAGGTTGGCGGTCAGGTGCTTGATGATCAACCGGCTTTCTGGATTTATTTTCCAGAAGCCAGGTATATATTAGTTACAAAGGAAGCGATAAACCGTACCAATGACGCATCGGGCCTAAGCTACGACGATATTTTCATGAAGCGGCTATTTACAAGCTATATTGTTAAAGAATCGAATCCTGACGATCTTCGAATAAAGGATTATGCAGATGGAATAGACAGGCTATATGAATCTGAAAGAATTAAGAAAGAGCTGTTTAACTATGAGCATGATCTTTGGTCGTACTAATTCGTACTGCTAATAGGTTCGGACACGAAATAATTGTTAAGTTCGGTTAACTGTTTGCTGTTCAGAATTTGGCTCAATTCTTCCTGACTTGCTTCCCGGATATTTTTTACCGATTTGAAGTGTTTTAATAGTTTTTCCGCTGTAGTTTTCCCGATTCCTGCAATGTGCTCTAACTCCGTCATCAAGGTGCCTTTATCTCTTTGTTTACGATGAAACGTTATTCCGAAACGGTGTGCTTCATCCCTTAGCTGCTGAATAATCTTTAATGTTTCTGATTTTTTATCGAGATACATCGGATATTGATCGCCCGGATAAAAGATTTCTTCCAGGCGTTTTGCAATGCCAATGATTGTTACATCCTTTTCTATCCCTAAAATTTGCAGACTTTTCATTGCCGAAGATAATTGTCCCTTGCCGCCGTCGATAACAATTAATTGAGGCAGTGTTTCCTTTTCTTCTAGCATCCGCTTGTAGCGGCGATGTACCACTTCTTCCATCGTTGCAAAATCATTGGGGCCGACGACGGTTTTTACATTGAAGTGCCTGTAATCTTTTTTCGACGGCTTCGTATCTTTAAAAACTACTACTGCAGAAACCGGGTATTTACCTTGAAAGTTAGAATTGTCAATACATTCAATATGTCGCGGTAACTGATTTAATCGAAGATCTTTCATCATTTGGTTCAGAATGCGATCGTATTTTAGATCCGGATTAAGTTTTTCATATTGATCCAGCTTATCCCTTTTAAAGAACATTACGTTCTTCTGCGATAGTTCAAGTAGCTTCTTTTTTTCGCCCATCTTGGGTACTCTAAACTTGATGCCCGGATCATTTAAGTCCAGTCCGAAGGGAACAATAATTTCTTTGGAAGTACTGTTAAAACGGGTTCTAAACTCCGAAATGGCTATGCTTAAGAGTTCTTCCTCTGTTTCATCTAACTTCTTTTTGATCTCAAGTGTTTGCGTTTGCGTCACGGTGCCATTCATGACTTTGAGGAAGTTAACGAAAGCATATTTATCATCAGAAGCGATGCTGAATACATCAACGTCGGTAATTGAAGAATTTACAATTGTGGATTTGCTTTGGTACCTGTCTAGCAATTCATACTGACGCTTGAGTTTATGAGCTAGTTCAAAATTTAGCTCGGCTACGGCTTTATCTAGATCCTGTTTCAAGCTACGGATCACCGATCCGATCTTGCCGTTGAGAATGTTCTTGATTTCTTCGATATTGATATTATAATCTTGCTCTGACTGATAATTCTGGCATGGACCTTTGCAATTGCCAATCTGGTATTCTAAACAGACCTTAAACTTGCCAGCAGCTATATTATCCGGCTTGAGTGGCAGACTGCAAGTACGTAGTTGATAGATTTCTTTGATCAGGTCGAGTATAACATGCATCATCCCCACCGACGCATAGGGCCCAAAATATTTGGAACCATCTCGGATGATCCTTCTAGTCCAATATATCCTTGGGAAGTTTTCGTTTTTAATAACTATCCAAGGATAGGTCTTGTCGTCTTTTAGGAGAACATTGTACTTCGGTTGATGTTTTTTAATCAGACTGTTCTCAAGCAACCAGGCATCAATCTCCGTATCAACGATTGTAAAAGTGATATTTCTGATCTTATTGACTAGTACCTTAGTTTTAGCATTGATCCGATAAGTCTCTTTATTGAAATAGCTCGATACACGGTTTTTAAGGTTTTTGGCTTTACCGATATAGATTAACTCATCCAGGTCGTCGCGAAACTGATAGACGCCAGGTTTTTTCGGAATATTTTTTAGTGCCGCTTTATAATCGAACTTATCCATACACTAATTAATGTCAACCGAATCAGAAGCCTAATTTCTGGTCAAGTTCTGATTGACCGGGTTGCTGCGGCGTATTGTACGTATTACAATCTATCGTAATACTCAATCCGCCTTTTGGTGGTTCAAAATCAATATTTTTAGTGTAAGGCAGACTCTTGTCGGCATACACCTTATTCATATACAGTGCGAAAACCGGTAATGCAGAATTAGCACCCTCACCGTCATCTAATGATTTAAAGTGTATCTGTCTATCTTCAGCACCTGTCCATACACCGGTCACTAACTGAGGAGTAACACCTATAAACCAGCCGTCTGAGTTTTCCTGCGTTGTTCCGGTTTTACCGGCTATGGGGTTGGTAAGGTTATATCTAGAATTTCTTAAACGCCGACCTGTGCCTTCTGTCACAACAGCTTTAAGCATGTCGGTAATCACGTAAGCTGTCTGAGCATCAAGAGCCTGACGAACTTTTGGGGCGCTATTTTCATACAAAACCGCTCCGTTTTTATCTTCGATACGAAGAAGATAGCGAGGCTCTTGCCAAATCCCCTGATGAGCAAAAACAGAATAGGCGCCTACCATATCAAAAACAGATGCATCGAAAGCTCCAAGGCAGATAGAAGGGTATGACGGCACATCAGAGCTAATCCCCATTTTTTTTGTTAAAGTCGCCACTGCCGTTGGCCCCACTTGTTTCATCATATAGGCTGTTACCCAGTTCTGCGATTCTGCTAAAGCCTTTCTGAGAGTTATTTCTCCGGGCACGGTATGATCTGAGCGAGGGGTCCAGTTATTGAAATCTTCAAATGTGACCGAAGCGTTTAATACTTTTTGGCAAGGCGAATATCCGCCGCTGCTAATCGCTACTGCATATGTGAAGGGCTTAGCTGTCGAACCCACCTGACGTGTTCCAACTTTAACTTGATCATATTTAAAATGTTCAAAATTTATTCCGCCAACCCATGCCTTCACATCGCCCGATTGCGGATCCATAGACATCACTGAATTGCGTAGCATCAGCTTGTAATATTTTATAGAATCTATTGGCTTCATGATAGTATCCCTGTTTCCCCGCCAAGTAAAAATGGTCATCCGGGTCGGGGTATTAAAATCTTCACGGATTTCGGCTACGGATTTATCTTCAGTTAGTAGCTGCCGATAACGGTCAGAACGTTTCATGCCCTGATCGAGGAGCGCTTCCAGACCTTTAAACGGATCTGCTCCCCGCCATTGTCTGCTAAACTGCGCCTGCAATTGCTGAAGGTACTCTTGTTGGGCTTCCTCGGCATATTGCTGCATTCTGGAGTCTATTGTAGTATAAATCCTTAAGCCGTCACGATCAAGGTCGTATGGCGTATTATCATCTTTATATATAGAGTTTTCCTCTAAGATTTTCTGAACTTCTTTTTTTAATTCTGACCTGAAATATGGCGCTAGTCCTTCGTTATGATTTGTGGAGTTTAATTTTAATCCTAATGGCTTCTGTTGAAGTTTTATAGCTTCACTTTCGCTAAGAAATCCTTCATCAACCATCTGACTTAAGATCAAATTTCGGCGGGCCAACGCATTATCGGGCTTGCGTATCGGCGAATACATCGATGGTCCTTTAAGCATGCCTATAAGCACTGCGGCTTGCTCAGGAGCCAATTTATCTGGAGTGGTATCGTAATAACGACTTGCCGCGGCTTTAATGCCATAAGTATTATAGGCGCCCCAGTCGACTGTGTTCAGGTACATGGCTATTATTTCCTCCTTGGTGTATTCGCGTTCAAGCCTTACTGCTACAATCCACTCCTGCAATTTTTGAATGCCTCTTTTGAAGGTATTAGAGGCCCTGCCTTCTTTAGAAAAAAGATTTAGTGCAAGTTGTTGGGTAATGGTGCTGGCACCTTGTTTTCTTCCAGTTAGGTTGTAAAAAAGAATAGTAAAAGTTCTTCTAAAGTCTATGCCCGAATGAGAATAAAAGCGCTTGTCTTCAGCCGCTATTAGGGCGTTGATCACGTTTGGAGAGATTTCTTCGTAACGAATAGGTGAGCGGTTCTGCACATAATAACCACCAAGGTCTACCCCGTCTGAAGCGATGACCATCGACGCTAAGTTGCTCTCAGGGTGTTCAATGATTCTGCCGCTGGGGAGTTCGCCAAACAAGCCCAAGCCGATGCTCAAAATGAATATCGCTACAAAAGCAATACAGCCGAGTACAATTTTCCAGAAAAGGATCGTGAAACGGCTAATTTCATCTCGGGTTAAGGTTTTATTTCGTTTCTCCATTCTCTGCTGTCTGTATAAAAATCTATGTAAGAATTGATGATTTCCCGTGTACTTAATCTTTCTAAGCCCTCTTTGGTGATTACAAAGGTATTGTACGTTGGTGCCTGAATTTTCATAATCTCTTTGATCAAGGGACTGATGGTTCTCTCGTATCTCTCGACATCTAGTCTTGTAAAAAACGGGCCCACAAATATCAGTTGATTTTCTCTGTTTACAGCCTGCAGCTGATGACTTATTTTTGCGCTGGCATAATTTGATCGGTTAAATTGCCCAATACCAAAGCGCGAAGAGCTGAGGGCAGTTCGCGGATTCAATACGTTCACCACAAAATAATACTCTGAGGAGTCTGGCAAGCTGAATAGGGCAGGCGTTGAAGCCGCCATAGCACCGGTTGGTATATTCGTTGTGATTGGTGAAGAAGGCGGCATAGCCGAAGGCGTAATGACCATATTTTTGGGAGACGTCAAAAATATTTGCTGACTAACAGCTTGTTGTAGAGCTGGTTCTGATTTAGGTTCGATAAATCTTGGCTCATTGGGATCGAAATCTATCAATGCAAAATCTCGCCTACTCATTGCATCGCGATTAGCTTGCACATATTCAAGATGTTGTTTTGCCAAAGGGGTAACTAATTGATCGGTTGGATACGATTTTACTAACTGCTGCAGTGAGCTTTCAAAAACTTCTACTTTTTGGGTTCTTCCGGTTGCTAAAGCCTTTAGATAAGCAAGTTGAGGCGATAAAGAATTTTCGCCAAAAACTTGTTCGCCTTGTTGAATTTTAGAAATTACTTCGGTGTATTTTTTTTCCGAATAAACCTCATAAATACTATTATATGTGTTGTTGAGAGCTAACAATTGCTCATCTGCCCTTTGATTGTAGGATGGGTCAATTATCGTCCGGGCGAAAGCAGATTGAGGGTATTCTCGTAGTAGGATATCGCGATACTGCGCCGATTTCGGAGCGTCAATAGAAGCATACAAGCGATAGAGGTTATAATAAATGGCTGGCTTAAGTCCACTTTCAGGGTATCGGCTTAAGATCTGTAAATAAGTATCAATTGCTTCAGTATCGGCCTTCAGTACATCTTTATAAAAATTGGCGATATCAAAATAAGCATTTACTATTTTTTGGTTAGAAAGATCTAATTGAGAGGTTGTCAAGGGCAAATCGTCAATATAGATCTTTCGAAACGCCAATGAATCGTTAGTAAGTACTACGCCGGCTGTAAGGGGACTTTTACTTAAAGTGGTATCCGCAGCAAGCGCGACTGATTCCGCAGAGGTTTTTACGCTTATTCGCCAGTTGTCCTCTAGTTTTCGGTTGCCCCAACGCTTTACAAAATCTACACTTCCTGTTCTTAAGGCTAGTGGATTATTGAAGTAAAATTTAGCATTGGATGTCATCATGGAAGAGCTGCCCTGGATTGGGAAAATTACAAAGCTACCATTAATGGACTGTGATTGATTTTGAAATAGTGAATCGATAAACTGATCGCGGCGATTTTGAGGGAGCCTTGCAAGAATTTGTAGGGTATCTTGCCGACTAATCGTCCGAAAGCTTTTTGCTAATTGATCCAGGTTACTGCTTTTTAAGCGAATCTGCTCATAACTTGCATACGCCGGGGAAAGCGCGGTCAGCGTGCTGTCGTAGTAAGTTTTTGCAAGTTGATATCCGCCTCCCTTAAAATAGATTTCCGCCAGCTGCGCATAGGCAAGTCCTTTTTGGTTCTGATTTTTCAGGCTACTTCTGATAGCGGTATTATAGCTTTTAATTGCATCCCCCAGTCGGCCATTCTTTTTATGAATACCGGCTATCCGATAGTGGATCTGGTCAATGAACTCCCTGCTCTTATTATCAGACAACAGAGCCTCCAGTCTTTCAACTTGTTTGCTGGTATTGCCACTTTGTTCTTCTTCAATATGAATACGGTTTAACTTGGCGTTAAAAGCCATTTCGAAGGGTGCATTACTTTTTATTACTCTTGTATAATTTTCAGATGCGAGCTGCAATTGATTAGTACGCTCTTGGAGCTGTGCTAGTAGGTAGGTCCATCGAATTATAGTTGCTTTGCTTTTTTCAAATTCTAAAGCCTGTTCGAGCATTTTGGCGGCTTCATCTAATCGTTCTCGCCTGATGAAATAATGTGCACTTGTTGCATAGATATCTGCAACAGAATTCTTTTCTATTGCAATATTTTTATTTGCGCTGTCCAAGACAATTTTGGCTTCTACTAGATTGCCAAGTTGTATGAGGGCGCGTGCTTTCCAAGCAAGTGAAGCTTGTTTTATTTCTTTCTCTTCAGGAAAAGTAGTGTAGACATAATTGAAAAATTCGGAAGCATTGAAATAATCCCCCTTAAAATAATTTGCCTTTCCTTTCAAAAAATACGCATCGTCAACATAATTGCTTTTGATCTTTTCATCGATAAGGAAGTTCATCTTTTTAATTACAGAGTCGAGGTTTTTTTGCTCAGACTTACTGGTAATGCTAGAGGGTTCCTTATAAATGCTCAGTAATTGCTCATAATCGTCTAAATAAGCAGTCTCAATGTTGACGTGACTTTCGTTGAGGAGTTCGGTGGCATTGTAGAAAATATTAAAGCGCGCGGTGAGATTTTGCATACCAATGCTTGCGACTGTATCCTTTTTCGAGCTGCATGCTTCAGTGAAAAGAATAATTATAGACAGTAAAATACAAAGTATAGAAAATACGAAAGGCTTCAATCGGATATATTTTACTGTTTATAACAGTTTTTGATCAAAAATATTTTATTGCAAATTTAGTTAAAGATAATGTTCAGACTGGAATTTTGTTGACGCGAAGCAATAAAAATAATAATCCCTGAATTAGACTTCGGAGCGTGTAATTTGGTAATTTAGCCTTTTTAGATGCAGCAGGAAGATCAGGAAAACTTTCAAAAAGACAAAAAAGCTCTTAACGATTACGGGCGATATACCGGCTTGGCATTCCAAATGCTAGCGGTTATTGGTGTATTTACATTTATCGGTTATAAACTTGATCGCTGGCTTGAACTTAGCTATCCAATCTTTACCATAGTATTAATTTTTTTATCTGTAATTGCATCATTATACTCCATCATCAGGGGTTTAAAATAATCATCATGAAGAACGTTTCGTATTTCCTTCAGCTTACCGGTTTTACTGCCATTATTTCGCTTTTTATCGTTCTAATTGAATGGCAATTCCCCGCGAGATATGTACATGACGCTGTTTGGTCGATTTTAATATTTTATATTATTCTCACACTACTTCTGCATTTTTTGACCGTGAATGCAGCTAATAAGAATAACAGCACTTTTATGACGGCTGTGTTTGGATCAATTGGGTTGAAGCTTCTATTAAGTATAGCATTTATTGTTTTTTACCTCTTAAATAACCGTTCAAATGCCCTGTGGTTCGGTATCAATTTTATAGTGTTATATTTATTCTTTACAGCATTTGAAATTTACTCTCTATTACGTAACTTGCGCGCTCTTAAAAAATAATAGAAACC
>CANHGR010000006.1 GCA_947460875.1 Sphingobacteriaceae bacterium | reverse complement strand
CAATACTGAAAAGTATTGGGCTTTTTTGTTTAAAAGCGTTGTCTATCTCTTCCCTCCGGACGGGTTTCCAGGAGCTTCCCGGTAGCTATCGGTAGGGATGGACCCCCAGGCAGAGGAAGTTGGGGAAATGTTGTTGTGTGGTACCTCGTGTCTATAACGTAATGATATGCTAGTGAGACAATTACTTGATGTAAGGGAAGATTCCCAAATAATCGCCCGCTTTTTGAAAAACTTAATGTCAGGTTGCCTAATGCAGTTGGATGTTCGGTAAAAAGGCAATATAAACTAGAAAATTTAGCGATTTAAGACTTATAACTGGAAGTAGAATACGTTGTAATCGTCGATTCCATAACTATTCAAGTAAAGACCATATTGCCGTTTCGTATTTTTATTTGTCGCAGCTCGACATACCGGGTTACTGCCATCCTGTCATTTTCAGTGCCCTATCTTTTTAATTTTGCCTTTTAGGCTCTTAGCTGACCGTAATTAGCATTTTGGCACAAGGCTTGATAAATCGTGTTTAATAAATAAACATTTTCTTGAAACTTAGAATAATATAACATGTCAAAAATTATTGGTATTGACTTAGGAACAACAAACTCATGCGTGGCTGTAATGGAAGGCAATGAGCCTGTTGTGATAGCAAACGCCGAGGGTAAGCGTACAACCCCCTCTATCGTTGCATTTGTTGAAAATGGGGAGCGGAAGGTAGGCGACCCGGCCAAGCGTCAAGCGATAACAAATCCAACGAAAACCATTTACTCTATAAAGAGATTTATGGGTAATGCTTTCAATGAGGTTGAAAAAGAAATGAAACGAGTGCCTTACACTGTGGTGAAAGGCGACAATAATACTCCTAGAGTTCAAATTGACGACCGTAAATATACTCCGCAAGAAATTTCTGCAATGATCCTTCAGAAGATGAAGAAAACGGCTGAAGATTTCCTTGGTCACGAGGTAACCGAAGCAGTCATTACAGTGCCAGCTTATTTTAATGATGCACAGCGTCAAGCAACCAAAGAAGCGGGGGAAATTGCGGGTTTGACCGTAAAGCGAATCATCAATGAGCCAACCGCTGCTGCATTGGCATATGGACTTGACAAGGCTCATAGAGATATGAAGATTGTAGTTTTCGACTGTGGTGGTGGCACGCATGACGTATCAGTTTTAGAGCTCGGCGATGGAATTTTTGAAGTAAAATCAACTGATGGAGATACTCATCTTGGTGGCGATGATTTTGATCAAGTGATAATTGACTGGCTTGCTGATGAATTTAAAAGTGAAAATGGGATGGATTTAGTGAAAGATCCGATGGCGCTTCAACGTTTAAAAGAAGCTGCTGAAAAAGCTAAAATTGAGCTTTCTAGTTCTACTCAGACGGAAATCAACTTACCATATATTACTGCTGATCAGAATGGGCCAAAGCACCTTGTTAGAACATTATCACGCGCTAAATTTGAGCAACTTGCAGATAGCCTGATTAAAAGAACTATTGAGCCTTGTAAGTCGGCACTAAAAAACGCGGGTTTAAAAACGACAGATATCGATGAAATTATCTTAGTTGGTGGTTCGACTCGTATTCCTGCTATCCAGGACGCGGTAAAAAGCTTTTTCGGTAAGGAACCATCTAAGGGTGTGAATCCTGACGAGGTGGTCGCAATCGGAGCAGCGATACAAGGTGGTGTGTTGACCGGTGAAGTGAAAGATGTACTTCTTCTCGATGTTACCCCGCTTTCTTTAGGGATTGAAACGATGGGGGGCGTGATGACTAAGTTGATCGAATCTAATACGACTATCCCAACAAAGAAGTCAGAAACTTTTTCTACCGCTTCTGATAATCAGCCTTCTGTAGAAATTCATATCCTTCAAGGTGAGCGCCCTATGGCGCCTCAAAACCGGACAATTGGACGTTTTCATTTAGATGGAATACCGCCTGCTCCTCGTGGCATCCCACAAGTTGAAGTAACTTTTGATATTGATGCAAATGGCATTCTACATGTATCAGCAAAAGATAAAGCCACCGGAAAGGAGCAAAAAATTCGAATTGAAGCATCGTCAGGTTTAACGGATGATGAGATCAAGAAGATGAAAGATGAAGCTGAAGCGAATGCTGAATCAGATAGAAAGGCGAAAGAAGAAGTTGATAAGCTGAATGGTGCCGATGCTCTTATCTTCTCGACTGAAAAACAGTTGAAAGAATATGGCGACAAGGTTTCTGCTGATAAAAAAGCGCCTATTGAGGAGTCCTTGAAGAAGCTTAAAGATGCTTATGCAGCAAAAGACTTTGCAGCGATTGAGGTAGCTCAAAATGAACTTCAAACTGCTTGGACTGCTGCATCCGAAGAGATGTATAAAGCGAGTGGCGATGGAGCAGGTGCTAATCCGCAAGGAGAGCAAAATGCTAATGGACCATCTTCAGAAAATGCTGATTCAGTAACCGATGTTGATTTTGAAGAAGTAAAAGACGAAACTAAGTAATAGGGTTAGTTTAAGTTCACAAAGCCGCTTCAATTGGAGCGGCTTTGTTGTTTCATATTGTATTGGAAACTTACTGGGGCAATTTTTCAACAAGCAATTTTTTGAATTGCCCCTTGATGAATTGCGCTTATCGGCGCCATTTTTTAAATCCGATGCCTGGATTCTATGATTGTTGTCTCATGAATAGGGTTTTTTTTGAACGGATGGGAATGATTCATTCTCCTTTAATGTGTTTTTAGTAATGTTAACCCGATTATACTTTTCGCCTTACAACAGAAAAAAGTGGTATCCGTTTACCATAACTTATTAGGATACGCGCCTGCTTCGACTAGTTGTGCTAGACTATGTTGGACGATGGGTTTATCTTCTTTGTAAGTAACTCCAAACCATTGGGATGAAGTTGGGATGACCTTGAAATAAGCCGTCTTAGATTTGACAAGTTTTTCGGCTACGAGTGGGATGAAAAATTCAGATTTGGGATTGTTTTCATTGGCCTCAACAAATTCCTTAAACATCGACTCGCTTTGATCAAATACAGCAGGAGTGAAGCCCCAGAAGTTCATGGATGCACGCGCCTCCGTTTCTAATGGTGTAAGAATACCTTGCTCGTTTTCAAAAACGATCTTTCCCTCGTGCATATAAACTTTGGTTCGTTCGTTGATCTCTTCAAGATTACCATTGTCGCCAACTTTGCAAATACCGCGCGATACGGAGCCATAATTTGAAAGTGTTTTATCAACTTCGTATCCCATCAAAGAGTAATATGAGTCTGAAACTTCATGATTAAGGAAGTGAGCCATCTTTTCAAATGCATCATACCCGTAAAAATCATCGGCATTGATCACACAAAAAGGCTCATTTATTTGATTTTTTGCTGCTAAAACTGCATGTCCGGTTCCCCACGGCTTTTGTCTTTCTATTTCTTTGTTAATCCCGAAAGGTTTTAAATCAAAGCTTTGGAAGACATAATCCGTTTCGATTTTACCTTTTAGCTTAGGCTCAAAAATTCCCTTGAAATTATCTAAGAATTCTTCCCGTATGATAAAACTTACTTTTCCAAATCCAGCCTTTATAGCGTCATGTATTGAGTAATCAATAATAGTTTCTCCGTTTGGGCCAAATCCATCAACTTGTTTCATGCTTCCATAGCGGCTTGCCATTCCGGCGGCGAGAATTAATAAAGTGGGTTTCATAGGAAGGAGGAGGCAATAAGTTGTAAGAAATAAATCATAGGGGATAAGCTGTCGGTTATCAGTTATAATTAATGCCCAGTTAGGAATGTAGTTAAATAATTAGCTTAGACTACGGAAATCGTGACCGGGTTTAATATCCAATAATACTTCATAGATTAAGCGAATGACATTGTCAACGTCTTCTTTGTGTATCATTTCAACGGTGGTGTGCATGTAACGCAAGGGAAGTGAAATTAAAGCTGAAACTACTCCGTCGTTTGAATATGCAAAGGCATCTGTATCAGTGCCGGTAGAACGGGAAGAAGCTTGCCTTTGAAACGGAATCTTATTATCATCTGCTGCTTTTATGAGTAATTTATTAAGATTTGTCTGAACGGCCGGGGCATAGGAAATTACCGGACCCTTGCCACATGAAAGATCGCCTTGAGTGATCTTATTGATCATAGGAGTTTGTGTATCGTGGGTCACATCGGTAATGATTGCGACATTTGGCTTGATACGGTGGGCAATCATCTCCGCCCCTCGGAGTCCGATTTCTTCTTGAACAGAATTGACAATATATAATCCGAATGGTAGTTTTTTCTTGTTCTCATGGAGAAGACGCGCAACTTCTGCAATCATAAATCCACCAGCACGATTATCTAAAGCTCGTCCAACATAATACCGGTCATTCAGCACGATGAATTCATCTTCATAGGTGATCACACAACCCACATGGATTCCAAGGGCTTCGACTTCTTCCTTCGTTGTACAGCCACAGTCTAGGAAGATATTCTTTAAAGTAGGCGCTTCCTCTTTTTCTCCACTGCGTGTGTGAATTGCAGGCCATCCAAAAACTGCCTTTACAATTCCCTTTTCAGTGTGAATATTTACACGTTTAGATGGAGCAATTTGGTGGTCAGAACCTCCATTTCGGATAACGTAGATTAAACCATCTTTTGTGATGTAGTTTACAAACCAGGAAATCTCATCAGCATGAGCTTCGATCACCACCTTGTATTCTGATTTCGGGTTAATGATTCCTACGGCTGTTCCATAGTTGTCAACAAAATGATCGTCAATATAGGGCTTTAAGTAATCAAGCCACATGCGCTGTCCTTCCCACTCAAAGCCAGTTGGTGAAGCGTTATTTATGTATTTTTCAAAAAAGCTAACAGACTTTTTTGTTACTATCGAGATATGCTTTTGCTCTTTTTTAGCCATTTCTTTTTTAAGAATCAAATGTCAAATTTAGAATAAAAAGCCGAAGCTTTTTCTTTATAAGGGAATATTTCCATGCTTTTTTCGTGGATTATTGACCACTTTACTTTCGAGCATTTTAAACGCTTTTATGAGTTTGATTCTGGTCTCGGCAGGTTCAATGACTTCATCTATAAATCCCCTTTCTGCAGCACGGTAGGGATTTGCAAAAATATCAGAATATTCTTTTTCCTTTTCAAGCCATTTCGCTTCCGGATCTTCTGCCGAGCCAATCTCACGTTTAAAGATAATCTCGGCAGCGCCCTTGGCGCCCATTACAGCTATTTCTGCACCAGGCCAGGCATAATTCATATCAGCTCCAATGTGTTTAGAATTCATTACATCATAAGCGCCGCCATACGCTTTTCTTGTAATGACTGTTATTCGTGGTACGGTTGCTTCACAAAACGCATACAATAATTTTGCTCCATGTGAAATGATGGCATTCCATTCTTGATCAGTGCCCGGCAGAAAGCCGGGAACATCTTCAAAAACAAGCAGAGGAATGTTAAAGCTATCACAAAATCGGACGAAGCGTGCGGCTTTTACAGAAGCTTTGATATCCAAAACCCCAGCAAGGAACGCGGGCTGATTTGCAACGATTCCAATGCTCCTACCCGCTAGCCTTGAAAAACCGACAACCATATTTTCAGCGAAGTCCTTATGAACCTCCAAAAAAGACTCTTTATCAATTACTTCATTGATGACATCTCTTATATCATAGGGTTGCGAGATGCTCTCAGGCAAGATAGTGTTTAGAGCCGACCTTGATTCATCGATCCCTTCATACATGAAACTTGGAGCATTCTCCTCGCAGTTCTGAGGCATGTAGGTTAGTAGCCTTCTTATATTTTCAATCGCTTCTATTTCATTGCCGCACGCAAAATGAGTAACACCCGATTTAGTAGCATGAGCGACTGCTCCGCCCAACTCTTCAGAACTTACCTGCTCATGGGTAACCGTTTTAACCACATTGGGTCCTGTCACAAACATGTAGGAGGTATTTTCAACCATCAGGATGAAGTCCGTAATGGCAGGCGAATAAACAGCTCCACCTGCACAAGGACCCATTACTGCAGAGATTTGAGGGATAACCCCGGATGCCATCGTGTTCTTATAGAATATATCGGCATAGCCACCTAGTGAAACAACTCCTTCTTGGATTCTCGCACCGCCCGAGTCATTTAGCCCGATTAATGGAGCACCATTTTGCATGGCCAAATCCATGATTCTGCATATTTTTTCTGCATGGGTTTCAGAGAGTGAGCCGCCAAAAACAGTGAAATCTTGAGAAAATACGTAGACCAAGCGCTTATTAATCAATCCGTAACCCGTGACGACTCCATCACCCAAAAATTTATCTTTTTCCATGCCGAAGTCGACCGACCGATGGGTGACAAACATTCCGATTTCTTCAAAAGATCCTTCGTCTAACAAGAAATGAAGTCGCTCGCGTGCCGTTAATTTGCCTTTTTTATGTTGATCCTGTATACGGTTTTCGCCACCGCCCTTAAGCGCCTCTTCTATCTTACGATGTAGTTGTTCTGTTTTTTTATCCACGGCAGAAGTTTTGAAACAGTGAAAATACCAAATATTAAATTGCCGACATTGTTCTTGAGAAAAAGCAGCGAGGTTTAGAGTTTGTTTAAAAATTAATAAATAACGGTTAAGAGATTATGGAATATTGCGATTTGTATAATATTCGCGATAAAAGAGTATTTGTAAAGGCGTTGAAAAGTATTAATTATCCTAATTAATGTAACTTCGTTTTTTAAAAGAAATGCATGCCTAAACGCAAATTATTAAAAAAGCTCTTTAGCATCCTTTTTCTTCTCATCTTTTTTGCAAAGATGGTAATTACGTTAGCGCCGTTAATCGTGAATCAATTTGACCGCGATACAATGAACGCTGTAATTATGCAATTGGAAATCGAGAATAATGCAAAGGGTTCAGATACCTCCAAAGAGTTATTGAAAGACTATATCTATACCATTTCAAGCAGTAATTTTACGTCCTTACTTCAAAATTTAATTAAAAATCCGACAGCAGCCAGTGATGCTAATCATCGCTGCACATTTTTTCCTTCAGTACCAACACCTCCTCCAAACGTTTAGAATACCTTATTAGTTTGTTTTTCTTTTCCCGTTAGGGAGCAATTTTGTATTCATTAATTTTTAATAAACGTTTGTATTTATGGCATCGAATCTTAGTTCTGCCTCATCTGATTTTAGTAAGCATTTTCTCAAAAAGAATTTAAAGAAAGATCTTCCTGCTAGTATAGTAGTGTTTCTAGTAGCCCTGCCACTATGCTTAGGTATTGCATTGGCCTCCGGCGCGCCATTGTTTGCCGGTGTTCTAACCGGAATCATTGGGGGTATTGTTGTCTCATCTCTGAGCGGGTCTCAGTTAAGTGTAAGCGGCCCGGCCGCCGGATTGACGGTGATTGTTTTTACATCAATTACTCAATTAGGAGCCTATCCGACTTTTCTGCTTGCTGTATTTATCGCAGGGTTATTTCAAATTATTTTGGGACTTGCAAAAGCAGGCACTATTGCTAATTATTTCCCCTCGTCTGTTATTGAGGGTATGCTTGCTGCAATCGGTGTTATCCTTATACTAAAGCAGATACCGCATGCGGTAGGTTACGATGCTGAATATGAAGGTAGTGAGAGTTTTATAGAAGGTAATGAAAATACGTTTTCACTTATCGATACTGCCTTAGGGGCTGTTAGTTATGGCGCAGTTATAATAAGTCTGATATCTTTGATTATCCTAATTTATTGGCCAAAAATCAAGAAAGTAAGTGGTGTTCCCGCCGCTCTGATTGTAGTGCTGACGGGCATACTACTAAACCGATTGTTTGCAGGATCACAACTTGCAATTAAAGATGAGCATCTCGTTCAAATCCCCGTGGTGAGTTCATTCGCCGAGTTTTCAAGCCTATTTGTTTTTCCAGATTTTTCGCAGATTGTAAATAAAGATGTATGGGTTGTAGCTGTCACAATTGCAATTGTTGCAAGTATAGAAACCTTACTTAGTCTTGAGGCGGTGGATAAATTAGATCCAATTAAACGAGTTTCACCTACCAATAAAGAACTTTTAGCGCAAGGGGTGGGGAATATGACCAGCGGACTCTTAGGTGGTTTGCCAATGACCGCGGTAATAGTAAGATCCTCCGCCAATGTAAATGCGGGCGGAAGAACTAAAATGAGCGCGATCATTCATGGACTTTGGCTACTGGTTGCCTTGCTTGCCATACCGACATTTATAAATTTGATCCCATTGTCTTGCTTGGCGGCTATCCTACTTGTTACTGGATATAAACTTGCTAAATTTGATCTTTTCGCAAAAATGTGGAGAGGTGGATACAGTCAGTTTATTCCTTTTGTGGTAACTGTACTAGCAGTAGTTTTTACAGACTTACTAAAAGGTGTTGCGGTAGGAATGTTGGTTTCAGTATTTTATATCCTTAGAAATAACTTACGAAACCCCTATTTTTACCAAATTAGCACTCAGTCTGATAAGAAGGTGATCGAAATCAAGCTTGCCGAAGAAGTGTCGTTCTTAAATAAAGCTGCTATACAATACACGTTAGCACATCTTCCAAAAGAATCGAATGTCGTAATAGATGGCAGCAATTGTCGCTATATCGATCCTGATGTTTTAGAGGTAATTAGAAATTTTAAACATAGTGCCTACACCAAAGCAGTAATTGTAGAATTAGTAAATATTAAAGACAGGTACGATGTACCTAAGTTGAGCGAACTGATATATAAGTCTTAGTCGCTAAAAATTTTAGAGAAATTGATATGGAAAAGAATTCGAAGTCTGAAGCTAAAGGGTCTTGTACAACTTATGCACAGCTTTTAAAAGGAAACAGAGATTTTGTTGATGCATCACTTAATGAAGATCCTGATTTTTTTACCAAACTGGCGAAAAAGCAAAGTCCGGAAGTGTTATGGATAGGATGTTCCGACAGCAGGGTGCCTGCCAACCAAATTACCAACACCAAGCCAGGCGAGGTTTTTGTCCACAGAAATATTGCAAACGTATGTGCACATACAGACATGAACATGCTTAGTGTTCTTGATTATGCTGTTAATGTTCTTAAGGTGAAGCATGTGATCGTAGCAGGCCATTATGGTTGCGGTGGCGTTACTGCAGCTCTTGGCAATAAGCAACATGGCATCATCGATAACTGGCTTCGCCAGATCAAGGATGTATACCGCCTCCATGCGCATGAGCTCGACCTTATATCGGATCAAGAAACTCGGTTGAATAGACTAGTTGAATTGAATGTGATTGAACAAGTATTTAATCTTTGCAAAACCACCATTGTGCAAAATGCCTGGAGGGAAAGAGATGATTTAGAAGTTCATGGCTGGGTGATCGACCTGTCGACCGGTTATGTTAAAGATATGAATGTCAGCTGCAAAAATCCGGATAATTTAGGGAAGGTTTTCGCATTGGATTGAGTTTGAGAAATATTCAATTTATTAAAATCTAGCATTGCCACAATCAAACAGTTTTTTTTGCGTTCTAGTGTTTGTAATCCTTTTCGCAATTGCGACTGGGATTTTTTTCATCAAGGTTCTGTAAGTATATTTAGGGGTTTAACATTTATTCCTACAGTCTCAAATGGGCAGTATGCACTTGCGTCGTGCAAGGGAAAATTAATTTAGAGCAGAGGATGTTACGGGCAATAGCTATTATATTACTTTTTTTAGTTCCTTCGTTGGTTTTTGCTCAACCTGCAAATGATAATTGCAGCTCAGCGAGGGTACTGAGTAACGTCTCAAATTACTGTTCTGATAGCAGAGAGTTTAATAATCAAAGTGCTACAGAAAGTACTCTGTCAGCGCCTTCAAACTGGCCTTCACAGGGTAGAGACGTTTGGTTTAGATTTACGGCAGTTGCTTATGACGTTAATATCTCTGTAACCGGAAACAGTCCGGGGATTGCCGGAGGTACTTTACAATCACCTTTGGTAGCACTTTATGCCACTCCGGATTGTGCTAATTTTCAGACTATTATTGGTTCAAGCAGCTTTCTAAATAATGTGGCAACCTATTATAAAGGTGGCCTAACTATTGGACAGATATATTATGTCCGCGTAAGTGCCGCGAATAGCAATACAGGAACCTTTAAACTGTGTGTCAATAATTATAATCCGATTTTAAAATCCGGACAAGACTACTCTACCGCTTCAATTTTGTGTGGGAAGGATGCATTTACTCAAACAGATGTTACCGGTGCTGGTCTTAATAATCGAGAATCTGCGGGCACATGCTTAGGGTTAGAAAGTAATACAGCCTGGTATAAATGGACTGCTGCTACAAGTGGTACATTGACATTCGTGATTACCCCAACGGTTACGGATAATGACGTAGACTGGATTTTATATGACTTAGGTACAGCTAGTAACCCATCAACGCCGAATGCATCAAATGCAATTCGTTGCGCAGCGGGACATGGAGTTGATAATTCCGATTGCCCTTCTGAACCAATTTACTTTAAAACCGGATTGAATTTGACGTCAACAGATTTTAGTGAAGCAGCCGGATGTGGTCTAGGCCAGAATGGTTTTGTTAGGTATATAGACATGGTTCAAGGGCATGTTTACGCACTACTTGTAAATAATTTTACTAGCGCTCAAAACGGATTTTCTGTTGAGTTTGGAGGAGCCGGCGAATTTCTTGGTCCGCAGGCTGCTTTTAGAATTCAGCAAAACCAGCCCTGTAGTGTAGATGAGAATTTTGTATTTACGAATCAGTCTACAAACTATTCAAATTTGAAATGGACATTTGGTGAAGGCGCCAGTACGTTAAGCGCAACAACAGACGGTCCGTTTATAATCCGTTACTCAACACCGGGAGTAAAAACAGTTGTGCTTGAAGCGTATAGCGCGCAAGGTTGTTTTATTGTTGCATCGCAAACGTTTTCGGTAGGAGTTACCCCGTCAGCTCCTCCGATTTCAATAAATGAAAGTCAGTTTTGCATACTGGACACGATTGTCTTAAGCACAACACTTGTAGCAAATACCACTTATTTGTGGGCCGGCCCAAATAATTTCACGTCCGATCAGCCAATTGTCAGGATTCCTGTAACAAGCAGTTCACAGGCAGGGCTTTATAGCTTGATAGCAATACAAGGGAATTGCACGAGTATTGCAACAACCATAACGATACCGCCAATTCTAAACAATGCTATTGCGGCCTTTCGAGCGCTTCCTGCATTGCCTGCAAAGCTTGCTTTGCCGGTAAAAGTCGAATTTATAAATGAATCCCGTAACGCCGATACTTATTTATGGGATTTTGGAGATGGAAGCACTTCAAGCGAAGAAAATCCTAAGCATGAATATACCGTGGTTGGTCAATACGAAGTTACCCTTATAGCGTTCAACCGAAATGTTTGCAGTGCAATTATTACAAAGGGAACCTTCATTGTAACGGCCGATAATACCGTCTTTATCCCAAATACTTTTACGCCAAACGGCGATACGGTCAATGATGAATTCGTGGTCACTGCAGCTAATCTTAAAAGCTATCATATTCGTATTTTCAGTCGATGGGGGGAGCCTTTATTTGAAGGAGTTGATATTTTCGAAAATTGGAAGGGACTTTATAATGGCGAGCCTTTGCCGGTCGGAACTTATTATTACGTTATCGATGCGATCGGATTGAATGAAGATGCTATTAAACGTTCCGGATCTGTCACTATTTTAAGATAATGAGAATCACACTTTTAACCATCGGTAAAACCGATGAGAAATTCATGAAGGAAGGGATTGATAAGTACTTGAAGCGTTTAAAGCATTATATCTCGTTTAGTGTGGTAGAACTGCCTGAGTTGAAAAATACCAAAAGTTTGTCTGAAGAACAACAGAAGAGTAAAGAAGCTGAGATGGTGTTTAAGCAGATTTCAGCTACGGATCATTTAGTTTTACTTGACGAACACGGAGATACACTTAGTTCGGTGGAATTTTCTGAATTTATCAATAAAAGAGCACTGAGGAGCGTTCAGCATGTAGTGTTTGTAATAGGTGGCCCCTATGGCTTTGATGCCAGCGTTTATAATAGAGCAAACGGTAAAATAGCACTTTCTAAGATGACGTTCTCACACCAAATGGTGCGACTTTTTTTTGTTGAGCAGCTTTATAGGGCGTTAACAATTATAAAAGGCGAACCATATCATCATAAATAGTAAAAGCAAAATTACGTATTATGGATTTTAAAACACGAAAATACCGGTTTAAAGGTGCAAACACCGGGAATGAAATGAAGCAATTTTGGTTATTCGCTGCGATTGGCCTGGCCCTTGGTGCCGCAATTCTGTATTTCTTTTGAAATATGTAATTACACTGAATGGACGGCGGCTACTTCGATTTTTGAGACAGCCTTGTAGCACCTTTATTAGGAGCTTTTTTTACCGTTCTAATCTTTTCTTCTAAAATAGGCGCAGGTTTTTTTGTATCTTCAATCAGAGAAGGTTGAGAAGAGCCCTCGTCAGGATCTTCAGTAAATAGTGGAAGCTCTTTAATAATGCTAAACCAAACAAGAATTTTCTTGATATCCGAGCTATATACACGTTCTGTATCGTGATCAGGGGCAACTTCCAGAAAATACTTACGTAAAGCATTTCCATCAGCTGTTTTAGCATCAGGAATAGATTTGCTGTCTTTCATTTTTAGGAAGATGTCGGTAAGTTTTAAATCATCAGTCTCGCCAAAAATTGTAATATCTTCTAAAGAAGCGAGTTTTGAAGTAGACATATTTACAACTACTTTCAATTTTTGCTCGTCCAGACTCTCCAGAATAAATCCTGATTTATTCTGCCCAAGTAATTTAAATAATCCGGGCTTTCCCGAAACTGAAACAAGACCTCTTAAATTCATCCTTTGCTTTTAATATCGTGTAAAACTAAATCTATTTGACAATTGCACAAAGATTTATTCGTCAATTATGTCTATCCCTAAGATTTTGTCTCCAGCTCTGATATTATCGATAACGTCAACATTTTCTACTACTTTCCCGAAACACGTATGGTTACGATCGAGGTGGGCTGTGTTATTTCTACTGTGACAGACAAAGAATTGAGAGCTACCCGTGTCGCGCCCTGCATGAGCCATTGACAATACACCACGGTCGTGGTATTGGTTACCTCCGGTGAGTTCACATTTGATTTGTTTACCCGATCCGCCGGCGCCTGTGCCTGTTGGGTCGCCACCTTGGATTACGAAATCAGGAATTACACGGTGAAAAATAACGCCATTATAAAAACCGTCTTCTGCAAGTTTTAGAAAGTTGGCGACAGTGTTAGGAGCGTCACTATCATAAAACTCAATAGTCATGTCGCCTTTTTCTGTCTTTAATATTGCTTTGCTCATTTTTTTAGAATAGACTACAAAGTTAATTATTTTGCTGTATTGGGGATAGATTTTTAAAAATTGCTAAAACTAGTATCAAAATAAGTAGAGCGCAATAAACAAAGAATTATTCTGTTCGGATTATATATAAGTTTCTTACCTTTAAGGAAGGACTAAAAACATGTGTATGTGGAAATGGCGCTTTGCTTTATTAATTGTATTTATTTCTTTCCATAGTCGCGCAGCATCTATCCTTATCCCGATGGATGAAGTTCAAAAAAATCATCTTAAGGCGTATGGAGTTGCATTTTTATCTCTCAAAGAAGGAATAGAAACAGATTGGCTTTTAAACTATCGTGGAGGTAGTTTTCTAATGAATTATTATCCGAAATTAGAACTAGAATGCAAGGTTCGAGGAGTTACCTATCAAACCATTGCAGACGGTGAAGTGAATAGAATACTTACTCAAATATCTGATCCACAGCTTAATATGGATATAGTTAAATTAGAGAAGGCACCCAAAATTGCTGTGTATTCGCCAAAAAATAAACTACCATGGGATGATGCTGTTACATTAGTTTTAAATTATGCTGAGATCCCTTACGATATTATTTATGATGAAGAAATTATCAAAGGGGATATTCTTCCGAAATATGACTGGCTCCATCTGCACCACGAAGATTTTACTGGACAGTACGGACGTTTTTGGCAGAGGTATCAACGAGAACCGTGGTATATTGAGGATGTAAAATCTCAAGAAAATACTGCTAATAAACTAGGCTACGCCAAGGTTTCGAAAATGAAATTGGACGTAGCAAAAGGAATAAGAAATTTCGTCTCTGGAGGAGGATTTATGTTCGCAATGTGCACGGGAACAGATACTTATGATATTGCACTTGCTGCAGAGGGTACTGATATTTGTGAAGCAATTTTTGATGGGGATGGTTCTGACCCAAACGCACAAAGCAAGCTCGATTTTAGTCAGACGTTTGCTTTTCAAAATTTCGATATTTTTCCGGTAAGTCGTTTCAGCATGAGCAGCGTTGATTTTTCTAATATTGATGTGTCTGATGCTTTAGACAGGGGTCTTGATGAATCAAACGACTTCTTTGCACTTTTTGATTTTTCCGCGAAGTGGGATGCAGTGCCTTCAATGCTTACTCAAAGTCACGATAAGGTTATAAAGGGATTTATGGGCCTAACGACAGAGTTTCGTAAAGATCTGTTAAAGCCAAATGTTCTGGTGATGGGTGAAACGAAAGCGACAAATTCAGCACGCTATATTCATGGTGAGTTTGGAAAGGGTCAATGGACGTTTTACGGTGGCCACGATCCCGAAGATTATCAGCATCAAGTCGGCGAGGACCCGACTGACCTTAATCTACATCCAAATTCTCCCGGTTACAGGCTGATTCTCAATAACGTTTTGTTTCCTGCTGCCAAGAAAAAGAAGCAAAAGACCTAATAAAATATTCGGTTTGAATTGATACTAATTAAGAAGTTTCGAAAGCTAGCTTAATTTTGTTCTACACCTAATTGTAAAACTTCCAACTGATCCCAAATTTAATCTGAGCATCGGGCATTGGGTAGCGGTTTACCGTATAATACCCTTTATCTCCAGGGAAAAGACCTTGGTTAGCATAGTCATACTTCAAGAATAAATTGGTTCTCTTTAACGTTGCTTGAATCCAGACGTCAGAGATTGGAATACTTCTATATTCTTTATTTGATCCATTATAGAATTGGCTAACATTTAAGGAGTAGGAAGGATTGGCAAAGGGGCTGTGGTATCGAATATCAATTCCTATGCTGGCGTGTAGTACTTTAAAAAAATCATTAGTAAAATAAAAGCTGTTCCAAACATATAATTCAGGTATTCTTAAAGTGCCGCGCGAATCAGTTTTTTGATAGACAACAAAGTTCTGCAGATTAAATTTACCAAACTTAAGTTCCTTTTGAACAGTGAGTTTTAATAGGTTGATGCTTCCCGCTTGTTGTGGAGCAATTTGTTTTGGCAGCGCCGTTTCTGCAAAAAATAAATAGTTTGAAAGCAAGAAATACTCAGCATTTGCCAAAAGGGCAAATTTTGTATTCTCATAAGCAAAAGAAAGGTTACTTACTTTAGTGTTATCGAAATTTAAGTTCCAAGTATGGTGTTGGTAGTTGATGCGTTCGTACAATTGTTCGGGCGATTTATTCTGAATATAGGCTCCGAGAGTTATTCGTCCAACAGATCTACTCAATAAAAAGTTTGTTCTCGCGACGTACAGGTAATCACCGAAGTTTCGTCCGGCCAAGATTTGTTGCAAATTCCCCTTTATTGTTACCTTGTCACTGAATCTATAGGATATATTTGCTAGTATGCTGGTGTTTTGAAAGCCGGTTTTATACCCCATCTGTGCATACTTGTATAAATTGTTTCTGATACCCACATCAAGTTTGAGTTCATTCTTAATAAAGCTCAACGATTTGCCCCTCAAATAAAAACTATACATAAACTCATTTTGCAGGTCGTTTACCATCGTAGAATCGTTCGTCGACGTCAGTGTGTCTGCAACAGGTCGGGGAAGTGCTGAGTAAGTGTCTGGCTCCTTTCTAAAGAATTTAAAGCGACTTGATGTATAGGTTATTGTGTGAGAAATCCGCTGCGCCGATGTTGGTGCGTTCGAACTACTATCAATTTTGCCGATGTTATAAAACTGCTTTATAAGAAAGCTTCTTTCTCGCCAAATTTGTTGAGGCATGTTATCGCCATTGGCACTAAAGCGTACAATTTCGGCATCTCTTCGTAAAGCCTCGGCTGAAGTAAAAATTGAATCTTTAATAACCGACCCATTTTCACCCGCCCGCAGGGTGTTAAACAGAGCGCTCGCCAAAAGATTATATCTATTATTTGGCGCCTCATACCAAGTAAATAAAGCAATGTTTGTATGGTCAGCTTTCTGATTTTTGTAAAAGCCTGGAGAGCCATTTCGAAAATAATTTGCCCCAAAATTCCAGTTTGGATTTATGTTCTGTGAATGTGTGACTTTAAAAACCTGCTCAACTGTTCCGCCGTTAACATAATACAACTCGGTATATGGCGATTTTGCCCGGTAGTAGCGTATAGAATCTTGTCTAAGCAGATATAGATCCAGCGCATGGAATCCGGCATCAAAACCTATCGTTTTAGTCGGCTCAAAAAGTAGTTCTCGGTAGGCGAGACCATTATTGCCAAGATCCATGGTCGGCTTTTTGGGCTGTCTGATCAGACTATAATTGTTAAAATTTGTTAGTGTCGTGTCTAGCGGAACCGTTTGAGTGCTGTCTTCGAGGAGGCCCAACGTCGTGTACCTTATATATTTTGCAGTGATGATAAGTGTGTCTTGTCCTTCTTCTTCCTGCTTGCGTAAAGAATCTAGTTCAGCCCCGCGATTGATCTTTGGATCGGTAATTTGAGCGGATCCGACTAAACTGTATAATGCTAAAAATGTGCTTAGCAGTAGAAAAAGGCGAGCTCTTCTCATTACACAAACGACAATAATTCCTTAAGTATTAACGTCAGCTTAGGTTCGGCAGTCGCGGCAACTTTTATAATTTCTTCAATTGAAACTGGCTCAAGAACTTCTGGGAATCCCTCATCTGTTAGTACAGAAATTGCAAATACAGGTAAGCCCATATGATTAGCAACAATCACCTCCGGAACAGTGCTCATCCCTACAGCATCGCCACCAATGATGCGAAGATATTTATATTCTGCGGGCGTTTCTAAATTCGGTCCGCTAACAGAAACATAGACGCCTGTGTGACAGCTGATGTTATTTGCTTGTGCGATTAGCATCCCATGTTTGACCATTTTTTTACTATAGGCCGCACTCATATCAGGAAAACGTGGTCCAAGATCATCATTATTGCTACCGCGAAGTGGATTGTCCGGAAGTAGATTTATATGATCTTCAATGATCATTAAATCACCTTTCTTAAACGCAGGATTCAAAGAGCCACTTGCATTTGAAACGAATAGATGATCGATTCCAAGCATTTTCATCACTTTTACAGGGAAAGTTATTTGCTTCATATCATAACCTTCGTAATAATGAAGTCTACCCTGCATAGCTACTACACGTTTGCCGTTTAATATCCCAAAAATTAATTTTCCTGAATGGAACTCTAATGTTGAAATGGGGAAACCCGGGATGTTAGAGTACATAAGGCGGTGTTCCACTTCAATATCTTGCACTAAGCCACCAAGGCCGGTACCAAGAATAATTCCCACTTGCGGTTTAAAATCGCCTATGCGCGACTTAATATATTCAGTTGTGCTGTAAATGTTTTGCGACATAATTCTCAATTATCTGTTTCAATTCTTCATCGCCCGGTTTATGAAATCTTGCTTTAATAGGCAAGTAGTAAACTGGCAACCCATCTAAACGTTCTAACAGTATAGGTAAACGTAAACGTTGTGCATCTTTTTCTGTTGTAATTATAAATTTTGACAAACTTTTTAGTGCAGAATAAGACGCTGCAAGTTTAGCAATATTTCTGCTGCTGAAGCGATGATGGTCAGGGTATTTGTGATGGTCTATTGACGAAGTATACTTGCTCAATTCATTCAGCAAAGGCATTGGATTCGCTATTCCGGTTAAGAGTATGATATCGATCGATTTATTTATAGTAGACAGCGGTAGCGGGCGTTCACTTCCCAATGATGTTAGGTCGCCATATTCGAGATATGAGAAAAACATCTTCTGATGAGGTAATGGCTTTATCCTAGATCGTGCTGCAGCTGCGTCTGACTCTGTTAAATTGAGCGGTGTTTTTGTTATCACGATAATGTCTGCTCTCTTTCTTTCCGAAAGAGGTTCACGGAGATTCCCCGTCGGAAGGAGCATCGGAGGCTTAAACATGTTCTCAAAATCAAACAGAAGCAGACTGAGGCCCGGAGTAACTGCGCGGTGCTGATAGGCGTCGTCCATTAAAATCAGGTCGCTAGAGCCCTCTAACTGCCTAATTCCGGCTGCTCGATCTTCGCATACAGCGACTGAAACATCTGGAAATTTACGTTTAAACTGTAGGGGTTCATCGCCCGCCTGCTCGGATGTTGAGCTAAGGTCGAGCTCAATAAATCCACTGGTTTGCCGACCGTATCCTCTATTAAGGGTTGCAACTTGATAGCGATCTTTTAGAAGTCTGATAATATATTCAGTCATCGGACTTTTGCCCGCACCTCCTACGGCAAGATTGCCGATACTGATTAAAGGGATCTTGAATTTTGTGCTATGAAATATTCCTTTATCGTAGGCGTAATTGCGCAACAAAATTGCGAAGCCATAAAGTATCGAGAATGGAAACAACAATAGCCGAAACAAATTCATGCTGTAAAAGTAATTAATTAACTTTTTATGTACGTTGTCCGGGCTTAACCGTGAAACAATTCAAAATCTGATTGTCATAATTGCTTGGATATCTTAGTATTATACAATCCAATCATGCTTTAAGGAATAGCGCGGGAAATTTCTACGCCAACGATAAATGCACCGGTGCAGTTGTTGGCCAGCAACCATTTGGCGGTGCCATAGGATCGGTTGCGAACGACAAAGCACGTTCAGTTGCTAACCTATTGATATGGCTTTCGGAGAGGGCAATCAAAGAAAATTTTGATTCCTCTAAGGATTATAGGTATCCATTTATGAAAAATAGAGCGTCGGAAGTGAGGTATGAGTATTGAGACTGGGCACTCATCTCACATCTTACATTCCCCCCTTCAACCTAATAATATTCAACGCTGCACCAGCCTTAAACCACTCAATTTGCTGTTCATTGTAAGTATGATTTACTGGGAATGATTCGGTCGTGCCATCCGCATGATTTAGTACAACGGTTAGCGGTTTGCCCGGAGTAAATTCAGTGAGTCCGATGATGTCAATTGTGTCATCTTCCTGAATTTTAGTGTAGTCGTTTGGATCTGCAAACGTTATGCCCAACATTCCTTGTTTCTTTAGGTTTGTTTCGTGAATTCTAGCAAATGATTTTACTAAGATTACGCGAACGCCAAGGTGACGAGGCTCCATCGCTGCGTGTTCTCGTGATGATCCTTCTCCATAATTTTCATCCCCTACTACTATTGTGCCAATTCCTGCAGCTTTATAGGCTCGTTGCGTTGCCGGAACGGGGCCATATTCACCTGTTATTTGGTTTTTAACATGATCTGCAGTCTCATTTGCAAAATTAATCGCGCCGATGAGCATATTATTAGATATATTATCTAAGTGTCCGCGGAACTTCAACCAAGGTCCGGCCATTGAAATATGATCGGTTGTGCATTTCCCTTTTGCCTTAATTAAAAGTTTTAAACCGATAAGGTTTTTGCCATCCCAAATAGGGAATGGATCCAGCAATTGAAGTCGGCTTGACGAAGGGTTGACGAGAACGCTAACTGCACTGCCGTCTTCTGCAGGACCCTGATAGCCGGCATCTTCTACCGCATAGCCTTTGATTGGCATTTCTAATCCATCCGGTGCGTCGAATTTTACCTGTTCCCCATCTTCGTTTGTTAAAGTGTCTGTTAATGGATTGAACAACAAGGTTCCGGCAATAGCCAAAGCAGTAACAATTTCAGGTGAAGCTACAAACGCATGGGTGTTTGGGTTTCCATCTGCCCTTTTTGCAAAATTTCTGTTAAAAGAAGTAATGATTGAGTTTTTTTCCTGCATTTCAGCGCCATGGCGCGCCCACTGACCAATACATGGTCCGCATGCATTGGCCAGTACTACACCGCCGATTTTTTCAAAGGTGTCCAAGTAGCCATCCCGTTGAACGGTATATCTAACCTGCTCAGAACCAGGAGTTACGGTGTATTCTGACTTCGCAACAAGCTTTTTATCAATTGCTTGTTGAGCAAGTGACGCGGCACGGGTAATATCCTCATAAGAAGAATTGGTGCATGATCCTATAAGGCCTACATCTAGTTTTGCCGGCCAGTTATGTTCTTTCACAGCCGCAGCAAATTTAGATATCGGCCAGGCCAAATCCGGTGTAAACGGACCGTTTACATGAGGTTCAAGTTCAGAAAGGTTGATTTCTATAACCTGATCAAAATATTTTTCGGGATTTGCATATACTTCATCATCACCGGTAAGATGTCCTTTTATCGAGTTAGCAAGATCTGCTATATCGCTTCGTTTAGTTCCCCTAAGATATATTTCTGATTTTTCATCGTATCCGAAGATAGAAGTCGTAGCACCAATTTCAGCGCCCATGTTACAGATTGTCCCTTTTCCGGTAGCAGAGAGAGATCGGGCACCTTCGCCGAAATATTCGACGATAGCTCCTGTTCCACCCTTTACAGTGAGGATACCTGCAACCTTAAGAATGACGTCTTTTGCTGAGGACCATCCTGATAACTTTCCGGTTAATTTCACACCAATCAGCTTGGGGAATTTAAGCTCCCAAGCGAGTCCTGCCATGACATCGCAAGCATCGGCACCGCCAACTCCAATCGCGATCATTCCTAATCCGCCCGCATTCGGAGTATGCGAGTCGGTTCCGATCATCATGCCCCCAGGAAAAGCATAGTTCTCTAAAACAACTTGGTGGATAATTCCTGCACCCGGTTTCCAGAACCCTATACCATATTTATTTGAAACTGATGCGAGGAAATCATAAACTTCTTTATTCTGATTGTTTGCAGTTGCAAGATCTGCATCTGCGCCAATTTTAGCCTGTATCAAGTGGTCGCAATGCACTGTTGATGGAACGGCTACAATAGGCCTTCCGGCTTGCATAAACTGTAGTAATGCCATTTGCGCTGTTGCATCCTGCATCGCTACTCGGTCCGGTGCAAAATCGACGTACGAAACACCACGTCCGTAAGCTTCCTTAGCCTCGCCTTCGCATAAATGTCCGTATAATATTTTTTCAGTCAGTGTGAGGGGTTTTCCAACTACTTTACGGGCGGCATCAATGCGGCTACCTAAATTGCTGTATACTTTCCGGATCATTTCTAAGTCGAATGCCATAGCTTAATATTGATTTTTATGGTGTTAACGCAGTAAACTAATTTTTGCGAAGTTACGAAAAAAGGGGTAGCGATTAAATTTGTTGAAGCCCAATTTTTATTTGGAAAAAATCTAAACAGGGGGATGGGACTCTAGGGTTTTAAGTTTTAAGTCTTCAGTTTTCTGTTTGATTGGGCGGTGCCCGAAAAGGTAGGGGTGATCCACTGTATCTTTTCCCCTGCGCTGCACGCGATGCTGAAAAGGATTCCGTTTCTGTCCTTAACGCAGCATGTTAAGCTATTTTTATAAATTATTCAATTTGCCCAAACTGATGAGCACCTCAGTCATTTCTAAAGCGTTTCAAAAGAATACCCTTTGGCTTTCCAGACCTCCAACGCTCTCGGCAATGCATATTCTACCCGAGGAAACGCTTTCAAGCTGTCATGAAAAACCACTATAGAGCCATTTTCTGTATGTTTAAGCACGTTTTCGAGACATCTCTCCGGTTTTAAGTCCTCGTCAAAATCGCCGCTCAGTACATCCCACATGATAATCGAGTATTGAGTATTGAGTATTGAGTATTGAGATCTTTTGCCACGGCCGTAAGGTGGACGAAATAGATTCGAGTTTACTAAATTGGCACATTTTTTTACATTTTCTAAGTAGATAGTATCAGCTGTTTTCCAGCCATTCAAATGGTTAAAAGTATGATTTCCAATTCGATGTCCTTCATTTACTACACGTTTAAACAGATCTGGATATTTCCGAACATTATCTCCAATACAGAAAAACGTAGCCCTGGCATTAAAGCTTTTTAAAGTTTCTAATACGAATGGTGTAACAACAGGAATAGGGCCGTCGTCAAAGGTGAGAAAAATCCGTTTTTCTTCCCGGCTTTTGTGCCAGATTAGGTTCGGATTTAACCATCTTAGCCAGAAAGGGGATTTTACCAGGTACATTTTGAAATTTTCTACGAAGATAGATGAATATAAATTTTATACATACTTCAAACATAATTCGAAACTGGAAATAGCTCACTTTTTAGTAGTTTTGCACTAATTCTTCATATGATTTGTAATTATTCAATTTTTTCAATGCCCATTTTGTTGAAACGGATATCGTCATTATTTCTCGCTTTGCTAATGCTGTCTTTTAGCCTGAAAGCCCAAGAGAAAATAAGCCTACAGCGAGCTATAGAGCTTGCGCTTCAGAACAATCTTCAAATTAAGCAGGCACAGTTAAGTGAGGCTTTGTCTGACGAAACTATTAAGCAATCACGGTTTGCACTATTGCCGACCTTAAATGCTAGTAACTCTGAAAATTATAGTATTGGTCGGGTGTTCGATCAATTATCGGGTCAGCCTATTAATCAGGCGGTTACCTCAGCGAATGGAAGCTTAAATTCTTCTTTAGTTGTTTTTCAGGGATTTCAGAGAAGAAATCAGATTCTTCAAAACAAATTGAACTTAGAAGCAGATAAGAGTAACACTAGAAAGGCGCAGAATGATTTGTCACTTACAGTTGTAACTACCTATCTGCAAGTTTTAAGTGGGCAGGATTTAGTTACCGCGACAACACAGCAGCTTGAATTTGCTAGAGAGCAATTAGCTAGGGAGCAACGATTTTTCGACGTCGGTGACCGAACTCTAGCCGATCTGGCACAGTCGAAAGC
This sequence comes from Sphingobacteriaceae bacterium, assembly GCA_947460875.1. GTDB lineage: Bacteria > Bacteroidota > Bacteroidia > Sphingobacteriales > Sphingobacteriaceae > CANHGR01. The sequence goes on along the minus strand of CANHGR010000006.1, from coordinate 165,604 downwards.
ACAATTGTCTACTGCAGAATTGAATTTAACAAATGCGCAAAACCAAGTAGATTTGGCCTTTTTGAACCTCTCTCAATTAATGGAAATGGCGCCAGGCAGTCGTTTTGATGTTGAAAGTCCAGTAGTTAATTCGATCGGGCAAATCAACAATCAATTTACGGCAGATCAAATTTATGCTCAAGCTTTAGAGAATTATCCGGATATTAAACTAGCTGAGTTTAGAAGATTGTCTGCAGAAAAGGCAATCGAAATCGCTAAAGGCGGATTAATGCCTCGTCTTAATTTAAGTGGCAACCTCGGAAGTGGTTATTCTTCCGCGAGAAAGCAAGTCATTGCCGGAACAACCCCACCGGTTTTTGAAACGATATCACTTAGAGATCAGGTGCGGGACAACTACAACAGAGCTTTAGGATTTAGTCTTAATATTCCGATTTTTAATGGTTATCAAGCAAGAAGTACCGTTAACCGTGCAAAGATCAATTTTGTCAGTGCAAGTCTTACAGAAGATCTGGCAAAAAATAATTTAAATAAGGTTATTAACCAGGCGATCTTCGACCTGCGTGCGGCTGAGAAAAGATATGTTTCAACTCAATCTGCGTTTGAGTCTTCTGATGCAGCATTCAACGTGATAAAGCAGCGATACGATGTAGGTCTAGTCAACTCTCTTGATTACAATCAGTCGCAAATTAATCTAAATCAGGCACAGTTCAACTTAATTCAGGCTAAATATGATCTGATTTTTAGAAACAAACTGATCGACTTTTACATGGGCAAACCTTTAACTTTTTAATAGAATTTAACATAGAAATGGCAAAGAACAAAAACACACTAAAGTACGTGCTGATCGCTGCGGGGGTACTACTTGTACTGGCTGTCACCGGCAATAAACTCGGATGGTACGGCAAAGGTAAAATCGCGCAGGTAGCAACAGAAAAGGTCGAGGAGCGTACCATCATTGAAACGGTTTCTGCAAGCGGTAAAGTTCAGCCTGAGGTGGAAGTGAAACTTAGCTCTGAGGTGTCGGGTGAGATCATAGAATTACCGGTCAAGGAAGGAGACGTTGTAAAGAAAGGCCAACTGTTGATTAGAATTCGACCGGATATTTTGCAGTCTGGCTATAATCGTGTTGTTGCTTCGTTAAATGCACAACGTTCTTCGTTGAAGAGCACCGAACAACAATTGAAGCAAGGGGAAGCGAATTTCAAAAATACCGAAGCTAAATTCAAAAGGAGTTCCGAGTTGTTTAAGCAAAAAGTGATTTCAGCTGCTGAGTTTGATGCAGCGCAGGCAGAATACCAAGGAGCGGTGGCAAATCTTGAAGGAATCCGACAAAATGTTATCGGCTCTAGATTTGGCGTTAACCAGTCTGAGGCTGTTGTAAAAGAAGCAGCGGATAATTTGGCTCGGACAACGATTTATGCACCGGTCGATGGGGTAATTTCAAAACTTTCGGTCGAGTCTGGCGAACGTGTGGTTGGAACAGCACAAAACGCCGGAACAGAAATTATGAGGATTTCTAATTTTAACTCAATGGAGGTTAGTGTAGATGTAAATGAAAGCGATATAAATAGAGTTTCGTTAAATGATGAGGCCGACATAGAAATTGATGCTTTTCAGGGTCGAAAATTTCAGGGTATCGTAACGGAAATTGCAAGTTCGGCAAATGTGACGGGTTCAAGTGCAGATCAGGTTACCAACTTTACAGTGAAAGTGAGGATCAATCCTGATTCATACGCATCCCTGTTAAAGGAAAATTCAGCAAATTCTTCACCGTTTCGTCCGGGCTTGTCTGCGACAATAGATATTCACACCGATAGGATTAAGAGTCTAGCTGTCCCTATCCAATCAGTAACTACGCGCGATGAAAAAGTGGCGACAGCAGTTGAAGGTGCTCCTGCTAATGCAAATGGTGCTGCCAACGAAGAGAAAAAGTCAGATGAACCCATTAAGGAGTATGTTTTTGTTTATGCTGATGGCAAAGTAAAGCAGGTGCAGATTAAGACAGGTATTCAAGATGATACGTATATACAGGTGCTCTCTGGTCTAAAGGGCGGCGAAGAAGTAGTTTCACGGCCCTTCACCGCAATCTCTAAGACGTTAAAAGACAGTATGGCTGTTGAAAAGGTCGATAAGGAAAAGCTATTTCAGGCCGAGGCGGTAAAATGATATTTGCAATAAATTAGTAACTTGTCCCGGTGAACAGCCTTTGTTCCCGGGATTTTTTATTATGAACCAACCTGAGAATAAGATCGCCGTTATTGGTGGTGGTAGCTGGGCAACGGCTATCGTAAAGATACTTTGTGATAATTCTATAAAGAAGGAAGTCTTTTGGTGGATGCGAAATCAAGCCACGATCGATCATATCAAGCAGTATAAGCATAATCCCAATTATCTAAGTTCGGTAGAAGTCAAGCTGCCTGAAGGGCATCTAAATAATGATCTAAAACGGATCGTCGCGAAAGCAGACATAATCTTGTTAAGTGTCCCTGCGGCGTTTTTAAAGGACGCACTCAGTGGTTTAAGCGCAGCAGACTTGAAAGGAAAGAAGATCATTTCGGCAATTAAGGGAATTGTTCCTGATGAGAATTTGATTATAGGTGAGTTTATGAACCGGCACTATGGAGTTCTGATAAACGATATTATGGTAATTAGCGGCCCCTGCCATGCCGAGGAAGTTGCCCTTGAAAAGCTATCCTATCTGACTATTGCTTCTGCAGATTTTGAGATAGCAAAATGGTTTGCTGGAATGATGACCACGCGGTATATTAAGACCAATGTCTCTGATGATATTTATGGGACGGAATATGCAGCGGTATTGAAAAACATCTATGCTGTCGCGAGCGGAATTTGTCATGGGATTGGCTACGGCGATAATTTTCAGGCGGTATTGATCTCCAATGCCATACAGGAGATCAGTAGGTTTGTCGATACGGTACACCCCATTGACAGGGATATAAAGGAATCTGCCTATTTGGGTGATCTATTGGTTACGGCCTATTCACAGTTTAGTCGTAATCGAACCTTTGGAAATATGGTGGGAAAAGGATATACCGTCAAATCTGCACAATTGGAAATGAATATGATTGCTGAAGGATATTATGCTGTAAAAAGCCTTCATGAGATTAATAAAAAGTACAAGGTCGATATGCCTATATGCCGTGCCGTGTACGCCGTGCTTTATGATAAGTGTTCTCCTCTTACGGAGATGGGTCTGTTGGCAGAACAGCTTTCGTAACAGTCATTACATATGCAGCAGGACTGTTAATAAAATCCACGCCCTTTCAACTTGTTTGCTCTGAAAGATAAGCTACGAAAAAGACAGTTGGGATATTGGCAGTTGCAGCGGAGTGGTCGCACTAGGCGCAGTTTTATTACCCAAAAGAATAGATTCTACCTCAGTTCGCACTACTATATTGGATAAAGCGAGAGACTGGGGCAACAAAGTTGTTAGGTTTAGCAGACGAAAAGATAGGTTAATGAACGATTTTCAGTGTCCGAACGGAGAAGCAGCTTGTACTGATCTGTATGATCGACAATTCTATCAAGCTGGAATTGACAAACGTTTTTACTAAGATGAAAATGAAGTAGGGATTTAATTAAAAATCATCTGATGTTATATTAGTCATCCGACGAATTAAAGTCGCCGGATGACTATGTATTAAGATCTTCTTCGTCTTTCTCCACCCTCACGGCGCCCGCTACCACCAGCGTTTCCATCGCTACGTTCTTCACGACGTCTTCCTGAAAAATCACGGAATCCGCCACCCGAATTTCCGCCGCTATGGCGATCTGAACCGCCGTCACGGCGCCCACCGCCACCGCTTGACCTGCGTTCACTGAAGCTTCCGCCCGAGCTACGCTCACGACTTGGTCTGCTTTCGCCACGATCGCCTGCTAATTCAATTCGAACAGCGCGACCTTGATAATCAACGTCTTTGAAGTTTTTCATAACCTGATCGGAAACAGAATTTTCTACTTCAAAAAACGTAAACACACCTTTTAGGTCGATTTTTCCAATAGCTTTTCCACTGATCTTCGCATTGTTACAAATAAATCCTAGCATGTCGCCTCTGGTAAAATCATCGACTGATCCAAGGTTTACAAAATAGCGGGTATACTCACCTCTTGAGCTTCCGCGAGATGCACCACGTTCTGAACCTCTTTCACTACGTTCGCCTCGTTCTCTGCCTCCATCCCTGTCTTCAAAAGCAGGGGCATTAAGGTCGGGAGCATTGCTATAATATTCAAGAAAACGATTAAATTCAAGGGAAGCAAAACGTTTTATGATTTCTTCCTTATCCAAATCTTTAAATTCATCCATGATTCTAGGGATGTATTGTTCGATCTGCTCTTGGTTTACCTCTACATTATGTACTTTGTGCACTAGGGCAAACAATTGTTTTTCGCAAACGTCAAATCCATTAGGAATGTCAACTTTTGTGAATTGTTTTCCGATAGTACGCTCGATCTGACGGATCTTGCCAAGTTCTTTCGAATTGATAATTGCAATAGAAACGCCCGTTTTACCGGCACGGGCTGTACGGCCACTTCGGTGGGTATAATTTTCTATTTCGTCTGGCAATGAATAATTTATAACGTGAGTTACATCATTTACGTCAATACCCCGTGCGGCTACATCTGTTGCTATCAGCAATTGTAAGTTACGTTCGCGGTAGCGTTTCATTACCTTGTCGCGTTGCTGCTGAGAAAGATCGCCATGTAACGAGTCAGCATTATAGCCGTCTTTTATAAGCGATTCAGCAATTTCTTGCGTTTCTATTTTGGTGCGGCAGAAAACGATTCCGAAGATTTCAGGATTGAAATCCACGATGCGCTTAAATGCAGCGTATTTATCGCGGGCACGCACAATGTAGTATTCATGATCAATATTGACATTACCGGTATTTTTCGTACCCATGGTCAATTCAAATGGATCGGTCATGTATTTTTTCGCAATTCTGCGAACTTCACCTGGCATGGTTGCAGAGAATAGCCAAGTCTTTTTGTCCTCTGGAGTCGTAGAAAGTATGCTATCGATGTCTTCTTGGAAGCCCATATTAAGCATTTCATCTGCTTCGTCTAACACAACAAAGCCTACTTGAGAAAAGTCAATCGCCTTACGGTTGATAATATCCAGCATTCTGCCTGGAGTAGCAACAACAATTTGTACGCCGCGTTTAATTTGGCGTAGTTGATCTGAAATATTGGCTCCACCATATACCGCCACTACGTTAACGTGTGGCTTCATGTTTTTAGAGTAGTTTTTCAGGTCGTTGGTGATCTGTAAACACAGTTCACGGGTTGGGCATAAAATTAATGCCTGTGGGTAATTTTCTTCGAAGTCCAGTAATTCCAACAAAGGCAGGCCAAACGCTGCTGTTTTTCCGGTTCCGGTTTGAGCTAATCCGACAAAATCGTTGCTGCCTGTAAGTAATACCGGGATGGATTGTTCCTGGATCGGTGTGGGATTCTCGAATCCCAGCTCAGTAATGGCATTAACAATATCATGACGGATACCCAACGTAATAAATGGGTTCATGATAATCTATAAAGCTTTTGGCATCATTGCCTAAAGCGCCGCGAAGGTACGGATTTTATTTGATAATTTTCAGAGAGTTAGCGCAGCCGGTCGGCAGACTTTAGTAGCTTCTCATCATACTTTATCCCCCGAATTGCTAGAAATATAAAAAGTATCGCCGCCGAAGGAAGTATTACACCAACACTATAGTTTTCTAGATTCAATTGCGAGTTGCCCATTTCTGCTTTTGCATTTTGTACCAACCAAAAACTGAAGCAAATTATCGCAACAATAGCTACGTAGCAAAGGGCCATCTGCTTTTTGCGATCCTTGTAAAAAAAAATAATGGAGAACGGTATCAACGCAAGTAAAACGGTGGCTATAGTAAGTAAGAGAAAAGGCTTTGTCTGCATCGACTGTCCGCCAATATTTTCGTATACCCCTGTCACTTTAATTATTTGTGCAGTTCCGTTGATGTTCAGAATTTGCAGGTAAGGAAATAAGAAAAGACTAATTATTGCCGCTGTTGAGAAAAACAACCAAATGGATTGGACACGTTGGATCATGAAACGATTTTTTTCAAATATACGGAGCAAGGAGCAAAGTGCATAAACAAGAAGGATTTAATCATTGCCCTTGGTAAAAGCTGAGCGAAATTAGCACGTCTAATCTTCTTGTCCCTTTGCCCTCTACACCTTACCTTTGATTCGTGACCGACCGTTCCCGTTATTTCATAGAATTGTGCTTCAACGGTACACCTTACCATGGATGGCAGGCTCAGCCAAATGCATTAACGGTGCAAGAAGTTCTAAATGGAGCCTTAACGACGCTGTTTCGACAGAATATCGAAACGCTTGGTTGTGGGAGAACAGATACCGGCGTCCATGCCTCGCAGTTTTTCGCACATTTTGATCTCAATTCTACGTCGCCAACTCCTGATGCTCGCTTATTGGCAAGCTTGAATAGAATGTTGCCAAATGAGATTGCTGCGAAGCGATTTATCAAAGTCCTCGAAAATGCTCATGCTCGTTTTGATGCTAACCTACGTACCTATGAATATCATATTCACTTTAATAAAGACCCATTTCGGGATCAGTTTTCATGGTTGCTTCGCGAAAAGCCAGACATTGCACTCATGAACAAAGCCGCCGAGATAATTAAAGAATTCAAAGATTTTAGTTGCTTTAGCAAATCAAATACACGGGTTTTTACAAATAATTGCTCCGTGTCTGAAGCTAATTGGACTGAAAATGCAAATTCTATTACATTTAGGATCTCTGCGGACCGTTTTCTGCGTAACATGGTGAGAGCTATTGTTGGGACTCTTTTGCAGATTGGAAGAGGTGAAATTGACCCAAAAGTGATAAGAAGTATTATAGAGAGCGGAGACCGTTCAAACGCCGGCTTTTCTGTTCCCGCGCATGGATTGTTCCTGGCAGAGGTTCAGTACCCTTACCTCCGAAACACTGAGAAAAATTAGGATGGCAAAGGTCAGTGGAAAAGTATATGATCTAAATCTGCTCAAACGCATATTTCAATATTTAAAACCCTACAGATCTTTGTTTATATGGGCAATGGTCTTAACCATTTCCGTTGCGGGTATTGCCCCTCTTCGTCCACTACTTGTTGAACACACAATCGATAAATATGTGCTGGAGAACGATAGTTCAGGGTTGTTCTGGATGATGATGATCATGATTATTCTGCTTTTGATTCAAACTTTGACACAATATTTTCAAACAGTATCGACTAATAAGTTGGGTCAGTCGGTTATCCGCGATTTGCGCATCGAAGTCTTTAATCATACCACTAGTCTCCGCCTTAAATATTTCGATCGTACACCAATCGGACAATTAATCACCCGGACTGTTTCTGATCTGGAAACCATTGCAGATATCTTTTCGGAAGGGCTCATCGCGATAGTAGGAGACCTGCTTCAGATTATAACGATTATTGCATTTATGTTGCTCTATAGCTGGAAGTTGACTTTGATTGTGCTTCTACCGATGCCGCTTTTGATGCTCGCCAGTTATTTTTTTAAAGAGGCAATTAAAGCTGCATTTCAACAAGTTCGGACGCAGGTAGCACAGTTAAATACATTTTTACAGGAGCATATAACCGGAATAAGTGTCATTCAATATTTCAGTAGGGAAGAGCAGGAGATGAAGAAGTTTATAGAAATAAACGGAAAACATCGGGATGCTCACATTCGGTCAAACTGGTATTACTCCATTTTCTTTCCGGTTGTGGAAGTTATTTCTGCATTTTCTTTAGGGCTGTTGGTTTGGTATGGCTCTAAAATGATTTTAAACGAAGAGACGGTTACTTCTTTTTTAGAAGAAGAGCAGGCCGGACCCGGTCTCGTGGTGGCGTTTATCATGTTTATTTACATGCTTTTTCGACCTATCAGAGAACTTGCAGATAAATTTAACACCTTACAAATGGGAATGGTTGGAGCAGAACGCATTTTTAATGTGCTCGATACGAAAGAACAAACTGAGAACCGGGGCACTTTTATGCCTAAGAAGATAGAAGGTGAAGTGGAGTTTAAAAATGTATGGTTTACATATACTTCAGAGGAAGTAGCTCAGAATCATCCCGACGACGAGCGAAACTGGGTGCTAAAAGATATTTCTTTTCATGTCAAGCCGGGCGAAACACTAGCTCTTGTGGGTGCTACCGGCGCCGGTAAATCATCGACCATTAATGTTCTGAATAGATTTTACGAAATTGGCAAAGGCTGTGTATTGCTAGATGGCAAGGATATTAGAGAATATGAGCTTAATTTTCTACGATCTCAAATTGCAACTGTCATGCAGGATGTGTTTTTGTTCTCAGATTCAATCTCAAATAATATTAGGCTTGATAATCATAATATTAGCCGGGAGCAGATTATTATTGCAGCAAAGGAAGTTGGGGCACATGAGTTTATTGAGCGCCTACCGGGAGGATATGATTATGAAGTGATGGAACGGGGAGCAACTTTATCTGCCGGGCAGGCGCAGTTGATTTCCTTTATTCGAGCAATGGTGTATAATCCGAAAATATTGGTGCTCGATGAAGCTACATCGTCTGTTGATACAGAGACGGAGGGCTTAATTCAACAAGCTATCCAAAAACTGATGAAAGGACGGACTTCTATCGTTATCGCTCATCGACTTTCTACTATTCAAAACGCCGACCGGATTATCATGTTGGACCACGGTGAAATTAAAGAATCTGGTTCGCATCAAGAATTACTGAAATTGAACGGCTTTTATAAGAAGTTGTATAATTTGCAGTTTAATTCGGCCGGGATTGCTAAATAGATTTGTTGCATAAACTATACCGTGCATTTGAACAACACGTCAGCTCAGAATAGCATGCTCCCCGCTCCATGCTCGATAACATTTTCATTCTTTTTACACAAACCGTTTGAGAATCCTGCTTATTCTGTTAGTTTTGCGATATTAAAATCTGATCATGAGTGTATTAGTAAATAAAAATTCAAAGGTTATTGTTCAGGGCTTCACAGGCAATGAGGGCACATATCATGCATCACAAATGCTTGAGTACGGAACAAATGTGGTAGGTGGCGTAACGCCAGGTAAGGGAGGTCAAACACATCTTGACCGTCCGGTGTTTAATACAGTATACGAGGCAGTTCAAAAAACGGGTGCGGACGTGTCTATTATTTTCGTTCCACCTCCATTTGCTGCAGACGCAATTATGGAAGCTGCTGAAGCAGGAATTAAAGTTATCGTTTGTATCACCGAAGGAATTCCAACAAAGGATATGATTCAGGTGAAGGAATATATTAGTGATCGGGATTGTCGTCTTATCGGACCAAATTGTCCGGGAATTATTACAGCAGATGAAGCTAAAATTGGTATTATGCCCGGTTTTATTTTCAGAAAAGGTACAGTGGGTGTGGTATCAAAATCAGGAACTCTAACGTACGAAGCGGTAGATCAAGTAGTCAAGGCAGGCCTGGGTATTACTACCGCGATCGGTATTGGTGGCGATCCAATTATAGGTACTCCGACAAAAGAAGCTGTTGAATTGCTAATGAATGATCCGGAAACAGAAGGAATTATTATGATTGGCGAGATTGGTGGTGGAATGGAAGCTGAAGCGGCGTATTGGGTCAAAGAACATGGCACAAAGCCCGTTGTTGGGTTTATTGCTGGACAAACAGCGCCTGCCGGACGCAGAATGGGTCATGCCGGCGCAATTGTAGGTGGTGCAGATGATACAGCAGCCGCAAAGATGAAAATTATGCGCGAATGTGGAATCCGTGTGGTTGAATCTCCTGCTGATATTGGCGAAGCAATGGCAGATGAGTTGAGTAAACGGAAATAGCTAATATTCTTATCTAGTAAATAGAGTCTCAGCGGTTTCCGGTGAGATTTTTTTGTAACTTAGATACAGGTTGTTTGGTTGGCCTGCAGGTTCTAAAATATTTTCATTTCTATAAAACGAAACCGACTTGCATTCCGTATGTTAACAAAATTCGAAGAAATGAAAAATTTTATCTGGGTGCTATTCATAATTACCGCTGTAACTACTACGGCATGTGCTCAATTTAAATCAAAAGAAACAGTTAAAGCAGCACCCTCAAAAACACCCACTTTAATGGAGTTTAACAAATTAACAGCAGAAGAAGAACGCGTGATTGTTCACAAAGGAACCGAGATGCCGTTCACCGGTAAGTACTTAAACACCAAAGAAAAAGGTGTTTACTTGTGTAGGAGATGCAATAATCCTTTATATTATTCGCAAGATAAGTTTGAATCAGATTGCGGGTGGCCAAGCTTTGATGCTGAGATTAAAGGTGCAGTAAAACGTGTTCCGGATTCGGACGGTATGCGTACAGAAATAGTTTGCATGAAATGTAATGGACACTTGGGACATGTCTTTTTAGGCGAAGGGTTTACAGCAAAGAATACCAGGCATTGCGTAAACTCTGTTTCAATGACTTTTGCGCCTGCAAAGAAAACAGGCGTTTAAAAAAATCGATTAAAAAGCAGTCGTGATTTGCTTCCTGCTTTTTAGTGTTCTTTATAAGAATTTGCTTTTTATACCTGCTTGAACTCAGAACATAGATTTTTTCAAATCTAAAAAGTACCTTAATGCGTAAATAGTAAAAATTAGATAACATGAAGATTCTTATTGTGCTGGTATCCTTGCTGTTTTTTAATAATTATGCAGAAAAGCATGCCCCTGTTCAGAAAGTCGACCTAAAAAAATATAGTGGAGTTTGGTACTCGTTATATTCAATTCCTACAATGTTCGATAAGGGCGTCAGAGAAACAACCACAACTTATACCGTTAATCCATCAGGGTATCTGGATGTATTGACTATTGCGAAAAAGAACGAAAATGCAGTTGTGCGCTACAATTCAAGGCTGTATCAGGGTGAAAAACTAAATGACGGCGAGTTGAAAGCCCAGTTCATCTGGCCAATTAAGGTGGATTACTGGATTATTGAGTTAGCTTCAGATTATTCATACGTGGTTGTTGGGCACCCGGATCATAGGTTTTTATTTATCATGAGCCGCGAAAAGAAAATGTCCGCAAAGCAATATCAAGAGATTCTTGCACGATGCAAGGCTAAGGGATATGATGTGAGTAAATTGACCTCGCAAAGATTCTGATTAGAGTTCTGAGAAAATAATCTCCTCGCCTAACTTCAATTCTGTGATATGAATGGTGCTGGTTACCGGACTTAACAAACTAAATATTTGTGGTTTAGCATAGGTTAAAGTTACCGACTTATTGACCAGTTTTTCGGAAAGATCTTCAACTGTTAATGCAGCTGCAGCTGCTGATGCATTGGTAATATAGAAAACTCCTCTTTCGTCTTTAAGGCTGACCACAATATCTTTCATGCCTCCAAGTTTCACACTTCTAACAATTCCGTGAATGTCTTTCGAGTTTTCTCGATTTACATCTACTTTAAATAGGGCAAAAAAAAGGACACCCAAAAACATAATTGCGAGGAAAACTGGAAAGAAAATTTTTGAAAAGCGTTTCACGGCAAAATATCTAGTAGATGTTGACAGTTAACATGCTATTATAAAGATATCTAATAATATTTGCACATAATGTTATTGCAGTCACTTTTAATTAGCTAAGGATCAAGCCAGTAACGTACATAGATCGCGGAGCTTCGGAAATCCTACACGAATTCGTTGCTTTCAGAAAATACAATCTTCCTTGCCGGATGTCGCTCTGAATATTGATGCATCATAGTTCTGATATAATCATTAGCAGGGTAGGGTGTGAGGAACGTTTTGATCGAATTGATGTCTTCATGGTTACTCCCGGAAATGTATCCCATTCCGTAAAATTGTCCCTTTTCCATTAAAATGCAGCTTTTTTCTTCTTGTATTCGGCCTTCGCCAACAATAGCATACGTAGGTAGCACTTCATCTAGATAGTTCATTGCCTCGTTGACACGCAGGTTGTAGGCTGCAGGTGTTTCTTCTCCCCGGTATGCACAAAGACATTCCTGATCATTAATTCTAGCACAAATTTGATCGTTCTGCTGAACAAAACATAATTTAGGGCAAAGCTGAAATTCTCCAATTAATCGATTTAAGAAATTATAGCCCTCCCTGAGTAATCCGAAGCTGTAGAGTGGTTGCGTATATTTTCTCTTTTTATCAACCACCAAGCGTAAGTAACCTTTTTGATCTTCGTAACTAAACAAGCCATAGGCATGTTCAAAACGCTTTAACGATCGATTGAATGCTGGCCATAGACGCTTGATCTCGATCGCTTCTAAAATAAATGCCATCAATTCTGTGCCGCAAACCTGATGGCTGATACTGTTAATATTCTTTAGAAATTCTTGTTTTTGTTTCCCGGGACTATTATTTGAAAAATGACTACTCACGCGTTTACGAAGGCTTTTAGCCTTCCCTACGTAAATCACCTTGCCTTTATGATTATGAAAATAATAAACTCCCGGAAGGTAAGGAAGTTGGTCTACCTGCTCGCGCGGTAAGTGAGGTGGTAATGATTGTTCCTTCGATTTTTGTGTTAAGGAACCTTTAATGTGATTTTCGGTATCGTTTTTCAATAGCATTGAGAACAAAATTGCGGTAGATTCCGCATCCCCAGCCGCCCGGTGTCTCGCCTGATTTTCTATTTGTAACGATCTGCATAATTTGCCAAGGCTATATGACGGCAGGCCTTTGAAAATTTTTCGGCTGAGGCGTACAGTGCAGAGCTTTTTACAACTAAGTTCGAAGCCGGAAGCCGCTAAATGATGCCGCAAGAATGAGTAATCGAAATTTACATTGTGTGCTATAAAAATGCGGCCCTTGAGCATCTCGAATATTTCTGCAGCTACATCAGAAAACAGAGGCGCATTTTGTACCATTTCGTTACTTATGCCTGTAAGCGCTTCGATATAAATAGGGATAGGGACCTGCGGGTTGATCAGCGTTTCAAAACGTTGCACTACTTCTTTGCCGTCGTAAATAACAATGGCGACTTCGGTGATGCCGTTTGCATTCGCATGACCACCGGTTGTTTCTATATCTACGATTGCATACATGAATCTATTAAAACTAATAAATATTGGAAGAATCGTAAATATAGTAAATACTAACAATGTTAGCAATTACTATCTAAAATGATTGATGGGCTGATCTACGGGGTAGATCCTAGCAGGGCTTTATTGAAAGCAGCGTTTTTTATCATCGTGAATTAAAGCTTCAGTCTCAGAATGCCGCAGATTGGATTCATCAGGACAGCCAGCAAATCTCTCAAATGGCTCCTAAAAACGGAAAGGCTATGTTGATGCTTACCATGGAAGCTGGAAAAAGACGGTGCAAGCGGCCGCCACTGCAGTGATACAACAATAACTTAATCCTCATTGTGAGTCTAGACAAGTAAATGTGAACGGTTTAAGTGCCCTTTCGATGGTGGCCGACCAAAGGCAAGTACATAGTCAAAGGCAACAAACTAGGCTGCTGCCGTGTGAACTTTATCGTATGTCATCTAATACAGAGGACATATTTATTTGATGCTTGGTGGTACATCTACCGAAGATTTTAATGCGTTTGCACCCCTATTTACTACGTCGATACAAAGTTTCCGCGAGTTAAAAGACGCTTCAAAATTTAGCAAAAAAATGTGAACGTATGAGAGTTTAGACCGTGCGGACAACCGGAACTTTAGAGCAGGCACTTCGACATTATAAAGTGATCGATAAACGTTTTCCAGAGACCGCGATCCTTAACGGGATGAAGTTAAACGATCGGGTTTTAGCGGGGTCTTTGAGTAAGGTGATTGAGCAGTAGCAGCGGGGACTGAGCTCGAAACTCTGAAAGTCGTTCGAAGCGCCACGTAAAGCCGTATTACGGACAAAGTCCCAATCTTTGCTTTCTAACTTAAGTGACGTCCGCTCTGCGCCAAGCGCCCGGCGCTTTGCTGTATCCATTCAAACTCCATGCTATTTACTCTTTGCCCCATTTCCTCTTTCCATTCTCCAAAAAAAAATCAATATTTGCACCGACAACCCCCAACCATAAACCTATATGAAATTACTCGAAGGAAAAACGGCTCTTGTTACAGGAGCGTCAAAAGGCATTGGTCGTAAGATAGCGGAGAAATTTGCAGAGCATGGTGCTAATGTTGCATTTACATATTTATCCTCTATAGAAAAGGGCCTTGCCTTGGAGCAGGAATTGCAAGGCGCGGGCACAAAAGTGAAAGGTTATCAATCAGATGCATCTAAATTCGACGAGGCCGAAAAGCTCATTAACGATATCGTTGCAGATTTTGGCACGCTGGATATTGTGGTAAACAATGCAGGGATCACTAAAGATGGTTTATTAATGCGGATGAGCGAAGAGAATTGGGACGATGTCCTTGAAATAAATTTAAAATCCGTTTTTAATATCACCAAAGCGGCATCAAAGATTATGATGAAGAACCGCAAGGGATCATTTATCAATATGAGTTCTGTCGTAGGGGTCCAGGGAAATGCCGGGCAAGCAAATTACGCGGCGTCGAAGGCAGGTATTATCGGATTTTCAAAATCCGTTGCTAAGGAGTTGGGATCAAGAAATATCCGTACCAATGTAATTGCTCCCGGTTTTATTCGTACAGAAATGACAGATGTACTTGATCCTAAAGTCGTTGAAGGCTGGGAGCAGGGAGTTCCGCTTAAACGCGCCGGCGAGACAGATGATGTAGCAAATGCATGCGTTTTTTTAGCTTCAGACATGAGCGCTTACATAACTGGCCAGGTGATTTCCGTTTGCGGCGGCATGCTTTAATTGAAATAGAGATGTTCACTTCGTTCTAAAATAAAATTGGCATATTTACTTTCAGAAAAATATGTTATTACTATTTGAGGTCCAATTTGGTTTAAGTAGTTTTTTTTGGCTCATAGCGTGCATAGCATTAGGTGTTGGATATGCTTTTTTACTTTATCCTACTTCATCCCGACTTGAGCCTTCTTTAAGAAAATTGCTTTTTGGACTTCGGGCCGCAACTGTGGCTTTCATAGCTTTTTTGCTGTTTGCTCCAGAAATTAAAATTACCGACACCCAACTTGAAAAGCCGCTGATCATTCTTGCACAGGATAATTCAGCGTCCATCGGCATTTCGGAGCCAAGCAATTTTGATCCTTCCGCGTACGCTGCTAATTTTAAAGCACTTCAAGAAACGCTCGGAGAAGACTATGAAGTCAAAACATTCCAATTTGGAGATCAGATAAAGGCTGGGCTTGATTTCGGCTATAAACAAAAGCTGAGTGATATTTCCGGGTTATTTCAAATGGTGAATGAGCAATATGCTTCGAGAAATATTGGCGCGGTAGTCATTGCAACAGATGGGATCTATAATCGGGGCGGTAACCCAGAATACGAAGCTAGAAGCTTAAAAGCTCCTTTATATACAGTTGCGTTAGGCGATACCATTCCCAAACGCGATCTGCTAATTGCTAATGTAAACTTTAACAACATCGTCTATCTGGATAATGAATTCCAGCTAGAAATTACGGTTGATGCATACCAGGCTAGCGGCGCAGTAAGTGTGCTCACCGTTTCGGATCGTAGCGGGAAAACGCTTCTCTCTAAACCTGTTAATGTCGGCTCCGCCGAATATCACCTAACTGTTCCTTTAACACTTCTCGCTTCTCAGAAAGGTGTGCAGAAGTATGTAATCAACGTTGCGCCTATTTCCTCGGAGCTTTCCAAAGCAAATAACAGCCAGACAATTTTTATAGAGGTAATCGACGGGAGGCAGAAAATATTAGTTATCGCTAATTCGCCGCATCCAGACCTCACAACTTTAAAGCAATCGATAGAGTCCAATAAAAACTATGAAGTAAAAGTTGTATTGGCCGATGCCTTTAAAAATGAGGATTTGGCCGCAGCCGGACTTGTGGTTTTGCACCAAATACCTTCTTTAACTAATAAAGGCGAAAATATTTTAGAACTCGCCAAAGGTAAACCCATTTGGTTTATTTTAGGGGCTCAATCAAGCGCCGGAGATTTCTCTAAGGCACAGATGGGACTAAATATCGTTGCCGCGGGATCTACCCCGCAAGATGCCACCGCAAAAGTTGCGGATGATTTTTATCAATTCACATTAAGTGCTGCTGCAATTGCCGGACTTCCGGGATTTGCCCCTTTAGTGACAATGTACGGAAATTATGGTTTGAAAGGTCCGGCTTCGGTGCTGTTAACCCAGCAGATAGGCCGTGTAGCATCAGGCCGTCCGATGCTATTATTTGCCGATGAGGCTGAACGCAAGATAGGCGTGCTGGCAGGTGAAGGGCTATGGCGTTGGCGTTTAGAAGATTTTCAGGAAAATGGTAATCACGTTATTGTTGATGAGCTGGTTAGCAAAGTAGTTCAATATCTATCTTCTAAAGATGATAAGCGTAAGTTTAGGGTTTATCCTGCAAGAACATCATTTGATGAAAATGAGCACGTGATCCTTAACGGCGAGCTTTACAATGACTCCTATGAATTAGTCAATACTCAAGAAGTTCAGGTTGTATTAAAGGGTAGTAACAGTAAGAACTACACTTTCCAAATGTCTAAGACTACTAATTCATATATTCTGGATGGCGGTACACTTCCCGCAGGAGAGTATTCATTTGCCGCAAGTACACAATTAGGAAAAGAAAAGCCAGTTTCAACCGGGCAATTTGTGATCAATCAGCAACAATCTGAATTTCAGCAAACTACTGCGAATCATCAGCTGCTTTATGCACTAGCAAATCAAAGTGGAGGCAAATTGGTGTACCCCGCTCAAGTTAACGACCTGCCTGTTTTAATTAAAGCAAATGAGCAAATCAAAACCGTTTCTTTTGAAGACAGGCGGTACGAGGATTTGATTAACCTAAAATTGATATTCTTAACCTTGTTAGGTCTACTGTCTGTTGAATGGTTTAGCAGAAAGAGAAACGGGGAAATTTAAATGAGTGAAGGACGAAGAATTAAATAATAAGCAGAAGGGAAACTCTTCTTTTGTGTACTCAAGTAATATCCAGTTAAAAATTTACAAAGTCAAGATACTGCAAATGCTGCTTGCCGGCTTCTGTCGCACAACCTGAAACCTACAACCCCTAAAATCTAATCTTGAACAATCGCTGAATTTAGGGCGCGATAAATGTTCATGTAATAATCATATTGTTTCCGCTATTTGCTGTTCTCCCATCATCGCTCAATGTGCTCCTAATGGTCGTTGTTCCACCTGCAGCGTTGTGTTAGGTAGATTGCTGATCGTACGCGTTGCACAGCCGGCTGCAATAGCCGACGAACGGAATAAGCAAAATGTTCTTAAAGTAACACTGGTTGTTTTTTTTGGTACAGCGTTGAGTTATATCTTGTATTGCCTAATGCAAATGCGAATAGCACGGCAACGCACATTAGATTAAACGCAATTTTCATATTGATTTTTTATGTTTATTTAAACTATTAACAATAATTTCACTTTATCGTTTTATTTAGCCATCAAAAACATTTTATGAATAAAGTGCGCTGGGGTGTTCTCGGTACTGCGAAAATCGCAGTGAAACAAGTAATTCCTGCGATGCAGAAGGGAATGTATTGCGAAATCATCGCAATCGCTTCCCGCAATCTCAGTCGGGCACAAAAAATCGCGTTGGAATTAACTATTCTGAAAGCTTACGGCTCATATCAAGAATTGTTGGATGATCCAGACATTGATGCCATCTACATACCGCTGCCTAACCACTTACATGTGCCATGGGCTATTAAGGCACTCGAGGTAGGCAAACACGTTCTTTGTGAAAAACCTATAGGTCTTTCAGGTGTAGAAGCATTGAAATTGTTTGAAGTTGCAAGAACGAAACCCGGACTTAAAATTATGGAGGCATTCATGTATCGTGTTCATCCTCAATGGCAGTATAGTAAGAAACTCGTACATGACGGTCGGATCGGTAATCTTCAGAACATACATTCTTTTTTTTCCTATCATAATATAGATTCATCTAATATTCGCAATAAGCCGGAATACGGAGGAGGTGGATTAATGGATATCGGTTGTTATTGTGTCTCGCTTGCCAGATTCCTTTTTGATGCCGAACCTGAACGGGTTCAAGCACATTTGCAGTTTGATCCAATCATGAAAATTGATCGCATCGCTTCAGGGATTCTCGACTTTAATATAGGATCGTCGACTTTCACATGCTCCACGCAACTAATGCCCTATCAACGAGTGAATATATTAGGGGACGCAGGCCGTGTAGAAATCGAGATTCCATTTAATGCTCCTTTCGATAAGATAACGCGAATTTGGCATTACACCAGCGAAGGAAAAGAAGAAATAACATTTAAACCAGTAGATCAATACACAATTCAGGGCGACCTGTTCTCAAAATCAATTATCGATGACGCTGAGTTGCCCAACAGTTTGCTAGATGCCATTAATAATATGAAGGTTATTGATGCTCTAATTAAAAGTGCAGCAGAGGGGATTTGGATAAAACCCGCCTGAAAGGTTGTTTATCGCTATTAACTACATATTACGATTTTTAAAAAAAAATAACTCAATCCCTATTTGATAATTAATCTAACTTTTCTATCTTTGCCGTCCCTTTGAGGGACTTATTATGTCTTGAACGAAGCCCTACTGCTTCGATGGACACAAATTGAATTTAGAATATGTCAGGAATTATTGGAAAAAAGGTAGGAATGACCAGCATTTTCGATGCTGAAGGGAAAAATATCCCTTGTACTGTTATCGAAGCTGGACCATGTGTAGTAACCCAACTACGCACCTCTGAAATAGATGGCTACACAGCAATTCAACTAGCTTTCGACGACAAGAAAGAAAAAAACACAAGCGGTCCTCTTAAAGGTCACTTTGAAAAAGCGAAAACTACTCCAAAGCGTAAGCTTGTTGAGTTTAAGACTTTTGTAGATGTGAAGAGTTTGGGGGACACCGTTACTGTAGAAATCTTCGCCGAAGGTGATTTTGTTGATGTTGTAGGTACATCTAAAGGTAAGGGTTTCCAGGGTGTTGTAAAGCGTCACGGTTTTGCAGGTGTTGGCGGGCAGACCCACGGTCAGCACAATAGGCTAAGAGCTCCAGGTTCACTTGGTGCTTCTTCTTGGCCTTCAAAAGTATTCAAAGGAATACGCATGGCGGGCCGTATGGGAGGCGATCGTGTTAAAGTTCAGAACCTTCAGGTAATGAAAGTTTACGCTGAGCAAAACTTATTAGTAGTTAGCGGTTCAATCCCGGGAGCTAAAGGTTCTTACGTAATCGTTGATAAATAAGAAGATGGAAGTTAAAGTTGTTAATATTTCAGGTAAAGAAACAGGTGCCAAGGTGCAGCTTCCTGATGCGATCTTCGCTGTTGAGCCTAACGATCATGCAATTTATTTAGACGTTAAGCAGTATTTGGCCAATCAGCGTCAAGGTACTCATAAGTCTAAGCAACGTAATGAAATAGCAGGGTCAACTCGTAAACTATACAAACAAAAAGGTACTGGCGGTGCTCGTGCAGGTTCAATTAAATCTCCATTATTTAATGGTGGCGGTCGAATATTCGGTCCGCAGCCACGCGATTATAGTTTTAAACTGAACAAAAAGCTTAAGGCTTTAGCACGTAAGTCTGCCTTATCATACAAAGCAAAGGATAATAACATCATGGTTCTTGAAGATTTCACTTTTGATTCTGTAAAGACTAAGAGTTATTTAAAACTCGTGAATGACTTGAATCTCGCGGATCAAAAGACATTACTTGTTTTACCATCTGACAATAGTACAATCTATTTATCTAGCAGAAATATTAAGTCGGCAAAAGTTGTAACTGCAGCTCAACTAAATACATATGATGTATTAAACGCAGGAACACTTATACTAACTACAGAAACTGTTAAAACATTGGAGGAGGCATTTGCCAAATAAGATGGAAATTTTAAAGAAACCTATTTTAACAGAGAAAGCATCTATACAAACTGAGAAGTTAGGTAGATATGCTTTCAAAGCAGATCCTAAAGCAAATAAATTGCAAATCAAACAGGCCATCGAAGAAATGTACGGCGTTAAAGTTCGTGCGATCAATACGATGGTTGTTTTTGGGAAAACAAAAAATCGTTCTACAAAAGCCGGACAGGTATCCGGTCATGCGGCCAAATATAAAAAGGCTATTGTGACACTGAACGATGGAGAAGTTATTGACTTTTATAGCAATATATAATTAGACATGGCAGTTAAAAGATTTAAACCGGTTACCCCAGGCACTCGTTTCAGAGTGGGTGGCGACTATTCGGATGTGACGACAAATGTGCCTGAAAAGTCACTTGTTCGTTCTATCAAGAAGTCGGGCGGTAGAAATAATACCGGTAAAATGACTATGCGTTATCTCGGTGGGGGACATAAAAAGTCGTACCGATTGATTGATTTTAAACGCGACAAAAAAGATATCCCCGCAACTGTTGCTACAATTGAGTATGATCCTAATCGTACAGCTCGTATTGCTTTGTTGCATTACGCAGATGGCGAGAAACGTTATATCATTGCTCCTGAGGGGTTGCAAGTTGGCCAGATTGTTTTATCCGGTGAAGCTGTTGCTCCTGAAGTAGGAAATGCCTTGCCTTTAAAAAGTATTCCACTTGGATCGATCATTCATAATATTGAATTGAATCCTGGCCAAGGTGGATCAATGGCCCGCAGCGCGGGAGCGTACGCTCAACTTGCTGCACGAGATGGCAAATATGCTAGCATTAAATTGCCTTCAGGAGAGGTTCGAATGATCCTTGTGACTTGTATGGCTACTATTGGCGCTGTTTCAAATGCTGAAAAAGCTAATGAGGTATTGGGTAAAGCAGGTAGAAAGCGTTGGTTAGGTCGTCGTCCAAGAGTTCGTGGTGTTGCCATGAATCCAGTAGATCACCCGATGGGCGGTGGTGAAGGAAGAGCATCCGGAGGACATCCGCGCTCAAGAAACGGAATGTTGGCTAAAGGCTACAAAACCCGTAATAAAAAGAAAATATCGGATCGTTATATCATTGAGAGAAGGAAAAAATAATGGCTCGTTCAATTAAAAAAGGACCTTACATCGACCACAACGTGTTGAAAAAGGTGGATGCCATGAATGTTGGCAACAAAAAGACTGTCATCAAAACATGGTCGCGCAGATCAATGATCTCTCCGGATTTCGTTGGACATACATTTGCAGTTCATAACGGGAATAAGTTTATTCCGGTTTACGTAACAGAAAATATGGTTGGACATAAGTTAGGGGAATTTTCTCCTACACGTACCTTCAGAGGTCACGCTGACAAGAAAAGATAAGTAATGGAAGCAATTGCAAAATTAAATAACTGCCCTACGTCGCCTCGTAAGATGCGCTTAGTAGTCGACCTCATTAGAGGCGCACAGGTAGAAAAGGCGCTCTATATTTTAAAGTTTACCAGAAAAGAAGCTGCACAAAGAGTTGAAAAACTTTTATTGTCTGCGATCAAGAATTGGGAAGCTAAAAATGATGGTCAACGCCCGGAAGACAATCAATTGTTTGTAAAAACTGTTTTTGTCGATGGTGGTCGCCAATTGAAAAGACTAAGGCCAGCTCCTCAAGGTCGTGGACATAAGATTCGCAAGCGTTCAAACCACGTTACTCTTGTTGTTGACAGCAAAAATATTGAACCGAAAAACTAATTAGCAGAATGGGACAAAAAGCACATCCAATAGGTAACAGATTAGGGATCATCAAAGGTTGGGATTCTAACTGGTATGGTGGTAATAACTATGCTGACAAATTAGTTGAAGACGAAAAGATAAGAAAATATCTTTCTGCACGTATCAATAAAGGTGGCGTAGCTAAGATTGTAATAGAGCGTACCATGAAACGCATCACTGTAACCATACATACGGCACGTCCGGGTATCGTTATTGGGAAAGGCGGTCAAGAAGTTGATAAGATCAAGGAGGAATTGAAGAAATTGACGAAAAAGGATGTTCAGATCAATATTTTTGAGATCAAACGTCCGGAATTAGATGCGCAATTAGTGGGTGAAGGTATTGCGAAGCAACTTGAAGCACGTATTTCATTCCGTAGAGCTATGAAAACCACTATCGCATCTACAATGCGTATGGGTGCAGAGGGAATAAAAATCATGTGTTCAGGTCGTTTAGGCGGTGCAGAAATGGCTCGTACAGAACAATATAAAGAAGGAAGAATTCCATTACATACTTTCCGTGCAGATATTGACTATGCTTTAGCAGAAGCTCTTACTACTTATGGTAAGATCGGTGTTAAAGTTTGGATCTGTAAGGGCGAGGTTTACGGAAAACGTGATTTGTCTCCAAATATTGGTCAGACTACAGGTGTGAAGGGAAGAGACGGTGCACCAGCATTTGCAGGCGGTGAAAACCGTGGCGGCGGAGATCGTCGTGCTGGTGGAAATGACAGACGTGGTGGAAATGACAGACGTGGCGGTGACAATCGTGGAGGAGATAGCCGAGGCGGTGGTCAGAATCGCGCGGGAGGTCCTGGAGCTAATCGTGGTGGAAACGCAGGCGGTGGTTTTAGAGGAAAAAAATAATAGAAGTTCAGACATCGTTAAGATAAAAAAATACGAACATGTTACAGCCAAAGAGAACGAAGTTCAGAAAAATGCAAAAGGGCAGAATGAAAGGTTTAGCCACCCGTGGTGCTGAACTTGCATTTGGTTCTTTCGGAATAAAATCATTAGAGCCAGCCTGGATTACCAGTCGCCAGATCGAAGCAGCCCGTATTGCGGTGACGCGTTTTATGAAGCGTGAGGGTCAGGTTTGGATTCGTATTTTTCCGGATAAGCCGGTAACTAAGAAGCCCGCTGAAGTACGTATGGGTAAGGGAAAGGGAGCCCCTGAGTATTGGGTAGCAGTAGTAAGACCAGGAAGAATTATTTTCGAGGCGGAAGGTGTTCCAATGGATGTAGCTAAAGAAGCATTGCGTTTGGCAGCACAGAAATTGCCGGTACAAACTAAATTTGTCATCCGCAGAGATTATTCAGAAGCATAGAAAGAAGTAAGATCGATATTATCATCGCATCGTAGTCAATAAACATCGGTGCAATTAATTGATCGGTGTAATCATAAAATAGAAATGAAGAATTCAGAAATACTAGAGCTAACAACAGAAGAAATCGCTTCCCGAATTAAGGAAGAAAGAGTTAACCTTACTAAACTTAGGTTTGCCCATACAGTTTCTGCTATTGAAAATCCTTTAAGGATTAATAAAGTTAGAAAGGATATCGCGCGTTTAAATACTGAATTGACTAAACGTAAAGCAGAAGCGGCAGCTCAAAAACTAGTTGCTTCAGAAACTGAATAATTTACAGTAGAATGGAAAGAAAATTAAGAAAAACAAGAATCGGGTTGGTTGTTAGTAACAAGATGGATAAATCTATTGTTGTTGCTGTAGAGAGGAAAGTGAAGCACCCGATATATGGTAAGTTCGTTAAAAAGACTACCAAATTTATGGCTCATGACGAAACTAACACATGTGGTATCGGAGATACTGTCATGATAATGGAGACTCGTCCGCTGAGTAAGTCCAAGAACTGGAGATTAGTTGAAATTTTAGAAAAGGCTAAGTAACATGGTACAACAAGAATCAAGACTGAATGTTGCTGACAACAGCGGAGCTAAACAAGTATTAGTTATCCGCGTCTTAGGGGGTACCGGTAAGCGTTATGCTTCTTTAGGCGACAAAATTGTCGTAACTGTAAAAAGCGCAATCCCTTCCGGAAATATCAAGAAAGGAACTGTTTCAAAAGCAGTTGTTGTTAGAACAAGTAAAGAAGTTAGACGCAAAGACGGTTCTTACATTCGTTTCGACGACAATGCCGCAGTATTATTAAATGCTCAGGACGAGCCACGTGGTACACGTATCTTCGGCCCAGTAGCAAGAGAGTTGCGTGAAAAACAATTTATGAAAATTGTATCATTAGCACCGGAGGTTTTATAACAATGGAAAGAAAAAATAACTCACAGCCTAAGCTTAAGATCCGTAAAGGAGATCTGGTACAAGTAATTGCCGGAGATTCAAAAGGGACACAAGGAAAGGTTTTAGAAGTGCTTTTAAAAGCAAACAGGGCAATAGTAGAAGGTGCAAATATGGTTTCAAAACATACTAAGCCTAATGCGACTAACCCTAACGGCGGTATTGTAAAGAAAGAAGCAGCGTTGCATATTTCTAATATAATGGTGGTTGATGCCAAATCAGGTAAACCAACACGTATAGGCAAGAAAAAGAATGCTAACGGTAAATTAGTTCGCATTTCAAAAAGATCAGGGGAGGAAATTAAGTAATGGCTTACATACCAAGATTAAAGACAAAATATCAGGACGAAATTCGTACTGCGCTGAAAGAAAAATTTCAGTATAAAAGTGTAATGCAGGTTCCGAAGCTGCAGAAAATTGCAATCAATCAAGGTATCGGTGCTGCAACTACTGATAAGAAACTTATTGAGACCGCAATTGCCGATTTGTCGACTATTACCGGACAACAAGCGATTTCTGCAAAATCAAAGAAAGATATTTCAAACTTCAAATTACGTAAAGGGATGCCGATTGGTGTGCGAGTTACTTTACGTGACAATAATATGTATGAGTTTTTGGATCGATTGATCGCTATTGCGCTTCCACGTATCCGAGATTTCAAAGGAATTAACGATAAGAGTTTTGATGGACGCGGAAACTATACACTCGGTATAACTGAGCAGATTATTTTCCCTGAAATTAACATAGACAAGATCAACAAGATCATGGGAATGGATATCACATTTGTAACTTCAGCGAAGACAGATGTAGAGGCATTGGAATTATTAAAGCAGTTTGGCTTACCATTTAAAAATCATAACATAGTTAATAATGGCTAAAGAAGGTGTAAAAGCGCGTGATGTAAAACGTGCTAGATTAGTTGCCCAGTACGCTGTGAAAAGAGCTGCCCTAAAGGCCGCAGGCGATTATGAAGGATTAGATAAATTACCTAAAAATGCTTCTCCGGTTAGACAACATAATCGTTGTAAGCTAAGCGGACGTCCAAGAGGCTACATGAGACAATTCGGAATTTCTCGAGTATTGTTTCGCGATATGGCGCTTGCAGGTAAAATTCCTGGCGTAAAGAAAGCGAGCTGGTAAAAGAAACCGAGATTTTAGATCTACGTTTCTCCGGAAAATCTAAAATCTTAAATCAAAAAGTATTAACCGATGAAAGGTCCTTTGTTGGAAACCATCATTATAATTAAATAAAATGAATACAGATCCAATAGCAGATTATCTTACGAGAGTAAGAAATGCCATTAAAGCCAACCACCGGGTGGTTGAAATTCCCGCATCAAACCTTAAAAAAGAAATCACTAAAGTGCTTTTTGATAAAGGATATATTACAAACTATAAATTTGAAGATAGTACCGCACAGGGTATTATTAAAATTGCTTTAAAATATCATCCGATAACAAGAATTCCGGCAATTCGTACAATAAACCGTATCAGCAGACCGGGATTGAGGAAATATGCAGGTGTTGATACAATGCCCCGTGTATTAAACGGATTAGGGATTGCAATCGTGTCTACTTCTAAGGGAGTAATGACTGATAAAGAGGCAAGAAATCTAAATATTGGCGGTGAAGTATTGTGTTACGTTTATTAATTAAGGAGGAATAGCGATGTCAAGAATAGGAAAAGCACCGATCAGTATCCCTTCAGGAGTTACTATTACAATATCTGATGATAATCAGGTTGTAGTAAAAGGACCAAAGGGAGAATTGTCCCTAAAGGTAGATTCAGATATAATTATTGAACAAGAAGACGGAACACTTACAGTTAAACGTCCTTCTGAACAAAAACGTCATAAAGCACTTCATGGTCTTTATAGATCATTGGTTAATAATATGGTTACAGGCGTAACAACAGGCTATAAGCTTGAGCAAGAATTAGTAGGTGTAGGTTATCGTGCTACGAATAACGGCAATACACTTGATCTTGTTTTAGGTTACTCTCACCATTATGTTTTTGAGTTACCTAAAGAAATTAGTGTAGTTACAACTGCAGAAAAAGGTAAGAACCCAACCATTATTTTGGAAAGTATTGATAAACAGTTACTCGGACAGGTAGCAGCGAAGATTCGTTCATTGCGCGCACCAGAACCTTATAAAGGCAAGGGTATTAAGTTTGTTGGTGAAGTGTTAAGAAGAAAAGCTGGTAAATCAGCTGCTAAAAAATAATAATCATGGCAGGAATTAAATTATCTCGCAGAGAGCGGATTAAAAAAGGTATCAGAAAAAGATTAACCGGTTCTGCTGAACGTCCACGTTTGTCAGTTTATAGAAGTAATAAGGGTATATATGCCCAAATCATTGATGATACAGACGGTAAAACCTTAGTGTCAGCATCGTCTTTAGCGAAGGACTTTTCTGCAACGGGTACTAAGATAGATCAATCAAAAGAGGTAGGTAAACTAGTTGCTGAAAAGGCGCTTGCTGCCGGAATTAACCAGGTTGTTTTTGATAGAAATGGGTATTTGTATCATGGTCGTGTTAAGTCGCTTGCAGAAGGCGCACGTGAAGCCGGTCTTACCTTTTAATTACAGAAGAAATGTCTACAATCAATATAAAAAGAGTAAAATCAAGCGAGATCGAATTGAAAGACCGCTTAGTTAGTATCCAACGCGTTGCAAAGGTGACTAAAGGTGGACGTACATTCAGTTTTTCTGCTATTGTAGTGGTAGGTGATGAGAACGGTGTAGTAGGCTATGGACTGGGTAAGGCTAAAGAAGTAACTGAAGCTATTGCTAAAGGAATAGACGATGCAAAGAAAAACCTTGTAAAGGTTCCGATCATCAATGGAACAGTTCCTCATGAGCAATATGGTAAGTTTTCTGGAGGTTTTGTCTTCATTAAACCTGCTGCAAACGGTACCGGAGTAATTGCCGGTGGTGCAATGCGCGCAGTGCTTGAAAGTGCTGGTGTTCACAACGTGCTTGCAAAATCAAAGGGATCATCTAATCCTCACAACGTAGTTAAAGCAACGGTATCTGCCTTATCGCAAATGCGCGATGCTTATACAGTAGCTCAACACCGTGGTGTGGACTTGAATAAAGTTTTTAACGGATAATTATCATGGCGAAGATCAGATTAACACAGATTAAAAGCGTTATCGACAGAAGCGAGCGTCAGAAAAAAACAATGCAGGCATTAGGGTTGGGTAAAATCAGCCAATCTGTAGAAGTTGAAGCTACCCCGGCAATTGTTGGTATGGTAAGAAAAGTAAATCATTTGGTAGCAGTAGAAAGCATCTAATCATGAATTTAAGTAATTTAAAACCTGCAGAAGGTTCTACAAAAAATAGAAAGAGAATTGGTCGTGGTACCGGTTCTGGTCGCGGTGGCACTTCCACACGCGGTCATAAGGGAGCTGGGTCACGCTCAGGCTACAAAAGCAAGGTAGGTTTTGAAGGTGGACAAATGCCTTTGCAACGTCGTGTACCTAAAGTTGGCTTTAAGAATATCAACCGTGTTGAATATGTAAGCATAAATTTAGATGCGCTTCAAAGTTTAGCTGAAAAGTTTAGTTTGACAGCAATTAATTTTGATACGTTTAGAGATCATGGTTTGGCGTCTAAAAATGACCTAGTTAAAGTATTGGGTCGTGGTGAGTTAAAAGCAAAATTAGAAGTTCAAGCGCATGCGTTTTCTGCAACAGCACAGAAGGCAATAGAGTCTGCGGGTGGTGCAATTGTTAAATTGTAAATAAATAAACTATTAATAAGCTGCCGCTTAGAAATTAAATAAATAGGGCACAATGATTTTTCATTTCCCTTAAAAACGAATTTATTCTAATGAAAAAACTGTTCACAACTTTAGGGAACATTTGGAAAATTGATGATCTAAGAGCTAGGATACAATTTACAGTCCTTTGTCTTTTGATATATCGGATAGGTTCGTTCGTCGCACTACCAGGTGTAGATGCTACTTCTTTGAGCACAGAAGATAAAGGTGGCTTGATGGGCTTGCTTAATATGTTCGCGGGCGGGTCATTTTCGAGAGGCTCTATTTTTGCTTTGGGGGTTATGCCGTACATTTCTGCATCTATCGTGGTGCAATTGATGGGTATTATTGTTCCGCAATTCCAAAAGATGCAAAAAGAGGGAGAAAGCGGGCGAAAGAAAATAAATCAAATTACCCGATACCTAACGGTTGTAATTACACTTTTACAAGCGGTAGCCTATGGAACCACTCAAATATTGCCCGAAGCAAGATTACTAGCTGAGCCATTGTTTACGATATCGTGCATGCTGACCTTAACTGCAGGTACTTTGTTTGTGATGTGGTTGGGAGAGAAGATAACGGATAAGGGCATTGGTAACGGTATTTCATTGATTATAATGGTTGGTATCATTGCTCAGCTTCCAGGTGCCCTATTGCAGGAATCAGTGTCTCGAATGGATGGTGGTGGCGGACTAATACCATTAGTTCTTGAACTTGTTGGTTGGTTCTTCGTGATCATATTTACTATACTAATTGTACAGGGTGTACGGAAGATCCCTGTTCAATATGCTAAGAAAATTATTGGAAGTAAGCAATACGGCGGCGTGCGTCAATATATTCCCTTAAAGGTGAACTCTGCCGGTGTAATGCCAATAATTTTTGCACAGGCAATTATGTTTATTCCCACTACGGTTGGACAATTTTTCCCGGATGCGCAAGGAGCATTTTTGACATCACTAAGTGATTATACGTCCTTTGGATATAACATCACATTTGCGTTACTTATTGTTGCTTTTACATTTTTCTATACTGCGATCACAGTCAATCCTACACAGATGTCTGATGATATGAAGAAGAATGGTGGTTTTATACCAGGCATTAAGCCCGGTAAAGTTACGGGAGATTATATCGATTCAATTATTTCGAAAATTACGTTACCGGGTTCTGTATTCCTTGCCATAATTGCAATTTTGCCTTCTATCGTTACATTGTTAGGGGTTAGCAGTCAATTTGCTCATTTTTATGGCGGTACCTCATTATTGATTTTGGTTGGAGTTGTGCTCGACACACTTCAACAAGTTGAGAGTCATTTACTAATGCGTCATTATGATGGTTTAATGAAAACCGGCAGAATCAAAGGTCGAACTCCGGTTGCGGCAAATACAGGCGGATCTGTAATTTAGGAGTATGCCAAAAATTTATTATAAGTCTGTCGAAGAGATAGAACTAATAAGAAAGAGTTCTTTGCTTGTTTCAAAAGCCCTGGCAGAAATTGCAAATGTAATTGATGTAGGCGTGAAAACGATTGATTTGGATTCACTGGCTGAAACGGTTATACGAGATAACGGTGGAGTTCCGGCTTTCTTAAATTATAACGGTTTTCCGTCATCGCTATGCATCTCGGTTAATGATCAGGTTGTTCATGGCTTCCCTGGGAAATATGAATTAAAAGATGGTGATATCGTGTCCGTGGATTGTGGCGTTGTACTTGACAAATTTTTCGGTGACTCTGCATATACTTTCTCGATTGGCACGGTGGATCCTGCGACAACTGAGTTATTGAAAGTGACAAAGGAATGCCTTGAAAAGGGAATTGAAAAGGCAGTAGCTGGTTTATACGTTGGAGACATTGGATATGCGATTCAAAGCCATGCCGAAAACCATGGATATGGCGTTGTAAAGGAATTGGTAGGTCACGGTGTTGGAGTTAAACTACATGAAAAACCCGAAGTTCCTAACTATGGGAAGCCGGGCACTGGCGCTAAATTGGAAGTTGGGATGGTTCTTGCTATCGAGCCGATGATTAATCAAGGCCGTGCAGGGGTTAAGTTTTGGAAAGATGGTTGGACAGTGAGTACGGTAGACGGAAGGCCTTCTGCTCATTATGAGCATACAGTGGCCGTGAAAGCGGAAAAAGCAGATGTTCTGTCGACGTTTGAAGGCATAGAAAAAGCATTGAAACAAAAATCAGAATAAATAAAATTTTTTATTTAATTTTGCATCCCCTGTCAAAAGCAGGTTTAATTGAATAAAAAATCAACAATATGGCTAAACAAGCCTCGATTGAGCAGGATGGTATAATAAAAGAAGCTTTGTCAAACGCAATGTTTCGTGTAGAATTAGAAAACGGACACGAAATTATAGCGCATATTTCGGGGAAAATGCGGATGCATTATATCAAAATACTACCCGGCGACAAAGTGAAACTTGAAATGTCACCCTATGATTTAACAAAAGGAAGAATAACATATAGATACAAGTAGAATGAAAGTTAGAGCATCTATTAAAAAGCGCAGCGTTGATTGCAAGATTATTCGCCGTAAGGGGAAACTTTATGTTATAAACAAGAAGAATCCTAAGTATAAACAGCGTCAGGGTTAAGAATTTTAGAATAGGATTTTAGGATTACGATTTTGGAGTAGTTCAGGAATCGTAAATCGTAAATCGAAAATTGTAAATTAAAATATGGCAAGAATTTCAGGTATTGACTTACCAAAAAACAAGAGGGGAGAGATTGGACTTACTTATATCTACGGTATTGGACGCTCTACTGCGCAGCGTATTCTGACAGAAGCTGAGATAGACTTTAACGTTAAAGTACAAGACTGGAATGACGAGCAGCTCACTGCGATTCGCGGGATCATTAATGATCAGATCAGAGTAGAAGGTGCACTACGTTCGGAAGTTCAGTTAAACATTAAGCGCTTGATGGATATCGGCTGTTATCGTGGCTTACGACACCGTAAAGGATTGCCGGTTCGTGGTCAACGTACTAAGAATAATTCTCGGACGAGGAAAGGCAAGCGTAAGACTGTTGCTAACAAGAAGAAGGCGACTAAATAAAAGCTTAGTTTAATGATAGGCCTGTTAGTGCAAATCATCTCAGTATAAATAAAATAAAGAAGGAGATCGAGTAGGTTTTTTGGCTTAAGTCTCAATACACACTACTCTCCATAAGGAGTCTAAAGGAAAATACTCAAAAAGGGAAATGGCTAAAACTAAAAAAGTAACTAAAAAGCGTGTTGTGATAGTTGAACCGATAGGTCAGGCACACATCAACGCTACTTTTAACAATATTATTCTAACTCTAACCAACAACCAAGGGCAAGCAATATCTTGGTCATCTGCCGGTAAGATGGGATTTAAAGGGTCTAAGAAAAATACTCCATATGCAGCCGGACAGGCAGCAGCAGATTGTGGTAAAGTAGCTTATGATCTGGGTTTGAGAAAAGTGGAAGTGTTTGTAAAAGGTCCTGGATCGGGTCGCGAATCGGCTATTCGTACGTTACAAACCGCAGGGATAGAAGTGACAACTATTAAAGATATCACGCCGATGCCACATAATGGTTGCCGCCCACCGAAAAGAAGAAGAGTTTAAATTAATATATTATTAACAAAAGTTTTAAAGCTAAGAGTCGTCTCGTATAGCGGGATTGATACTTTAAAAAACAAAAAATGGCAAGATACACCGGACCAAAATCCAGAATCGCTCGTAGGTTCAGAGAGCCGATCTTCGGACCTGACAAGGCATTAGAAAGAAAAAATTATCCTCCAGGCATGCATGGCGCTTCAAAGCGTCGTGGAAAGGAATCTGAATACAAGATTCAGTTGATGGAGAAGCAAAAAGTAAAATATACTTATGGTGTATTAGAACGTCAGTTTGAGAATCTTTTTCATAAAGCATCTGCTAAAGAAGGAATCACGGGAGAACTGCTGCTGAAATTCCTAGAGGCTCGTCTAGATAATACGGTATATCGTCTTGGAATTGCCCCCACCCGTTCAGGTGCGCGCCAGTTGGTAAGTCATAAGCATATCACCGTTAATGGTGAAGTTGTTAACATTCCTTCATATTCATTACGTGCCGGAGATGTTATTGCTGTGCGTGAGCGGTCACAATCATTAGAAGCCATTACTCACTCGGTTGCCGGTCGTACTATTAATAAGTATCACTGGTTAGAGTGGGATGCTAGAAACCTGACTGGAAAGTTCTTGAACTACCCTTCCCGTGATGAGATTCCTGAAAATATAAAGGAAAACTTGATCGTCGAGTTATACTCTAAGTAATACTGGTCCCGCAGACACGGGATAATTTTTAAAATATTTAACACGAAATAAATGGCAATTTTAGTATTTCAGAAACCTGACAAGGTAATTATGCAGAAGTCCACGGACTTCGACGGAACATTTGAATTTCGTCCGTTGGAACCTGGGTTTGGTGTAACTATCGGTAATGCTTTGCGTCGTATTTTGCTATCTTCATTGGAAGGTTTTGCAATTACGTCAGTACGTTTTTCAGGAGTTTCACACGAATTCTCTACTATAAAAGGTGTTGTTGAAGATGTTACTGAGATCGTTCTTAATTTAAAGCAAGTTCGTTTTACAAAGACCGGTGATACAGGTGATTCAGAAAAAGTATTTATAACAATTGCTGGTCAGGATAAGTTTTCAGCAGGCGATATAACCAAATTTTCAAGTAATTTCACTGTTTTAAATCCCGAGTTGGTGATTTGCAATATGGAAAGTTCGGTTACTCTTGAAGTCGAGCTGACCATCAATAAGGGACGCGGATACATCCAGGCAGAAGAAAACAAGAATGCAGACGTTGCACTAGGAGTGATAGCGATTGATTCGATTTATACTCCGATTAAGAATGTAAAGTATACTATTGAAAACTATCGCGTAGAACAGAAAACTGACTATGAGAAATTGGTTCTTGATATCTCTACAGATGGGTCTATTCATCCTGAAGATGCATTGAAAGAGGCGGCTAAAATCCTTATTCACCATTTCATGTTGTTTTCTGATGAGAACATTATGCTTGAAGCTCAAGCGAAAGAAGAAACAAAGGAAGTTGACGAGGAAATCTTACACATGCGTAAAATCCTTAAAACAGAGTTAGTTGATCTGGACCTGTCTGTTCGTGCTTTGAATTGTTTGAAAGCAGCAGATATCCGCTCATTAGCAGAACTGGTTTCTTATGATGTGGCCGATATGTTAAAGTTCAGGAATTTTGGAAAGAAGTCCCTAACAGAGATACAAGATTTAGTAAAATCAAAAGGTTTATCATTTGGAATGAACCTGTCTAAATTTAAACTGGACGAAGATTAAATGTTATAATTAATAAGTTATACGTTGTAAGTAAGGCTTGCGTGTTGAACTTATAACTTACAAGCTATAACTTGCAAATAATTATTCACTGTGTATAATTCCTCCCCCGTAAGTGGGAACGGTATACACTTTATAAAAGAAAAATGAGACACGGAAAGAAGATTAATCATTTAGGTCGCACAGACACCCACCGTAAGGCGATGCTTGCGAATATGGCTTCATCGCTAATTAAACATAAACGAATTACCACGACGTTGGCCAAAGCAAAAGCTTTGCGTTCTTATGTTGAGCCGTTAATTACGAAATCAAAGAATGATACGACTCATTCTCGCCGTACTGTATTTAGCTATTTAAAAGACAAGGAAACAGTTTCAATTTTGTTTCGTGAAGTTGCCGAGAAAGTTGCTACACGTCCGGGTGGATATACCAGAATTCTTAAGTTGACCAACCGTTTCGGCGATAATGCAGAAATGGCGCTTGTTGAACTTGTAGATTATAATGATCTATTTACTGCAGATTCTGGAGCGGCGGAAAAGAAATCGACTCGCCGTCGCGGAGGCAAGTCCAAGAAATCTGCGGACGTAGGAGTATCCGAGTCAAGCACTTCTGAAGTTGAAGCCGTTGACGCAGAAGTTGTTGAGGCTGAAATTGCGAATACTGAAGTCGCAGAAGAAATGGTTGCGGAAGTAGTAGTAGAAAGTCCGGTTGCTGAAGAAGCGCCTGAGCCAAGTACTGAAAATGAAGTAAAAGAAGATCCTGAAGCACCGTCAGACACTAAGTAAGAATTAGTTTAAGTCTATTTATATGAAGCCCCGCTATATTCTAGTGGGGTTTTTTTTATATTTTTCTAATAGGCGGTAAAAATAAATATATTTAAAATTTAAGGGGTTAATTGGTTAGCATAACGTTTAAATATTTTCAAAAAGACCATAAGTTGGTCATTATCTATATCTTTGCAAAAAATAATCATCGCATGCAGATTAGCTACGGAGCACGAAGAGAAGTAATGAAGCACATCGAAAGTTTTATGCTTGAGAAGATGAATGAATATTTGAAGCCTATTGATACCAATTGGCAGCCTTCAGATTTTCTTCCAGATGCAAGAAATAACAATTTTTTTGAGGAAATAAAGGAATTGCAAGGTAGTGCAAAAGAATTGTCGTACGATCTCGTTGCCGTGTTAATTGGTGATACTATTACAGAAGAGGCGTTGCCGACGTACGAATCATGGCTAGCGATGGTTGACGGTGTTTCCAAAGACGAGGAAGGCGGATGGATGAGATGGGTGAGACAGTGGACTGCCGAAGAAAAACGTCACGGTGATCTGCTAAATAAATATTTATATCTTTCGGGAAGGGTAAACATGAGGCAGATGGAAATTTCTACTCAATATCTTATTGCAGATGGATTCGATATTGGCACTGACCATGATCCTTACAGGAACTTCATTTACACCAGCTTCCAGGAAATGGCTACTAATGTTTCGCATAGAAGGGTAGCAAGTTTGGCGAAGAGAGATGGCGATACATTACTCTCAAAAATGTGCGGTGTGATTGCAGCTGACGAGGCTCGTCATGCAAAAGCGTACAAGGCTTTCATATCAAAAGTCATTGAAGTAGATCCTAATGAGGCACTAATTGCTTTTGAAGATATGATGAGAAAAAAGATTGTAATGCCAGCTCACTTTCTTAGAGAAATGGGACAATCGATCGGTCAGGTTTTTTCTCACTTCACTGATGCAGCACAAAGGTTAGGGGTTTATACTGCGGTAGATTACGTTGATATACTTAAAGAACTAATCATTGAATGGAAACTTGATGGTCTGAAAGATTTGGATGAGACGGGAGAAAAAGCGCGTGACTATATCATGAAGCTTCCTGATCGTTTAACCAGAATAGCCGAACGAATGAAGAATCCGAGCCTGGAATATAAATTTACTTGGATACACGCTTAGCAGATAGTTTCCTTCTATTTAGATTGGATTTCTATCGTCTTTGACGACAGGCCGGGCGAGCTTATGATAACTTTTATAGTGCCGGCTTCTTGGGTTGACTGAACATAGGCTAACAGTTTGCCTCTTAATGCCTTTCTTTTATTTGACTTATAGTCTTCATGACTGGTCAGACTCGCACTTTCCAAACCGAGTAATACAGCGGGTCCTTGGAGATCTACAGTTATTTCGTTTTCGGCGGTGTAAACAGTTTTGCCGTTTGCATCTGTTAAACTGATGTCAATGTGCGCCAAACCTTTGATTTTACTATTAAACTTATTTTTGTCGGTCGACGCTTGTATTGCCGTGATGTCTCCTGTGGTTGTTAAAGTATGACTACTAGCTTCTTTGCCTGAATTGTATCCCTTAGCTAGCAATAATCCCGGTTCATAATCTACATCCCATGTTATTGCGGTGCCTTTTGTGCCTACAGTTTTTCTGCCCAACGATTTTCCATTTATAAATAGTTCAGCTTCAGAGTTATTTGTAATTGCACTAACTCTTATTTTTTCTCCTGCTGTCCAGTTCCAAACAGGATTACCGCCGCCGCCCCCACGGCCACCTTGCTGAATTCTAGTAGCTGTCATATAAATCATTGGTTTTTGCGACCAAAGACTTTGTGTAAGGAAAAAGTTTGTTTTAGGAAAACCAGCCAAGTCTAATATACCTGCACCACTGCTGCGAGAAGGCCACCTTCCAGCTTCTCCCATAAAGTCAAACCCTGTCCATACATATTGCGCTGAAATAAATGCATTGCTGTCAACGGCTAGCCAGGTATTCAATCCCTTACTGTTTTCACTTCCGTAAATAATCCTATTAGGAAATTCTTTGTGGTCATCTTTATAGCGGAACTCTTGGTAATTGTATCCAACCAGGTCGAGTGAGCCTGGGTACTCCGTTAAATTTGACATGACAACCCCAGCAAGCGCGGCTGTAATTGGTCTTGATCTGTCAATAGCTTTGGCAACTCCAACGAGTCGTTTGGAAATTTCGCCAAGTCTGATAGCATTAGGATGATCAGGAAGATACCCTTTACCAAAGATTTGTGGATTTCGGGCATTGCCATTAAGGATTTCGTGCGTATACGGATCATTAGGATAGTCAATTTCATTTCCGATGCTCCACATAATGATGGATGGATGATTGCGGTTTCTCTTTATCATATCGCCAAGATCGCGCTCGCTCCATTCGCTGAAGTAGTCATATGTGCCTTGCTTGCCTGGAGTGCCAACATTCCAGCCTTCTATCCATTTATTTTTTGGAAGCTCCCACTCATCAAAAGCTTCGTCCATCACCAAAAATCCCATCTGATCGCATAAGTCATAGAGATAGTCTTGATGCGGATAATGGCTCATTCTGATGGAATTACAGCCTGATTCTTTTAGGATTTTTAAGCGGCGTTCCCAAACTTCTTTCGGTACAGCTGCACCGAGAGCGCCTGCATCATGATGAATACAGACTCCCTTTAATTTCATGTTCTCTCCATTGAGAAAGAATCCCTCGTTTGCTGTAAATTTTATTTCCCTTATGCCAACCTTTTCGGTATAGTCATCTACTTTTTTGCCATTAACAAGTAGTGTTACATTAAGACGATAAAGATGCGGTTGCTCAACGCCCCATAAAAGTGGATTCTTAATATCGAATGCTAAATCTTGCGATGCTTTTGTGCCGATACTTGAGCTAACTTGTTTTTCATCTTTTGCTACAACCTTGCCTTTGGGATCAAGAAGTTGAGCTCTTACCAATACGCTGGCCGCAGAAGAAGAGCTATTATCAATAGAAACTGAAACCTTAGCGGAGGCCTTCTCTTTTGAAATTTGTGGTGTGGTAAACGCTACTCCCCACAAGCTTACATGGACAGGCTCGACTGCCACGAGATAGACATTCCGATAAATACCTGATCCGGGATACCACCGGTTGTCTGCAAATTTGCTGTGATCTACTTTAACAGCAATAGTATTTGAGCTATTTAGATTCAGGTATTTTGTTAGTTCATATTGAAATGAAATATAACCATTAGGGCGTTTGCCCAGATAGTGTCCATTGATCCAAACCTCGCTATGGTTATAAACTCCGTCAAAATAAATGAATAGATTTTTGGACTGCAATGCTTTATCTACCGTAAACGTTTTCCGATACCAGCCGATGCCACCGGGAAGATAACCAGTTGCACTTGCCCATTGTTGATCGAACGGGCCCTCTATACTCCAGTCGTGCGGAAGCTCTAGTTTGCGCCAATTTTGGTCATTTAGCTGAACATCTTGACCGTTACGTACCTCTCCCTTATAGAATTTCCAATCAGCGTTAAAAAGTAGTTTTTGCCTCGCCGTCTGTGCGTTTAAATGAGCAGCTGTGAAAACACATATAAGTAAGAAGAAAAATAGTGGTCTTGTGTTCATGTTAGGTTTATTTGGTTATCTAAGGTATAAAATATGTGTTAGACAGCAAGAAAACAAGCGAAAAAGACATCTATGCTGAAGTATCAGGGCACAAGGAAAGTTTAAAGAATCTAAACGAGCTTTTGTATCTTTTGCTAATTTAGGTGAAAAATAGCTAGTGTTAGAAAATCCAAATAAAGACCTTTTTTTTAGTTGCGACTGGGGTACATCCTCTTTTAGACTCAGGCTGGCAAATCGTGATAGCGGTTCTGTTATCGAAGAACAATGCTCAGAAGAGGGAATAAAAAATACCTGGGTGTTGTGGTGCAAACAACAGTCTATCGGCTCTGTAGATAGAAGAGATTTTTATTTAGCAATTATACAGAATCATATAAATTTAATCGAGGAGCGCTTTGGCAGCTCGCTTTCGGGCATATCTTTGGTTATTTCCGGGATGGCTTCTTCATCTATTGGTATGGAAGAGATTCCATACGCTGTGCTGCCTATTAAATCTGATGGAACCGGTGTCCGTGTTCATCGCTTAGAGGCAAGCAGGGCCTTTCCATATTCGGTCCTCCTCGTTTCCGGACTGCGAAGCTTTGATGATGTAATGCGAGGAGAAGAGACACAGCTATTAGGCTGTATGAATTCTGAAATGAATGGACGGAATCTTTTTATTTTCCCCGGAACTCATTCTAAGCATGTTGTCGTAGAGAATGGCGAAGTGATTGATTTTAAAACCTATATGACAGGTGAGTTTTTTGAGCTTTTATCTACGCATAGCATTTTGAAGGAAGCGGTAAAGAAGGATATGCCGTTCAACGTCGAGGCGGAAAATAGTTTTAAGAAGGGTCTCCTAGACTCGGCGAAGTCGAACGTACTTCATAGCGTGTTTAAAGTGAGAACAAACGTTCTTTTTGACGCAATGACCGTAGGAGAAAACTATTATTATTTAAGTGGTCTATTAATAGGGGCGGAGCTTAAAGGCATAAATTCCGCTGAATTTGATCGAATTTATCTCTGTTGTACTGCTAGTTTGCTTGTCTATTATAAAATAGCTGTTGAAGTATCGCAAATTGCTAAAAAAGTTCATATATTTCCAGCACATTCTGCAGAGGGAGCCGTGCTGGGTGGGCATTTAAAAATTTTAAACAATACTCAGTCA
Source organism: Sphingobacteriaceae bacterium (assembly GCA_947460875.1). Lineage (GTDB taxonomy): Bacteria > Bacteroidota > Bacteroidia > Sphingobacteriales > Sphingobacteriaceae > CANHGR01. The sequence goes on along the minus strand of CANHGR010000006.1, from coordinate 126,985 downwards.
AGTCATGGAAGATTTTTCCTGGGATGAGTTTAATAAAGTCCCCGTTGTTGGGATTTTACGAGGGCTCCCCCAAAAGAATGTAGAAATTCTGGCAAACTATTATCTCCAAGCTGGCTTTACCACGCTTGAAGTTACCATGAACTCACTGGAGGCTGAATCCACCATTAGAGCCCTCATCGATAGTTTTGGTGACAATCTCAATATTGGTGCAGGCACTGTCTGCACAATGCAGGATCTTGAGAGGGCAATCTCGGCAGGAGCTAATTTTATTGTGACGCCTATCGTAAATGCTGAGGTAATCAGCACCTGTGTCGAAATAAAGATCCCCGTTTTTGCAGGCGCCTACACTCCATCTGAAATTTATCATGCATGGTCTTTAGGGGCAGCGATGGTCAAAGTATTTCCTGCTGGACGCTTAGGGCCTGAGTATATTAAAGAAGTTTTGGCGCCACTTAGTCACATTAAGCTGTTGCCTACTGGCGGTATCACATTCGAAAATTTCACAAACTTTTTAAAAGCTGGCGCCAGCGGTATAGGTGTCGGGAGTATGTTGTTCCCCCAGCAACTCATCAAAAGTAATAAATGGGCTGAAGTAAGCGATTTGCTTAATGCCTTTATAAATAGTTATAACAATTATCAACTTAACAATAAGTATCATGTCTAAATTGAGAAGTACCGAATGGTTTGGTAAGTCGGGAAAAATGGGTTTTCTATACAGAAGCTGGATGAAAAATCAAGGCTTCCCGGAAGATCTTTTTGACGGCAGACCGGTAATAGGCATCTGCAATACCTGGTCAGAATTAACACCCTGTAATGCACATTTAAGAGATATTGCTGAGGTAGTGAAGCGTGGCGTCTATGAAGCAGGAGGTTTCCCGGTTGAGTTTCCAATCATGTCTTTAGGCGAGACTTTAATTAAGCCTACTGCAATGCTATTCAGGAATCTGGCAAGTATGGATACTGAAGAGTCGATCCGAGGGAATCCTATAGATGGTGTGGTTCTTTTAACAGGATGTGATAAAACGACGCCATCTACATTAATGGGTGCTGCAAGCGTAGATTTACCAACCATTGTTGTGCCGGGTGGACCGATGCTCAACGGAAAATTTCAAGGAGAAGATATAGGATCCGGCACACATATTTGGAAGTTCAATGACGACCTGAAAACCGGGAAGATGACACCGAAAGATTTCGCTTTCGCGGAAAGCTGCATGTCTAGAAGTGCGGGTCATTGCATGACAATGGGAACTGCTTCTACAATGGCTTGTATGGTTGAATCATTAGGAATGACACTTTCAGGAGCGGCTGCGATTCCCGCAGTTGATTCAAGAAAGAAAGTCTTAGCTCACCTTTCAGGAAGAAGAATTGTTGAAATGGTAAAAGAAGACCTTAAAATATCTAAAATCCTTACAAGAGAAGCGTTTGAAAATGCGATAAAGGTAAATGCTGCAGTTGGTGGATCAACAAATCTTCTTATTCATCTTACGGCTATAGCCGGAAGGATAGGCGTTCCACTCAATCTAGAAGATTTTGATAGGTTGGGTAGCAGTATACCGCTATTATTAAACTTGATGCCCTCAGGAAAATACTTGATGGAAGATTTCTACTATGCGGGAGGCCTGCCGGTAATTATTAATGAGCTGAAGGATCACCTTCATATGAACACAGTTACCGTGACTGGAAAGGGGCATGCCGAAAATATTTCGGGCTCTACCAATTGCTATAATTCTGAAGTGATTTATAGTTATGAAAGTCCGATATTGAAAGAAGCTGGCATTGCCGTAGTGAAAGGAAACCTAGCCATAAACGGTGCAGTTATCAAGCCTTCAGCCGCTACTGCTTCTTTGTTGAAGCACAGGGGTAGGGCAGTAGTGTTCAAAACCATTGAAGATTATCATGAACGAGTTGATCTGCCGGATCTTGACATCGACGAGACGTGCATCATGGTATTGCAGAATGTTGGTCCTGTAGGTTATCCAGGTATGGCAGAAGTTGGGAATATGCCATTACCAAAGAAGATACTTGACAAAGGAATTACAGACATGGTGAGAATATCAGATGGCAGAATGAGTGGCACCGCTTATGGAACAGTTGTGCTTCATGTCTCGCCTGAAGCTGCAATTGGCGGTAATCTCGCTCTTGTTGAAGATGGCGATTTTATAGAGCTAGATGTGCTGAAGAAGCGCTTACACCTCGAGGTTTCTGATGAGGAATTGGAAAGACGAAGAAAAAATTGGGTAAAAGCTGAGCCTGCCCTTGATCGTGGATACGTAAATTTATATGTAAATCGTGTGCAGCAAGCCGATAAAGGTGCCGATTTCGACTTTCTGGTTGGAAATTCGGGCTCAGAAGTTTTACGCGATTCACATTGAAAAAGGCACAAAATTAAAGACTAACCAATTTAAACCAATATACAATGACATTAATTATCGTTTTGTTATGTATCCTGCTACTTATAGGATTGATAACAATAGGGAAGGTTAACCCTTTTCTAGCCTTCTTGATTGTATCATTAATAACGGGAATCTCTCTTGGAATTCCAGTTGCCGAGGTTGGTAAATCCGTTTCCAAAGGGATAGGTGATACACTTGGCTCCATCGTCATAATCATTGTTCTTGGTGCGATGATGGGAAAGCTAGTTGCAGAAAGTGGCGCTGCTCAGCGCATTGCAACGGTAATGATGAAAACATTTGGCGAAAAGTATATCACGTGGGCGCTTATGATTACTGGTTTTATCATTGGGATTCCTCTTTTTTATAACGTAGGTTTTGTGCTTCTTGTGCCGCTTATTTTTTCTATTATTTATAAATGTAAGCTTCCTCCAATGTTCATCGCCATCCCGCTACTTGCGCCGATGTCTGTAGCACATGGATTTTTGCCTCCACACCCATCGCCATCAGCGTTGGTATTGCAGTTCAACGCAAATATGGGTTTGACACTATTTTATGGAATAATTATATCAATTCCTGCCATGATTGTTGCAGGGCCATTTCTTGCAAGCCGCTTAAAGCACATTGTAATTTCACCCTCGCAAACGTATTCAGTTGATCTATCTAACGAAGAACTTCCAGGAACGACAAATAGTATTTTGGCATCACTTCTTCCAGTTATTTTGTTAATGGTAACCACTATGGTGCCATTTTTTATCCCGCTAGAAGGATCGCTAAAGGCCACATTTGTGTTTTTATCAGATCCTGCAATCTCGATGTTGATTGCCACTATTGTGGTAACTTATATGCTTGGCTTAAAGATGGGTCGAAGTATGACTTCCGTTATGGGTGTTTATTCAGATGCCGTAAAGGATGTAACGATGATCCTTCTTATTATTGGAGGCGCAGGTATACTCAAACAGGTATTGGTAGACAGTGGTGTTAGCAATGACATTGCAGTGCTGTTGCAAGGATTATCTATAAATCCGCTTATTCTGGGATGGTTGATAGCCGGTATTATCAGAATTTGTTTAGGGTCGGCAACCGTTGCGGGCCTTACAACAGCTGGGATTTTCGCGCCTATGATGGGAAGCTTGAATGTTGATCCAAACTTGTTAGTTTTGGCGATTGGAGCAGGCAGTTTGGCTTTTTCCCATGTGAATGATTCTGGCTTTTGGCTCTTTAAAGAGTATTTCAACCTTTCTATAAAGGATACTCTTTTCTCCTGGTCTATTATGGAAACCCTGATTGCGGTCATGGGATTGGGCGGAGTACTGATTATGGATATCTTTATCTGATAATTTGTGCGATTCCTTTTTCAAGGTGTATGAATTTATTGATCGATGGGGGCAACTCTTCGGGGTAATGTGTGACGTAAATCAAAGTACTGTTGTTCAACATACATACCACGTCGATAATAGCCTTAAAATGTTCTTGCTGCTGCGTATCTAGACCTTGACATGGCTCATCCAGGATAAGTAGCGTCGGATTTTTAGCAAGTGCTCTGGCTAAAAGGCAGAGCCTTTGTATACTGGCCGAAACAGCGCTAAATAGACTGTTTTTGTATTGACTAATTTGCAATAGATCCATCCAGTTTTCTATGATGTTTCGATATTTATCAGATGCCGGTCTGAATAGGCCTAAAGTGTCGTAAAATCCGGATTCGATAATCTCCATACAGTTTGAGCCTGCAGGAAAATACTGCAACAGTTCCGGCGATACGTAGCCTGTCTTTTTTTTGATGTCCCAAATACTTTCTCCACTACCTCGTTGTTGGTCGAACAGAATGATATCATTAGAATATGCCTGTGGATTGTCGCCGTTGATAAGACTTAACAGCGTTGATTTTCCGGCACCGTTTGGGCCGCTTAGTGCCCATCTTTCACCTTGTTTTACTTGCCAGTTTAGTTCATTGAGGATTTTTTTGCCTGAGTACTCGACGCTTACATTTGTCATCTTGACAATGTTTGTGTAGGTCACTAGCGGTTTTAAAGATTTCTGAATCTGTGATGTATCAGGCGCTGTGTTTTTAAATTCCTTGACTTCCGCTGTATAATCAGCGCGGGTATATGACTTTTCGATTAATCCATTTTTTAATACGGCAACGTGGCTAATTTCATCGGGGATTTCAGTAGGCGAGGTGCTTAAGACTACCGTGATGCCTGATTTGACTATCGCTGAAAATATATGGAGAAATTCTTTTCGAGAATTGACATCAAGACCGGTTAATGGATTATCGAGCAATAGAAGTATAGGATTTTTTATTAAGGCCGCCCCAATCAATAGCCGACGCGTTTCACCGTTCGATAATTTGATCAGTTCCTTATCAAGAAGATAGTCAAGATGCATGATTTCTGTGACTCGACCAATGGTCCAGACACGATTTTCGACCGGACCACGCTTGATCGAATGAAGATATTCTTTAACTGTCTGCGAGTCTTCTGAATTCGCTGAATTAAATCGCTGTTGATAATAGAATTCGCCCGTGTTGGACAGATTTCTGAAATGGTGTTTTTGTTGGACAAATGAAACGACTTGATGTATCCCGAAAAATGGATCATCGATATTTTTTTGCTGCTTAAATCGTTCAAAATAGGCATGATAAATCCTTCCCTTTGTGACATTCAGAATGCCCGCGATTGTAGAAAGAAAGGCCGTTTTTCCAGACCCGCTTTCTCCTACGACTGCCCAGTGTTCACCTTTATTCATGTTGAAGTTCAGATTGGTAAACAATACCTTGTTTAGGCTTTTAACGGTGATGTTTTCAAGACAGAGAAAGGGTAGGGCTTTTGTCACAATTTGCTTCCGTAAGTTGTCAATATAAGTGTTCAATAATAATATATACGAGTGGGCAAGCTATTATAGGTATCTTTAGAAATCTCTAAAAAAACTCCTCCATGATTTTATTTGCCAAAAGTAATTTATATTATAAAGATTACGAATGGACGTTGTACGCTAAAAATGATCCGAAAGTAAATGGGAAACCCGACAACACTATTTTTAGCCGCAAAGAAGGAAATGAAGTAATTTACCTGATTAATAAATTAATGGTGATCTGGAGTTACCGCTTTGTTAACACCGGCAACAAGATTGAGAAGTTGATTCATGATAAAATGCCTTCAGAACTTACCAATCAAGAGGAAGTCCAGAATTGGGTGGAGCAGAATTTAAAATTTTAAATACCCTAAATTTTGCCTGGAAGCAAAAAATCATGATCAGAATGATGCATATTTTTTATGTTTATAACTAGGGCGGTTAAAATCCTATTCGGCCAGGAGCCTGCCTCGCACCTCCCGGTCCTTGCCCTCGATTAAATCCGGCCCCGGCGGGAGTTTGTCCCCCAAATTTGTTTACTCTCATCGTAAAAGTAAGCATGTAATAGCTGGTAAGACGATTGGTAATGCTTTCTGAAAAGCCGTTTTCAGAGATACTGCGGTTCACGGTGTTTGTTTGATCAAAAACGTCGAAAGCTGAAATCTTAATACTCGCCATTTGATTTTTTAGAAATCTCTTTTCAAGAGAAGAATTGATTACCAATGGATTGGTATTATTCGCAGTAGTGTATCCCTTTATATAGCTTTGTCCACCATCGAATGAAAAAATAAGTGATCTGTTCTTCATGAAATAAAGGCTTGTATTCACTCTTATCGTAAAAGTCTCAATCTCAGTATCCGTGTTTGTCGCTAAAGTATAGTCAATTTTTCGGATGCTGTAATTCATGTTCGGAGTCAACTCCATCCATGACCCTGGATTGATGTTTAAGCGCAATCCTTGAGATAGCGTCAGGCTTTTTTGGAAATTTTTGATATTGTCGGCAAATGAAACAGCATTATCATAGGATGCACTACCGTTAAAGCTGAACGTATATTGCCGGTCTTTAATTGATTTTGAGAAGCTATAATTGGCTCCATAATTGTATGTGCCATTGGTGTTAACCCAACGTGTTTCACGGATGTAGCTGCCAAAAACATCCGGTAGTAAGACGATATTGTTTACAATTTGATTGTTGAGTATACTTCCGTTCAATCTAAGCATAAAAGAAGTACGTCTTAAGGGGTTTGAATTGTTATAAGTAGTATTTAGGCTATGGGTAAACTGAACCTCGAGGTTTGGATTGCCTACAACCGGTCTTTGAGGATTTGTTACATCCCGCACAGGTTGTAGTTGAGCAAACTGAGGTTCACGTGCCTGACCGTTATATTGAACCTGTATCGTCTTTGTTCTTGAGTAGGAATATACATATCGTAAAATTGGAGTTAAGTAGAAATTTTTACGATCTATGTGCGTGTTCAAACTCTCATTTTGCCCAATAAGAAACGTGGGGGTAGCGGTCAAACCCAATGAAAGCTGGTTCTTTTGTGTTCTATAATTATAGTTCAGGCCAATGCGATGCTGGGCAAATGAATAGTTAAAAATTCTACTCAAAGAATCAATTTGTTGAAGATTTTCTGCCAGGTCTTTGAACTCAACGAGCTGGCTGTTATCATACTTATTGTAGCTTAGGTTATAGCTTAACTGCAGCCTGCCTGTAGCACTTAATGGCTCATTTAAAACAAAATTACTGGTTAGTCCCAGGGTCTTGTTATCGGTTGTATTTACCCTGTAATTAATAGAATCTTTTAGAATACTTCCCGTTGTTGGGTTATAATAGATGATGTTATTATCGCTTAGATTCTCTTGATTTACCTGGTTGTTGTTTATGTTTAAAGACAAGGAGCTGTTTCTTCCGGTTTTTTTATAAAGATGATTATAAAGAACATTACTGTTAAACGATGGAGTGTTTGAAGTGGTACCTGAAGTGGTAAATTGATCTTGTACAATAACGCCGGTATTTAGTAGTGATCTTGAGGAGGTATTATCCGCTGCAGAATAGCTGATACCCCCACTTATCTGGAGTAAATTTTTGGGGTTAATATTGTAGGTCAACTGTCTTATACTCAAATTGTAGGCATCATTACTGTTCCCTGCATCGGTACTGCTATTGGCGAACACCGTGCCTAGCCTATTTGCTTGTTCCGAAAATGTGCTGGTAATTGTTTTTGTGTTACGAAAATTTAACTGCGCTGCAGAAACGATAGAAATTTTCGGACTGAGTTTATCTGTATAGTTTAGGCCGATGGAGCTTTGGGTAGTAATTCCGCTACCGCCCCCCCCGCCATTATTTCCACCACCACCAGCGGTTTCAGCTGCATTTCCGCCACGGCCTGCGCCATTACCGCCATTAAATCCTCCGGCTGCACCCACGGGCGCCCCGGCTCCTCCCCGCGCGCCTCCAAATCCTGCACCGCCTACCGCGCTGCCATTATTGTTTATTCCCCCGGTTATGCCAATATTCCGATCTCCGTTAAACTGGCTGGCAAAGAGCGATGCCTGATACCGATTTTCGCTGCCGCCCCCATCTGTGGTATTGGCAATAAAACCTTTATTTCTCCCAGGGCGCGTTGTTACATTGAATATTTGCTCTGGTTCACCTTCTTTGACGCCTGTAAAATTTGCTTGATCACCATAATCATCGATGATCTGAATTTTGTCGATTGCATCTACAGGAATATTTTTCATAGCAGTTTGCAGATCGCCACCGAAGAAATCTTTGCCGTTTACCCGGAAACGGGTGATTGCCTTTCCGTTTTTACTTACTGAACCATCGGCTGATAGTTCAACGCCATCTAACTTCTTGACTAAATCTTCTACAACGGCACCTTCGCGCATTTTAAAGTCGTCTACACGGTATTCAATCGTGTCTTCTTTAACAGTAACAGCAGGGGTGCCATTGACGACCACTTCGTCGAGCATATTAGCGCCTGGTTTTAAAACTATTGTATTTACCTGGATTGGTGTCCTGTCATCGCTATATAAAAAGCGTTGATTAAAGAGGCTATATCCCAGGCTAACTACAGAAATAGTGAACTGTGAAGATTTCACATTCTTGAAAACGAACGCCCCCTGTGGACTGCTCCGCATGGACATCGTATCCAATGGAGATTCGAGCTTTATGTTAGCTCCTATAACAAAGGCACCTGTTGTATCTTTCACAATACCACTAATCTCACGCCCAGTTTGCGCCGATAAGCGGTTTGCAAATAAGCCTATCATTAAAAGTAGAAATAACTTCTTCATATTTTCTGTTTTAGGTTGACTTGATTGTTGGGCATTTTTGCTAGTTAACGGGACAAAAAAAGGCGATTAGTAAGATAATCGCCTTCTTCTTATTTTCTTATTAGATATCTTTAAAACCCTCCTTGTCCTCCGCCGAACCCGCCTTGTCCACCCCCATAACTACCTTGTCCGCCACTATAACCGCCTTGCTGTCTGATTTGTCCTTGATTAGGGATCGTTTGGCTAGCGCCTGTGCCTCCGGCAAACCTGTTAATTCTCATTGCTAGAGTAAGCATGAAGTATTGAGTCAAACGATTAGTTTGAGTATCGGTAAATCCATTACTATCGATTGTACGACTAATATTGGTTGATTCGTTCAACAAATCAAATGCTTGAAGTCTTAAAGTAGCCGTCCTGTTTTTCAGGAATTGTTGCTCTATATACGCATTGATGATAAACGGATTAACATTTAGAGCACCGGTATATCCTGTATTGAACGTTTTACCACCAGTAAAGCCTAAGATTAGCGATTTTGATTTCAAGAAAAACAGTCTCCCGGTTACATCAAATGAATAGCTTTGAATCTCTTGATCGCGGCTTCCAGGAGCAGTATAATTACTCTTGGTATATCCGTAGCTGAATGATGGAGCCATTTCCATCCAGGTACCTGGATTAATTTGTAATGCCAAGCTCTGATTGAATCTCCAGGTATCTGACGTATTTTTGATATTATCCTGGAAGCCTACGCTATTGTTAAAATTGGCATTGCCCCGTAATACAACAGTATATTGACGATCTTTAAATGACTTCTGAGTGCTGTAATTAAGTCCATAGTTATAAATACCGTCAGCATTGCGATATTGTGTTTCACGGATAAATGAACCTAGACCATCATCAACCAATACCTGGTTAGTAACGATGCTATTTTGGGTTAAACCACCTTGCATGCGTACCAAAAATGAGGTACGCTTAATTGGGTTTGAATTATTATAGGTAAGGTTAAATTGATGGTTAAATGATGAATTCAAATCTGGATTACCAACTATAGGGCGTTGAGGGTCTGTTACATCCCGAACCGGTTGGAGTTGATTGAAGTTTGGTTCAACTGCTCTACCGTTATAATTTGCTTGGATTGTTCTGGTACGTGAATAACGATAGGTGTATCTAAAAATCGGCGCAACATTAAAATTTGAACGATTGATTTCAGTGTTTAAAGTTTCTGAGGTTCCCCTTAGCAAGGTAGGCAGAGCCTGCACGCCTATTTGAAGCTCATTATTTTGATTTCTGTAATTATAATTCAAGCCAATGGTTTGAGTGATAAACGAAGTATTATATATATTGCTTAGGGAGTCAATCGGCACAAGATTATTAATGCCGAGTACATCGTTTGTTATTTTTTGATTGTCTCTGCCGGCATAATTAATATTATAGCTAAACTGTAAGCGACCTGTTTCACTCAAGGGCTCACTGTATATAAAGCGTGAAGATCCCGAAAAGCTTAAATTGTCTGTTGCAATTTGTCTCACAAATACTGAATCCTTAATTAGAGCTTGGGTTGCAGCATTATAATATAAGGTATTGTTGTCTGTATCATCATCCCTATTGGATTCACTATTACTAATGTTTACGTTCAGCGATAAATTACGACCAGGTTTTGTGAACACGTGGCTGTAAGTTGCTTGACCACCATAGTTAGGTGTTAAGGTCCTTGCAACTGTTGAAATTATTTGATCTTGCTTGATTGCACCGGCCTGAAAATTAGACCTTGCATTAATGCTTGTCGCATCAGCGAAACTTACGTTTGCACGGATGTTTAGCAGATTTTTTGAATTTATATTGTAGATGATGTTTGTATTAGCCGAATGAGCTGCGTTTAAAGAACCATTATCACTGTCTGCTCTTTCAAATATTGTGCCTAATCTGTTTATGCTTTCACCGACAGAGTTTGAAAGGACGTTACGGTCGGTATTTGAATAATTATAGGCGCCAGTTACCTGTAATTTCGTGCTAAAGCGATTTGTGTAGTTTATAGCAATTTGACTTGCTGTAGTAATGCCGGTGTTATTATTGCCGCCAGCATTTCCGCCTCCGCCGCCACTAAAATTACCACCACCACCACCACCGCGGCCACCAAAACCAGTACCACCAATTTGAGTATTATTATTGTTTAATGCAGCAGTTATTCCGATGTTACGTTCCCCTTTAAACTGAGTTGCAAAGAGGTTAAATTGATATAATTCATTATTTCCAACGGTTCTGCTAGTATTATTGCCACCACCCGCTGTTGCATTAGCGACAAGGCCCGTATTTCTACCCGGTCTGGTTGTAATATTGATAATCGTTTCTGGATCACCGTCTCGCACGCCTGTAAAGGCAGCCTGATCGCCGTAATCATCAATGAATTGAATCTTATCGACGGCATTAGCGGGGATATTTTTTAAGGCAGTCTGTAAATCGCCTCCAAAGAAATCTTTCCCGTCAATTCTAAATCTTGTAACCGCTTTTCCATTTTGGGTGACGCTCCCGTCTTTACCCACCTCAGCCCCGTCAACTCTTTTCACTAGGTCTTCGACCACCGCATCTTCACGTAATTTAAAATCTGCTGCAGTATATTGTATAGTGTCTTCCTTAATAGTTACTGCCGGAGCGCCGGTAATTACGACCGCGTCAAGCATACTTGCACCCTGTTTAAGTGTTACCGTTGGTACAACTATTCGAGAGGCCGCCGTTGAGCCAGAAACTGGAACAACAATCGTTTCGTAGCCTAAACTGCTTATGTTAAGGTTGAATTGAGCTGAAGGCACCGCCTTAAAAACGAAGGCTCCCTCGATATTTGTGCGGATCATCAAAGTGTCTGACGTTCTGCTTGCCGGAATCAGTCTTACTGTTGCCCCAAATACCGCTAAACCCGCAGTATCTTTTACAACACCCGTTACTTCTCGGTCTGTTTGTGCGAATAACTGACTAGCGCCAAAGAACAGAGCCAGGAAGAATAAAAGATTTCTTTTCATAATAATTGTTGTTGGGTGCAAGTGCCAGTTTTTTCTTTTTTAAGGCGCTTGTATGATAAGACGGCAAACTGCTAACTAAGTTTAACGGGGTTCAAATAATATTTTATAAAATTTTGAAGAAAGCGTTAGAAAAAGTAATATTTTCTTAAAAATGTCCAAAGGAAGGCTGTATAAATGCTTTTATAGTTCCTTTTTAAGAAATGAAAGAATTTCTATAATAAGAATGTTACAACGAAATCGGCCCGAATTTGTCTTTAGGCAATATTCAGAATGGTAAAATCTTGTTCGTTGAAGTTGACAACGCTTCCTGTAGACTTACCCAGCAATTTGCCGCCTAGAGGCGAGGCGACCGAAATTGCAAATACCGTTTGGCCGTCGACAGACAATTTACCTGCGCTTATCGAAAGGTAGAAGATGCCCTTATTTGTATATACAACACTGCCGGCAAATACTCTAGATTCGGGCTGTTCGTTAGAAACGTGTTCAAATGATTGTTTCAACGCCCAGGCCTCAGCCAGTTGTTTTCGTCCCCACTCTGCTTCTTGCTGCATCATCGCTCTGCCGGTTTCATATTTATCCCCCGCACTGCTTTTCGTTTCATCATTAGCAGATTGTTGCGCCGCTTCAATCGCGTTCTGCGCCGTGGCTATCCGATCTGCAACATAGTTCTCGCATAAATTGTAAAGCTTCTGTTTCAGGGTCATGTTTAAATATAGACAAATATTTTAATATTGGTTTGCATGATACGATGATTTGCGAAGTTTCTGCCCATTATTTTTTAATTTTCTTAAGAACGCGTTTGCCCCGGCTTTGCATCGCAGCGCTTTCATTCTTAAGAAGAAACCGGGTGTGATCTTTCAGTTCTTCAGTGATCCAGGTATAGCTGTTGGATAAATTATATAGAATGTCTAAACAGTTTACACGAACAGCTACCGGAGTTCGATTATTAATTAACCATTCAAAAGTTGCTTCAACAATCGGCTCAAAGTTGATTGTTTCTATCGCTTTTTTATATTCGAAGTGAGCATTTTTATGCGTTATATGCATCAATATTTTAGTATAGTGCCGTTTGCAGCTTAGATTATTCTGTAATGGGTATTTTTCAATAAATGGAGCTACTGAGTTTAAAAATTTATGAGGAAATTTTGCTTCCAGGTATTCCAAAATCCAGGCCGCTCGAAAAGTGGAAGGGGAATCCTGGTCACAGGTCAAACCGATCAATTGTTCAGTTAAGTCCTTTTCGACAACTAAACCGGCCAGATCAACAATTTGTTTTTTTAATAGGGGCCCTTGAAACTAACTTTAAAAGATCATCAATTTCCATTTTATAAACTCTGTAATCAGGTGGGACGATACTGGCAGAGCTTTCGATTCCGACCTCAAATCAGTACCTTTGCATTATAATTGTCCTTTTGGGATATTTAATCCAGCTATGATAACAGTATCAAATCTTTCCCTTCGTTACGGTAAACGAACTCTTTTTGAAGAAGTAAATTTAAAATTTATCCGCGGAAACTGCTATGGCGTGATCGGTGCAAACGGCGCGGGTAAGTCTACATTTATGAAGATTTTATCGGGAGAGATTGATCCAACAAGTGGCTCGGTAAGCTTTACTCCTGGCGAGCGAATGGCGGTTCTGAACCAAAATCACTATGCTTTTGATGAGTTTTCGGTTATTGAGACCGTATTAAAAGGACATGCAGAGTTGTATAGCGTAATGAAGGAGAAGGATGAACTTTATGCCAAAGAAGATTTCACGGAGAAGGATGGAGAACGCGCAGGGGATCTTGAAAATATTTTTGCAGAGATGGATGGCTGGAATGCGGAAAATAACGCAGCTACCATGCTTAGTAACCTTGGTATTAAAGAGGATTTGCACTATAAATTATTAAAAGAACTGGATGGTAATCAAAAAGTTCGGGTATTGCTTGCTCAGGCTTTGTTTGGCAAACCGGATATCTTGTTACTTGATGAGCCTACCAACGATTTGGATATTCATACCATTTCATGGCTTGAAGATTTTCTGGCAGGGTACGAGGGGATCATCCTTGTGGTGTCTCACGATAGGCACTTTTTAGATACGGTCTGTACACACGTTGTGGATATTGATTTTGGTAAGATGACTATTTATACCGGTAATTATACCTTTTGGTATGAGTCTAGTCAGTTGGCATTAAGGCAACGTTCAGATCAGAATAAAAAACTTGAAGATAAGGTTAAAGAACTTCAGGATTTTATTCGCAGGTTTAGCGCGAACGCTTCAAAATCAAAACAGGCGACGAGCAGGAAAAAGGCTTTGGATAAGATCAATCTCGACGAAATTCAACCTTCAAATAGAAAATACCCTGCAATCTTATTCAATCATCAGGGAAGAGAAGCAGGCGATCAAATTCTTCAAATCGAAAATCTGCAAAAGGAACTCAATGGAGAGTTGCTGTTTTCAAATATCAATCTGTTAGTTAATAAAGGCGACAAGATTGCAATTTTATCAGAAAACAGTCTGGCTACAACGGCTTTTTATCATATCCTTACGGGAAATGATGCCGATTATAAAGGGACGTTTAAATGGGGCGTAACTATCAATACTGCATCGATCCCCAACGATAATTCTGATTTTTTTGCAGGGAAGGATAGCAACCTGATCGACTGGCTACGTGAGTATTCAGCAGCAGAAAAAGATGAGCAGTTTATCCGAAGCTTTTTAGGCAGGATGCTCTTTTCAGGAGAAGAAGTGTTGAAAAAATCATCTGTTCTTTCGGGAGGCGAAAAGATGCGTTGCATGTTTTCGAGAATGATGTTACAACAGGCCAATCTCCTCTTATTTGACGAGCCAACTAATCACCTGGATCTTGAGTCTATTACGGCATTAAATAATGGGATGAAAGATTTTCGGGGTACTATTCTCTTTACTTCCCGAGATCATGAGCTTACAGAAACTGTTGCTAACCGGGTGATTGAATTGACGCCGGGGGGTATTATTGATAAGCTCATGACTTACGACGAATACATAAACAGCGAAGTGGTTAAGCGTCAGCGCGATGAACTTTATTCCGTAGTCTAGATATTGCCCAAGCGAGAATGATGAATAAGCTATCGCGAATAAAATTTATTAAAGCAGGTGTCTTGATTACTTCCGGCGCAATTCTTGCCGATGCGCTCTGGGTAGAACGATAGCTCTTTGAGATAAAGTAGTTTTTCGGTGAGGGCGCAAGCAACGATAGCGATAATATACAATTGGTTGAGATTTGTGATCTCCATTTAAGCCCCATTTCTTATGATCATAAGTAGGCTTGCTAAGAAAGTCAACGAATCAAAGCCGGATTTAATTCGAAAGCCTAAAACTAACGACCATCTTCCTAAAACTACGAAAATCCATTTTTTTCGTCACGAAGAACCAAAAGCGTTTCTAAACTAAACCCGGGCGCAGCGGCAGCTTGTGCACGGGGAATTTAGCAGGGGAAAAAGCTAGAGCGAAGAACGGTACCGCTGTAAGCGATGAAAGCAGGAATTTGCTTTTCAAAAATAAAGCAGAACTCTTCCTGCTATTTTTTGTCTTTGCCTTTTTGTGTATTCCAGTAGATGAACACTCCGCGGTCTGTAGCCGTTACGATATCAACGGTGCCGTCTTTATTCAAGTCTTCGGCCAAAACATCAGAACCAACTCCTGAGCGGTTATGAATCAATTGCGGAACGAATTCTGCGCCACCTGGTGCTTTTGAATTTCGAACTGTTTTATACCAATAAATAACCGGCGGACCATAAGGATCGGGATCCAGATAGGTATCCAGGTGCGACCAATAGCGTTTGCCGACGATGAAATCGGTGATGCCGTCATTGTCAACGTCGGCGAAAGTGGCGCCATGTGGTTGCGAAAAGGTTACATCGCCAGCATTTTTCGTGCTGTAATCATCACTGATCATGTGGCGGACGAAGCTGATTTTACCGCTTGCATCTCTTTTCTGCTCAAACCAGGCAAGTCCGAAACCATGGGCATTTAAGGCGGTTACTACATCGTTTAGTTTATCGCCGTTCACATCATAAACGCCCATCGTGCTGCCCCCAACATTAGACGCTCGGTGAGCATAGCGGCCAAATGCTTCGGGGTGATAGGTCCAAAGTTCGGTGCTGCTAAAGTCTGTAGGTTGTTCCCACCAGCCATTTGCACCGATAATATCTATTTGGCCATCGCCATTGATGTCGCCGGTACCTACTCCATGAGCCAAAGAAGTTCCTCGTTCTGAAATGGGGTGATGCACCCAAGGTTTCGTAGCGTCTCCAGGATTAGGGTTTGCATAACACATTTGTCCGCCAGACGCGTAGATCAACTCCGGTTTTCCATCGCCATTAACATCTTTAAAAAGAGTGATCTCCGATTGAATACCCGGAAGCACAGCATAGCGTTCCCAGCGTCGGGATTCGCCCTGCGGGTTAATAAAAACAGTACCTGTTGATGGGCCGGTTAAGATATCCTGCCAGCCATCACCGTTAAAATCATAGCTGTATTGTGCGTTAAATTCAGTAAAATTTTTCGAAGGACTCACAGAAGACGCGAAAGTAATTTCACGGTATTTGGTATAATCGGGACCGAAATAAATGATTGGTCCGGCGGCGATGTCTGTGATGCCATCGTTGTTAAAGTCGCCCGAACCTGCACCCCAGGAATAATACATATCTTGAACTTGCTGCACTTTAAAACGAGCGGAACTTCCTTCCTTCGGCATCGATTTTATTCCTGCATCCTGATAGTTGAGCTCATTAAACTGGACCCGGCCACTGCCAGATACATAAAGAGCTACCGGACCGAAATTTCCGTCCTGAGCGTCAGCTACAGTGCCGCTTTCGCCACTATCATTGGTATAAGCGCGTAGCATATTCAAATCTATGATACCTTCAAACTGGTTCCATTGTCCCGGAACCACTGCAGTTGAAGGACGAACTAAAGGCAAATTTAAAACAGGCATAGCAGCGCGACCGCCCCCACCTCCTCGAGCTCCGGCAGGCGGATCGTTCGGGTTTGGTGTAGGTGCCTGACGGATGATGCCACCTGCCGATCTTAATCTTTCTCTGCTTGTTTCCTTACCTTCAGCATCAAGAACTACTTTGTATGAACCCACTTCGGCATCTTTAACCGAAACCAAGAAGCCTTTCATGCCGCTGGCTGTTTTCTCCAAACGAAACAGAAAGCCTAGCTCAGTACCGGGATCGGCCTTGAATAGTGTTCGTATCGCGAAGTCTTGAAAAGAGCGGTTGGATAGGAGGTAACCTGAGCCACCATTGGGTAATGCTGTTATCAAGCCATCACTTGCTTGCCATTTTGCTGTTCCGATCGTATGCCAGTCGGAAAATGACGATCCTTTGAACGTATAATCCGGGATAAAACTTTGGCTGCGACCATTATAATCGCCCGTTTTTTGTTGGCCAAAGCTTAAAATGCAAAGACTGCTTAGCAGGATGCTCGATAAAAAATTTTTCATCTTCTTGTGTTAGAAAGGTCAGCTTTTCATATTATCTTTCAAGTGGGTAATCACCCAGTCGGCAACTTTATCATAGTCGATATCATGAAACTTAGAGCTCCATTGCGAAACCATGTAGACACCCTTAAAGCCTTTGTTCTCGCAAAGCTGCACGCATTTATCAAAATCGTATGTTACGTGCTCAATTTGGTCGTTAAAGTCGACCACTTTGGCAGATACAATATGGGCGTAGGGAAGTATTTGTTCTAGGGAAGGCAAGATAACCGATGGGCTAGAATAATTTCCAAAATCTGGCTCAGTATAGATGCCTTTACCAACGCCGTTCATAATAGCCACGTGCTTCACCGGATCCGTTTCGATTCCAAAATGGTTGGCCGTGATGATCGTAAGTTTCTTTTGGTCGGCATAGCTTTTTAACTCTTTTAGAGATTGGATGCTCTTCTCGACTGTGCCGTTAGGCCTGCCCGGATTGATACGAATACATTTAGACCCTAAGATGGCGACTCCATCGATCCATTCTTTAACGTCTTTAATCGATTTAAGGCGTTCTTCCTCGTTTTGAGAAGCCAAGTTATATTGGATGCGATCTATTTGTACGTTAAGCAACTCGCTTTTTGCTGCTTTGATAGCTTTCTTAACACTTTCTAAGTAGGTAGGGTCAAGAGATTCAAAATGCTCATTCCAGAATTCAATTTTCTTTATCCCAAATTTATCCCTGTGATGCATCGGAACATCAAGGAGCGTCAACTCATTTTTAATCGCTGCCAGCTCACGGGGTTTTGTGCGCTTGAACCGGTAGCGGAACAACAAAGTGCCCATTGCTATCCTGTCCATTTTGTCTTTGTAAAAAGGAACAAAGGATGGCAAAACGGTAACGCTCAAAGCCAGGCCGGAGACGTTATAGATAAAAGTTCTTCTATTCATTGGTCAATTTTTTTTGGGTTTATCCGGTAATGAAAATACGACATATCCAGGTGGAAGTGCACCTGGGTCTTTAGAGTGGTCTAGGGTTTCTTTGCTATAACTGCCCACAGCGAGCACCACCAGATATTGTTTGCCATTTACCTGGTAAGTTGCAGGCAAGCCGTCTGTATCTTTATTTAAAATGCGAGTCCATAACAGTTTGCCGTTATCGGCATCGTAGGCATTTAACTTTCCACCTTTCGAGGTGGCAAATAGAATACCGGTTGAGGTAACGATCATCCCTTTGCGCTGTGATCCGATCGGGCTGCCGGTGCTTTCTTGTCCAGGCTCTAGTTTGATTCGGGCATCCTGACCAAGCGGTTTACGCCATTTGATTGTTCCGCTGTTAAGGTCGTACGCCGTTATGGTAGCCCAAGGCGGACTGAGCAAATCTGAAAACTCTAGTCCGTAACCACTGGTATATCTATCTTTTGGATGCGTTACACCTTCGGGATACTCGGTCATCGGCTTAGTTGCCCTCAGTGCATTAAATTTCTGTGCTTCGGGCGCGCCTCCGGATGCTACTACAGGTCCATCAGGCATGGTAACTGCGGTTGCAGGTGCTGCTCCTCTCCCAGCAGCAGCAGGACGCTGAGTCATTAAGCCACCCAAAAATCTATACATCGCCGTTACCGTTGTTTCATCAATATGGGCGAAGGCAGGCATCAATCCGCGTCCAACGCCTACGACAGTTCTAAAGCCTTCAACGTTTATTTTTTCACCCATGTTTATGAGAGATGGACCGGCGCCGCCCGCCTGGTTAGCACCGTGGCAGCCCTGGCAATTTAACAAATAGGCTGTTTGAGCGCGCTGGGTCATGTCTGCCGACAAAGGCTCAGAAGTTGGACGTTGCACTTTATTCAATTTGTATATCGAAGCATATTCCATTGAAGCCACGTACATGATTCCCTTTTTTGGATTCGCCGCGCTGTTTCCATAATTAGCTCCTCCGATGGCACCGGGCATTGAAAAAGTTTCATACTTATCTGAAGGAGGTGTATATAAGCCGGATTTTCCTGCGGCAACGCGCCGTTTCATTGAATCGAGTTTAGGTTTTGGCCAATACGGATTCAGATCATCAACCGTAACGGTTTGGCGAGTAAATGGCGGTATAACGGTGGGGAAGGGTTGAGTAGGCCAGGCCACTTCTTCGGGCATCCCACTAGCTGGCACGGGGCGTTCCTCTATTGGCCATAAGGGTTCGCCGCTAACACGATTAAAGGCAAATAAAAATCCTTGCTTGCTCGCCACGGCCACAGCATCTACCATTTTGCCCTTATTCTTTACCGTGATTAGCTGTGGGGCGGATGTCAGGTCGTAATCCCATAGATCATGGTGTACCGTTTGGAAGTGCCATATGCGCTTTCCGGTGCGCGCGTCGAGTGCCAGCAGGCAATTGCCAAACAAGCCGGCACCAATTCGGTCTGCACCGTAATAGTCATAGGTAGGAGATCCAAGTGGGAAATACGCGATACCACGTTTTTCATCGACTGATATTTCTCCCCATGTATTGACAGCACCCACATATTTATATGCGTCTTTCGGCCATGTTTCGTATCCGTATTCTCCCGGTAGGGGAACGGTATGGAAAACCCATGCAAGCTTGCCGGTTATTATATTAAATGCTTTTAAATGCCCCGGGGCCGAAAACAGTGCTTCGCCGGGAGATGAACCAAGGATGATCAGATCTTCGAAGATATGTCCTGGCGTAGATGATGCCGCTCGATTTACGCTTTCCGGATCCCGGCCAAGATCATCTTTAAGGGAAACATAACCGTCGGTGCCAAAAGATAGAATCGATTTTCCGGTTAGGGCATCGATTTCCTGCAGGGTGTTGCCCAAGGTAAAAATCAGGCGGCGGTCTTTGCGGTCTTTACTTTCCCAGTAGTTAATGCCCCGGCGGATGATTCCGGTTAGGTTGGCATGAATCCATATTTCTTTTCCGGTTACGGCGTTAAGAGCAACCAGAGAATTGTTTTTAGCAAGAACATACATGATCGAATCCACCACGATAGGATTAAAGGTGTATTCTATTTTATCGTTGGTGGGATAATTCCAGGCAACTTGAAGCTGGCTGACATTCTTTTTAGTGATTTGGTTTAGCTCAGTATATTTTGATTGATCAGCTCCACCGCCGTATTGAGTCCATGATTTGTATGGAGCAAAAGGATCTTGCTGTTCAGAAAGGGAGTTGCGGACCATACATCCAATGCCGAAAATCACGAGCATCAATAGTCCCCCGGCTAGTGTAAGCCATTTACTTGCCGGCCATTGCCGACTTATTTTTGATTGCATGCGGTTTTGATAATTGCCCTTAACTGTACCATTTCGATTCTGGCTGGTTTTAAAACGCGTAGAAGCGGCAGCAAGCTGCATAAAAGAAATATCTCAGGCTTTGGTTTAATTAATTGGTCTTTAAACCAAATATATAATTTAAAAGATAAGTACAAAAATTGAACAGTTTTTATCTTGTGTTTTTGACGCGACACTTCGCAATGGGTTTCACAATTCATGTCGATTTATAGTATTGGCATTAATAGATATTTGCTATGTGAAAAATGCTCGAATTCATTATAGAAATTTTTCTAAGCCATCCGTGATTTGGTTTGCAATAGGATTTGCCTTCATTTCTGCCCCATTTGACATCCATCCCCTAAACCACTATCTTGCGCCTTCAATATTTTAGAAATAAATGCCTGATAAACCAATTATAGGAATTACCATGGGAGATCCGGCCGGGATCGGTCCGGAGATAGCGATAAAGGCGCTGCTGAAAAAAAGTCTGTATGAAAGCTGTAAACCGGTTTTAGTGGGAGAGGCCCTTGTATTTCAGGCCATTATTGAACATTTGAATTTAAATGCTTCTATCCATGTGATTAAAAACATTGGCGAAGCGGAGTTCAAGTTCGGAACAATAGATGTGCTCGACCTGCACACCATTGAGATGAGTCAGTTTAGTTTTGGCGAGATATCTGCCAGCGCCGGAGAAGCGGCTTTCCAGTCGGTCAAAAAAGTGATAGAGCTTGCTCAGGCAGGTGAGATTGATGCTACCGTAACCGGACCACTAAATAAAAAGTCGATCAATGAAGCCGGGCATCATTATGCCGGGCATACCGAAATATATGCCACCCTAACGGGCACCCGAAAATATGCCATGCTGCTGGTAGAAGATCATATCAAGGTGATTCACGTGTCTACCCATGTGTCTTTAAGGGAGGCTTGTGATCTGGTCAAGAAAGATCGTATTGTTGAGGTGATTGAGCTGCTGCATAACGGCCTGATTAGTCTGGGTGAAACGAATTTGAAAATTGGAATTGCCGGATTAAACCCACATGCGGGTGATAGTGGCTTGTTTGGCGACGAGGAAGAACTCGAGATCTTGCCGGCAGTAGAGGAGGCGCGTAGAAGGGGTTATGATGTTGAAGGACCGATACCGCCCGATACCATGTTTGCTAAAGCGGCAACAGGTGCTTATGGTGGCGTAGTGGCAATGTATCACGACCAGGGGCATATTCCTTTTAAGCTTTCGGGTTTTCAATGGGATGAGGAAAAGCAACAAATGGCCAGCGTAAAAGGAGTGAACATTACGA
Organism: Sphingobacteriaceae bacterium; assembly: GCA_947460875.1. Lineage (GTDB taxonomy): Bacteria > Bacteroidota > Bacteroidia > Sphingobacteriales > Sphingobacteriaceae > CANHGR01. The sequence continues at coordinate 105,422 of CANHGR010000006.1, read as the reverse complement.
TGGGTCTACCCATTATTCGTACCTCCGTTGATCATGGTACTGCTTTTGAAATAGCGGGGAAGGGCGTTGCCAGCGCAGATGCAATGGTTTTGGCTATTGAATCTGCTATTCAGCTAAGTAAGTTCCGCACGCAAGCCATTAGCTAAAATGATCGCGCTTATCGCTGATGATTTAACAGGGGCGGTTGAACTTGCAGGCATTGGATTACGCTATGCTTTGCGGGTTGAAATTTTGACTTTGGTTCCGCCAAGTACTGATGCAGATTTATTGGTCATCGCCACGGATACCCGTTCGATGACCGAGCAGGAGGCAGTTAGTACAATGGCTGATTTAACCGTGCAACTGATAACACTCAAACCCGATTTTCTGTATAAAAAAGTTGATTCGGTGCTTCGCGGCCATGTTTTGGCGGAGCTGCACGTACATTTGAATGAAACCGGGCTATCGAGGGCTTTGTTGGTCCCGGCTAACCCCGCTTTGAACCGTCAAATAATCGATGGGCGGTATTTTGTAGATGGGCAGCCCATCCATCTGAGCAGTTTTGCTAATGATACCGATTTCCCTATAAAGAGTGCTGAAATACATATGATGCTTCGCTGTGAAGAAAGCGATATTGAGGTACTGGATGGTACTGAAGCGCTTCCAGAAGCTGGGATCATCGTTGCAGAATGCAGCGCTGAAGAAGACCTGAAATTATGGGCTGCGAAAACCGATAGGCAAACACTTTTAGCCGGAGGTTCCGGTTTTTTCGCAGCGCTGCTCGAATCTTTAGGACATAGTGCGCGAAATGATCATTCGCATTTCGCGCTGCGAGCACCCGCATTGTATGTAAGTGGAACTTCATTCGACAAAAGCAGGAAGCTTATTGGAGCGTTCAAAGCTGCCGGTGCGCAGGTATTCTATTTACCGGAAAACATCATCTATTCGGTTAATCCTGATGATGAACTTTTTGATTCATTGGCTGAGCTGATTGTTTCTGCGTTAAACCTGCATCAGAAAGCAGTGCTCGCTATTGATGAGCATGCCGTTCAGGGTGTCAACCTGCGCGAAAAGCAGGCCTTGCTGGTGAGAAAGGTTTGTAATAAAGTTAAAGTAAAGGAGCTATTAATCGAGGGGGGAGCAACCGCATTAGCTATCGTACAGCAATTGAATTTAAATCATTTTATTCCAGTACAAGAGTTCAGCACCGGGGTGGTACGCTTGCAGTCGCTAGAGCATGAGGGACTGTTCCTCACTTTAAAACCCGGGAGTTATGCATGGCCAACGGACGTAGGACTGAGATAGGTTTTTCGCTTTATCTATTGCTATAATTTTTTATATCTTCAGTTTTTAGAACCTGTGCAATAAACCAAACACTTCAGGCTTTTTTAATTCACTCAATGGCAACTAAGACTAAATCAATAATTCCGGTAATCATAGGTTCATCGGTAGGGACAGTGGTAGAATGGTATGACTTTTACATTTTTGGAAGTCTTGCCAGTGTAATAGCCACTAAGTTTTTCCCTCAGGATAATGCTAGCGGTGCCTTCTTAATCACTCTAGCTACTTACGCGGCGGGCTTTGTGGTGCGCCCTTTTGGGGCTTTGTTTTTTGGTCGCTTGGGCGATCTAATCGGTCGAAAATACACGTTTATGATTACTCTGCTAGTGATGGGTGGTTCTACGGTGGCTATCGGTTTAATACCGACTTATCAAACCATCGGATATTTCGCACCCATCATCGTTCTCATTTTAAGGCTTTTACAAGGTCTTGCAATAGGGGGGGAGTATGGCGGTGCGGCGACCTTTGTTGCAGAGCACTCGCCGGCAAAGGAAAGGGGCTTCTGGACCGGCTGGATCCAGGTAACGGCGGTTATTGCATTTTTGATTTCTCTTACTGTCGTTCTTGTGATTAAAAATGTTTTAAGTCCGGATGATTGGGAAGCATGGGGCTGGCGGTTGCCCTTTTTAATATCCATCTTCCTGGTGATTATTTCGGTATATATTCGAAAAAATATGGCTGAATCGCCCTTGTTTGCTAACGCGAAAGCAGAGGGAAGGACATCTAAAAGTCCGCTAAGCGATACGTTTGGCAACAAGGCCAATTTGAAAGTGATTTTACTAGCTCTTTTTGGCGTTACGCTTGGAGTTGGGGCACTCAATGGTCAGTTCTTTACTTTCATCCAGACCTTTTTATTAAAGACGCTCTACTTAGATTTTGGTGAAGTAAATGCGATTCTGATTATTGCCTTCCTGATCGGTATGCCGGTGTATGTACTTTCGGGTTGGCTATCAGATAAGACCGGTCGAAAGCCTTTGATTTTAGCCAGTTTATTTATCGCTATCGTGTTTTCGCGACCGATATATCAGGAAATTTATCAAACCGTTAACCTTGAGAATAAAACAGAAGATACCTCAAGGAGAACAATAGAGCGAAAAGTAGAAGGAAGTGTTGAGACCATCACCATCAAGCATTTCTATACCGACCAAACCGTTTTACAGGAGGTGCAAAAAATTAGTATTGATACAGGTAAGCCTTTAAACGCAGACATCCTTAAAACGGTCAATCTGAACGATCGTGATAAGTGGATGCTGATATTTTATGTCGCGATTTTGTTAAGCATTGCTGCCCTATCCTATGGCCCGCTCGCTGCATATTTGGTTGAGATGTTCCCTTTGAAGGTTCGATACACATCCATTTCTTTTCCCTATCACATCGGGTTTGGTGTGTTTGGTGGGATGTGCATGGTCATTTCTACCTACCTTGTCAATCAGGCTACAGAAGCAGGGAGTGAGGAGTTTTACCTAGCCGGACTCTCTTACCCGATCATTCTTATGTGTGTATCATTTGTTATAGGGCTTTGCTACCTTAAGGAGTATAAAGATGCTGCCTCCGAATCAATAGTGCCTTCAGAATTTTTAATAAAAGTTAGAAGGCTACTTGGAATCGTTTGGATATTATTAGGAGTTGTAGCCGTTTACGTTGGCATATTTGAGCTTGGGATACCTAAAATTAGTTCCGGCAAGCAAGACGATTTGATCTTCGGCATTATAGTAACTTGTATCATTACCCCGCTGGCTGCGACTGGATTAGGCCTCTTGGGTAAATATGCGCTGCAGGGTGAGTATGATTATGATAAATGGGATTTATAAATCAGAATTTTGCTTAATTAGGCCCTACGACCAGGAAGGCCTTATTCAATCAAAACGCTTGACCCCAGATTCGATTTTTTTTCGTTTCTTTGTCCCTCGAAAACGACTTGGTAGCTCAGTTGGTAGAGCAACTGACTCTTAATCAGTGGGTCGAGAGTTCGAGCCTCTCCCAGGTCACATAAGCGATGTATTTCACATCGCTTTTTTTATTCCAATGAGGCGAGAAGTTTATCCTGAGAAGGCAACTGAAAGGGCATGCGCGGTTCGAAGGGAGCCTCTCCCAGGTCACATAAGCGATGTATTTCACATCGCTTTTTTTATTCCAATGAGGCATAAGTTTGTGCAGATCTATAGCAAAAGACTTTAACATGAACTCGGCCGGGCACAGTTCCCATAAATGACTACGTCTATATTCGCAATGATCAGCGCTGCGGTACGCTGTTCTTTCTCATGGTTAGCAATAATTAGCTCACTCGCACGCTGTTCCTTCTCTTTATGTTGAAGACCTATCTCTTTGTATGCAATGGCTAACTCATCCGGTGATTTTCGGCTATTCATATCATTAAGGTAATTTGTCCTGTTTAAGACTAGAGAATGTAGAAAAATGCCGATAAACAAGTTGACCCTAGCGGGGTCAACAGACACATTCAATAATTGTTTACATGATTAACAGGCCGTTTGGATTTAGTGTTAAACTCCGACGGGTATTGCCTTTATTTTAGTATCAAGCATGCACTAAAATGAAGGAATAATGAACTTCTAGCCTGTAAATTGGCGAGATGTTGCCCTTTATAAAGACTTCATACTTTCATTGCACGTCGTTCTAGCAGAGAGAATTCTTCAATTAGGGCATATTCTTTTTGTCGACCTTCCACAATGGGTTTTGAGCTAATCCCGGAGGGTTGCCGCTAAACATTTTACCTGCATCTTTATCGCCTTTTAATTGCCATTTATACCATGCTGTAGCGACGTTAGCAAATTCGCCGCCATGTGGCTTGGCATAAGTGCCGCCGTGTCCAACGTCCATGTTAGCTACAAAAACAGGTACATGGTTAATGCGTTTATAATCATCCATCCCATTTCCGTAAGCAATGTCTTTCTCTCCTCCTAGGACATAGAGAGTAGGGGTATGAAGTTTTGCCAAATGATCTTTGCTGAGGCCCGGCATACCGGCCATCGGACTTGGAGTTGGTAAAATACCGCTATTTAAAATTACTGCCGTTGTGACTCTTGGATCGGGAGCAGTCTCAAGCGTTTGCAGGCCACCGCAAGACATCCCGCTTACCGCTATTTTGCTAACTTCTATTTTATTAAAATAGGGACTGTTTTTGTCGCTGTTCTGAGTAATTGCCCAGTTAATGGCATCCGTCAGTTGCGAGGACGTAGACCTCCCGCTGCCGCGCTCGCCTTCCAATGGCATTGGGCCAATTGCTACTACAAAGAAGCCATAAGAAGAAACTTCCGATAGGAAGTTGATGTGCTCCCATGGAGAGTTCGCGCATGCTCCATTGCCCCAAACGATGATGGGCAATTTGTTGTTGGGGCCTATTGCTTCTAGGTCATTGGGACGGAAAACGGTATGCGTTTGTAATGATTTTTCTGAAACCATCAAGGTTTTATATGGTCCGCTGCCTCCGTCTTCAACGGTTCTGGTAATTGGGCGCGCAGCGTTGCCTACTTGTGCCTGTGCATGGTTGCCGAAACTCATCGCTGTAACAGCGAGAATGCTAATGAGTATTTTGTTCATTTTATTGGCTTAAATTGGTTTTTTAGACAATGTGCTGTCTCTAGTATTGATTTTTTAAAGCAAAATAGCCTGTTTTTATGGGACTTGCAAACCGGAGTTAAGTCAATATTTTTTACAGCCCAAATGCAGCACTAAAATTTGCAGATTTTTCATAATTTCAACGGATGTTTGATTTTAAAAGACTCGATCATGTGTTGATCTGCGTCCCGGTAGGGAAGAAGCAGGAAGCACGTGTATTTTATTCTGAAGTACTTGGACTAGTCGAAATCCCGGGGGAACATCCACGGGGATCCTTATGGTTTGAAATAGCCGGAATTCAGCTACATGTGCAGGAAGAGGATGGTGGAAATTTTTCTGCCCGACATTTTGCCATTGAAATTGAAAACCTCGCCAAGGCAACGGAATATCTTGAGCGCATGGAGATACCATTAGCCTATTCGTCGAAGATCGAAGGAAGGGAGAGACTTTTCTTCCGTGACCCTTTTGATAACCGAATTGAATTGATTGAATACTCCTGAAAAATTGTGTTTTCTGGAGTATATTATTTCTTATTTTTATAAAACCTAATCAATTTAACCAAACCATGAAAAGAATCAATTTTATTATTGGGCTCCTATTAGTTTATACAACAGGATTTGCACAATTAGGTGGCGGCGTGCAATCGCCGCAAGTACATGCCGACCGTACCGTCACATTTAGATTCAGACCTGCAGATACCGCAAAGCCTCAAAAAGTAGAACTAAGCGGAGGGCAGTTTTGGACACCGGGCAGAGTGCCAATGGTCAGAGATACTACCGGTACTTGGAGCGTGACTATCGGTCCGGTTGTGCCTAACCTCTATCCTTACAGCTTTATTGTAGACGGCATTTCTGTTGCCGACCCTAGAAACCCGGATTATTTTCCAAATGAAACGTTTAAAAACAGTCTTTTAGATGTGATTGGCGATGCGCCTCCATTATACAGCGCTGATAAAGATGTGCCACACGGAACTGTCAGCTACCGCCTCTATTATTCAAAATCGATGGATTTAATGAGAAATATGGTCGTTTACACTCCACCGGGTTATGAAGAAAATACTAGAAAAGAATATCCAGTTTTATACTTGATCCACGGTGCTACAGACACTGAGGAAACATGGTTCAAGGTAGGTCACGTGAACCTGATAATGGATAACTTGATAGCCAAAGGACAGGCAGAGCCGATGATTATTGTAATGCCTTATGCCAATGCGGCACCCGCTCTTCAAAAAGCTAACAGAACATTGGATGCAAGCAAATTTGGCGGAGATATTTTCAGAAATGAATTAATAAAAGAGATCATCCCTTATACTGAAAAACAATACAGGGCTTTAAAATCTTCTGACAAGAGAGCTATTGCAGGATTTTCAAGAGGCGGAGGTCAGACCCTTGCGGCGGGCGCCAAACATCCTGAGATATTCGGTTATGTAGCGGCGTATGCTCCTGCGATTCGCGGCGATCAGGCCGCTTTAGAAGCTTCCATAGGAACTACCTATGCGTCTGCAGACGAGTTGAAAAAGCTAAAGCTCTTTACGATCAGTACAGGCACGGATGATAGTCTATATCCCTTTTCGAAAATCTTTTCTGAAGTGCTTACTAAAAATAACATCAAGCACCAGACCCTATTTACCAGCGGCGGACATACTTGGATGAATTGTCGTTTATACATCACAGAAACAGCCAAGCAGCTTTTTAAATAGGCGTATTCTTCAATCATAAACAAGGCAGAGTCAAACGATTCTGCCTTCTTTATGTTACCATCGGTAAGCGCAAAGGTGTCTGTTATCTACGCCACCCAATAATTATGAAAATTAATCGTTAAAATTGCCATAGGATTATTTTCGATCTCTAAAATTTGCAAGAAATGAAGAAGATATTGTATTTGTTGTTGCTTCTGCCCTTTTTCAGTTATGCTCAAAATCCGGCGATTGCACCTGATGACGACGGCTTCGATTATTCTTCTATCCCGGTTCAAAATGGCACAATTACTTATCAGGAAGAAGATGAAACCTTTTATACCAATAAAGAGGATGCATACTCAAAAGTGAAGCAGATGATGCAGGAGTTTATCGATAATGCGCAGTTGGTGGTACAAAAGGAAGATAAAGCCACAGGAATATTCATCGGTAAACTAAGCACCTATAACTTTCTGGACAATGTCAGCATGATGCTAAGGATTAAAGTAGATGCAGGTCAATATACTGCTACATTAAGTTCTTTTGAGCGACAAATAAAGGTGGGCGATAAAGTACTTACAGAGAAATATGATTCAGATCTGCTCTATCTTGTTAAAAACAAAGAAGCTCAAGACGGCCCACATCGCACAAAGCTTTATGCCATGCACCAATCCGCCAGAAGTGTACTTAATAGGATCAATGCCAGATTGGCGAAGGATTATGAGTATTGACACGTACTACGTCTTACGCTGTACGTAATATGTAGAGCGTAAGACGTATCACACGTCGCTTATTGCCATTGCAATTGCAACAAAGAAACTCCCTGCCTTGGCAGTCCGATACTCACTACCAGATTTCCGTCGGTAGACTTTAATTTTTGAGTTTTCCCGATCGTTTCTAATTTTCCGGCTTTTTCCAGGGCGGCTATCTGCAGGGCTGATGGATTTTGCGGGGAGCCCATTTTTTTCCATACTTCGTATGAATTACTGTGCTCATTATCAATGCGGTAATGAGTCATTTTGACCTTTTTAGCGGGGATGCCGTTAAAGCTTACTTCTACAGGTTCTGCAGCTGCTTGTATATCTTCATCATGATAATTCCAAACCATGACTGCTGCCGTTTTTTTAGCTAGGTCCTTGGATGCAAGTCCGCCGATATCCGTTTGTGCGCTTCTAATACTTCCGGTATTTGTTCTGGCATTCGTGGGTCTTAAGATAGAATCTAAAGAGTACTGTCTGTTTGATTGAGTTTCAACTCGTGCACCGCTCATTTTACCAAACATGCGGAAAACATTCAAAACAGGCTTATCAACTCCGTTTGTTGCCATATCCCTAAATCCGTAAAACCAAGGTTGATCTTCAAACTCGAATGACCATGAAACGGCTCCTAAGAAATTGACACCGGTCCTGTCTTTAAGCTCATATTTGCGGGCAAATGATGCTGCAGTATAACTTGAATACATTGTTCCGTTACGGTAAGCATTTTGCGGGTCTGTCGCCATTCCACATGCTGCACATCCTTCCGGATCAGATTCGCCAATAACGATTGGTAAATTTTTTAAAGTTGGGAAAGAAGCAACGATTTTAAATCCGGTTTCGATGTCGCGTAATTGAGTTCCAACATTCATTCTAATTTTTTGCTCTTGAGTACCACGGTTTAACAAGGCCGGGGCACCTTTGGCGTGAAATGAGATTACGTCGATGGGAGTGCCCACTTTTCCGGTTACATAATTAGTTCCGGATACACAATGATTTAAGAAGGCGGTTAACCATCTCCCCGCAGCTCCCTGACCGCCACCCGCACTATCTGGACCGCCAACTTTTGCCGTAGGCAGTGCTCTTTTTACAGCATCTGCGGTATAGTCATAAAGTTTGAAGAATTCTTCTTGGCTTCCTTTCCAGTAAGAAATATTTGGCTCGTTCCACAATTCCCAGTACCAGCTTTCTACTTCTTTTTGACCATAGCGGTCTATGCTGTGCTTAACCCATTGATAGACCAATTCAGCCCATTTATTATAATCTTTTGGAGGATAAGTCCATCCTGTATAGATGTCATTATAATTATCTCCAGGCTTCCAGTAATGTCTGTAAGGTTGTGGCTTAGTAGACATTGCCTCTGGCATAAATCCAATCTGCGCATACGGTTTTACTCCATTTTTGATGTAAGTATCAAAGATACTGTCGATGATGCTCCAGTTATAAATCGGGTTACCAGTTGCATCTTCTGTGTAAGCATTGGTCGATCCCCATTTCAGCGCAGCTTTTCCATCGCCCGTAACCAGTAGACTATGCGTGCGAATGTAAACAGGCACCGGACTTAACTCTGCAAATTCGGCAATAAGTTTTTTGCCATCCTTCATGTAGGTGTAATTGGGCTCATCATGGCCCCACCATGCCCAAACAGGTTCCATGGGTGCAATTTCTTTACCAAGGTTTACCTGTATTTTAGCTGGACCACTGGCGTTTTGTGCATAGGCGTAGCTGGAAATAAGGCAGGCAAAAAGAAGAACAATGTGGTTTAGCGATTTTGACATAACTGGTTTTGTTGATATATAATCGGGATATTTTTTAACTGTGGTTATGTTAGGGGCTTACCAATCTAGTTTAAGTAAACCGACTGCTTGTCGAGGTAAGGCCGTAGATAGTGTCAAAGTACCTGAATCCACTTTCATTTTTTTTGGTTCACCAACAGTGTCTAATTGCCCTGCTTTTTCAAGTTGATCAATCTGATCAGCTGTTGGGTTTTGTGGCGATCCCATTTTTTTCCAAACTTCGTAAGAGTTGCTGTGCTCGTTATCAATAAGATATTCCGTTACCGTAACATTTTTTGCTTTTAGGCCACTGATGTTGATAGTAACCGGTTCGGCTGCACCCTGCAGGTCCATGTCATGATAATTCCAGACCATTACTGCTGCCGTTTTTTTATCTTTTGAAGCAAGCGCACCGATATCAGTAAGCGGTCGTCTTGCACTAGAATCTACGATGGCTCTTAGCGGATACATCCTGCTTCCTTCTACGGCTACACGCTTTCCAGACATTTTGCCAAACATGCGGAACACATTCAATACCGGCTTGTCTACACCATTTGTTGCCATATCGCGGAAGCCATAAAACCAAGGCTGATCTTCAAATTCAAAACCCCAGGTCACGGCACCCTTAAAATTAATTCCTGCTTCATCCGCAAGAGCATATTTTCTCGCAAACGATGCGGCTGTATAGCTAGGATACATCGTGCCGTTGCGGTAAGCGTTTTGCGGACTGGTTGTCATGCCGCAGGCGGCACAACCTTCTGGGTCAGACTCGCCGATAATGATCGGCAAATTTTTAAGGGCAGGATAGGAGGCCACTATTTTAAAGCCCATTTGGATATCACGAAGTTGGGTGCCAACATTCATTCTAACCACGCCATCAACTAGAGTTGGAGCCCCCTTAGCGTGAAACGAAATCAGGTCTATTGGCGTACCAATTTTTCCCGTCACGTAATTAGTTCCTGACACGCAATGATCTAGAAAATCACGTAAAAATTTGGAACCGTCTGCACCGCCGGTGCCCGCAACATCTGCACCTCCAATTTTCGCAGTGGGAAGTGCGCGTTTAACGGCATCCACGGTATAGTCATACAATTTGCAATATTCTTCTGTAGTACCGCTCCAATAAGCGATATTTGGCTCATTCCAAAGCTCCCAGTACCAACTTTCGACTTCTTTTTTGCCGTAACGCTCTACGGAATGTTTAACCCATTGATGTACTAATTCAGCCCATTTGTTATAGTCTTTAGGAGGGTAGGTCCATCCGGTATAAATGGAGGCACGACCGCCGGGAGTCCACTCATGCTTATAGGGCTGAGGTTTTGTAGAAAGTGCTTCTGGCATAAAACCAATTTGTGCAAAAGGTTTCATACCACGTTGCACGTAAGTATCGAAAATACTGTCAATAATCGTCCAACTGTAAATTGGATTTCCGTTAGCATCTTCGGTATAGGCATTGGTTGAGCCCCATTTAAGAGCGGCTTTTCCATCTCCTGTTACCAAGAGGCTGTGTGCACGAACGTAAACTGGCACCGGACTAAGAGCGGCAAGTTCACTCAGTAATTTTTTGCCGTCTTTCATGTAGGTATAGTTAGGCTCGTCATAGCCCCACCATGCCCAAACAGGTTCCATTGGCGCAATTTCTTTAGCCATGTCAATTTTAAAATTGGCGGGATTTCCTTGTGCTAAACTTTGTGAAACGCAGAAGAAACTTAGCGCAAACAACAAACAGGTTTTTTTTAGTAGGTGTATCATTGGTTTATTTGGTTGGTTTATTTCTTAAGGGGTGGAGGACAGAACTCAGAGGTCTGAAGTTCTTGCGTCCGGAATTCTGAACGACATCGAGCATAATTTTTTTAATTTGGTTTACGCTATGATTCAAGTTTTTGTTATTTCTAAAGTCGATCTCCTTGTCTTATCGCCCATCCGAACAGCGTCCTTATTCGTTGCTCCTTACTCCACCCGCCAACCTCCATGGCTCACTGCTTTTCTACACTTTATCCTTTGTCCAAACACCATCCACTAAACGAAGAATGTTTAACGGATTAGCGTTCTTCAATGCTTCAGGTAATAGGTTATCCGGCAAATCCTGGAAAGCAACCGGTCTAACAAAGCGGTAAATTGCCGCTGTTCCTACCGATGTTGATCGTGCATCGCTTGTTGAAGGGAACGGTCCGCCATGCTGCATAGAATGGCATACTTCAACCCCGGTTGGGTAACCTCCAAAAATTACGCGGCCGGATTTTGCAGTGATCGCACTTACTAGAGCTTGCAAAGTTGCTGTGTCGTCATTGTCTGCATGAATTGTGGCGGTTAATTGTCCTTCAAGCGCGTTTAGGACGCTTAAAACCTCGGCTTGATTTGTGCAAAGCACGATCAACGTTGCCGGTCCGAAAACTTCATTTTCAAATTCTTTGTTCGCTAAAAAATCTTTTGCTTTTATAGTACTTGCAGTTGGTCTTGCTTCCTGACGATCAGGCATTGCTTCTTTAGAAGATTGTGCTAATACCGTGATTTCAGGAGCATTTTGCAATGCGGTTATCCCTTCATTATAAGTTTTGCAGATATTTTTATTCAGCATCGTTGATGGCACAGTTGCCTCCATGCTTGTTTTGAACTCGGCTAAGAAAGCTTGAGATGCAGCAGAATCGATCATCACTACCAATCCCGGATTCGTACAAAACTGACCGGATCCCATAGTTACCGAAGCGGCCAAATCTTTTGCGATTTTTTCCTTCTTCGTTTTTAATGCATTTTCTGTGATGATTACAGGGTTTACTGCGCTCATTTCAGCATAAACCGGAATTGGCTCGGGTCTGTTCACAGCCGCATTAAATAATCTCATGCCAACGCTGCGCGATCCTGTAAAGCCAACAGCTTTAATAGCCGGATGGGTTACCAAGTTCATCACATCATCATGTGATAAGTAGAGCGAAGAGAATACGCCGTCAGGCATACCTGTTCTCTTTGCTGCTTTAATAATTGCAGAAGAAATCAGTTCGTTTGTTCCAGGATGCGAAGAGTGTGCTTTAACAACAACAGGGCATCCTGCAGCAAGTGCTGAAGCAGTATCACCACCTGCGGTGGAGAAAGCTAGAGGGAAATTACTTGCTCCAAAAACGGCAATCGGACCTATCGGGATGAGCATTCTTCTAATGTCTGATTTTGGTAGCGGCTGGCGATCTGGTTGAGCTTTATCGATGCGTGCATCTACCCACCATCCGTCGCGTAAAAGCTTTGCAAAAAGTTGCATCTGTCCGCAGGTTCTTCCGCGTTCGCCGGTAACGCGGCCGAGTGGTAAACCTGATTCTGCCGAGACGCGCTCAAGCAGTGTATCGCCCAATGCCATTATTTCTTCCGCTATGGCCTCAAGAAATAAGGCGCGAGCTTCATAAGTAGTATCTCTAAACGTTTTGAACGCAGATTCAGCAAGTGAAAGTGCTCTGTCAAACTCTTCTTTTGTCGCAATATTGAAATTGCCCGGTAAGTAGTCATTGTTTGCCGGTGCGAAAGCTTGAAATGATTTTTCGCCCTTAGCACTGTTTGTAAATCCTATGAAATTTTCTCCTGTCAACATTTTTAACGGTTTAATTTTTAAAAGCACTAAGGTACGAGTCCTGTAGTTAAGCTGTTCTGCTCTTCTGCAAATTTATGAAGTCCTTCATGTTTCGTGAACGGCCCCATCAAAAAGATGACAATTAAAAGTCCGATAACAGCTAAAATGCCGTAGCCAACAAATAGGTAATCATAGGCGATGGTATGGCTCTGACTCGCTGTAATCCTTTCTAACGTCGATCCTGAAAAATAATTAAAAACCGCACCTCCAAGTCCGGTGCCTATACATCCTAAGCCCCAAACGGAAGCAGTTGCATTAGAAGGAACGATCTCTGCCGGAACCGCCAATGAATTGGCTGTATATGAAGTATAACCAAAACCACAAATGCCAAATACCAGCAATGCAGAAACAGGTGAGGTGATAATCCAGGGGGCGACGAGCAATGGCGCAGCCATTACACCGGCAGACAGACAGACTACCAGTTTGCGGGCCTTATGAATAGGCATCCCTCGTTTTATTAAAACTTGGGTGAAATATCCTCCGACAAGGTTTCCAACGTCAGCGATCAGAAAGGGGAGGATGCCGTAAAAGCCGATTTCCTTTAAGCTGAGGTTATGAATATCAACTAAGTATCTGGCTATCCAGAAGGTTACAAAATACCAGACAGGATCAAGAAAGAATTTTGATAAGGCAAACATCGATACGAAGCGTGTCTTAAATAATTTAAGCGGTGGGATGATCTTTGCTTTAGATTCTTTGACAGTGGATGTTGGGGTATAGTAGACGAACCAAAATACCGCCAGCCATAGATAGCCAAACATGGCTAAGATGATAAATGTAGCCTGCCATCCATATTCCAAGCCCAAAAAAGTAACCAGCGGCGGAACTATAATAAGTGCCAGGGCAGATCCGCTATTAAATATGCCGGAAGCGGTGGAGCGCTCATGTGGCGGAAACCATTCTGTGGTTAATTTAAGCGCAGCAGGCCAGTTGCCTGCTTCGCCTATTCCAAGGAAAAATCGTGCAACTCCAAATTGAAAGGGGCTAACGACAAATGCATGGCAAAGGCCCGCGGTAGTCCAGAAAGCCATACAAAGAGAATATCCGATACGGGTGCCCAATTTATCGATCACAAATCCCGAAAACGCATTGGAAATCATATATGCGATAAAAAATGCAGCAGCAATATTGCCAAATGCACTGTCGGGTATCATCTGGCGTAATTCTCCATCTGCGGCTAATAAATTGAACGACATCCGGTGGACATAATTCAGCAGAGTCGCTGTAAAGGCGAGACTTATCATAATCCACCTCATTTTCGATGGCTTAAAATTAATGGCGGAGGTATCGGTCATATTCGATATTTATAATTTTTGTTATTTGTTGTAGCCATGACTAATCAACTACAGAAGTTTACTTTCTATGGTGTAGTCTATCTTAAAAGACAGACATATTCTATTTAGTTACAGTAATTAGTGTTTTTAATGGGGTGTTTTCAGAAGAATTTCCAACCATAATTTCAAAGGCCCCTGGATTTACAACAAAATCATGTACCCGTTCATCCCAGTAAGCCAACTTGTTTCCCGGTACTGTTAGGGTAACGGTCTTTGTTTGACCCGGATTAAGAGATACACGCTCAAACCCGCGTAATTCTTTGATTGGTCTTTTTACGGCTGGACTCATTTCATGAATATATAGTTGCGCAACTTCATCGCCTGCAATTTTGCCGGTGTTTTTGATATTAAAGCTAACGGTTACATTGCCTGAGGCATTAATTTGTTTAGGACTGACAAGCTTAAGATTGCTAAATTCAAATGTTGTGTAACTAAGTCCGTGTCCGAATGGAAACAATGGTTTTCCATTGATGTACATATAGGTAAATCCTTTCGTAACATCATATTCGTCCTGCGATGGAACCTGTGCGTCTGATGCATAAATTGTATGCGGAAGCTTTCCGCCCGGATTGACATCACCAAAAAGCACATCTGCAATAGCGTTTGCACCTTGTTCGCCACTCCACCAACCTTCGATTATTGCAGCTGCGTTTTCTTTCACGTAAGGCATCGTTATCGGTCCCGAATTCATGAACACCACCACCGTTTTTGGATTTGCTGCTTTAACGGTTTTAAATAGCTCTTCCTGGTTTCCAGGTAGCAATAGTGATGTACGATCCGATCCTTCTCGCTCTACCTGACTGTTGGTTCCAAGATATAAAAAGACAACATCAGCTCTTTTAGCGATTTCAGCTGCTTCTGCAAGTAAAGTCGCTTCATCAGCAGGAGCAGGCGTATTGGCATTTTGGCCACTTCTTCCACCGCCACCCTGACCACCACCAACTCCTTGTATGGCAAAGCCCACTGTTGCAGGACGTGATGCAATAGCCGAAGTATAAGCAGTTTTCTGATCAGTGGTTAAAACTTCGATAAATTTCTGCTCATGCATCTTGCTAATCTCCAGTCTCTGCTCCGGACTGGCTGTCGAGGCTGCGTCCAAAGCTTTTAGTGCTTCTATAGCAACGGTGTACCCCTGCAATCTTTGTTCCGGAGTCATGTTCAGAGCAATAATATTATTGCCGTTCATTAATGCCTGTGCACGTCCTTCAGCAGAAGGGGTAGGGGTTAGCTGACCGCCTACATTGGCGATGGCCGGATTAGGGTTACGTGATGCCGGAGGCATGGGTGAACCTTTAGCAAAAAGAACTTCAGTACCAGGCACTACGCGATTTTTAATTCCCTGAAGCGGACTAATTCCCTCCATCGGTAGACCGCTATAGCCGGTAACAGTAAAAATGTCTGCCATTGGGCCGATTACCGCTACAGTTTTTACGCTGGTTTTATTGACGGGTAGAGCATTGTTAGTATTGGTTAATAAAACCACACCTTTTTGTGCAGCTTTTAAGGCCAGAGCCAGATGTTCTTTGCTCCCAATCACATCTGGTTTTAAATTGCTGTAAGGAACCATTTCGAAAGGATCAAATTCTCCAAGCAGGAAGCGGACGCGCATGACACGGGCCACAGCATTGTTGAATCCAGCTTCGGGAAGTTTACCTTGTCTAACTGCTGAAGGCAAATAGTTCATGTATTCAGCATCTGAGAAGTCGCAGCCAGCGATAATTGATTGAGCAACAGCATCTTCGTAAGTCATCTTTCCGCCTGTATGCTGGTTGACCATCGAGCGTACACCACCAAGATCAGAGACTACAAAACCCTTGAATCCCCATTTATCACGGAGGATATCATTAAGCATAATCTTGTTAATATTGCTTGGAATCCCATTGATGGCATTATAAGACGCCATAACGGATTGTGCTTTTCCTTCTACAATCGCGTCTTTGAAGTGAGGTAGCCAATATTCGTGTAACATCCGCTCACTTACTGAAGCAGACAGTCCCTGACGACCGTATTCGACGTTATTTACAGCATAGTGCTTTAAAGTTGAAGCCAATTTTAAGTATTTTGGATCATTGCCTTGAAGTCCTTGAACATGTGCAACACCCATACGTCCGGTTAAGTAAGGATCTTCGCTATATGCTTCCTCATTTCGTCCCCAGTAAGGGTTTCGTTCAACATTTATTACAGGCGAGCGATAGATTAGGCCCTTTTTCATTGCCCCGGTGGGGAAAGTGCTTGGGCTGTTGCGCCACCAATTATAGATCGCTCTTGCTTCATCAGAGATTGCGGTAGCAACTTCATTCATTAATTTTGTATCCCAGCTTGCCCCCATTGCAATTGATACGGGGAAAAATGTAGTGCGTTGCGGTCCGGGCTGCTGGTTCCAGACAACTCCGTGGAGCGACTGGTTCCATTTGTCTGAACGGATATCGAAGCGCTGGATATCTGGTCCAACGTGATTCAAATATTGTGCTTTTTCCTCCAATGTCATGCGCGCCATTAAATCGGCCACGCGTTGATCAACAGGTTTGGTAACATCCATGTAAAGCGGTTTGCCGTTTGAAGTTGTTTGAGCCAAAAGGCTTTGGTTGCCGCCAAATGCCATGAGTAAAAGTAAGGCTGCTACCTTGCTTTTGGCAGGTAAGTAATGAACTAGAGATTTCATGGTTATTAGTTTGGTTAGCTGGTGGTTTATATAATGTTGTTAATTGATTGATCTCACTTTTACCAACTCATCTTTTTCAGTACTTACCTTCAAATGGTTTTTCAACGCCCTGCCTAGTCCTTCCCATTGAACCGACATGACATCCCCATCTTGAAGCAATAATTTATTCCCGAAGCTGAAAGCATCAGCACCGAAGAAATGAACATGTGCCTGTAAAGGAATACGGTGGCCATTATACTTAAAATGATGATGTTCTAAATTTTCAAGAGAATGCGCCATGTTAGCTTCGCCGGTATTTACCGGGCTCGACCATAATTCTGTGCCATTTCTTGATACACTGACAGTTCCTTTTAAGTCGTTAAAGTCTTCATCAATCACGATTTCAGGTCCGATCGAACAAGTTCTGAGCTTAGAAGGAGCTAAATAAAGGTAATTTTTCTTTTCCATCACATGGTCAGAAAACTCATTCCCGGTACTATAACCGATTCTCCAGGGTTGACCATTTGCATCGACAAGATATACGCCGGCTACCTCAGGCTCCTCGCCACCATCATTACCGAAAGAAGGTACTTCCAAAGCATCACCATGAGCACGAAGCACGGACCCATTTCCCTTATAGAACCACTCCGGCTGAACGCCGATTAGACCTGCTTCAGGCTGCCCGCCTTCAACACCCCATTGATACATCTGCATGCTATCCGTCGGTTTTTGTTCTGCCGATTGATGCATCATTTGACGGTTTAGCGCACTGTTTTTGTGGGTAAGGCCTGTACCGGCTACAATGCATCCAAATGGTCCCTCCGGATGGTCAAAAGACGGAAGCAATTTCCAGGCATTTAATCCATTATATACAGAATCATAATCCAATTTCTCGTCTGTGAGGCGAAGCTCAATCAAAGATTTCAATTTTACTCCTGAGCGCAGCGCTTCAAGAGCCAAATCATAAACAGCACGAGTATCACTCAATAAAATTAAAGACGGCTCATCAACTAAGGCCACATTTCTTCCATGTTGAGGATGCGTTAGTTGAACAAGCCGGGTAGAAGTCTCAGGCATATTTTGTTTGTTATAATTTTATCTAACTATTAAAAGCTCGTTTTACGCTTGTCGTATTACGAATCACGTACTACGAATCACGTTCTAAACAGTCACCCAACCGCCATCTATCGAAAAACCTGCTCCTGTAACAAATCCAGAAGCCGGACTAGAAAGATACAATGCTAAACCGCCTATTTCATGCGGCTCTGCCCAGCGACCTAGGGGTATTTTTGAAATAAAAGCCTGGTATTTTTCAGGATCGTTCAACAGTGGTAGGTTTAAGTCTGTTGCAAAGGGCCCAGGTAACATGGCATTCACATTAATGCCATCTTTAGCAAATTCCATTGCAAGAGCACGAGTTAAATTTAATACCGCACCTTTGCTGGATGCGTAGGGTGTCCTTTCAGCAATTGCTGTTACAGAAAGCATTGAACCGATGTTGATAATCCGGCCATAGCCGTTTTTCCTCATTATCGGGGCAACTTCTCTACTCGCGATCCAGGTTCCTGTTACATTGACTTGTTGTACCTTATTAAAGTCATCGACAGATAAATCTTCAATTTTACCTCTAATATTGATGCCGGCCGAATTGATCAGAATGTCAATCCTGCCAAAATGAGAGTGAGTGCCAGCTACTGCATTCTTGATATCCTCTTCAGAACAAACATCACATTGAAAGCTGATGCAATCTACACCGTAATTCGATTTTATAATTTCTTGTGATTCTTTATTTGTTTTTTCATCGCGCGCAGCGATAGAAATGCTCGCTCCGGCTTCGGCTAATGCTTTTGCCATTGCCAGTCCTAATCCACGGTTACCGCCTACTATGAGAGCCGTTTTACCGTTTAATTTAAATTGATCTAAAATGCTATGTTCCACAATTTCCCGTCTGTAATGTTATCTATTCGATTATTTTAAAATGCTTTAGTTCTTCGGGATCAGTTTTAAGTGTAAGTCCCATTCCCGGCTTATTATCATCAAGCTGAAGCTTTCCATCTACTGCAATTGCTTCACCATCAAATATATACCAGAACATTTCATTGCCCACTTCAATTTCTGTTTTCGGGAAGTATTCAGCCATTGGCGATGCGAAGGAGCTCATTACAACATGCAGATTATGCATTTGTCCGCCATGCGGGATCACTTCTACGCCATGCAATTGCGCCATGGTACAAATCTTCTGTGCCTCTGTAAAGCCACCCTGACGATTAGTGTCAAATTGGAAAATATCTAAAGAGCCCGACTGGATCAGGTCATGAAATCCAAAACGGGTGTATTCATGTTCTCCACCCGAAAGTGGGATATCTGTGTAGTCCTTAAGCTTTGTAAACAAATGTATCTCATCAGGAAGCAACAATTCTTCTACCCAACGGAGGTTATATGGCTCAAGTTCTTTTAGGAGTTGTTTTGCATAAGGGAAATTAAAACCCATGTAAGCTTCTAGCATGATATCCACATCATCACCTACGGTATCACGAACTACTTTTACCATTTCCACATTCTTTTTCATGCCCGCAGTGCCATCGGTAAGAGGGTATCCACAGCGCAATTTCATTCCGGTAAATCCTTCCGATTTATAATGTGCAGCTTCCTTTTCGAGGCTATCAAGATTTCGGGTATATAGCCGACTATAGTAAGTTGGGATATATTCTTTAACCCTTCCACCCAAGAGCATGAACACGGGTTGCTTAGCCGCAAGTCCTTTAATGTCCCATAAAGCGATGTCAATCGCGCTTATTGCCGCAATTACTGCACCTTTCCGTCCAAACGCTACTGTCGAACGGTACATTTTTTCGTATAAATACTCGGTATTTAAAGGGTTTTCTCCAATGAGGAGGCCTTTTAATTTAGCATCAACTATAAGTTTAGTAACATCCGGACTTAATCCCGCATTGCCGATTCCGACATATCCCTCATCCGTCTCTATTTCAACAACCAGCCAACTAAAAAATCGATAAGCGGCTTGTGAATCAGTTTGAAACGGTAATAAACTTACCGGCGTTGCGAAAATTGTATCGCCTGTTTTAACCGGACCATTCCATTGATATAACTTGGTCCGTACATTTGTGATTTTCATATTCTATATTTAAAGAGATAAAGCGCAATTATAATATTTTATCAACTATTTTATCTCTTTTACCAATCTAATTTTATCAGAGCCACTGCTTGCCTTGGAAGTGTCATTTGCACTGTTGTTGTGTTGTTTGTTATTTTCATTACCTGCGGCGATCCAATGGTCTGCAGCTTACCCGCCTTTTCAAGTTGATCAATTTGATCAGGACTTGGATTTTGAGGAGAACCCATTTTTTTCCATACCTCATACGAATTACTGTGTTCGCCGTCTATTCTGTACTGAGTCATCGTTACTTTTTTCTTAGAGATGCCGTTAAGCGTTAGCGAGACATTTTCGGCTGGACCTTGCTTGTCATCGTCATGGTAGTTCCAAACCATTACGGCCGACGATTTTTTATCTTTAGACGCTAAGGCGCCGATATCTGTTGCTGCGCCGCGAAAACTACCACGGTTTGAATTATTAGCAGTAGGCACCAAAGCAGAATCGAGAGAATACATTCTGTCTGACTTTGCTTCCACCAACATTCCACCCATTTTACCATACATTCGGAAGACATTTAAGACAGGCTTGTCTACTCCATTGGTAGCTAAATCGCGGAAGCCGTGAAACCAAGGCTGGTCTTCAAATTCAAACGACCAGGAAACTGCACCAATTAGATTAACGCCAAGCTTTTGCGCTAGCTCATATTTTCGGGCAAAAGTTGCTGCCGTATAGCTAGAATACATGGTGCCATTACGATAGGCATTGGAGGGATTAGTGGTCATTCCACAGGCCGCACATCCTTCGGGGTCTGATTCTCCGATAACAATAGGTAAGTTTTTGATCTGTGGATACGAAGCAATAATTTTAAAAGCGCCTTCTATTTGCCGCAATTGCAATCCTGCGTTCATTCGAACCATATTACCGACTAGACTTGGAGAGCCTTTCGCATGAAATCCGATAAAGTCTATGCGTGTTCCTGTTTTTCCGGTTACGTAGTTCGTGCCGGATATGCAATGCTCCAAGAAGGTTTTAAGAAATCGGGTGGCAGCCGGACTAATACCGCCCGTTACATGCGGTCCCCCGATGCGGATGCTTGGAAGCGCCCGAGTTGCACCGTCTACAGTATAATCATATAATTTATTGAATTCTTCAACGGTGCCGCCCCAGTAAGCAGCATCCGGCTCATTCCACAGCTCCCAATACCAACTTTCTACTTCTTTTTCTCCATATCGTTCAACAGAATGTCTTACCCACTCAAAACACAAGTCGCCCCATTTTTTATAGTCTTTTGGTGGGAATCTCCAACCCGTATTGATATTGCTATAAGGCTGACCGGGTTGCCAGGTATGCCTGTAAGGTTGTGGTTTGGTTGATAATGCTTCAGGCATAAAGCTGAATTCGGCAAGGGGCTTCATGCCACGTTGGATATAAGTATCCATGATGCTATCCATTATTTTCCAGTTATAAACCGGTTTACCGTTTGCGTCTTCGGTATAGGCATTTGTAGATCCCCATTTGAATGCTGCTTCGCCATTGCCGCTGGTTAGTAGGTTGTGGGCGCGCACATAGACAGGTACCGGACTTAATGCAGCGAGTTCAGACAAAAGTTTCTTGCCATCCTTCATATAGGTATAGTTTGGCTCATCGTATCCAAACCAAGCCCAGATGGGGTTCATTTTAGCCTTTTCGTTATTAAAGTCTACTTGAATGTTTGCCGCTGTAGTAGACTGCGACCTGGCATTTTGATGAAATGCTACTGCCTGTAAGGTAAACAGAATGGTGAATATACTTTTAATTTGAAATGACATATATACGGGTTAAATCCTTATAACACTCTTTTTACGTGGTAAACTTAGCAAAATTTAAAATTAGTATTTCTCTGATTTTCAGTACATAGACAAAGATTTGTCTATGTACTGAAAATGGTCGTTCAAATTAGTTCCTAGGGTAATGTGATTTTAACGGCATCTGAGTACACATACTCGGTAACGCCCACCGCCTGAGCACCAACCCTTGCATAAATAAACGGCTTTGTAGCCAGGCTAGCAGGAATTGTTAACGGTCCGATAGTTGCTGAAGTAGCGCCGGGAGGGATTAGTCCTGCGGTAGTTCCTACTTTTTTTTCTAATGCTGCGAGGTTTGTGTTATTGTCTAGAATAGCTGTCGTGCTAAGAAATAATTTGGTGGTGGAAAGTGCCTTACTGGTGTTTACATACCGAATGGAGAATGTAACCGTTACAGTTTGGCTTGGAGCTGACCCGCTTTTTGTATACACCACGTCCTTGAGCAGGATAAATGGTTCGACGGGAAAATCTACGACGGTATTGCCCTTAACTTTAACATCAATACTATCTGTTTTGTCAACCCATGGCCCGTTTCCTTTTACTAGAGTCATTTTGTAATCTCCGTCGAAGATTTGAGTAGAATATTGTCCGTTTTGATCCACCCAAACAGGAATTTTACTGGTAAACAGTTGAAAGCCATGCTGCCATAGTTCGATTTGTACCCCGTTTGACCTCAAAGGGACAGGGGTGCCCTGATAATTTAACGTTCCTGTCAAAAACGAATCCGGCGCTTTGTAATTATCTTTTTCGCATCCAGCAAGGAAGATAATAAAAGTCGCTACAACGAATATTATTGATTTGATTTTCATATTGGTCTAATTATTGGAAAGGGTTTTTCACTATTTTAGGATTATTACTGAGTACCGTGTTGTTAATTGTTGAATAATAATTCTGTACTTGGTAAAAGCGTGGTGCTTTTAGTCTTGCCGGAACAGAAACATCGTAGACATATTTGCCATGCATCGGATGTCCCGGACGGACAACTCGATAGCTAAATGCCCCCAACATCATCGCATTCCTGTTTGTTGTATTTCCATCCCAGAGGATATGTGCTCTTCTCCAGCGTCGCAGATCCCAAACGCGGTGATCTTCAAATGCAAGTTCTATTCTACGTTCGTTTTCGATTTTTAATCGGTCTAAATTTCCTGCATTAATGCTATTGGCGGCAAACCCTGCTCGAACTCTTACCTGATTAAAATAATCTAGCGCCTCGGAAGTTGCTCCATTGAGTTCAAATGCAGCTTCTCCTGCATTCAATAATATTTCACCGAGCCTAAAGTAGATCCACCATGTATCACTTCCAACGGCACTCGAGCTCGCACCCGGTGCGGGATCAATGTATTTTCTAAGATAGAAGCCACTGTTGCTGGTAAAATTTGTGCTTCGGTGAGGTCCGTCTTTTCCGGTAAGTACTCCGCCATCAGTGTAGGTAGATCCTACGTTACCTTCTACACGATCGTATTTGTTTGTACTAGCATTCCAAACGTAAACTCCCATTTGAATTGAAACGGGCCGTCCTGCAAAGCTGGTCCCAGGATAAATCACAGTTCCATATAATCTAGCATCTTTATTCGCAAAGATATCTTCAGGTTTGTCATAAAATATCCATTGGGCAGTTTGCTGAGTACCGGTAAGAGTGGTACTTCCGGTGCCCACTCCTCTCAAAGATCCGTCAGATGGATTTGTGACTCCTCCTACGTATTCATACGCTTCAACTAATTGTGCAGAAGGCGTGATGCCTGAACCAGC
This sequence comes from Sphingobacteriaceae bacterium, assembly GCA_947460875.1. Taxonomy (GTDB): domain Bacteria; phylum Bacteroidota; class Bacteroidia; order Sphingobacteriales; family Sphingobacteriaceae; genus CANHGR01. Next base: position 82,025 of record CANHGR010000006.1, on the reverse strand, counting down.
TTGTGAAGCATTTTCTACGAAAGACCGGGCAATATTATCGACCGTGAAATTATGTTTTTTGCCCTGTGCTTTGTTAAAATCGTAAGCCCAGATCACTTCAGGATTATTGTTTTTAGTCATAATCGCTTCGTAGAAATTTTCGCCCTTATTAGGATTGACATTGTATAATGAATATTTATTGCTGACTAAAATTTCTCTAGAAGCATCGAGTGATCGTTGATAAAATCCGCTCGCCAAAGACGCTGAAATTCCTACTTCTCCACCCGGTGTTGATACTGTTGGAGTTGTGCTTCCATATTTTGCAATAGAACCGGCATACAGCATCGCACGGCTTTTCAAAGCTAAGGCAGCATATTTATTAGCATGGGTTTTACTGTTTGGGTAGCCCAAATCTTCTTTTATTGCATCAACTTCATTCGCCACAAAAGTGTAAACTTCTGCTTCGGTATTCCGAGGCCTCTGAAGTGGCGTTGCGTCACCGCTGAAGTCATATATTAGTTGTTCCGTGATGATGGGTACTCCACCCATCCTTTTGACCATTTCAAAATAATCCAGAGCGCGAAGAAACCTCAATTCTGCAATGAATTGTTTTTTTACGTTTGTGGTCATTTTTACCGAGTTCGCTTCATTCACTTTGTCAATCGCCAGGTTGATGTCCCTGATCAACCCGTAATCCCAAAGCCTCCATCTGTCTGTCGCGTAGCTCAAAACGTTGTTATGGGCCTCCTCCGTCGGGTTATTAAAGCCCGACCAAATTGCCTCGTCAAACACAGAATATTCCATATAGTTAGAAGAGATGCTAGTATGTGCAGGAAGCCGATTGTAAAAATTAGCTAATACGCCCGTTACAATTACAGGGTCAGACCAAGTTTGATCGTCAAACAGGATAGATTGAGGCGTAGTTTCAAGTGCTTCTTTGCTACAGGAGAATACTGAGAGCGATAGAGTACTGAGAAGTATATATCTGATGATAGTTTTCATATTAGGTCAATTAAAATGTTAGGTTAAAGCCAAAGGTGTATAGCTTGACATTTGGATAAACTAATCCGCTTCCCATAGAAATCTCAGGATCTGCTTCGTATTCTTTCATATTATCAATCGAGAACAGATTTGACCCATTTGCGTATACCCTTAGTCGCGAGGCGCCAGCTTTTTGGATGAATTTCTGTGGGATATCATAGCCAAGTTCAAGAGATTTTAAGCGTATATATTTAACATTTGTAAGCCAGAAGCTGCTTATCTTGTTATAGCTTGATTGACTTGTTGGATTTTTCCGTATTGGAGGATATTTTCCAGGAATCCATGGACTATTGTCATCAAATACATCGGCTCTATGCCAAACATCATCGAAAATATAATGCGGAGCACTGTGATTCGCTTGAAAAGGAACCCGCAATTCTAGTTCTCGTACGAGAGATTGCATGGAACCACCGGCAAAATCCAAAGTTAATTTAAAGCCTTTATATCCAACTTCGGTGTTAAGTCCGAAACTCATGTAAGGATTAGCTCCTCTTGCATATCCGATTGGAAGTTGATCATTGTTATTGATAATTTTATCGCCATTTGTATCTTTATAGATGATATCGCCGGGGAGTAAAGTTCTGTTCCCCGAACCATCTATGTTTACCGGCCAATCTCGAATTTGCTCTAGCGATGTAAATTGCCCTTCTGTTTCAAATCCGAAAAGGATATTCGACCACCTGTCTTGTGTTCCATTACGCCACTGGTCATAGGAATTAGACCATCGTTGTCTATATCTGTCTAAAGATTTATCTCTCGAAAGAGTAGCATTTAGTCCGATCGAGTAATCAACGTTATTGATCTTGCTTGTATAGCTGAACTGCCCTTCGATACCGAAAATTCCGTTTGAAATCTTTAGATTTTCTTCGGGTAGGCTATATCCGATTTCACTCGGAACGATTACAGCCGTATTTGTCCCGGTTAAATTTTTCTGAATACGGGCAAAAACGTCAAATTGGCCAGCAAACTTGTTATTAAATAATCCGAAATCAAATCCAATATTTTTCTGGATGTTGGTTGCCCAAGTTATGTTTGTCACTGCAGGATCTCTCGGATCTACACCAGTAGCGAGGGTGCCATCAAAAATATAACTTCCACTGCCGTAGGAGGCGCCGCCAAGATAGTCCCACTGGTTAACGCCTGATTCGATGCCGGTTTGACCGTAAGAAGCTCTTAGCTTGAAATTGCTGAAGAAACTAAGGTTCTCTTTGAAGAAAGGCTCCTCTGAAACACGCCAGGCTAATTGTACACCTGGAAATAATCCCCAGCGCTTGCCGGGCGCGTATAAATAAGATCCATCATATCTACCGAGCAGAGTTACCAGATATTTCTGTTTAAAAGAATAATCTGCTCTTCCGATAAATGATGCTCTTTCACTTGTGCCGTATGTGTCAGTAACGCCATTGACATCAATGTATCTAATTAGAGGGCTGTAATTGTTCGGTGAAATGGAATTCACTTGTAAATTTTGTGTTTCTGATCTTTCGCTTTCGTAGGCAGCTGTAGCTTTTATTGAATGTGAACCGAGGTTCTTGCTATAGTTCAGTTGCAACTGAGAAAAAAAGTTTTGTGTTTCATCCCTGCGCTTAACACGAGGTGGGGTGCCGGTTACAACTTCAGTATAGGTGTCTGTAGCCGCTACATAGCGGTAAGTGCTGAAGATTTTCCGCTGATTTTCAAAGCGAGTCGGTTTAAATCCATATGAATATGTAGCTTTTGCCGTTAAACCAAATGGAAATTGGTATTGAGCGTAAAAATTGCCGTTAAATGTAGTATTAGTTTGTTCCTGAGATCCCACCACACTTTCTTTATACAATTCTGGATTTCTGGTCGGGATATTGACGTCTGCATTAATATATAACGGATTATCGTTAGCAAAAGCCCTCTCAGTTGGCCACATGGATAAGATTGCAAGAAATGGATTGTCATATGTACTTGCTCCTGACCCTACAGGTGAAACTTCATGGCGGGTTTCAAGGCGGCCGCTAATTTGAGTGCCGACCTTAAACCCCTTTGCTAGGCCGATATCTAAATTTGCCTGTAAATTGGTTCGTTTAAAATAGTTGTCTTTGATAGTTGCGTTTTGGTAAACATGGCCAATGGAGATATTATAGTTGACGTTTTCGTATCCACCTGATGCACTTGCATTTAAGTAATATTGGGGAACGTTTTGAGACATAATATAATCATAGTAATTTGTATTTTGATACCCTTTTTCAGTCCCGGCTTTCCATTTCTCAAGTTCTGCTTGCGAGTACGGTAAGGCCGGCGTTATATTATTCTGCGTTGAATTATTCTGTTCTGCATAGTTTAATGCCGTAACATATAAATACGCATTTGCAGGAATGACATATCGCGAAAAACTTTGTGATCCATAGTAGCTGCTTACGTTAATCACGCTTTTACCTGTAACACTGCCTTTTTTTGTTGTAACTAGTACTACGCCGTTAGCTGCGCGCAGCCCATAAATTGCAGCAGAAGCATCTTTCAATACCGATATATCTTCAATTGAAGAAAGATCTAGGTTGTTGAAATCTGCTTGGGTCATTGGTACGCCATCGATAATAAATAAAGGCGTGCCGTAATTTCTTATTTGAATAGATGTACTGCTTCCTGGTCTCGAGTCGGCAGCTCTTGCAGTAATACCTGCAATTTTTCCAACAAGCGCTCCTGAAGTAGTGGAGGAAGGAGTTCTTAGCAACGCTTCAGATTTTACGGAGCTGACCGCACCCGTCATAGTAGCCTTGGTTTGCTGACCGTATCCAACCACGACAACTTCTTCAAGCGTTGTCGTCTCAGGCGTTAGTGTGACGTTTAAAACTGTGTTGTTGCCTGCCGAAAGCTCTTGAGTCGTGAAGCCCACAAAAGTAAATACAAGAACACCTGCAGCTGGTGCATCCAGACTGTAAGTGCCATTGGCATCGGTTGTAACACGTATTTGAGTCCCTTTTAGGCTTACCCCAACGCCGGGCATTGCCACGCCATTATTGTCTATTACCCTGCCTCTGACAATAACTTTCAGCAAATCTTTAGTAGTAAAATTAGATTCCCGTTCTGCTAGGGCCACACTGGCCGAAGCAAGGGCAAAAAACAGGCATAAAACAGCTGTTCTTCTTGCCAAACGGATTAAAGCAGAAAATTGCTCATTTTTCATTTTTTTTTTAGTTTTTTGGTTAATGATTGGTTAGTCGGTTAAATATGAGTCACTAAATTTTTGGGCTAAGCGATTTCTTTCGCAGTGTGGTTGTCGGTAAGTTGGCTCTGGTAGTCGGATTTCTCATAGAAGTTTTTTTGGTTGACAATTGGTTTATATTTTAGTTTTTGGTTGTATTCAATTAAAAAAAAACGTCAAATAGCCAGCTCAATCCGCTGGAGTTTAGGTTTTTCAAAGGCACTCTAAGAATAAAAAAGGTTCGGTTATAACAAAGTTGACTTTTATTCAACTTTGTTGAACGAATATATTATTTATTATTAATATCTAAGAGATTATTTTTTTTATTTTTTTTGAAATGGGAAGGAGAAGCAAGCGAATTGTTTCCTTAGCCTATCGTTGGCAAGATTTTCAGTAGAATTTCTGGACTCCTGGATAAAATAGTCTTAGCGTCTTTTAGGATAATGAGAAATTTCTCTCATTATCCTAAATTTATTTACAAAGAAAACCTAAGGTGCCGGATAATAAAATTGATCAAAGGATGTGAGGAAATTAAACGAAAATATCGAGGTAGATTACCTCTTCAGATACCGGCATCACACCATGTTTCAGTAGAGAATTAAAGTAAAGCGTATCGCCGGCTTTTAAAGAATATTGAATTTCTCCAACCTGCATTTTCATTTCGCCGCTGATTATATAAATGAACTCTTCGCCTTCATGGACAAGCTGGTGGTGCTTTACTTCACCTTTTTTTGCGACAAACAGAAAGGGTTGCATTTTCTTCTCAGGATAGTTCGATCCATAAGGATAGATTGAATAACCCTTGTCAGTTGGTGTTAAATTTTCCATAGCTTTAACTCGCGAAGTCATAATTGCATTTAACCACTCATCCTGTTCGAGTAAACTTGATATATTGGTTCCCAATGCTTTTGCAATTTTAACTAACGCTGCCACAGATGGTACGGTTTTGTTATTCTCGATCTTGGAGATCATACTTTTAGAAAGCTCGCATAGGTCAGCAATTTCTTGTAATGTTCTTTTCTGATTGCTGCGTAAAATACGAATGCGATCTCCAATGTTGAGAGCTTTGGTGGAAGCGTCTTCAACTAAAAGTGAAATATTTAAAGTATTCATTAAGAAATGCTAAGCTAAATGGAAGGCAGCGTAATTAAACAAATACCATCCCAAACCGAGCGGTAAAAATACAGGTTTATTTACAGATAAAGTGCTTTGTTGAAATTTTGTAGTACAAAATCGATTAAGCAAAGTGCGTAATTGAGGAAGTTGACCTAAAAGATATTTTTTTTAAGAATCGAAATTAACACAAGAAACAATATTTTTAACACTATCTTCATTAGAATTATTTGCAATTTGAACTAATTTTGTCAACAAAAACAATTATGAAATATCTACTATCACTAGCCTTTGTCGGAATATGTTTTTTCTCGCAGGCACAAACACATCAAGTAACTAAGTTATGGGAAACCGGGCCGATCTTCGCTGTCCCCGAATCAGTTTTTGCAGACATGAAAAATAAGACGCTCTATGTCTCTCTGATTAATGGTAGTCCCAGCGTTGCTGATGGCAAAGGCGGAGTTGCAAGATTGAGCCTGGATGGAAGTAAAGCAGATACGAACTGGGTTACCGGACTAAACGCTCCAAAAGGAATGGGCAAGTTCGGAAAGAAGCTCTATGTCGCTGATTTGGCCGAAGTTGTTGTTATTGATATCCGCTCAGGAAAAATACTGCAGAAAATAGCGGTGCCGGGTGCTAGAGTATTTAATGACATCACTATAGATAGTAAGGGTATCATTTATGTTTCTGATTCTGCTGCCGGAAAAATTTACAGAATTGTAGATAGCAAAGCTGAAATTTTTATAGATAGTGCTCCAAGTGTTAACGGACTTAAAAGCGTTGGCAATGAGCTGTTTGTATTAACTGGCAGAGCAGTGCAGAAAGTTGCTCCTGATAAAAGCTTAGTAAAACTGGCTGATGGATTAGTAGCCGGACTAGATGGCATTGAACCAATGGGAAATGGCGATTTTCTGATTAGTTCATGGAGCGGCGTTTTGCAATACCTATATGCGGATGGAAAATTTGAAACACTATTGGATACTCGCGCGGATCGATCAAATATTGCAGATATCGGTTACGATCCTAAAAAGAAAATTATATATGTTCCAACTTTTAGTAAGAGAACGGTTGTTGCTTTTCAGTTAAATTAAAAAAAAAGACCTCCAAACTGGGAGAATGGAGGCCTTTTAACTAACCAATTATAAACCACTTCAAATGTGCGGATAATTATTAAGTTTTCAAACACTCTATTGAAAATTTAACATAATTTTAACAAAACACTGAAAATATTGCTGAAAACAATAAACCCTCATCTTGTTTAAGATGAGGGTTTTAGGTTATAGTTGGTTAGTTAGTATATCAAATATAACTATTTAATATAATTCACAAAATTTTTTTTCGTGGCTGTATAGTATTTTTCAGGCTGGTAATTTCTACCTGTGGAACTAAATAAAATCGCTGTTGTAGCTTCCGGAAATTGGAGGAAAAGAAAAGGCCTCCAAGCGGGGAGAATGGAGGCCTTTAAACTAACCAATTATAAACCGATACAAATATAAGCCGTATTGTTATTTTTTCAATTATGCATCTTTATTTTTAGTATTTTTTTAGTATAACTGTCATTATATTAATAAATCACCAAAAATATTAAGCAAAAGACCGAGATAATTTTCAATTTTATAAAATCAGTTCCGCTGAATTGAATTAAACTAGCGATGAGCCGGGTATTTTTTGAAAAAACTCGAAAGTTTTAGTTGTATTACGCCAATAAAGGCTTCTCTAAAGATTTTTGTATTCATTTTTGAAACACCTTCGGTGCGATCTGTGAAAATGATCGGAATTTCCACCACATTGAATCCATGTTTTAGTGCAGTAAACTTCATTTCAATTTGAAAAGCATAGCCAACAAATTTAATCTTGTGTAGCTGGATGGTCTCTAAAACAATCCTACGGTAGCACTTAAAACCTGCGGTGGCATCTTGTATCGTTATTCCGGTGATGAGTCGAACGTAATACGAAGCAAAATAAGACATTAACACCCTGCTCATTGGCCAGTTTACTACATTGACGCCGTTTACGTAGCGCGAGCCGATGGCAAGATCTGCTCCGAAAACGCAAGTTTCACGCAAACGAATCAAATCTTCGGGGTTATGCGAAAAGTCTGCATCCATTTCAAAAATATATTCGTAGTGGTGTTTTAATGCCCATTTGAATCCATGGATGTATGCAGTTCCAAGCCCTAATTTTCCTTTGCGTTGTTCTAAAAAAAGACGGGTAGGAAATTCAGTTTGCAAGTGTTTTACAATTGCGGCAGTTTGGTCCGGCGAACCGTCATCAATTATGAGAACGTGAAAGTCAATGGGCAAAGAGAAAACCTTTCGAATAATCCTTTCGATATTTTCCTTTTCATTATAAGTGGGGATGATTACTAAACTATCTGCTATCACTGCTTATTATCAATGAACGAAGATACCGGATAAAACGAAAAAACCGAGAGTATTCAAGAGCGTGGCGTCAAATGATTCAAAAATAGTATAAATTCTACTTTTAATGCCCATAAAAGATCAAACTGAAGTCTGTTCAGTAAAATCCTCTGCTCCATGAGCTAGTCGCTTAAGCGGCTTTAGAATCAAAATAACCAAACCGCCAATAATGGTACAGAAAATCGCGATACCTGTAAAAATCTGTAGCTCACCAGCGGTTTGCGACCAAACTCCAACCCATCCTGCAGCGTAATTACCTAAGCCGGTGGCGGCCCAGTAAATACCCATCATGATGGAGGCATACTTTAACGGCGCTAGTTTAGTGATGTATGACAGTGCTACTGGCGAAGCACAAAGCTCTCCGATTGTATGGAATAGATAGGCCAATACCAGCCAGTACATTGCTGATGAGCCTTGATTTTGAAATTGGTAGGATGCTGCACTCATAAATAGAAATCCCCATCCCATAATAATTAGTCCGATTGCAATTTTAAAAACTGAAGAAGCTTCTTTCCCTTTTCTTTTCCAATTGTACCAGAAAGCAGCTATAGGAGCGCCCAATGTAATGATAAAGAATGAATTGACGGATTGGAACCAGGACGCCGGAACTTCCCAGTTTAGGAAGCCTATAATTCTGTTTGTCTTTTGGTCAGCGTAAAGATTCATCAATCCGCCGGCTTGTTCAAAAGCCCCCCAGAAAACAATGATCATTAAGAAGGAGAGTAGCATGACCTGGATTCTGTCTTTTTCGATAGAGGTCAATGGCTTGTTTGTGATATTGCGTTCTTGTGCAGAAAAATTCTTGAGCGGCTCGCCCACGTTTTGAAGATATTTTTGGCCCACCACGTATACTAATTGCCCGATCGCCATCCCGATGCCCGCAAGTCCAAATCCATAATGCCAACTATAAGTCTCGCCCACATATCCTACGACAAGTGCAGCGAGAAATGCTCCGATGTTGATGCCAATATAAAAAATAGTAAAACCTTTGTCGCGTCTATCATCCCCTATGGGGTACAGGCCGCCCACCATACTAGAAATATTGGGTTTTAGACAGCCAACTCCCGAAATAATGAAGGCAAGTCCCGTATAAAACGCCCAGAGGGCCTGTACCGCAAGAATGCTATGACCAAGTACCAACAGTAAACCGCCTAGCATAACCGTTTTCTTTTGCCCCAGCCATTTATCAGCTAGAACGCCACCGGGTACAGATGATAAGTAAACAAGAAAAGTATAAATCCCATAGAGCTTTAACGCCTCCGTTTCGGTCCAGCCGAAACCGGGATTATCCCCCGAAGCTGAAGAAACCAGGAATAGAACCAGGATTGCACGCATTCCATAATAACTGAATCTCTCCCATAGCTCAGTAAAGAAGAGCACATATAATCCTGCCGGATGTCCAAAAATCTCTTTTGATTGCTTCATATCATTTGATATCGTTAAATGAATGCTCTATTTAAAGCTGAATGTACAGATTTTATCTAGTTTGAAATTTACAAATTAGCCTTAACAAAATCTGTTAGCTTGCCATATAAGTGTAAAGTAGTATTTCCACCTGAAATGTTATGCGCCTTATTCGGGTAGAAGGCCTGTTCGAAAGGTTTGTTAGCCTGAATTAGTGCTTCAGAAAACATAACGCTGTTTTGAAAATGCACATTATCATCGCCTGTGCCATGCACTAACAGAAATTTGCCCTGAAGGTCTTTTGCAAAATTAATGGGCGAGTTTTCGTCGTATCCGCCTGGATTTTCCTGAGGGGTTTGTAAATATCGTTCTGTGTAAATGCTGTCGTAATAGCGCCAGCTGGTAACAGGTGCCACGGCGATAGACATCTTAAAGATACCCTGTCCTTTTGTAGCTGCTAAAGACGACATATATCCACCGTAGCTCCAGCCCCAGATTCCTATTCGTGCTGGATCAATGTATGGTTGTTTTGCTAGCCATTTTGCAGCTTCAATTTGATCGACTGTCTCAAGTTTACCTAGGTTTTTGTAGGTAGATTTCTCAAAAGCGCTTCCACGAAAGCCTGTCCCCCTGTTATCCACGCAAGTGATGATATATCCCTGCTGCGATAGATAGTTAAACCAGGTAACATGCGAGCCTCCCCAGCTATCTGCTACGTTCTGACTACCCGGTCCGCCGTACACGTACATCAGCACTGGATATTTTTTTGATGGGTCGAAATTGGCCGGCTTAATCATGTAACCGTTTAGTTGAACACCTTCTGAGGTGTTGAAGCTAAAAAACTCTTTCAGGCTGAGCAAATAGTCATCGCCGATGTGCTTTAGTCTGGCATTGTCTTCCAATACCCGTAAAACCTTGCCGGTATGATCATTTAGGGTAATATAAGCCGGACTTTTAGCACTAGAGTGATCCAATATATAATAGCTGAAATCTGAGCTGAAGGTCGCTTTATTGGTTCCACTTGCAATACTGATCTGTTTTTTTTCTGATCCATCAAGGCTGATACTATAAATATCCCGCTGTAGCGGAGATCTTTCTGTAGACTGGTAATATATCTTGCCGTTTGCTTCGTCCAGACCGTACAGGGTACTGACTTCCCACGCACCTTTTGTAATTTGATTGATCAATTTGCCAGAGATATCAAACAGATAGATATGATTATAACCATCTGATCGGCTCGTGATGACAAATTGCTTGCCATTGCTTAGAAAATTAAGATCGTCGTTTACGTCAATATAGGCCTTATCTTTCTCTGTATGCACAACTTTAGACAAACCCGTTGCCACATCCGCAAAAAGATATTCCAGGTTATTTTGCCCCCTGTTCATGCGCAAAATGCAGAGTGTATTTGGGCTATTAGTCCATTTTATCCTAGGGATGTATTGATCTTTTTCGGTGCCGATGTCGATGTTCTTTGTACTGCTGTTTATGAGATCATAAATATGAATACTAAGAACAGAGTTTTTTTCGCCGGCCTTCGGGTACTTAAATTTATATGTCGAGGGATAGAGGCTTTCGAACATCGTCAAAGAAAATTCTGCGACTTCTGTTTCGTTAAATTTATAATAAGCAATCTTTTTACTGTCTGGGCTCCAGAAAAACGCTGTGGTAAATGCAAATTCTTCTTCATATACCCAATCGGTTCCGCCGTTGATAATGCTGTTGATCTTACCATCTGAAGTGATCTTTTTCTCTTGTCCGCTTACCAGATCTTTGACAAAAATATTATTGTCTCTAATGAACCCTACTTTATTTCCGTCTGGCGAGAAAGTAGCAAAAAGCTGCTTTCCGACAGAAGAAACCGGTGTTATCTTCTTCGACTTCAAGTCATAAACAAAGTAATTTGCACGGGTTGAATGTCTGTAAATTTGTTCTTCATCTTTAGCGATGAGGACCTTGCTTTCATCATGGTTGAAGTTGGTGCTAATTGGGAGTGTTGTGCCTTGAAAGTTTAGATCAGCCTCAGTAAAAAGTACGGAGGAAACCTTCCCGTCGCTATAGTTATTCTTAGCGACATACCTCAGTTTTGTAACCGGATCTGTCTCCACTGAAACATAGGTCTTGCCATCTTTCATGGAGCGTAGACCGACAACCGTTCTGGCGGCAAATACGCCTTTTTTGTAAATATCTTCTAGGTTAGCAACTTTTTTGGTCTGTGAAAAAGCAGCGTTTGCAACTAGCAATAGAATCAGAGTATTCTTAATCATCATCATAATTTTTCAACTTTTTTTGTAGGCTTACGAGGGTCGTTATATTGTTCATCTGCTGCCGAAGCGGGATTTTTAACCTCTAGATCTTCTGTCAGGCGCCAACGTCCGGCGCTGAATTTAAGTCCGTCATACGTAAAATCCGGCCCGTATTGATCGAATTTTCCTTTTAGAGCGGGGTTTGGAGGCGCAAGGTGGTCAAAAACAATCAATCCCTTATCTTCCTGATAATTTAGTAACATTGTTACTTGAGCCGAATATTCAAATATAACACGATGTTTGTTAGGATGTTCTTTGTCGCCATCGAAGACAGGCATTCCAAAACAGGCCTTCCCATCCTTAAAATATAATATGTCGATTACTTTTTTAGTTGTCGCAGCGGAGTTGCCTTTCCATCCCAATAAAATATAATAGGGGATGCGCGTGTCGCGACTAACTGGGATAACCTTATAATATTGCGCACCATACCATTTATCGTTTGTGGTCAATGTATCGGCCGGCGCTTTAATCGATTCTGAATAATCTACCAAGGGGAACATTTGGAGCTCAGCCCCTGGTTTGTTCATTTGAATAGTCCCATAGTACCGATAGGAGCCATCGCTGTTTAGTATCGGCCAGCTGAATATCCTGAAAGCACCATCGCCGGAAGGCTGAATAGAAATGCTTTTAAGAGAATCAAAGCCAAAGCCGAACGATCCGGGAATCTTAAGGGCCTCAATAAGTGTTTTTATAAAGGCGTAGTTTGAATTATAGCGTTCCGGCTCCAGCTCCAGATTGATGCGGGAAAAGCTTTTTGCGATCAGGCTGTCTTGCAGTGTAAGAAGCTTCTGCCGATTTTCTGCACTGAGTTTCTGTGCTTGCAAAACTGTTGGCAGGGCAAAAAGAAGGACTATGAAAAAAGTGACCTTCATCCTATATCTGTACATTCTCTATAATCATGGCACTCGCGCCGCCACCACCATTGCAGATGCCTGCCACGCCGATCTTAGCAGTATTTTGTTGTAAAACATTTAGAAGACTTACCACGATGCGTGCCCCAGACGCGCCTAATGGGTGCCCTAAAGCTACGGCTCCGCCGTTTACATTCACATGCTCAGGATTGAGTTTTAATAGTTGATTGTTTGCGATCGCAACTACCGAAAAGGCTTCATTTATCTCATAATAGTCAACTTGCTCAGCATGAATACCGGCCTTTAATAATGCTTTTGGAATAGCCTTAGAGGGTGCGGTCGTGAACCATTCTGGTGCTTGCTGACTATCAGCAAAGCCAAGAATTCTAGCAATGGGCTTCAATCGTAATTCTTTAACTTTTTCGCCGCTCATGATTAAGATTGCGGCTGCGCCATCGTTTAGACTCGAGGCATTTGCCGCCGTCACTGTTCCGTCTTTTTTAAACACGGGTTTCAGTCCAGGTAGTTTATCAAATTCAACTTTTTCAATTTCTTCATCTTTGTCTACCAACGTGATATCTCCTTTTTTAGTAGCAATCTCTACCGGTATAATTTCATTTTTAAAATGCCCATTTTGCTGTGCGGCTGCCGCCCGGCGATAGGATTGGATGGCATATTCATCTTGTTCTTTTCTACTTATAGTAAAAGATTCTGCACACAATTCGGCGGCAGAGCCCATATGATAATCGTTATAAACATCCCATAACCCATCCTTAACCAATCCGTCAATGAGCTGAGCATTGCCCAAAGGATATCCTGTTCGTGCCTTGTCCAGGTAATAAGGTACATTGCTCATGCTTTCCATCCCGCCGGCAATTACTACATCATTTTCGCCTAGGATAATGCTTTGTGCAGCCAGCATAATTGATTTCATGCCAGATGCGCATACTTTATTTATTGTTGTCGCAGGAATATCATTCAATCCTGCCAACTTAGCCGCTTGTGTTGCCGGCGCTTGTCCGAGGTTGGCAGAAAGTACATTCCCAAAGTAAACCTCTTGAATTTTATCTGGACTAATGCCTGCTCTTGCCAGGCATCCTTTAATTGCGATAGAACCTAACTGACTTGCAGAAAGCATCGATAGGCTTCCTCCAAAACTGCCAATAGGCGTTCGGATAGCGGATATGATATAGACTTCTTTCATTTCTGGCGGCTAATTTGCTTGCCCGGTTTTCAAACGTTTAGTTGCCCAATGCAACTGTTTTTAACTAAATCCAATTTAATATTATAAAACGCTTTTAGCTGGTTTTATTATGCATCCGGATCTAATTAAAAATGAAGGTAAAATATATTTAGGATTTAAATAATCAGACTATTTACTTATTTATTAAAACTTCCTTTATTTTTGACAGAAAAGCAGGTTTTGACAGCACCAAAAAAAGGATCTAATCAGGTTTTATATCATCGATATTCGTCTAAAGCGAAGTTTTTGATGATGGGTCTTTGTGTGCTTGTTATTGCACTTTTCCTACCGAAGCAGGCTAGATTTAGCTTTGAATACGAAAAGGGAAAGATTTGGTTACATAAAGACCTGGTGTCGCCCTATACCTATGCGATTAAAAAAACCTCCGAAGAGCTCAAAAAAGATCAAGAAGGGATTTTAGGAGCTGTAAATCCTGTTTATCAGAACAACGCGGAAATAGTAGAAAGCGAGCTTGAAACCTTCGCTACAAATTTCGAGATTCAGTGGAAGAACAGCGGCGAAGAGTTTAACGAGAAGGAAGGAATAAAAAAAATAGCCATTCAAATTCTCGAAGACATCTATAGCAGGGGTGTTATAAACCGAAACAAGAAATTTCAGCACCTAGATTCAAATTATAATTTTAGCCTGTTAACAGATAATGTCCTTAGCTCATTAAACACGCTTGACGCGTTTACGATAGCCGGAGCCCGCAAGTATGCTTTAGCGCGCGCTACTGCTATCCGTACACTTGAAAAAAAATCTTGGCTTGTGACTTTGCTAATGGATAATGTGGAAGCGAATTATATCTATGATGAGCGATTGACAAATAAGGTGGAGGAGGAGGCCCTTGCCAGCATTTCGCCATCGACTGGCATGGTTCAAAAAGGCGAATTGATCATCGCCACGGATAATATGATCACACCGGAAGCTTTTCAAAAGTTAGAATCGCTTCGAGAGGTTTATGAGCAGGATGCCCTGATTATCGGCGACAGAAAGTTTGTCTTTGCCGGTCAGTTTTTACTTGTGGGTATTATCGTCGGCTTGATGATGGTCTTCCTTTATTTATTCAGGAAAGATATTTTTAACGATAACCGCAAGGTATCGCTTATTCTGATGATCATAACATTTATGTTGCTGCTGCTTTCCTGGGCGATAAAAATTAAGATTCCGAGTGTTTATTATATTCCATATTGCATTGTCCCGATCATTATCCGGATTCTGTTTGATACCAGGCTTGCACTCAACTTGCACCTTCTGGTGGTTTTAATTGCCGGATTTTTTGTGCCAAATAGTTTTGAGTTCGCGTTTCTTCAGGTAACAGCCGGAATGGTGGCTATCTATAGCATCAAAAATTTGGTAAAGCGCGAGCAGATTATTATTTCTGCCTTTCAAATTTTCGTTACTTATTTTCTTGCCTTTGCGGGTATTTCATTTATCAGAGCGGGATCTGTTTCTATAGAGACAGCAACTAATTTTATCCCTTTTATTTCGAGCGTGCTTTTGTGTCTGCTGGCATACCCTCTAATTTATTTATTCGAGAAGATGTTCAACATTACCTCTGAGGTAACATTAATGGAAATTACCAATACCAATTCTAAGGTATTGCGCGAACTTTCCTTTAAGGCTCCGGGCACTTTTCAGCATTCCCTTCAGGTAGCAAATCTAGCAGAAGCTGCCATATTTAAAATTGGCGGAAATGCCCTCTTGGTTAGAGCAGGGGCGTTATATCACGACATTGGGAAGATGGACAATCCACAGTATTTTATTGAAAATCAAAATACCGGTACTAATCCCCATGATAAATTACCTTATGAAAAAAGTGCTCAGATTATTATCCAGCACGTAAATAAGGGCATAGAAATGGCAAGGCATCATCATATCCCGGAGGTGATCATTGATTTTATTCGGACTCATCATGGAAACACACGGGTAGATTATTTCTATCAGTCGTTTTTAAAGAACTTCCCTGAAAAGCTGGTGGATGAGAATATTTTCCGTTATCCAGGACCCATCCCATTTTCAAAAGAGACTGCGGTTCTAATGCTTGCCGATTCTGTCGAAGCAGCTTCAAGAAGTTTGAAAGAACCCAATGTGGAAAGCATTAACCAGCTCGTAGACAGGATTGTGAAGTATAAACTCGACCAACATCAGCTGAACGACAGTAATATTACCTTAAAGGATTTGGAGACTATCAAGCTGATTTTCAAAAGTATGCTGATCGGAATCTACCACGTTAGGATAGACTATACGCTTTAGAAATAGAATTTATTTTTGAGGGGCTACTTGAATTGCTATATTTGCCCCCTCGAATATATTTTATAAAGTTAGTTGAGAAAATAGGAGAGATGCCTGAGTGGCCGAAAGGAACAGTTTGCTAAACTGTCGTACTGGCAACGGTACCGAGGGTTCGAATCCCTCTCTCTCCGCAATAAAAATGCTGTTCCACCGCAGGTGGAGCAGCATTTTTTATTTAGAGAACATCAAGCGGGCTTGAATGGTCGAAAAATAAAAAATGGCGACAAGCGCAGCGGCAGCATTTGGCTTGACGGTCTCCCCCTTTTGGGGATCAATGGAATTAATCCCTGCTTTCCATAAACCCTTAAATTTAAGATGGAAATAAGAAAGAAGTAAACCGCTGAAATACAGAAAATTAAGCCTAAGTTTGAATAAACGGGGATACTCATTAAGAGTTAGCCCACCTTAGTTTGAAGACATACAGCCTCAACATTGTATTCGGCTAATATGATTATACCCCATTCTATGCGAGCGGAATTTTATGTTAATATCGCATTTGATTTCTTAAATATTTGATTTATTATTGTTAATACATGGTCAAATAAAATTTAAAATTATACAATTATGAAAAAAGTTGCGTCTACATTTTATTTAATTATTTCAATTTTAGCATTGATAAATTTTGCATGGTGTGTTAGAGATGAATATAGTTCTTTGGTGTTTTTCTGGGAGGATATCTTTGGAAGAGACGATGTTGGATTCTTTATTGTTGGCTCGGGTTTAATTGGGTTTATCTATATAATATACTACATAGTCCGGAAGTTTAAAAAAGGGAATCAAGTTGAAGAAGAAATTATAAGTACAACGGAAAATTCTTTAGGGTCAAATGAAAGTAATCAAGATTTAAAATTAGTTTTTTCAAAATTTGCTGCTGCATTTAAGTCTATATTGATTTCTATCATCTTAATCATAAGCCTTAGTTTAATCGTAGTATTGGATAAAGGAGAACATATGGGCTTATATAAATTATCAGCTGTTGTAGGTTTAATTTTACTGTTTGTTAATATCAATGCTATTTACACATTATACATTAATTCAAAAAGAGCATCTGAATAATCGTCTAAATCTTAAGCAAGAAGTGGACTGAACTAGTTAAATAATACCTATGTGTTAAAAAAAGCACTATCTAAACTTCTTCCATCACACACCGAAAAGAAGAACCCGATCTCTGATTAGTCGCAGGGTGATGGATTGACCAGTTTTATGTCTAGGCATTATCGGATTTAAGTAGTTCTTTAAGGCGCGCCAGTTCATCCGGGATCGGCTTCAATTGGTGTACGTTATCTGGATGGTAATTGCTTAGAACAGCCATATTGGAGAGTTTTACAATTGTGCCTGTCATGCACAAACCATTAGCATTCCCTTATCCCCTCCAATTTCTGCATTATCTATATCAGCAACAACGTAATTAGTTTAGTTAAGACTATTTGATAACTAAAAAAAATTCAATAAGGCACGAGACATAAAAAAGGTTCAATTATAAAACTGAACCTTTTTTATATAGAAAAAGCAAGACTCTATTTCTAAAAACAATACTTGTTTTAAGGGGAGGTTAGCTAGATCAATAATTTTATTTTTTCAAAGATAAAATGAGCAATTTAAGTTCTTCGATTTGTTTTTGCTGTGCTTGAAATTGAGCCTTTAAAGTTGCAATCTCAGCATCTTTTTGAGCACTTTCCTCTTGAATGGCTTTTATTATTACAGGCAATAAATTGCTGTAGCGCGCTTCCAATTTATCTGGATTTTCTTGGCTTACTAAATCTAAATTGGCACCAATAGCAGATTTTTGCTGTAAAGCTAATAGGTCTTGTGCAATAAAACCTGCAGCCTTAATGCCAACCTTCGCTTTATCGCGCGTATTCCATGTAAAGCTTACCGGCTTTAATTGCTTTATAAAATCTAAGCCTTCAGAAATAGTAGCAATGTCGGTTTTATCACGTCTGTCAGATAAAGAAGTTATACCAATAACTTGTGCACGAATTGTAGCTATTGATGAATTCCCCAAGGTAATTTCATTATTTGCAGTTGCCGAAGATCCCACAGCGCCACTACCAATAAACGTATTGTTTAATCCGGTTGTATTAGTATGCCCTGCTTGATATCCAATCGCGGTATTATCTCCCGTATTTGCAATTGCTGGATTTGTAAGTTTAAGTGCGTCAATACCCATTGCAGTATTTTTTGAACCAAGTACATTAGTGAAAATTGAACTATTCCCGATTGCAGTATTGTTATTACCTTCCGTGTTATAATAAAGTGCAGCCAAACCAAATGCATTATTGGAAACTCCAATCGTGTTTGATCGCAGTGCATCTTTACCAGTTGCAGTATTTCCTCCAGCAGAAATATTAGCAGCAAGTGCACTAGAACCAATTGCAGTATTATCAATTCCAGTCGTATTAGCATTAAGTGTATTAAAACCAATTGCAGTATTACTAGCTATACCACCATTACCCCTTCCAACGGTTATAGCATTGACCCTTAAATTAATGACACTTGTATTACCCAATTGAATCGTATTATCAGCAGAAACACTCGCCCCATTGCCTATTGCTGTAGCATTGGTTAAAGTTGGTGAACTAGCGGTAGCACCATTACCAATAAACGTATTGTTAGTTCCTGTTGTATTGCTACTACCTGCAGCATTACCAATCGCCGTATTGCCTCCGCTTGCTGCAGTCGTATTTGTTTTGTAAAGTGCATTATACCCAATGGCGGTATTATAACTGCCAGTTTCATTAAAACGGAGTGCTCCCTGACCATTCGCCGTATTTAGATTCCCAATTATGTTAGCACCAAGCGCAAATAAACCTGTTGCAGTATTACTAGTTCCAGATGTATTGGCAGTTAGTGCACTTACTCCAGTGGCAGTATTTAAAGTTCCACTTGTGTTAGTAGCAAGTGCCAGTGTACCAATTGCAGTATTATTAATGCCATCTATGTTAGAAGTAAGTGAATTAAAACCAACGGCAGTATTATATGTGGCAATCGTGTTTTTACGAAGTGCTCCGTGACCAATCGCAGTATTGGATGAGCCGCTCGTGTTATCACCAAGTGCAAATAAACCTGTTGCAGTATTGCTAAATCCAGCTGTGTTATCTTCAAGTGCAGATAGCCCAATTGCAGTATTATAATATCCCTCTATGTTAGCAAAAAGTGCATTTGCACCAATAGCAGTATTATTATAGCCTATTGTGTTAGTATAAAGTGAATTAGTACCAATGGCAGTACTTCTTGATCCAGTCGTGTTAGCAGCAAGTGCACTAGAGCCAATTGCAGTATTGGTAGCTATCCCACCACCGCCTCTTCCAACTCTTAAACTATTAACCGTTAAATCAAATGCGCCTAAATTAACCGAATCAGTTGCACCTTTATAAGGTACGGGTCCAACAATCCAGGTGGGTACTCCCGCTCCGGTTGAACTTAATATTTGCCCAGTGGTGCCTGCCCCAGTATAGGCATGTGCTGTACCTGTTCCATATCCAATACCCCCAGCTGTGGCGACAGCCGTTGAATTAGTACCCCCATTGGCAATAGGTATTATTCCAGTTAATGATCCTGCCGTTATGTCTGTTGTATTAGCCATCAACTTCCAGGCAGTACCGGTATAATAATAAAAGCCTACCGGAGCTGTGGTTTGATAAATCAATAAACCCTCGGCTGGACTAGCAATCGCATTTTTTTGGGCTGCGCTAATTCGTGGAACTAAGATCCCTTTATTATTACCCGTTGAGCTTACTTCTAAGGCTGCAGAAGGAGCAGGATTGGCAGTTCCAATACCAATTTGTGCGAATGCCGGTACTGCGACCAGCATTGAAAAAACATAATAAACCGTAAAAATTGATTTCTTCATAGCGAATAAGTTTGGATTAAATTTTTATGGTTAATTTGGATAGTTTTCATTTTAATTTGGGTTGGCATAGTTAAGCGTTGCGGTTTACATAAAATCGTTATGTTCGTTACAACGTAATAGCTGCTGCACCCAAATAGTTATTTATTCTTAATCAAATTGAATTGCAATCCCAGCTCAAAAGTGTCGGTAGCGAAGCTCTTCTGCAAGGACTTAGTTGGCTTATTGTACAGTAGTAACAATTGCCAGTCTTTCTTTTGCTGATAACTCAGGCCAAAACTCATGCTGTTGTTAGTGTGGTACATTCCAATGAATCCTAATTGATCTGATGCTGTCCGAATCTCTGCACCCACATCAAGGATGTTATGAAAATTTCGAACACCCCGATAAGTCACTTTAGGCTCAATCTGCCAGTCTGTTAGTTTGATTTTATATCCTATAGCGGTATAAAAAGTGCCGAAATCTGCTGATTGCTGATCTTCCACCTTTTGCTGACTTTTCAAGTTAGTTATTGAACCTTCAATACTGAGGGTGCTTGATGTATAAGCCATGCCAAAATCACCGTCGATGATGCTTTCCTGATCATTAAAACGGTTGGCAATCTGGTCATTGGCTGAACCAACAATTTCCTGGTTACTTAAACGATCTATTTGTAGCCCTAATGAAATGCCAAAATGCAGTTTCTTGCTGTCATAATTCAAGGGCAAGTGATAGGCATAGGTGCCCCGAATACGGGTACGCTTGAGTAGGCCTGCGTCATCGTTGTAAAAATTAACACCAACACCTACCTTATCTGTCCCATAATCTCCGGTTACCGATATATTTTTGGGTGAACCCGGAATATTATTCCACTGGCTACGGTAGCCTAAGTTTAGGCGCATGCCACTTTGATAGCCTGCCATGCCCGGATTAACCAAATAGCGGTTTTGGAAATATTGAGCTCCTAAGGGGTTAATTTGGGCGCTTGAACTAGAACTACTTGATGCAAAAATCAGCGCAAGTACACTGAATCGTAAATAAAATTTACTGAAATTAATTTTCATTTGTTGTGTACTATAACTTAATTTATTATCGTAATAAATCCTTTTATTGGCGCTACATGTGAATCAAAAGTAAAAATATAGTAGTAGGTATCCGTAGGAAGTGGTGAGCCATTAAATAGTCCCGTCCAATCATTGGCATAGCCTGTTTTCCTGTATACCACTCTCGAAGAACGATCCAGAATTATTAACTGATTATTGGGGTAGCTACTTAAGTTTTCTGCCACAAATTTATCGTTTTCGCCATCTCCGTTTGGCGTTAAAATATTGTTTGCAATAAGGTTCCAAACCTCCATCACTTCTACAGTGATGCTTACCGTGGTTGAACTTCCAAATCTGTTAGTTACCGTAACCGAAAAGGTTTCAGTTTGGTTGGGTGTTGCTCCTGGATTATAAGTTGTTGTTGAACTTAAGCTGGAGGATGGATTCCAATTATACGACACAATATCTGATCCGCTGACATTCAGATTAGAGGTATACCCCTTACTGATTTTAGGAGTCGTACTCGCGGTTGCCTGTATTTTTGTTCCAAAGTCATTGCCCGTGCCGGTAAGTGTTGGCAGTTGGCTGATGCTTACAGTATACACTTCCTCAAAACTCAGCCCACCTTTATCGGTGGTTCGAACACGAATGCTATACGTGCTCTTATTAGAAAAGCTAAATACCCGCGATGCTCTAATTTGGTTGCCGCTCACGTTAAATGCAGCATTGTCTGTTGATCCGGAACCTGAAACCAAACTATACGTATGGCTATCGCCAGCATCTTGATCTGTTGTACTTAATAAGCCAACCACCTCGTTGATGGTATTGGACTCGTACAAGTTAGATTTACTTATTGCCAGTGCAGTTGGTGATTCGTTGAGGTCAGCTATAGCGACCGAAAGTGATTTCTCATCAAAACGACCATAAGCATCCGTTACGCGCAAACGAACCGAATAAGTCTTTTTGGTTTCAAAATTTAGGGCAGTATTGGTTTGAAGTTCTGAACCTGTGATTTTAAACGAAGCATTGTCTGTAGCCCCTGTACCACTGACTAAAGAATACGTGAATTGTTCTCCTGTTACGTTCTCATCAGTTCCAATTAAATCAATCACTTTACTGCCTAAGGGACTATTCTCTGCGATTGAGCTAGTGGTGAAAATTAAATTAGGAAAAAATACTGCCGCTGTAATTTCACTTAAAGATAATTTGAAAGCGTTAGAAGATAAGATATTGTTTGATACATCATTTTGAGTAAGCTGACGATGCCAACTACTCGCGTCGAAAATAAATAGTTGCAAATTTTGCTCACTTAATCCGTTTAATTCAGAATCAGAATAATTCATATTTAAACTTCCGCTAAACGAAGAACTTGGGTTGCTGAATTGATAAACCCTTGAAGCTTGATTCGCTAACTTTGCTGTTGAAACGGAAACCCGGGAAAGGGTCGTGTTGCTCAACGTGAAGTCTTCGGTCGGCGTAATTGTCATTCCATCTGCATGAAATATCCCCCCGGTAGAGATCGTCATCCCTTCTGCTGAACCGACATGTATCAAAGATCCCGTTTGTGAAAAAGCCTGTAACGAGATCACTGCCAGGCATAAAATGAATAGATATTTCATTTCGAAAAATGGTTGAAAGCGCTCAAAATTAGTAAGATTATTCGTTTAAATCAAAGATTTACAAAAATGGGTTTATTTAAATTGACATGAACTTTGGCTTTGCTCGTGTTGGTATTTATTTTTGCCATTTTTTCATCCAAACCCATATCGCGCTGCGCTATCTAAATGGTTAATCTGAGGGTGAAAACCTTGTTTTCTATCAGAGAAATCGGCATGGCTTGATCGGCCATAGGCACTCGGTTTAGTCCACCCTGTTTCTGGCAGGCGGATATTATTAGTATGGCATAAAAAGCGCATCCTGCCTTCAATAGCAGATTTTATAGGTTCAACGACATTTAGAGATAGTACTTGGATTCGAATTAGGGAATGGATTTCCAAGAATAGCAGTGGTTTGTAGACATCTATACAGTATGCTAGACGCTAGATTTGAATATTTTGAAAATAGTTTTGCGTAAATGCAAAGGATATCATACCTTCGCAAACCTTTACGGGATGTAGCGTAGCCCGGTATCGCGCCTGGTTTGGGACCAGGAGGTCGCAGGTTCGAATCCTGCCATCCCGACATACAAAAGCCTTTCTTGCGAAGCAAGAAGGGCTTTGTTGTTTTATCGAACCCCCAAGCCCTAGGCTTGAAGGGGCGAGAGAAAACAACAAAGCCAGCACCGAGGCAGGAGGTGCGTAAGGCTTATGTATGAATCACCCCGCCAAACAGGATCAGCGCAGCTAATCCTGTCGATCGACGCCGTAGGCTTGAAGGGGCGACAGAAAACAACAAAGCCAGTCACCCTCAACAGAAATTCATTCACGACGACGTCGGTCCGCAATACATCACGATCAACGTAAAATCATTAAGAGTGGTGTTAGAAAGGCTTGCGAAACTAAACACACTTTTGTTGGGCAGTTCACCGACGCCGCTAAACGCGCGTAGCCACTTTGCTTTGGTTCAAGATCCGGATGGTAATTTTATTGAGTTGATTGGTCCGATGGAGGAAGTGCAGAAATAAAAGGGGGCGTTTTTGTTTCTGGAACTGCGGTTGGTGTTTTAACCATGCTGCTTTTTTTAGCTATTTACACAGTTGGTGGTACGGTGCAAACACCGACCAAAGGTAAGATTGATTGCATTTCACACGTCCGGTGGGTACTCCTTAATAACCCCCACCCCAGCCAGGAACCCCGAGTTAAGGATTGCGCAATAGGGGCGCTTTGGAGAAGCAAAAATCCTTTTTTTGCTCGGCCTTGGCGCCCCAGCCGAAAAAAGATTGTCCTGTAAGCTCTCCTTGGGAGCCTGGCCCCGCGCACAGCCTGCGCACTCCGGTATGGGGTAGCGCCTATATCAATTTACCCTCTCTGGTTTAAGCGTTCAGCGCAGCGCGCTAACAAATCGAAAAGGTGCTTTACGATACCTCTCAAGCCCGGCATTACGAAGCGCGCGCAATGTCCGCGCGTCACAAACACCAAAACCAACACTTCCTACCTTCAAATTTCCTCACTGAAAGAACTTGAATTAAAAAGCCTATGCTGATGAGTAGAATTGTCTTCAGCATTTTGCTAGACCTTTTATGAAACCTAAAGTTAAAATCACCGTTGGCCTTGTGGCCCTTTTTTCTGTTATTCTTTATCTCAGTTTTGTCGCTGATACATTCCCGATAGGCAATTATAAAACATGGCGTCAGTACGCCGGTGGGCCCGATCAGTCGAAGTATTTTGATGGCAACCAGATCAACAAATCTAATGTAAGCAAGTTGGAGGTAGCCTTTGTCTACCCTACGGTCGATTCGCTGCCTAACTTCTTTAGTCCGATTGTGGTGGATACCGTCATGTATGTGATGGCAAAGAATTCATCTATAGTGGCTATTGGTGCTACATCCGGCAAGGAGATTTGGATTCATGCTAATTTGCAGGGGTTAACCCGTAGGGGTATTAACTATTGGGAGAGCAAAGACAGGACAGACCGCCGATTGATTTTTACATTGAACAATACATTGCAGGCGATAGATGCTCAGACCGGTAAAACGATTACCAGTTTTGGTACTAACGGTTATACAGATATGAGAGAGGGCTTGGGTAGGGAGGTAACATCGATACGCAGAATGCAGTCGATGATGCCGGGGGTTATTTATGATGATTTAATTGTAATGGGTAATGCGCCGGGCGAAGGGTATTTTTCGCCTCCGGGATATGTACGAGCTTACAGCGTGATTACGGGTAAGCTGGAGTGGACGTTCCACACGGTGCCACGTCCGGGTGAGTTTGGTTATGAAACCTGGCCGAAAGATGCTTATAAATATGTGGGTGGTGCTAATGTTTGGGGCGAGATTTCTATTGATGCTAAGAGGGGTATTGCATACCTGCCTTTAGGTTCGCCAACGTTCGACTTTTATGGTGGTGACCGTCTGGGCGCTAACCTATTTGGTAATTGTTTAGTTGCGGTAGATGCGCGCACCGGAAAGCGCCTATGGCATTATCAAACGGTGCATCATGATATTTGGGATGTAGATTTAACTTCTGCACCACAATTAATCACCGTAAAACGTAAGGGCAAAACTATTGATGCGGTTGCTGTGGCAACCAAAAATGGGATGGTGTTTGTGCTTGACAGGGTAACCGGCGAGCCTGTTTTTCCGATTGAAGAAAAGCCTTTCCCTGCCAGTACGATGCCGGGCGAGCAAGCATGGCCTACACAGCCGATTCCTTCTTTACCTCAGTTTGTACGGAATCAATTAACTAAAGAAAACTTAAACCCTTACCTCAGTGACGCTGAAAAAGCAACATGGGGCAAGAGGATTGATGCTGCAAAGTCGGGCTTATACGTTCCGCTTTCAGATCAGTATGAAACGTTCACTGTGCCCGGAGCTTTAGGTGGCGCCAACTTTGGTAATAGCGCTTCAGATCCAAGTAAGGGAATGTTCTATGTGATTACGCAAGAGCACCCATCTATTTATAAACTAGAACGAATCAAGCCGCCTGTAGAATTAATGTCGGCAGATGATGTGGATAGAGCAAAGGCACTGTATACCTCGTCTTGTCAGGGTTGCCATGGCGAAGACATGAGGGGTGTTGGTATTGCACCTTCGTTGGTTAATGCCGGACAGCGTGTAAGTTTTGATGATTTTAAAACAGTATTAAGTGTAGGTAAGGGTCAGATGCCCGGATTTGCGCATATTGATGAGCAGCGTGTTGCAGCAATCTACCGTTACTTAGGTGGAAGCACAGGCGGTAGGGGCGGGCCTGCACTTGCCGGTGGCAGAAGAGGTGCCGGACCGGTAATGCCTGCCGGACCGGTTGTAGCATCTGGCGGTGCAACGGTTGCAGCTGATACAAAGGTGGCATTGCCCATGGCCGATTATCCTGATGGGGTTGCGCATCCGAAAGACCGTTACACAACAGATTACGGCACTAACTGGCCTAACTTGTTGAACCCAGTTTGGTCTAGAGTTGTTGCTTACGATTTAAATAAAGGGATTATCAAATGGGAGAGCCCTGTAGGCGAGGATTTGCTTAGCATGGAAAAAGGATTGAAAGTAGGTACTCCCGCTGGATCGCTTAGAAAAGGAATGATTGTTACTTCTTCGGGGATATTGTTTGCTACTGCGAAAGGCGGAAAGCTTTATGCACTTGATTCGCAAACCGGTAAGCAATTATGGGAAACTACTTTAAGCTACGAGTCTAATGCACAGCCAACGATGTATGAAGCTAATGGCCGTCAGTACCTGGTTGTAAATGCGACCGCGAATTTTTCCAGAGATACCTTTAACCACTCTAAGAAACCGGGTGCATTGCCAAGGGGTTATGTAGTTTATGCATTGCCATCCACTAAAAAGAAGTAAAGCTATACCAGGATATTATTGATTCACAGTAAAACCAAACCAGTAAAACCATGAATAGATTATTAGCATTCGCGCTGTTTTTAGTTACGCTTACAACGACAATTTCGACGACTGCACAGACTTTAGCAAAACGTGTAGTTCCGAATGATCCTGCTAAGTACCGCGCATTAACTGCCGTGCATGCAGGTGCGGGCAAAATGGGCTTTACGCAACTGATTGGCAGAACGGAGTTGAACACTAACTTCTTATACCTGCATACCGGCGTGATCGAAGCTAAATCTGGCATTGGTCATCATTTTCATCATAATATTGAAGAAATGTTTGTGCTTTTGAGCGGTGAAGCACAATTTACCATTAATGGACGTACTTCAACTATCAAAGCTCCGGCGATGGTTCCATGTAAAATGGGGAACTCGCATGGTATTTACAATGCAACTGACCAACCTGTTAAATGGATGAATTTTGCGGTAAGCGCTGTAAAAGGCAAGTCTGATAATTTCGACCTTGGCGATACCCGTGTTGGTGCTGCATTAGACGTGATTCCAACTTTTGTATCGGGTCGTTTGGATAAGGCAATGTTAAGACCGAATAACGCTGCTTATCCTGGAACCGGTTTGCTTTATCGCCGTGTGTTGGGTCCTGACGTGTTTACTACCAATTGGAACCATGTAGATAATGTTGTTGTACCAAAAGGAGTAACTGCTGGCCCGCATGCTTTAGACGGATTTGAGGAAGTTTACTATGTTGTTAAAGGTTCTGGTACCATTACAAAAGATGGCGAAACGGTAGCGATTAAGGCTGATGATGCTTTCTACGGATTGTTGGGCGAGAAACTTTCTATAGCCAACAACGGCGCAGACGATTTAGAATTATTGGTGATTGGCATAGCTAAGTCTAAGCCGGTACCCGGCGGTCAGCCAGTTTCGGGCGCTCCGCAGGCTGCGAGGCAAATGACTTTGCAAATGGACTTTGTGGTTACGCCAGAGAACGCCGCGGCATTTGAGAGAATGTATACTACAATTTATGTTCCAGCATTGAAAGTTCAAGCGGGCTACATTGCTTCTAAGCTGATTAAAATTTTCCCCGAGACTGTTGCGAAAAGTATTTCTGCAGAAGGCACTGCTTTCAACTATCAGATGCAGCTCTATTTTGATACTGAAGCGAATCGGCAGAAATGGGTGGCCAGCAAAGAGCATGACATTGCATGGCCTGCTGCAACAGCGCTAGCCAAGGAATTCAAATGGCGCGGCTATGATTTGGCGGCTGAGGATAGTCAGCGCTAATTGATTAAAAGAAATAACAAACTAGAAAACCGAGGTACAATCGCAGCATCAGCTGCGATTTGTGTTGATACAACTATTGATTTTTAAACAGGGAATTCGGATTTCGGTGAGTGCCAATTTATAAACCAAATTACTCCATGAAAATTAAATCGTATCCTATTTTTGCAATGATGCTCTTGATCAGTTTGTTGACTGTCAAGGCTCAGGATTTCCCGAACACTACGTCCCTTGTTTATCCCGGTACGGATGGCAAATTGGTCTATGCTGCCGATAGTCTGGGTAATGTTATTCCCGATTTTTCAAATGCAGGTTATAAAGCCGCTGGCGTGATCATCCCAACAGTTCCTGTTAAAGTTACCGTTTGGCCTGTTGCCGGCGATAATTCTGACAATGTCCAAGCCGCAATCGATAAGGTGTCTGCGATGCCTCGCGATGCTGCAGGCTTTAGAGGTGCGGTGCTGCTAATGCATGGAATGTTTACTCTCGAAAAGCCGATCTATATCAAAGCTTCGGGTGTTGTTTTGCGCGGTTCGGGCATGAGCGAGCTGGGTACTCAACTTTTTGGTAAGACGCCTAATCCGCCGGCGGCGGCCAGAAGATCTGCCTTGATTAATATTGAAGGTGCAGGGGGTTGGGTGGCGCAAGAAGAAACTAAACAAGCAATTACAGATAAATACGTCCCGGTAGGGGCGAAGACGTTTAACGTTGCTGTTGGAAAAGGTTTTAAAGTAGGGGATAAGATTTTGTTCCGTCGTCACGGAAACGAAGCATGGATTAAAGAATTGGGTCAGGACACTTTAAGTGTTGGAAGATACAGATGGCGTCCCTTTACGATCACTTATGACCGAGTGATTGTAGAAGTTAAAGGAAATTCAATTACGGTTGATGCCCCTATTTTCTGCGCTGTTGAAACGCGTTGGGGTGGAGGCGAAATCGTTAAATATGATGATCCCGGACGGATAGAACAAGTGGCGGTAGAAAACCTGAGAGGGATTTCAGATTATAACCCAACCGTGCGTACCCGGAACTATGGAAACATGGATAGAGGATCTGTAGGCGGAGGAGCGCAGCAGTACGAAAGTGATGAGTATTATTCTGATGAGAACCACTATTTTAATTTTATCAATATTTCGAACGCGAAGAACTGCTGGGTGCGCAACATGACTGCCCTGCATTTTGGGAGCAGCGTTGTGCAGACTATGGCGAGCACCAAATGGATCACGGTTCAGGATTGCGAATCATGGGAGCCGGTTTCGGTTCGGGCAGGGGCAAGGCGCTTTACGTATCAACTAAACGGACAGTTATCATTAGTTCAACGGTGTTTTTCGCAAAAGGGAAGACATTCATTCGTGATGCAAACATCCTCTTCCAGTGGCAATGTCTTCTTTAATTCGGAAGCTGTAGCGCCATTCTCTTCGAGCGAGCCGCATGCCAACTGGGTAAACGGAGCGCTTTATGATAATGTAAAGGCGCCGCTTACAGCGAGATTTTGGAAAGATATTACGATTGGTTGGGCTGGTGCTAACATCGTTTTCTGGAACTGTGAGGGCGATTTCCTGATTCAAAGACCGCCTACAGCGCAGAACTATTCCTTCGGACATGTTGGTGTGGCTTCCGTTATTTTTAACCGGGCATTACAGGAGTTAAGCAAGCCAAATGGTTATGTAGAATCTGTCGACAGGCATGTGGCTCCGAAGAGCCTGTACCTGACACAATTAAAAGAACGCTTAGGCGCTCAGGCAGTGAACAACATCGCTAAAGGTGCGGGCTTGGTAGAATAAAATCAAATCATTTAAATAAAAATAAAAAAGGATCTATATGCATATTTATCGTACCGCCGAAGGTATTTTAGTTAATTTTTCAGGGAAGTCTTATCAATTTCAGGGACGTGATTGGGATGAGTTTATCAACCGTTCCGGCTTACATACTGCTGTATTAGCCGATTTAAAGGCTTGTTCTGCGGATCAGATTTCAGATTTGAAAGCACCTTCAAAATCTCTTGCTCCAGTAAAAAGTCAGGAAGTTTGGGCTTCAGGCGTAACCTATATGCGCAGCAGGGAAGCAAGAATGGAAGAATCTAAAGATGCCGGTGGTGGCGATTTTTATTCGAAAGTATATGATGCTGAACGTCCGGAGTTATTCTTCAAATCTGCTCCTTACAGAGTGGTTGGAGATGGAGATAACGTTCGTATCCGTCGCGATTCAAAGTGGAATGTACCTGAACCGGAGTTGACCCTGTTTATGTGCTCAAAAGGTACTATTGAAGGCTATACCATTGGTAACGATATGTCGTCTAGAGACATTGAAGGTGAAAACCCATTATACTTACCGCAAGCGAAAAGCTACGATGGTGCGGCGGCTGTTGGTCCTTGTATCTATGTTCCGGCGCAGCCGATCAATACCGATACAACGATTAGCATTTCGATCAAACGAGGTGGGGTTGAACTTTTTGCGGATAGCATCATGATCAGCAGAATTAAACGTCAGCTAACCGAATTGGCAAGCTACCTTTTCCGAGAAATGAGTTTCCATGCCGGAGTATTTTTGATGACAGGCACGGGCATTGTTCCGACAGATGATTTTACGCTTCATGTAGGCGATGTGGTGAGCATTACCATCGAAGGAATTGGAACATTAACGAACACAGTTAGTCAGTAATATATACTCAGGCCCAACAATCTTAAGCAATTATGAAAACAACATTAGGTAAATTTCTTTTCAAGGTGCTAATCCTAGCAGGCATTGTTAATTTAACTCAGTGCAGCACCGGTTCCGGACCAGCATGGCAGAAAACTAACGAAGCGCTGATTGAAGAACATAAGTTAACGGTTAGAGAAATTGATGGTCTGCCAACTTCTGGCATTCCTTCTAATTTAGAAGCGGCTAAAGTAACGCCGATAGCTAAATTGGATAGCGCAGAACTTTATCCGGGTGTAAAAGCCAAGATGTTCTGGGGTGCAGGCACTATGGTGAATGTATTGCAGTTGGCAGCGAATGCAAGCATTCCAGAAGAAACTTTACCTGCAGATCGTTTTCTATTTGTAGTTGAGGGTTCTGTTAATCAGCTGGTAAATGGCGCAATGGCTACAATGGTTTCGGTTAAGAGAGAAGATCCTACCGGGACGGCCAGCGGCACGCCAAAAACTGATTTCGTTTATCTTCAAAAAGGTACTAAAAGCAGCTTAACTGCAGGTGCACAAGGCGCTAAGGTATTGGAGATTTACAGCCCTTTACGTCTCGATTACCTTCAAAAAGCAGGTGTAGATAGCCTTCCGGCAGAAATCGAGGATGTAGAATCAGCTGCTCTAGAGCCTAATATTGAGGCGAATAAAATCTATGATTTGTATGAGATCCAGCTAACTGAAATAGCTGCCGGAGCACATACAAGATTAATTTCCGGTAGAAATACTCAGTTAAGTTTCATTTCGATGGATCCATTGTCGACTTTCCCACACCATATTCACCCGGAAGAGCAAATGATGTTTGTGTTACGCGGCGAGTGCGATGAGATATTGTTGGATACCGAGCAAAAAATGAAGGTAGACGATGCGGTGTTGATACCGAGCAACATGGTTCATGGAGCTAAGATCGGCGATTTAGGTTGTGATGCCTTAGACATCTTTTGGCCTGCTCGTCCCGATTATTTAGAGAAAGAAAAAGCAAAAAAAGCAGCCTATACCGCGATTATCCCTGCTACTTCGAAAGTTGAATTAGTTGTAGACGGAAAGAAAACTAAACCGGAATTAACTTTTACTGAAGGTCCGAAGTGGATGAACGGTAAAGTTTATTTCTCAAACATGTACTTCGATAAGGATTTCAATGCAGACCCTAAAAAGAGCTCGACTGTTGAGTTAGATCCAAACGGAACTTACCGCAACATCACGCAAGGAAAGATGCAGACCAACGGCTTGTATCCATACAAAAACGGCAATCTGTTGGTTTGCGATATGATGGGACATCGCGTGGTTGAAATGACAACCAAGGGCGAAGTGGTAAGAGTAGTTGCTGATAAATTCGATGGAAAATCAATCGACGGTCCAAATGACGTAATCGTTGATTCTAAAGGTGGTTTTTACTTTACGGATCCTCAGTTTACAATGGAGGCTGTTAAATTCCAGCCGGGCAGGGGGGTTTATTATGTTAATCCGCAAGGAAAAATTAGCCGAATTGTTGAGCCTAATGAGTTTGCAATGCCTAATGGGATCATTATATCGCCGGATGGCAAAACACTGTATATCAACAACTGCTATGATGATGAGTCATGGTACCCTGTTAACAGTCAGAAAGAAAACTATGTTTGGGCATATGATATAAACCCGGATGGAACGATTAAAAATGGAAGACAGTTTGCAAAATTGTTCTTAATTGGCAGTGTGATGGACAGAAAAGGAAAGTCGTCGAGCGCGGATGGTATGGCGATCGATAAGGCAGGCAATCTTTATGTTGCAACTTATTATGGCGTGCAAATATTTAACAATAAAGGCGTATTTGTAGGGATGATCAATTTGCCATCATTCCCGGTGAGCTTATGTTTTGGTGATAAGGATATGAAAACCTTGTATATCGTTAGCTATAGCAAGGTATTCAAGATCAAAACCAATATGGAAGGCTTTATGCAGTATTTGTAATTGGCTGATTGTAATTATACAGATCGATTGAGCGGATCGGAATTGAAAAGATGAGGAAGATATTTTTTGGGATTTTATTTTGTTGTGGGATTACAGAGGGTTATGCACAGCAAACAGACAGCCTGCAACGATTAGAATTGGTAACGATTAATGGATATCTATCTAATCAGCCATTATTAAGTGCGCCATCTTCAGCTATCGCGATAGCAGAGTATCAAATTGACCAAAAGGCAATTGCTTCATTGGTGCCTGTGTTGAATGCGGTGAGTGGTGTACGGATGGAAGAGCGCTCGCCGGGGAGTTATCGCCTGTCTATCAGGGGTAGTTTGTTACGGTCGCCCTTTGGCGTTAGAAACATCAAAATTTATTTTGATGGGATGCCCTTTACGGATGCAGGCGGTAACTCATACCTGAACTTAATTGCTCCAACCGGGATAAAACGCATGGAAATATTGAAAGGTCCGGATGGAAGTATTTTCGGCGCAAACTCCGGTGGGGTGGTGCTTATCGAAACGATGGGTACCGCGAACGGTTCTAATGTCGGCTTCAAAACCGGGACTTATGGCCTGATCAATCAGAACGCAAGTCTGCAACAGACATCCGGCAAATGGCAATATGCGATCAATCAGGAGTATCAGGAAGCAGATGGATACAGAGATCATAGCTCGATGTCGCGGAAATATTTCCAGGCGCAGACCAAATATTCGTATAGCAAAGGAAATGAATTAAAGATTTCGGGCTTTTACAGTGATCTGGGATATGAAACTCCCGGCGGACTGACTCTTGCACAATTGACTGCTAATCCAAGAGGATCCAGACCGGCTTCTCCGGTTGCGCCAAGTGCGGCGGCGCAAAAAGCAGGCATTTATAATAAAACTCTTTTCGGAGGGGCCAGTAATCGTATCGCGCTTTCAGATCGAATCGCAAACGTGACCAGTCTTTCGGGCATGCGTACCGACTATGAAAATCCCTTCATCACCAATTATGAAACGAGGTTAGAAAACTCTATCGCTTTGCGTAGTTTTTTTGAGTTGAAGAATATTGAGACTAAAGCAGTCAATACGCAGGCTTACTTGGGTTGGGAGTATCAGCGCAGCAACTCAGACATTATCAATTACGGTAATAAAGCGGGGGTTAGAGACACTGTGCAAGCTGCCGATCGGATAAAAGCTGAACAGCAATTTGTATTCACTAGGGTATCCTTACAAGCAGGTGAGCATTTTAAGGCTGAAGCTGCCGTGAGTGTCAACTTCTTTAACTATGATTTTGAAAGTCTGCCACAGTCAAAATCTTTCGTAACCGGATCCAGAACATTTGCAGAGCAATTGATGCCGCGATTGGCGTTATCTTATTTGTTTAATGGCAATGTTGCTTTGAGAGGCACCATCAGCAGGGGCTATTCTCCGCCAACGATTGCGGAAGTGCGGGCATCAGACGCTAAGATCAATGCTGATATCGAAGCAGAAACTGGCTGGAATTATGAAATGGGCTTGAGGGTAAAAGATAAATCTGAACGCTTTTATGCAGATGCCTCGGTGTTTTACTATAAGCTCCAGAATGCGATTGTTAGAAGAGTAAATGCTTCGGATCGTGATTATTTTGTGAATGCCGGTGGCACAAAACAGAATGGGATAGAGTTACAGGCTAACTATAAACTTATAGCAAAAGATGCGGGCTTGCTTCGCGATCTGACCTTGAGTTCGGCCATTACCCTCAATGATTTTACGTTTGATAATTATCAGATTGCCAGTACCGTATTTACCGGTAAAAGGCTTACCGGTGTGCCTGAGAGAAACTTTGTAAACAGCATTTCATTTGATTTTGCAAAGGGCTTATCGTTATTCGGCCAATATCAATATACTTCTGATATCCCTTTGAACGATGCCAATACCACTTTTGCTGATGCGTATCATTTGCTGGCTGGAAAAATTGCTTGGAGATCAAGGGTGGGCAAGCGATTCAAGTTTGAGATCAATGCCGGAGGGGATAACCTATTAGACAAACAATACAGCCTTGGCAATGATATCAATGCCTTTGGGAACCGATTTTTTAATACGGCAGCGCCTAGAAACTTTTTTGTGGGGATAAAATTGATTGGATAAGAAAGCTCGAATTAACGCTGCGGAATTTTTGAAATTTATAAAACTAACCGAAATCATATGAAACCAACACTTAACCTTGGCATGATTAGCAAACTAAGCATGCCCTTTTTATTTTTATCAGCTTTTAGCCTCAATCTTTTTGCTCAAGAAAAGCAATTGGTGATTGGTGAGCAGCCAATTTACAAAGTTGCCAAGACCGCAGAGCCTATGAAAGTAGATGGCAAAATGGATGAAGCAGCCTGGAAGAACGCTCAGGTCGTATCTATCGACAATTTTTTTAGACGCGATAAACCCGTTGATAAGCAAGCCTCTACCTTTAGAATGATGTGGGATGCGACCAATATATATCTTTTCTATGAGGCACAGGATACGTCTTTAACCTCCCGTGAGACAGCTTTTGACGGTCGGCCATATCTGGACGATTGTGCTGAATTCTTTGTTTTGCCTATACCAGACAGTCTAAGTTTTCACTTTGGCTTTGAAGTAAACATCACGAAAGCAAGATATGATTACGTGATGCTTTATAGATATCACAATAACAGAAGTTTCTTCGTTAAAGATTATAACCCTGCCTACCAAGTGGAGTCAACGTATGATGGTACGATCAATAATCTAACTGATAAGGATAAAGGATGGACAATGGAGTTTGCAATTCCACTTGATGCCCTTAGCAATTTTTCAGGTGCTGCTCGTCCCGCTGCCGGTGTAAAATGGGCATTCCAGGCTGTAAGACAAGACAGGAATCTGGTAGAAGACCGCGGCCGTTCAACTTCAACCCTGTTTCCAGTCTATGTTTTCGCTTTGGATGTACATCAGCCACACCGGTTCGGAATAATGGAATTTGCTGAATGATAAGCGTTAAGTCGCGAATTCAATCGCTATATTCAAATTTGCTCAGTGAAAGAACTTGAATTAAAAACGAGCGATTGAGGAGTAGTATTGTATTCGCTGCCAATTTTAAACCGATTCATTTTTAAAATATTTTTTAAATACCTGTGATATTTTATAACAGGAAAAAAATAACCGAACCAATACGCCTAACCTAAACTATAGCAATTTTAGATCATATGAAACGAATTATTACCTCAATTTTGCTAGGTTTTGCCGCGTTAACCACGCTGCCTAATGTTAGCTTCGCACAGCAAATTTCAAAAGCCACAAGCACCTAGACAACTATAATAGAAAATTTAGAACCTATCATTCACTATATAAACTCAAACTATATGTCATTTAACAAAGACCGGCGTTCATTTTTATCCAAATCTGCTTTGGCCGGAGCAGGATTGTTAGCGGCTCCTTCACTTTCATGGGGTCAAGGATTAGTCGATGCAAAAGAGCGTACATCACAACTTTCTGCTCCATCGGATTTAAAGATAACCGATGTTAAGTGCGCATACTCCGGAGGCGGATTATTTGTAAAAATTTCTACTAACCAAGGTCTTGTCGGCTGGGGAGAAGCAGTGGATGCCATTGGTGGAACTTACCATATGGTTCAACGCATGGGTAATCAATTAGCAGCTAGAGGAGTAAGTCCCCTAAATCCTAATGCCATTTTTCAACAATTCCGTTCCAATCCTTTTGGAGGAACGCAATCGGGTGTAGCGGTGGCTGTAATGAGTGCTTTTGATACGGCTCTATGGGATCTTATGGGAAAGGCATTAGGTGTGCCGGTTTACCAATTATTAGGTGGAAAATTCCGCGATAAAGTAAGAGTTTATTGCGATACTCAATTATACTCTGTACGCAACCCTAAACCTGAAGAGTTTGCGAAAGTAGCAAGAGTTGCCATAGATAAAGGATATACCGCGGTTAAATTTGATCTTGATGAAGCAAACGATCCTGCCAGGTATGATCGGGTGAACTGGACTGCAAGCCTTGGTGAAATGGAAAGAATGTATAATTCAATGGAAGCTGTTCGGAAAGAAATAGGGCCACATCTCGATATTTGCTGCGACATGCATGCACGGTACGATGCACCGACAGGAAGAAAGGTAGCAAAGATGATGGAGCCATTAAACCTAATGTGGCTGGAAGAACCAGTTCCTGCAGAGAACGTGGAGGTCTATAAAACGATCTCGCAGGAAACGAGTACTCCAATTTGTGCGGGCGAAAACATATACCTTACTTATGGGTTTACGCGTTTATTAGCAGAAGGTGCGGTCGATTATGTGATGCCTGATCTTCAAAAATGCGGCGGACTTGGAGAGGGACTGCGCATAGCTAGCTTGGCGAACTCTTATTATACACCATTCTCACCGCATATGGTTGGATCATTCCTTGGTGCCATGGCTTCAGCTCATGTGTGTGCAGCGGTTCCAAATTTCCATATTCTAGAATGGCAAAGCCAATTCGATACATTACCTAAATGGAAAGAAATCGTTAAGTATGAAGGGCATGATAAGCCTTTTATCGATGAAAAGGGATTTTTGCCGGTATTAAACAAACCAGGAATCGGTGTTGATATCAACGAGGAGGGTCTGAAAAAATATGCAACGCCGGGCATTCCGTTCTTCGCTTAACTGGTAATTAAAGTGAAATTAAAAATTTCTGTTTAGACCATTAATTACTAAAAGTTGAACATATGAATATCTTCAAGTTAATACTTGGTCTTGCCGCGTTGTGCTTTATAGCAGCTATCGGTGTATCTGTTTTTTCGGGTGTTGAAAATTCGGGACCGTTTTTTATTGTTGCTTTTATTGCCATAGCCGTTGGCTTCAAAGGCTTTGAGTCATTAAAGGGCTATACCTATACCGCGATTATATTTGCTTCGGCGGTTACAGCAATGTTCTACCCTCAGTATTTTGTTCAGTGGGGTGATTTTAAATTGTCTGTAGCGATTGTACCCCTCATCCAGCTAATTATGTTTGGGATGGGTACTTCCATGAGCCTGCAGGATTTCAAGGGTGTGGTTAAAACGCCCAAGGGAGTATTGCTGGGGGTGGTAAGTCACTTTATTATCATGCCTCTGCTGGGTTTTAGCCTTGCAAATGTGGGTATGGCAGCTTTTGGTTTTAGTCCCGAAATAGCTGCTGGAATTATTTTAATAGGCTGCTCACCAAATGGCCTGGCTTCCAATGTAATTTCTTATCTCGCTAAAGCTAATCTGGCTCTATCTATTACTATTACAGCAGTTTCTACCTTGCTAGCGCCCATCGTAACACCATTGCTGATGAAGTTGCTTGCAGGAGAATTCGTTGAGATAAGCGTAGTTGCTATGATGTGGGATATCTTTAAAATGGTGATTCTTCCAATTGGTGCCGGACTTATCGTTAACAAAATACTAAAGAACCATGCGGGATTGTTTGATAAAA
Source organism: Sphingobacteriaceae bacterium (assembly GCA_947460875.1). Classification (GTDB taxonomy): domain Bacteria; phylum Bacteroidota; class Bacteroidia; order Sphingobacteriales; family Sphingobacteriaceae; genus CANHGR01. Next base: position 44,559 of record CANHGR010000006.1, on the reverse strand, counting down.
TTATGCCGTCAATTTCCATGTTCGGGATAGCTGGTATCATTGTGATCATCACCGCAGCCGGACGTGATAGTTTATTGACTGTTGGTTTGGCACTGATGTTCTTAGTATTGGTGCACAATATTTTTGGTTATACGCTCGGCTACTGGTCGGCACGTCTATTTAAAATGGAAGAGCGCGACTGCCGTACAATCGCTATTGAAGTTGGTATGCAAAATGGTGGACTCGCCTCGGGTCTTGCTAAAGGAATGGGTAAAATGGCTACCGTGGGCTTGGCTCCGGTAATTTTCTCTTCCTTTATGAATATCACCGGCTCACTACTCGCAACCTACTGGAAACGCAAACCTCTTGAGGCTGCCCCTCCAAAAGAAGCGTAAGATTTTATTTGGTTAAACAACAAAGCCCTAGCCGTTTATTCGGTTGGGGCTTTTGTTTGGAGCATACTCGCCAAATTGTTGTTGTCATCTTGAACCCCCTAAGGGTCAAGGACCTTGGCTTAATCGACTGTTCTTTCCAATTTACCAAGTTCCCTCTTCGTGCCTCATCGGGATGACAAAACGCCCAAGTCCCTCTTCTTGCCTAGTCGGTCCATAGGACTACTTCGGAGGATGACAAATGGCATGAATATATTTAATCTTCGATCTCATAAAAATGCCAGTTTGGATTTATAGAATTGATCAATATCTCTTTCTTTTCTCGCCGCCAACCCTTTAGTTCTTTTCCCCTAGCAATTGCATGATCAATATCATCAAAATGCTCAAACCAAATTCAATGATGACAATGATATTTGCCGGCAAAAGTTGAAGGATTACCTTGATTTTGTTGGTGTTCCCAAAGTCGATTCTTTAAATTGTTTGTCACGCCCGTATATAATACAGTCTTTAGCGGATTAGTTATTATGTATACATAATAGTTGTAATTCCACATTATACGTTTTCTTCGAAGTGTAAAGGTTTCTGAAAAGGATTAATTTCAAATCCATGTCGCAAATTTTCGGGTCCCTTAAATCTTTACTCCCTTAAATCTCTATTCCCAGCTACTCCACCACCGGCGCCTTATACCCCAAAGCAGCCAGCATTTTAGCGGCATAGCGTTTGCCGAATTTGCGGATACCGGCTGAGTTAAAGTGCAGATGATCGCCAGCTGCTGTGCAGCCATCTGACGGTACTACAACGGCGGTCGGGATGGTTTGAGGAAGTGTGGCGATAATTTGGTTCATGCTTGCAGTTCTGCCCTGCTGATCAGCATTTACTGTTTCACCGGCTAATAGGGGTAGTGAGTTTGGGGGTAGGTTCAGATCTCTGAGCAAATCATCATAGACCTTCTTTGTTTTTGCAGGCCATGCAGTATCGCCCGTATTCGATTCGCCTTGATGCAATAGAATTCCTTTAATAACACCTTGCTTTTGTGCAATTTTGGCCATTTCTACTAATCTGTCGTACGGGCTTCCGCCATATTCTTTGATTATATTAAGCATCCATGGTGCTACGGTGGTCATATAGGTTTGATAGCTTGCCTTATCGAACAGTTCGATTTTTGAACCTGCGACAGAAACATTTATAATTCCGACGCGAACATTACTGGGTAGATTTTCAACCATTGTTCTTCCGAAATAATCGGCGGGAGATAGTTTGGTATTACAGCGGCAGAGTGGAGGAACTGCAGAATACCAGGTTCCCATCACCCGGGTTAAATTAGGGCAATCGACGGAAGAGAGCAGACGAAAGCGTTCATCCACTATTTTGTCCTGCTCCTCTATTGTTGCGGGACCTTCCATATTAGACTGTCCGAAACTCAGAAAGACAAAGAAATTGGGGTCCTGTGCGGAGGCATTGTTGTTAAAAAGCAGAAATCCGGTGATCAATAATAAGATTAATTTAGTTTTCATATTGGTTGGTTTATAGGTTTGGGTTTTGTGTTGTGATTGAGGTAGTGAAATTGGCAAACAGCATGGAGCGTGAAGCAAAGAGTTTGGCCGGATACTGGAAAGGGACATAGTACATGGCAGACGGCGCAAAGAGTAAGGTCGTTTATCCGGTATGGGGCGAAGAATTTTACCTTTCTGTTTTATACATCACGCTTTTACATTTACACGTTGTGCATTTTTCTATAGTTTTTGGTTTAGGCTTTAAATATTTTATTGTTCTTTACTCCTTGCTCTTTACTCCTTGCTCTCTGCCCCATGCCCCACGCTATTTAAACAACAGCTGTGCAAAATCATAAAAAGACTTCCGCCATATCTGCCATTCATGCCCTCCGGGGAAGGTATTGAACGTAGCTTTTAAGTTTTTTTCTTTAAATGAGGCGATCATTCTCTTAGTTGGTTCAACACGTGGATCCTGTTCGCCGACAGAGAAATAAAGAACTTTAAGTTTTTTATTAAATTCCTCTGCTTTGCTGAGAAGTCCGGGGACTTGTTTTTCAGCATCAAAAAGTGGCGCTGTTGGCATATTGCCAAACAGTCCGCTACTAAATATACCAAGCGCCGCAAATTTATCCACGTTCCTCAAGCCAGTATTGAATGTTTGTCCGCCGCCCATTGATAAGCCCGATAATGCCCGGTTTTCACGATCCGTTAAGGCTTTATAATTTTTTTCGATATGCGGGATAATGTTGTTAAATAGTTCATTTTTAAACGCAGTAAGAGTTTCCTCAGGGCTGTATCCGGCTCTACTTACATTCCCGTTTGCCGAAACAATCAACATTGGCGTTGCTTTGTTCTCCGCCAAAAGGTTGTCCATGATGTAATTGGTTCTTCCCTGTACCATCCATCCACGTTCATCTTCCCCACCACCATGTTGAATATAAAGAACAGGATATTTTTTATTGCCGTTATCATAACCCGGTGGGGTATAAACATGAAGTTGTCGCCAAGTGCCGGTAACTACAGAATAGTACGTTGAGATTCTTACATCGCCATGAGGCACATCTTTTATGCTATAAAAATCCACTCCAGCTTCGGGTATCTCAATCGCACTTGACATTTTTCCGGTGCCGTAAAAAGTTTCGCTTCCCGGATCGGTTACAGAAACACCATCTATCTGCAAAGAGTAATAATGAAATCCTGGAACCAGAGGCTCGGTTGTGACCGACCAAAATCCGGCAGTGTCCTTGGTCATACTAAAGGTCTTACCAACCTGTACAGCGACTTTTGTTGCCTGCGGTGCCCGTATCCTGAATATCGCCCGAAGATCTGATGTCACGGCCGGAAATTGGGCACCGGTAACATTGGATGTCGCAGGCGTAGCATTCGAAGTCTGAGCTTGCAAAGGTGAAAACCCGAAGGCTAAAACAAACAGCAATAAAGAGATGATAGTTATTGAATTCATAATATAATTCAATTTCGTACGATTTTGGGCAAATAACTCCATATGATCACGCATTAGCTTTTGAACTCTAAATTCTTTCAAGTACCTAGTACTTACAACTTTTTCTAACTACTTCTTAAATATCAATTGCGAAAACAAATACAAGTTATTCTTCCAAACAGGGAAGGTATGGCCGCCGGAATCTACGTGCCACACATGCGGCACATTGTTTTCTTTAAGGTAGTCGTGCAGGCCTTTGCTGATACGCATCAGGCCATCTTTATCGCCGCAAGACACCCATAAAAGTTTCAGCTTTTTAGCTGCTTCGGCAGGGTTAGGAAGTAATTTAGATGCCGGCTGAATCGTATTAGGTGCAGAAGAAAAGCCGCCTACCCAGGCAAACGTATCCATGTTCGCCAATCCGAAATTAAGCGATTGGCCACCGCCCATAGATAATCCCGCTAGGGCACGGCCTTCTGCATTTTTTCTTACCTTATAATTGCTTTCTATGTATGGTATAATGGAATTGAGCAGGTCTTTGTCGAACAATGCAAATGCACTTGCGGATGACATACCTAACGATGCCCGGTCGTCGGCTTGCGCGCGTCCGTTAGGCAACACCACAATCATGGGAGCGATTTTTTTATCGGCGTATAGATTGTCTAAAATGATGTGGGGTTTTCCCTGATTGTACCATTCTTTTTCATCGCCACCGATGCCATGCAATAGATAGAGCACAGGGTATGTGTTGTTTGGTGAAAAGCCCGGCGGAGTATACACTAACATTCTTCGCTTCACACCAACGCTTTTAGAATCGTATGTGATGGTGTCAATTTTACCATGAGGGATAGTAGGTCTTAGTACATCAAATCCTTCAGGAGCATCAGGAAAGGCCGCTTTATCATCAGGCCCCAATACGATTGGTGCCGGCGCTCCACCTCTTTGACCTGGAGCAGCTGGTGCTTGTCCTTGTGAATATGCAGTACTAGAATTGGATAATATCGAGCCTAGTAAAACTAGGGCAAAGCCAAAAAAATGTCTTGTATTCTTCATGTGTAGTTTTAATTGATTTTGAAATAAAAATTTCGATGTATCGTCTTTAGAGATAGAAAGTTACAACTATTAATTTCAATTTTTTGAATTTTATTTTCCGTTGTCGATGCTTCGAACTAGCTCAATTAGATTTAAAATTGAATGACTAATTTTCCGATTGTTTTGTTCGATTCTAACAGACGGTGCGCTTCTTTAAGGTTTTCAACCGTACAACCTTTTAATGTGGTTTGCAATGTCGATTCAAGCGTGCCTTCGTCTAAAAGATCTGCTACATTCGAAAGGATTTTGTGCTGTTCTCCCATATCATCGGTTTGGAACATTGACCTTGTAAACATGAGCTCCCAGTGAAAGCTAACACTCTTACTTTTCAATTGTCTAAGGTTTACGGGTTCTGCAGGATCACTGATCGACCCTATCTGACCTTGAGGTTTAATCAACTGTACGAATGCATCCCAGTATTGATTAACATTAAAAAAGTCTAAGATAAAATCAACTTGTGGAAAGCCAATTTTCTCCATTTCTGGTAAAAGCTCACGATGGTCGACGACATAATCGGCACCCATTTTTTTACACCATTCAATTGTATCCGGCCTGGAAGCAGTTGCAATTACAGTTAGTCCGAGCAGCTTTTTGGCCATTTGAATTGCAATAGAACCCATTCCGCCTGCACCGGCAATTATAAGAATGCTTTTACCTTTGTCGCGTTCTTGTGATAATCTCATCCGGTCGAAAAGGAGCTCCCAGGCGGTCAGCGAGGTGAGGGGCATGGCTGCAGCTTGCGCGATAGAAATCTTTTTAGGTGCTTTCCCAACAATGCGTTCATCAACCAACTGATACTCCTGGTTTGAGCCTGGTTTCATAATATCACCCGCATAAAAAACTTTGTCGCCGGGTTTAAAAAACCCGACTTCTGATCCAACAGACTCTACAGTGCCGATGGCATCCCAGCCGATAATTTTCGGACTATCCTGAACTTTATCTTTTAAACTATTCTGACGTATTTTATAATCAACAGGGTTTACAGCAATTGCCTCAATTTTTACGAGGATATCCCTGCCTGTAGGAACAGGGATTGGAGTTTCAAATTCTATAAAACTTTCTGCTTCTGTAATTGCTAATGACGTTTTAAATCCAATTGCCTTCATTTTGAATGTTATATTTTTTTGTGTGTATGTATACGTTCAGGAGCAACAATAAAACATCGCGCCTTTCGTCCGCAAGTTTAGAAATTTACAGTGAAACGTATAGGATCAATTGTTGAAATTAGCCAGATTGTTTATCTAATTTGAAATCAGCTCATACAATGCTCCTTTTCGAGTACTGATATCGTATATAAATGTTTCCTTCAGCAGCGGTGCAGCGATGGAAGCTTTAGTCGAAACAATCGGATCTGCAGTTTTTTCGACTTGATAGAAAGAATTCGCGTTTTCACCAGTTGCTATTGAGAGTGATTTTCCATTACTCATCTTCATTTTGTTTGGCATCCTTAGACGCATGTTGCCTCCTAATGTTGACCGGAATATAGCTTTTACAACTTTATCGTCTTTCCATTCAAGGCTAACCAATTCAAATCCGCCAATCGCTCGCAGTCCGCTAATGCGGCCCTGGCCTTCCCATGATTTAGGTAGAGCAGGTAGCAGATGAATCGTTCCGTCTGCGCTTTGCATCAACATCTCTGTGATACCTGATGTACAGCCAAAATTTCCATCAATTTGGAAAGGAGGATGCGCATCAAAAAGGTTATTGTAGGTGCCACCGCCACCTGCAATTGTTCCGACCGGAGTCAGTTGATTTTGTATCAGTTTGTACGCGTGATCGCCGTCGAGCATCTTTGCCCACCAGTTTACTTTCCATCCCATGCTCCAACCAGTAGAGATGTCACCACGCTGAATCAGCGTATTCTTTGCTGCATTGTATAATTCAGGTGTGCGATAAGGTGATATTTGGTTCGATGGAAATAGGCCGTAAAGATGTGATATGTGTCTGTGTTTATCATTAGGATCATCGATATCATCCAGCCATTCTTGTAGCTGACCGTGCTGGCCTACATGCATGGGTGCAAGGCGCGCACGCATCGCTTTTAGCGTATCCGCGAAAGCTTTATCCTTTTTTAGAATTTGAGCAGTACGTATCGCAGTGCTAAATACGTCGAAAACGATTTGATTGCTCATGGTAACACCAGCATCTAAAGAAGAACCTTCGTGCGCCTTCGGCGCATTTTCTGGCGACATATCAGGGTTGAGAACCAGCCACTTATTTTTCGGATGCTCAACTAAAAAATCGACATAGAACAATGCCGCATCTCTTAAAACAGGGTATGCTGAAGCGAGGAACTTTTTATCACCATTATAGAGATAGTGCTCCCATAAGTGCTGACTGGTCCAGCCGCCGCCATTTGGCCAGGCACCCCAGAACGCACCGTCAATTGCGCCAGTTGCTCGCCATATATCGGTATTATGATGTGCAACCCAGCCGCGTGCACCATACATGTCTTTTGCAGTCTGCTTGCCGGTCTCGGCCATTTCTTTGACCATTCTTAAGAAAGGCTCATGTAACTCAGAAAGATTAGTCTTTTCTGCCGGCCAGTAGTTCATTTCTGCATTAATGTTGATCGTGTATTTGCTGTCCCATGGTGGTCTAATCTTGTTGTTCCATATGCCTTGGAGATTTGCAGGCTGTCCGCCCGGTTGCGAAGATGAAATGAGCAGATACCGACCAAATTGATAGTATAGCGTAACAAATTCCGGGTCGGAAGTTTTGTTAAAATTTTTCAGTCGCTTGTCTGTAGGAAGTTGTGAGGCAGCGCTATTACTGCTGCCCAAGTCAAGTTTCACTCTGTTAAAGTACTTTTGATAGGCAGTTATATGATCTTTCGCGATCGTAGAATATGACTTTCCGGATGCCTTTGAAAGGTAGCTTGAAGCTCGTTCATTTTCATTTCCGCTTATATCCTGATAATTGTTAAAATTTGTTGCGATGGCGATGTAAATAGTAACTGCATCAGCGTTTTTTATGATGACCCCCGTAGAATCAGTCGATGTTAATGATCCGCCTTCGGTCTGAAATTTGGCAATACCTTTATATCTGATCATTCCTTTTACTCCTTCATGGTCGGCAGCTATGCCTGCAATCGTGAGCTGTTTGTCGGCTGTTACGCCCATCAGCGCTTTTGGGATGATTGCTGAATAATAAGCTTTAAAGGAGATACTTTGGGGTTTGCTTGCTGTGAGACGAATAACTAGCACCTGATCTGCAAGGGAAGCCAGTATTTCTCTGGTATAAGTTACCTCACCCACGCGGTAAGAAGTCTTAGAGACCGCACGCTCGATATCAAGATCACGATAGTAATCGGTGTAAGTATCATGGCCTTCAAATGCTAGGCGTAGTTCACCCACCGGCTGGAACATTTGACCTTGTGATTTTTTACTAATGATAACTTGATTTGCCAGCCGTTCAGCCTGTTTTTGCTTGCCTTCAAAAATTAGTTTGCGTATCGCTTCTAGCGAGTCGATAGCCAGTAGGTTGTCATTTCTATTCGGGCTCCCGCTCCAAAGAGTATGCTCATTTAGTTGAATATTTTCTATGGCGACATTTCCATAGACCATGGCGCCTAATCTGCCATTGCCAATGGGTAAGGCATTTTCCCAGGTATTGCCGGCTGGTTGTTCATACCATAATTTTAGTCCGGTTTTATCTTGTGAATACCCTGCAAAGGATAAGAAAAGGAATAGAATGAGTGTAAATTTCTTCATAATTAAGGGTTTGACCTTGGGTTTATATTTGTCCGGTTAGCTTTAGGATTTATTTCAAGATAAATCCGCCGCCAGGCTGAATTTCTACGTCGAACTCGCCACTCCTCCTTACTTCTGTATCCTTCAGATATGTTGTTAAAGTGCTATCATCATTGTACAGACTTACTTTTTTGCCAGCTAACATCGGTAGTTTTAGGGTTAGTTTTAAAACTTCTTTTCCGCCATTTACACCTGCGATAAACCATTGGTCGCCGTGTCGGCGTGCCAACACGCTATACTTTCCCGGATAACCGTCGATATGAAGTGTTTCATCCCATATTGTCGGTACCGTTTTCATAAAATCTATCGCGAAAGCGGGAGCATCTGTCAGGTTATTTGGTGTAAGGGCAAACATTTGCACAGGGTTTTGGAATAGGATCGCGGTAGCTAATTGAAAAGCATCTGTAGTTAGGCGCTTATTTCTTCCCTGATTGCTTTTGGTGAGGAATTTGTTTAAAAATACTCCGCCAAATTCCATGCTTGCTACTGCATTTCGAACATAAGGATGTATAGTAGCATTAAATGCCTCATTGTCTCGTACACCTTGAGTAAAAACCAGCATTTCAGAGGCTACTACGGCTTCGCTGCCCACATAATTGGGATACATGCGTTCCCAGCCTCTGGGAAGGGTTGCGCCATGAAAATCAACCATTAGACCATAATCGTTTGCATCTGAAAGGATGTCTTCGTACAGGCGCATACTTTCCTGTTTATCTCCGCCGAAAAAGTCTACTTTTAGCCCTTTCACGCCGACGCTCTGCAGCCATTTCATTTCTTTTTTGCGTTCAATCGCAGAATGCATTCTATTCCTTGGGCCCTGTGGGGCATCATTAAAAGGTCCGTTTGAATTATACCATAGAAATACTTCCACGTTTTTTGAGCCTGCATATTTAATCAGTTCTTGCATTTTTTCTTTTCCGATCCGACTATCCCATAGGGCATCGATTAAGATATATTCAAAAGAAAGTGCAGAAGCCATGTCGACATATTTTACCTGATCGTCATAATTCATGCTGTTATCTTGCCAAACAATCCAGCTCCAAGCGGCACGCCCGTACTTGTATTTCTGCGATGCCTCGTAAAGTGGATCTACCAAATCATATGAGATGGTAGTCTCAACAATATGTTTAAGATTATCACTCACTGTGATGGTTCTCCAGGGCGTTGCACCGGGAAGGGCAATTGCGGCGCTTGTACTGCCAAAGCCATTATTCTGCCGTTGATCAGGGTACTCAATGGTATAAATGCCTTCTGCAGAATATTCGCTTAAATGCGAGCCACAGTATTGGCTTCCGACACCGGTTTCTGAGAGCAAAACCCATCCGTTTTCGCCAATTTTGAATAATCCTGGAAATACGTAACCACCGCTACGAGGATTTACTTTTACTAAAGGTGCATTTGCTTCATAAGCGCTCTCATAGCTGGGCGTGGTTCTGGCAAAGCCACTCATTGGCGGCATCATTGCCGAAAGGTAAGTAGTGGTTGTTGTAGGAAACTTAAAGCCGGTCGTTTCCTTGTCGATTACGGTCGCCATTCTTGGTCCCCATATCGGTAATTCATATCTGAATGCAACATCATTATTGCTTACCTGGAAAACCACACTGATTTTCTTTTGCTGCGCATTTTCAAATGAGCAACTGAGTTTGTTCGCTTGATATTGAATGCTGGATTTTTTTATCCGATCCTGCGTATAACTTTTATTGATAACTTCTTCCGACTGGCTTAGATATTTCATCGCTACGCTAAAATCTCCTTCATTGGTTTTAAGTCCAAGCGGCGAATTATCCAGACTGATTTTGCCTTTATAGCGAACAGAATAGTAAGGTATTCCTTCAATTACGCTGATGCTTACCGTCAATTGTTTGTCCGGGCTGGAAACCGATGCCTCTTGCGAATAACTTGATAATGATATGAAGACTAGATATGTAGCGAAAAAGGAACAAAGTGTTTTCATTATGTAGATTAGGATTGATTGATATACGCTACGGCAAGAATGGCTAATAATTTGCTTTTGTTGGTATGTAACTTGCCCTAGACTAAGGAGACAATTTTCAATGCGAAAATCAAATCTACCGAGTAGGCAAAACTATGCTATTTAAAATTCCTCAGTGATAGAACTTGCATTAAAAGCCCGGGCGCTACAAGTAAAATTGTAACAATCCAATATAAACTAATTATATTTATAAGTTCTGATTTGAATTGCCGGCTGGTTTAAAACCGACTGTGTAGTTTCCTTCTAATAATCTCATATACCAGATTTTTTATGCGATTGGGATAGATTAAGGCTTGGAACCCAAAAAAATGGTTTATAGATGCGCTGCTTGGACTTTAAATCGCAAGAAAGGCGTGGCAAAATATATTGATCAATAACCGACCTTTCTTTTTGAATAGATGAAAATAAACTTCATTTTAACATTAGTACTTGTCTTTTTAATTCAGATTTCCTATGCGGACGATGGACATAATCTTTGGCTACGTCGAGCTACACCTAAGCCAGTAAAAGTAGTTTCGCCAAGAAAAAGCTCCGCTGTGCTCGAAGCTGCTATCGCCGAGTTAAAACAAAACTGGCAAGGCGAAGCCGAGGCTACAATTTCGCTCATTCTAAAGGCCGACAAGCAGCTAAAGATTGATGGTTTTAAAATAGACGGCAACAATATTCAAGCGGTTAACGATCATGGGTTGTTATATGGTGTTTATGAATTACTTCGAGCGCAACATTTGGGCAAGGGCCTTCCAAAGATAATTTCAAATCCATCCTATCAATTAAGAATTCTTAATCATTGGGATAACCTTGATGGCTCGGTTGAACGTGGTTATGCCGGGAAGTCCTTGTTTTGGCGTGGAGAATCTGATCTTGCTGTTACAGAAACGGATAGAAAATTATGGCATGAATATGCGCGGGCCAATGCGTCAATAGGTATTAATGGCAGCGTTGTAAATAATGTTAATGCTTCTCCCAGGATCCTGGATATCAAGAATCTGCAACGTGCAAAGGAAATTGCAGACATCCTTAGACTTTACGGAATTAAGACTTATTTATCAGCTAATTTTTCATCGCCTGTTCGTCTCGGGGGACTAAAAACATCGGATCCACTGGATCCCGAAGTGAAAGATTGGTGGGCGAGAAAGACCAAGGAAATTTATTCAATTATCCCTGATTTTGGTGGTTTTCTAATTAAAGCGAATAGTGAAGGTCAGCCAGGTCCGCAGGACTTTGGGCGCACGCATGCCGACGGTGCGAATATGCTGGCGGATATACTTAAACCTTATGGAGGTATTCTGATGTGGAGGGCGTTTGTTTACAGCCCAACAGATAAAGATCGTGCAGGACAGTCTTATGTTGAGTTTATGCCTTTAGATGGGCAATTTAGAGATAATGTCATTATTCAAGTTAAAAATGGCCCTATAGATTTTCAGCCGCGCGAGCCATTTAGTGCGCTGTTTGGAGCGATGAAAAAGACCGCAGTCATGCCTGAGTTTCAGATCACACAAGAATATCTCGGTCATTCATTTCAGCTGGTATTTTTATCGCCGATGTGGGAAGAGGTGTTGATGAGCGACACGTACCAAGAAGGACCCGGTAGTACCGTTGCCCGAACGACTGATGGTAGCATTTTCAATCAAAAATATAGCGCTATTGCGGGTGTGGCCAACGCGGGTTTGGATTCTAACTGGACTGGACATCATTTCGCACAAGCTAATTGGTATGCATTCGGACGATTGGCTTGGAACAATCAACTAAAAAGCGAACAAATTGCCGATGAATGGTTGCGATTGACATTCTCAGCCTTGGATGGGAAGTCGCCTGAGGCAGCTCAGAATGCTTCTTGGGAAACCAACTTCTTAAAGCCGGTCAAGCAAATGATGCTAGAAAGCCGGGAAGTCGCTGTAAACTATTCGATGCCTCTAGGATTACATCATATTTTTGCAGCTAACGATCATTATGGTCCCGGACCCTGGTATGCACCTCGTAACCAAAGGCCTGATTGGACGCCGCCATACTATCATCAAGCGAGTGCAGAGGGCGTTGGCTTTAATAGAACAAAAACCGGCAGCAACACAGTTAGTCAGTATAAAGAACCACTTGCATCACAGTTTTCCGATCTTGCTAATGTTTCAGAAGATTACCTATTATGGTTTCATCATCTCCCATGGGATTATAAAACTAAGAGTGGTAGACTATTGTGGGATGAACTTTGCTTCCGTTATGATAGCGGGGTAAAACAAGTTCGCAACTTTCAGGTCGTTTGGGATAAAGTAAGACCTTTTGTAGATGAACAGCGATTTGCGGATACACAAAGGAGATTACGTCGGCAGACGCGAGACGCTCAGATTTGGAAGGATGGATGTTTGCTTTATTTTCAACAATTTAGCAAACTTGAGATTCCGGTTGAACTTGAACGGCCGGTACATGACTTGAATTATTTGCAAAAAATCAAGCCACTTGCAATTGGCGAATGGTAACAAGTAAATTAATCTTAACTAAAAAATGAAATCATTAAAACTAGTTTTTGCCCTTTTCATTCTCGCTAGTAGTTGTTTCGCACAGACTGAGCCTAAAGTTTTCAATTTATATCCCAATGGTGTTCCAAACAGCAAACCAGCGCCTGTCGACTATGTTGAGCGAAATAATAATAATTCTATTTCGAGAGTAACTGAACCGACTTTGACCGCTTACTTGCCCGCGGGACGTGCGAGCGGAAGCGCGATTGTCATCATACCGGGCGGGGGCTATTCAGGAATAGCCAATGGCCATGAAGGGATAGACGTAGCAAAGAGGTTTGCCGAAAATGGAGTAGCGGCGTTTTTGTTGAAGTATCGTCTCCCGAGCGATTTAATAATGAATGATCGTTCGATTGGCCCATTGCAAGATGCACAGCGTGCTATACAAATGGTTAGAGAGCGAGCGTCTGAATGGAAAGTAGACACTAACAAAATCGGTGTGCTAGGATTTTCTGCAGGAGGTCATCTTGCTTCTACCCTTGGGACTCATTATAGCAAAGCTTTGATAGACAATAAGTTAAATACAAAGTTACGTCCAGATTTTATGGCCTTAATTTACCCAGTTATCACGATGGGAGAGTTTACTCACGGCGGATCGAAAAAAAATCTAATTGGCAGCGATGCTACTGCTGAGCAGATGAATTTGTATTCAAATCAACTTCAGGTAGATGCTAATACCCCTCCAACTTTTATGGTTCATGCTCAAAATGATAATGTGGTATCAATTCAAAATCCACTTATAATGTATCAGGCCTTGGTTAAAGCAGGAGTAAAGGCAGAAATGCATCTTTATCAAGCCGGAGGACATGGATTCGGAATGAATAACAAAACGACGACAGATCCCTGGTTTGAGCGTTGCATCAACTGGCTTAAAACAAACGATTTTTTACCCAAATAGAAACTAACCAACCATAATGCCTCTAAACTACCCTTTAAAACTAACCACAATGAAAAAGCTAATTATCCCAACTGTGCTGATTATCGCCGGACTTTTATCCGTTTCTTTCATCACAAAATTTAAAGCAGAACAAGAAACTAAAGGACTTAAAGACTATTACAAGAAATATTTCGCGATGGGGGTTGCTGTTACGCCGAGGAATCTACTGTCAGATGAGAAGGGACTTATCTTAAAGGAGTTTAATAGCATTACTCCGGAAAATGCGATGAAGATGGGGCCGATCCATCCTGAGGAAAATCGCTATTTCTGGTCTGACGCGGATTCAATTGTTGCCTTTGCCGTTCGAAATAAAATTAAGGTTAGAGGGCATACGCTGTGCTGGCATAGCCAAGCACCGAGTTGGTTTTTTACTGATGCTGCTGGCAAAGATGTTAGCAAAGAAGTGCTTCTGCAGCGCCTCAAAGACCACATTACAACGGTGGTTTCAAGGTATAAAGGAAAGGTATATGCATGGGATGTTGTAAATGAAGCAATTGCCGATGATACAACGTATATGCGCAACACTAAGTTTTATCAGATTACCGGCGAAGATTTCATTGCAAAAGCTTTTGAATATGCGCACGCGGCAGATCCGAAAGCAGTTTTATTTTATAATGATTATAGTACAGAGAATCCGAGGAAAAGAGAAAAAATAATGAGATTACTAAAGAGCTTAATCGCGAAGAAAGTGCCTATTCATGGCATCGGGCTTCAAGGTCATTGGTCGGTAACTAATCCGAGTCGCGAAGAGCTTGAAAAATCATTACAGCAGTATTCTTCCTTGGGTCTTCAAGTACAATTTACGGAAGTAGACATATCTGTTTACGGCGGTAATCAAGGCGGTCAAATCATCAGAGGACAGGCACAAGCTGAGGCTACATTTACCCCTGAAATGGAGCAGCAACAGCTTGAAAAATACAAAATGGCTTTCGAGCTGTTTCGTAAATACAAGAAACATATAACCGGCGTCACTTTCTGGAATATTTCTGATCGAAGTACCTGGTTAAACGGCAGAGGCAGAAAGAATTTCCCTTTATTGTTCGATGCTAATCTCCAGCCTAAAAAGGCGTATTGGGAAGTAGTTAAGTTTTAAAATGTTTTTAAACAGAGCCATTTTTAGATAAATCGCAATGCGTCAAAGATTAGTGCCAATTTGTTTTTTGTCAACGCTATTGTGCTTGGTCTCCTTAAATTCTAGTGCCCAAACGTTGGTCAAGCCGCCTATTTTAGCCGATAGTTGGTCGCAACCATACCCCGGTTTTAAGATTGTAGGTAACCTATACTATGTGGGCACCAACGATCTTGCCTGTTATCTGATTGCAACACCCGAAGGCCATGTGCTAATAAATACCGGTTTGCCTGGTTCGGCATCGATGATCCGCACAAGCGTAGAAGCTCTTGGCTTTAGGTTTCAAGACATTAAATTATTGCTGACTACGCACGCGCATTATGATCACGTTGGCGGAACCGCCGAGGTGATGAAGTTAACCGGCGCTAGAATGCTAATCAACGAAAGAGATGCATCGGTGTTGGAAGATGGTGGTAATTCTGATTATGCCTTCGGCGGTAAAGGAAGTACTTTTGAAGCATTTAGCGCTGATGCGCTCTATCGAGGTGGCGATACAATTCGCTTCGGCGGAATGGATATTGTATCCCTTCCTCATCCGGGCCATTCAAAAGGCGCAAACAGTTTTCTAATCAGTATAGCAGACGAGCAGCGTTCATATAAGGTGTTGATTGCGAATATTCCTACCGTGGTTGCTGCAAATTTATCGAGTGTGCCTGGTTATGCTGGAATTGTTGAAGATTACGAATACACGTTTGAAGCGATGAAAAAGATTGAGTTTGATATTTTTCTCGCATCACACGCAGGGCAATTCGGGCTTCATCAAAAGCGCAAACCCGCGGATTCGTATAACCCTCCGGCTTTCGTTGATAGAAAGGGTTACGATATGATAATTGATCAAATGCTCAAAGAATACAGGCGTAGACTGGCTGCTAAAAATTAAGAGGAGAGAAAAAAATCAAATTTTCTAAAGGAGCGGTAATAGAACGTCTTGCAGGAATGATTACTTGTAAAAAAAACTGTCGACACGACAATGTCGACAGCGAATCTAGCTCGCACGAGCCGTCAATCAATCATTTTGATACGGCTAGATGACTGATATTCAGCTAAAAGGGGTTAATTGCTATACAAGTGTTCCATGGAAGTTAAAATTTTGTATATCGTTTCTAACGATACTTTTCGGCGAGGAAGGCCTAAGTTGGCTGTTGATCTAAAAATATCATTATTAATATCTTTTCAAGCTTAAATTTATTGTAAAATAAATAATCATTTCAGCTAAATTAGCGCACCAATTAAAATCATATGAAAAAGCTATTTATTCTAATTTTACTATCAACGAGCACTTTAATGGCAACAGCACAATCTAAAGACGAAATGCAGTTAACGTCCCAAGTGGAAGCACTTCGCAAAGCAATGGTTGATGCAGATGAGGGAGTTTTAAATAATCTTGTTTCCGCAGACCTAAGCTACAGTCATTCAAGCGGACTGTTAGATACTAAGACATCATTTATCAGTGCACTTGTAAATAAGAAATCTGATTTCTCATCAATTACGATCACTGGTCAGACGATTCAAATTTTCGGCGAAACGGCAATTGTTAGACATAAACTGGCTGGTGTAACAGTTGATACCGGCACACCTGCGAATGTCAGCCTGAATGTACTGTTGGTATGGCAAAAAGTTAAGGGGGACTGGACGTTAATTGCTAGACACGCCGCGAGAGCCTAAACTATTGGCAGCTATTTCATTATTTGACCTTTCCGGGAAAATTGCGCTCGTTACAGGCAGTAGTCGTGGTATTGGCAGAGCTATAGCAATCGCATTGGCAGAAGCTGGTGCAGACATTATCGGTGTATCTGCATCTATGCAAATGAGTGGCGGCGAAACCGAACATGCAATTAAGGCACTTGGAAGAAAGTTTAAAGGCTATCAATGTGATTTCGCAGATCGCAATTCGTTGAAGAATTTTTTAAACAACGTTCTCGAAGAAAATCCACGAATCGATATTCTTTTTAATAATGCTGGGACAATTATTCGTCAGCCCGCTGCAGAACATCCGGATGAATTTTGGGATGAGGTCATCAATGTCAACCTAAATAGCCAGTTTATTGCCAGCCGCGAAATTGGCAGAAGAATGATTGAGCAAGGCTCGGGCAAAATAATTTTCACCGCTTCTCTGCTAACATTTCAGGGCGGCATAACCGTCCCGGGATACGCAGCAAGCAAGGGCGCCATTGGAAGTTTGATAAAAGCCCTTTCTAATGAATGGGCATCGAAGGGAGTTCATGTGAACGGAATTGCGCCGGGATATATCGCTACCGATAATACTGCTGCGCTGCGCAAAGATCCTCTGCGGAGTAAATCTATTTTAGACCGTATACCTGCAGGACGATGGGGTGATCCTGAAGATTTTAAGGGTGTGGCAGTATTTCTGGCGTCAAGGGCTTCCGACTATGTAAACGGTACTATTATTACCGTTGATGGTGGTTGGATGGGTCGTTAGGCAGCTTTTCAGGATGGCGCAGCATGCTATAAGATTTCAAATAATTAATTTTTCGATATGTTTATGAACCAGCGGTATGCTCAAAGTCCGAAAGAAGTAAGCGAACTGAATACTGATGGCTTGCGAGCTAATTTCCTGATCGAAGATCTGATGCAGGCCGATCAATTTAACTTTACCTATTCTCATTTTGACCGGGCGATTGTAGGAAGTGTTATGCCCGTTCAAAAATCGCTCGGTCTGCCTGTTTACGACAATTTGCGGGCTGAGTATTTTCTTGAAAGACGCGAAATGGGAATCATCAACGTTGGCGGTCCCGGGGCAGTATCTATCGATGGAACAATATTTGAACTTAACAAACTGGATGCCGTGTATGCCGGAAAAGGAAGTAAATCGGTGATGTTCAGCAGTTCAAGCTCGAATCATCCTGCTATGTTCTATTTGTATTCGGTACCGGCGCATCATATTTTTCCGGCAACATCGATGAAAAAGGAAGATGCATCTCCGGTTACAATTGGCAGCAAAGACACTGCCAATGAAAGGACGATTTATAAGTATATTCACTTGGAAGGCATAAAAAGCTGTCAAATGGTGATGGGCTTAACCCTGCTAAATATCGGTAGTGTTTGGAATACCATGCCCTCCCATACGCATGATCGTCGCTCTGAAGCTTATTTCTATTTCGATGTTCCTGAAGGGCAAATGGTACTTCATTTAATGGGGCAGCCCCAAGAAACCAGGCATCTGATTGTATCAAATTGCCAAGCAGTAATTTCTCCGCCATGGTCCATTCACGCAGGCGCGGGAACCTCGAATTATGGTTTTATTTGGGCGATGGCTGGCGAGAATCTCGTGTATTCAGACATGGACGCGGTGGCGATTAAAGATCTACGTTAACAATGAAACTATCAAAACAGAATCTTAAGAAGATAAATAACGCGAAATACGTTCTGCCATCAGCGGATATGTTCGACCTTCCTGAAAAGGTACTTCAATTCGGAACTGGCGTCTTGCTTCGGGGTCTTCCCAACTATTTCATAGATAAGGCAAACCGACAAGGGATCTTTAATGGAAGGATCGTTGTCGTAAAATCGACATCTTCAGGCTCAACATCTGCATTTGATGAACAAGACAATATGTATACCCTTCATGTTCGGGGGATTGACAAGGGAAAAAGTCTCGAAGAAGACATCGTTTGTTCTGCTATCAGTCGCGTATTATCGGCCTCACATGAGTGGGACGAGGTTTTAAAATGTGCCCACAATCCTGATTTACAGATTGTTATTTCAAATACTACCGAAGTTGGAATCACTTTGATGGCCGATTATGTCAGAGAAGGTACACCTGTTTCTTTTCCGGGAAAGCTTTTAGCTTTTCTTTATGAACGCTATAAAGCATTTGGCGGTAGCGAAGATAGCGGGCTGGTAATTGTTCCAACAGAGTTGATCGTCGATAATGGAAACAAGCTGAAAGAGATTGTGATGGAACTTGCTATGCGGAATAATTTTAAGGTCTCGTTCAAAAGGTGGCTCGACCAGCACAATACTTTTTGCAATTCGCTGGTGGATAGAATAGTTCCGGGCAAGCCGGATGAAAGTATGATGAGGCATCTTGAAATAGAATCAGGTTATGGGGATGATCTACGCATTATTTCAGAATTTTATCGACTTTGGGCTATACAGGGCGATACGAAGGTGGCAGAAATCCTTTCCTTCAGCAAAGCGGATGAAGGGGTAATAATTGCTGATGATATTGAGACCTACCGCGAATTAAAACTGCGACTGCTTAATGGCACACATTCGCTTAGTTGCGGAATCGCTCATCTTGCCGGATTTGAGACAGTTAAGGCAGCAATGGCGGATGAGAAAATGTCTAATTATATTGCTGATTTGATGATTGATGAGATCGGGCCATCAATTCCCTATCATGTAGAGGAAGGCGGTTTTAAAGATTTTGCTCAAAAGGTGTTAGATCGATTTAAAAACCCTCAGTTGGAACATTTATGGCTTAGTATCACGCTTAGCTACTCGGCCAAATTAAAAATGCGTGTTTTGCCCGTTTTGCTTCTTCATTATGATTTATTTAAGACGGCACCTAAAAATATAGCACTGGGCTTTGCAGCTTATATTCGTTTTATGCAGGTATCCCGTAAAGAAAATGAAAAATATTTTGGAGAGAGTAATGGGAAAAGCTACGAGCTGAATGATGCGCAGGCAGCATTGTTTCACGATGAATTTTCTAATTTATCAGCTTCGCGATTAGTCCATGCCGTGTTGAAGGAAATTAGGTTATGGGATAGAGATTTGAGCGAATTGCCCGGGTTCGCCGATGAGATTATTAGGGATTTGAATGCAATCAACGAGTTCGGGATGTTAGAAGTTTTGAAACGAAGATCGACGGTAAACACATGAAGCAAAGAACATTGAAAGTCCATCCTGCTGATAATGTGATTGTTGCATTGTCTGACCTTAAACGGGGCGAAAGTTTGACCAGTCAAACTAAGACTATAGTTTTAAATGAGGATATAAAAGCCAAGCATAAATTTGCCGAGGAATTTATTCCGGCAGGCGGAGAAATAATTATGTATGGGGTTTTGGTGGGCAAAGCGCAGGTGGATATCCCGGTAGGCGGATTACTCTCTACCGCTAACGTGAAGCATGCAGCTAAAGACTTTGTTGTCAAGGAGCGTAACCTTGATTGGAACGTTCCTAATACTACATCTTGGCAAGGCAAAACGTTTAATGGTTATCACCGGGCAGATGGCCGGGTAGGCACAGCAAACTACTGGATAGTAGTTCCAATGGTGTTTTGCGAAAATAGAAATTTAGATGTTATCCAAGAGGCACTCGTCGCCCCATTGGGATACGGCCGGAATAAAAAATACGGAAAACAAACACAGAAGCTTATCAGTCTTTATCAGGCAGGAAATTCTATTGAAGAAATAATTCAGACGGAATTGGAAGCGCCCGATTCTTCAGCAGTAAATGAACGATTGTTTCCTAACGTGGATGGTATTAAGTTTTTAAATCATACGGGAGGATGCGGAGGCACTAGGCAGGATGCACAAGCTCTTTGCGGGTTGCTGGCAGGATATATTACTCATCCGAACGTTGCAGGCGCAACGGTTTTAAGCCTCGGTTGCCAGAACGCCCAACTTTCGATGCTTGATGAAGAAATCCGTAAGCGGGATGCAAATTTTAGCAAGCCGATGTATGTTCTTGATCAGCAAATAACAGGAACAGAAGATGAGCTATTATCGTTAGCAATCAGGCAGACTTTTATTGGCCTCGTTGAAGCTAACAAGCTGGAAAGAAAGCCTGCAAGCTTAAATAGATTATGTATCGGACTTGAATGCGGGGGTTCTGATGGATTTTCAGGGATTTCTGCCAATCCCGCAATCGGTTACACTTCAGATCTGATCGTAGCGATGGGAGGTTCAGTCATCTTATCCGAATTTCCCGAGCTTTGTGGTGCCGAACAAAATATTAGTGACCGCTGTACTACGCGCGAAGACGCAGAGCGGTTTTCGTTGCTAATGCACACCTACGGGGAACGTGCAAAGGAAGCAGGCTCAGGCTTCGATATGAATCCTTCGCCGGGGAATATCAAAGACGGATTAATTACGGACGCAATTAAATCTGCAGGAGCAGCAAAAAAAGGTGGAACATCACCTGTTACAGCCATTCTGGATTATCCCGAAAGGGTAGAAAAGCCGGGCTTAAACCTACTTTGTACTCCGGGAAACGACGTTGAATCAACCACTGCGGAAGTGGGCTCCGGTGCAAACATTGTTTTATTTACCACTGGCCTCGGAACACCGACCGGGAATCCGATCGCGCCAGTTGTAAAGATTGCGAGTAATTCTACTCTCTTCCGTAAAATGAATGACATTATAGACATCGATACAGGATCGATTATTGAGGGGGAGGAAACAATTGAACAGGCCGGTGAACGAATTCTGGACTATATTATTCAGGTTGCCAGCGGCGATATTGAAGTGAGTGCCGTTCGGCACGGACAGGATGATTTTATCCCTTGGAAAAGGGGAGTATCTTTATAATTTATCGTCCTGCACATAAACGCAGGGAAGAATTGCAGCCAATGAAACCATTTTTAGACGAGAATTTCTTATTGCAAAGCAAGACAGCCGAACGGCTTTTTCACGATTTTGCTAAGGGTATGCCTATTATTGATTATCATAATCATTTGATTCCCGATCAAATGTCGAAGGATATTAATTTCGAAAATATCACCCAGGCATGGCTCTATGGCGACCATTATAAATGGAGGGCTATGCGCACAAACGGTATTGATGAAGCCTATTGCACGGGTAATAAAAGCGATTTTGAGAAGTTTGAAAAATGGGCAACAACTGTTCCATACACCGTGCGAAATCCGCTATACCATTGGACCCACCTCGAACTCCAACGGTATTTTGAAATAAACGAATTACTTGATTCGAACACTGCGCAACATATCTATAGCGAATGCACTGAGAAACTCCAGAGCAAAGAATATTCGGTACGAAACCTTGTACGGAAGATGAACGTAAAAGTGGTATGCACTACCGACGATCCGCTTGATTCTTTAGAATATCACCAGCAACTAAAAAAAGATGGTTTCGATATATTGGTGCTTCCGGCATTTCGGCCAGACAAGGCAATGAACGCGGATGATTGTAATGCACTAAATAATTACATTGATAAGCTTGAACGAATTACAGACAGCTCTGCGGCTGATTTTGAATCGTACTTAAAGGCCTTAAAAAAGCGTCACGATTATTTTGCAGCAAACGGGTGTTCAGTTTCAGATCATGGTCTCGAAAGAATTTACGCAGAAGAATATACTGACCAGGAGATTAGTTTGATCTACAAAAAGATGAGAGCGAAGCAATGGCTAAACCCCGAAGAAGTTTTGAAGTTCAAGTCGGCAATGCTGTTTAATTTTGCCTTATGGGATCATGAAAAAGGCTGGGTACAGCAGTTTCATTTGGGTGCTTTAAGAAATAATAATTCGCGTTTGCTGAAAAAGTTGGGACCCGATACCGGATGGGATTCGATTGGCGATTTTAGTCAGGCGAGAGCGCTTTCAAAATTTCTATGTAGGTTAGATTTGGAAAACCGCCTCACAAAAACAATTCTGTACAACTTAAACCCCGCAGACAATGAGTTGATGGCCACCATGATAGGCAATTTCAATGATGGTTCGGTAGCGGGGAAAATTCAATGGGGATCGGGTTGGTGGTTTCTCGATCAGAAAGACGGAATGCGTAAACAGCTAAATACACTGTCGAACATGGGTTTAATTAGTCGCTTTATAGGTATGCTGACCGACTCCCGGAGTTTTCTTTCTTTTCCGAGACACGAGTATTTCAGAAGAATCCTCTGTAATCTTTTTGCAGAGGACATCGAAAGAGGGGAATTGCCAAACGACATCAATCACATTGGAGGGATTATCCAAGATATCTGCTTCAAAAACGCGAAAGATTATTTTAATTTTAAAACGCTTTAAAATAGATGGGTGTGCAATCTACCGACAGTCTATTTAAAAAATCCGGCAGGGTATTATGCTATGGCGAACTGCTGCTGCGGATGTGCCCCGACCTTGATGGCACTTGGCTGAAGGAGAACAAGCTACCCTTCTATGTAGGTGGCGCTGAAGCCAATGTTGCCACGGCATTAGCTCTTTGGGGCTTATCGACATCATATCTAACAGCTCTGCCGGAAAACTCTGTTAGCGAGCAGATTTTGGAGCATTTGCAAGGAAGAAAAATTGATACTTCGCCAATTCTAAAGCAGGGCAATCGGATCGGAATTTACTATCTCCACAAGGGTAAGGATCTAAAAAATACTGGAGTTATTTATGATCGTGCAGGTTCATCTTTTTCAGAATTGAAAGCCGGAACTATTAATTGGGAAGAAGTCTTTAAAGGGATTTCCTGGTTTCATTTCAGTGCGATATGCCCGGCCATTAATCAGGATGCTGCAGAAGTCTGCAAAGAGGCTTTGCAATTCGCATCGCAAAATAATATCTGCATTTCAATCGATCTTAACTACCGGGCTAAATTGTGGAAATACGGCCATGCGCCTTCAGAAGTAATGCCTTCATTGGCAAAGTACTGCACCTTGATTATGGGCAACATATGGGCGGCTGAAAAGATGCTCAACATCTCGCTAGGAGATGTACGATCTAACGGAAGAAAAGAGAGCTATCTGGATCAAGCCAAAATAACTTCTGAGCAGATTCTTGAGGAATTTCCCTTTTGCAAGGCTGTTGCAAATACCTTCCGGTTTGATGAGGGCGAGGCGGGGATAAACTATTATACCACACTTTTTATTAATGGTCAGCTTCACGCTTCGCAAGAATATCGCGCGGACAACATAGTGGATAAAGTCGGCAGTGGCGACTGTTTCATGGCCGGCTTGATTTATGGATTTTATAAGGGTATGGAGCCTCAAGAAATTGTCGAATTTGCAACAGCTGCCGCATTCAAAAAGCTTTTTATTGAGGGCGACGCAACAGACACATCTATTGAAGAAGTCTTAAAAACGATTAAAAAATGAGCGACAAAAGAGAAGTTTTAACTGCATTAATTGATCAAGGTTTGTTGCCTTTGTTTTATCGCGATAGCATTGAAGAAAGCATTAGTATTTCAAGAGCCTTGTATCAAGCTGGGATTAGAGTTTTTGAATACACCAATCGCGGTAGTGCAGCTTTAGAAAATTTCAAATACCTGTTAGACGTTCGAGATACGGAAATGCCTGATCTTCGGCTCGGTATTGGCACTGTAAGGACGCTTTCCGATGCTAATGCTTTTATTAATGCAGGTGCCGATTTTATTGTGGCACCCGTTGTAACACCCAGCGTTGCAGAAGCGTGTAATCATGCTGGTTTATTATGGATTCCGGGCTGTATGACACCAACGGAAATTCAACTGGCGCAGGATAATAATGCCCTGCTGATTAAGATTTTTCCGGCTAACATTCTTGGGCCTGCTTTTGTGTCTTCGATAAAGGAACTATTTCCCGGACAATTATTCATGCCAACCGGTGGAGTAGAAATAGACATGGATAATCTGACAGGCTGGTTTAATTCAGGCGTTTGCGCGGTAGGGATGGGGAGCAAACTAATCAGCAAAGAAATTATTGAAAATAAGCATTATGATCATTTGACCAAACTTACTGTACAAGTATTGCAACTTATTAAGTCGTGCAAAAGTCATTAAATTGCAAATTTAAACTAACCAAGCCAATGCAAAAGATTATTCATTTCTTTCCATTGATAAATTTTAACTTTCTCAAATTGATTTTTCGCTGAATTATTCATTGCCTTCGCAATATTTTTTCCATCAATTCCTTTGTATTTGTTTAAATACTTGCCAATTAAAATTGGATTAATTACAGACCAAAGTTTTACTATTAGTTTTTCCATTTGACGCTTTTCCTTTCGTATTCCCATAATCATAGATGGTCGGAAAATATGAGTATGCTGAAATTCAAGAGCAATAATATCTCTTTCAACTTGGCCTTTAGTTTTCGTATAAGAAATCATTGAATGTGCATGTGCTCCAACGGCAGTAACAATGAATATGGATTTTACTCCATTTTCTTTTGCGATTTTTGCTGCTAGAACAGGATAATCGTGATCTATTTGGTAGTATTCAGCCTTATTCGGTGTATTTTTTTTTGTCGTTCCAAGTACAATGAAAATTTCATCTGCAACTATATTTAGTTTTAATTCGAGCAAAGAATGGTAATCGCCTATTAAAGTTATCAATTTAGGATGACTGATAGTCAACTTTTTCCGAACAACAATAGTTACTTTTTCATAATCAGAATTGTTCAATAATTCGTCAAGGAGATTTGAACCTACAAAACCGCTTGCCCCAAAAAGGATTGCTCTTTTCATTTTTAATATTTTATGTTATGTCAACAACTTACTTTCTAAGCCTGTCTTTTTTTGATCAAAATTGATTATAAGTATCAGATTCCGATAGTATTTCTGCTCACACAAAGCCCTAGCGTTTCGTTGGTCGTTTGTTGTCATTTGCATATTCCAAAATGTCACCGGGTTGGCAGTCTAAAGCTTTACAAATTGAGTCTAAAGTGCTAAAACGAATTGCTTTGGCTTTTCCCGTTTTTAAAATGGAAACATTAGATAATGTCAATTCAACTCGTTCAGAAAGTTCATTCAGGGAAATTTTTCGCTTTGCCATCATCACGTCTAGGTTTACAATAATCGACATATCTTA
Source organism: Sphingobacteriaceae bacterium (assembly GCA_947460875.1). Classification (GTDB taxonomy): domain Bacteria; phylum Bacteroidota; class Bacteroidia; order Sphingobacteriales; family Sphingobacteriaceae; genus CANHGR01. The sequence continues at coordinate 19,153 of CANHGR010000006.1, read as the reverse complement.
AATTGTTAAGTCATTTTCAGATTTCATATCTACGGCATTTTGTAAGATTTTTTCAAACACAGCCGCGGTAGTAGCAACTACTAGAGAAACAAGAGTAGTTACAATACACATGGCAAGAAACCCCGCAGGGTCGTCATCTTTATCATGAAATATCCTTATATATAGTCCTGCCATCACAATAAAGATGCTTAGTACGATTGCGCAATGTTTTATACTCCTTAAAGTCCTCACCGAGTTTAGTGAAAATGCTATATTTTGTCCGATATATCCGAGTAATTTGAACGCCTTATACAGCGCAATAAAAAATGGGATAGACGCTGCATATCCATACAAGATAAACGGATCAGAGTAAATGCTGAACAGATCTAAGTTTACGGCTCTTCCCTCGGTCAAGGGAAGCCGAATCATGATAGCTAGTGTCACAATGCCAATAAGCACAATAAATCCCTGAAGAAATAGTATTGAACCTCTTTTCATAATTATTTTTAGAATGTTAAAATATGCTCACAAAAATGAGTAAATATTTTTGATAAACAATAAATATTTATTGTTTTAATAGAAAGTTTGGAAAACACACATCTTTATCTTAATAAACTAATTTAAACTTTCTGAATTTGAATTGTTCGACGGTTAGGATTAGTTGGCTCATCCTTATACTGACCGATAACGGTCAGTATTTAAAAAATGGGCGATCTAGACTGAATGACCTAGTCATAAATCCCTATATTTTCAAGTACGATACAGCATTTTGTTAAACCACCCGCAGGCCTATTTTTTGTATACATCGATAGGTTGCGTTTTCTTTATCTCAGAAAAGTTTAGGTTCCTGGGCTGAAGTTAAAACTGGAGAAAATTAGTGATTAGACTGCTTTAAACGCGGTTGAAAAGCACAGTCTTTTTTCATTCTTCGTCCGGCTGCCCAGAACTGCAACCTAAACAAGTTACTCCGAGCGTTCGTGTGCTTTCTCAACCAATTAGTTGTTTGTGGACTTTGTAGTTAAATTCACCATGCTTTTCCGAACAAGTAAAACATGCTTGCGCAAGGTTGGCAGATGTAGTACTTTTACAAGCCAGCTATAGTGCCCGGCTCTTATACTTTTTGCTACATGTCTAAACTTGCTACTCCTGATGGTTTTTTTGATTTATCTGATTACGGAAGGCCGTTTGCGAAAGTATTTGCCAACCAATTTAAAAATACGCGGCTAACTTCCATCCATGTAACCTTGCTTTTTGGTATGGTGGGATTAACGGCTATCTATTGCATTTTAGAAGGCAAGTATTGGTTAGCCGGGTTTTTTATTATTCTGAAATCAGTTATTGATGCCGCCGATGGCGAACTGGCAAGAGCGAAAAACTCACCATCTTATACGGGAAGATATCTGGATAGTATTTTTGATATCATCCTGAACTTTTTGCTTTTCATGGCTATTTGTTATGTGTCTGAAACTACGCTGTTGTTAACTATCGTTGCGTTTATTTCTATTCAATTACAAGGCACTTTGTATAATTACTACTATGTGATTTTGAGAAATAAATCTGTGGGTGCCGATTCGACCAGCAAGGTTTTTGAATACAAAGCACCCAAAGCTTTCCCCGGCGAAAGTCAAAAATCAGTAGCTATGTTGTTTACTATTTATTCGATAGTTTATGGCCCTTTTGATAAAATAATTCACTTTTTAGATCGGGGGGCCTATAAAGTCAGAACGTTTCCAAACTGGTTTATGACCATGCTTTCTATCTACGGACTGGGCTTTCAGCTGCTGATTATAGCCATTATGCTGCCCCTAAACCTGGTGGAATATATCGTTCCGTTTTTTATCATGTACAGTTTATTTATTTTTGTTTTAATCGGGATCAGAAAAATGCGTTTACCGGTTTCGGGCTTGGCGAAGGCGGCAATTTTCAGCACAAAGGTTGATGCGGAGAACTGAACTTTCGGCAACCACAAAACTATCTGCTGAGAACGAAATCCCGCCTATTGCATAGGTGCTGTTAGCAGTATGTCGCTTATTCGTCAAGTTTCTTTTTATTAACTAATTCAGTAAAACTTTTTGCAGCGTTTGTAAAGTCTGATGGCACTAGAACAATGGTCGTCGTGTTGTTGTCAATACCAATTTCGGAAAGCATTTGCATTCGTCTAAGTTCAAGTGCAATTGGACTTCCTTCCATTTCTTTTGCTCCTTGTGTCAACTTTATAGATGCTTCTAATTCAGCTTCGGCTTTGACAATTCTTGCTCTTTTCTCTCTAATGGCTTCCGCCTCTCTTGCCATCGCTCGTTGCATCGCTTCTGGAATTTCAACATCCTTCATCTCTACCATTTCAATTTTAATTCCCCAAGGTTCAGTTGTAGCGTCCACGATTTTTTGAAGTGTTCCGTTTATCTGTTCCCTCTCTCTCAAAACTTCGTCAAGAGAATGTTGCCCAATAATGTTCCGTAAAGCGGTCACAGAAAACTGATAAACAGCTTTGTTGTAGTCTGCTATTTTAATGATGGCATATTCAGGATTTGTAATCTTAAACCAAAGAACTGCATTTACTTTAATTGTTACGCTGTCTTTGGTAATTGTCTCTTGTTGTTCAAGGTCAACGGTTTTAGTTCTAATGTCAACCTTTTGTTGTCGGTCAATTAGCGGTATAATCCAATAAAGTCCAGGTCCTTTAATTGATTGAAAACGTCCAAGTCTGAATACAACTCCACGCTGATATTCTTGTGCAATACGAAGTCCTGATAGTAGTATTGCGATAATGATTCCGATAATTGGTATTAGTGTCATTTTGTTTATTGGTTTGAATGTTTATTGTTTTCGTTTAGGCTTGCTTTTAACGTTTTCGTGTATGGTGACGTTTGGCGATTCGAAGCACGAACCTATCAAACCGCTACGAAGTTTATTTTAGGTTACACCCTCGTAATTAGTACTATCCGCCAAATGTACTATGCATGATGTTGTGCGTAGTTATTTATTTTAATCACCAGCAAATGGTGTCCCAAATATTCCAACTGCAAATTCTGCCCAAACAAGAAATAAAGCAAATAAGATGATTCCACAAATAATTATTCTATTTGTCACGCTTTTAACTCGTCTAAACACAAGTTCACATAATAATCCAGTTACTAGTAACAAAACACCCATTACTATAAAATCAGCAATATTCCAATTTACCTGATTCGTGAATTGCATCGCAACAAACGGAATAAGCAAAATCATTAATACTGACAATAGTATAGCAATTAATCTTTTATCTTTCATAAGATACACTTATTGACTAAATCAATCAACTTTTGCTTTCTGAATATAGTTGTTAATTTGTATTTCATTGATCACGAACCATATTATTCCAGTAATAATCAGAAATAATGGTATTGCACCAAGTTCGTTTTCAACGATAACCATATAAGTTATCAGTAACGAGCCTAATAGTAAGACTGTCATCGAGAGAAATCGTTTAATTTTCAAAATTTCGCTTGTCGTTTTTTTCTTTTTTATCTGATTATAAATTGACATATTTTAAAATTTTATATTAACTGTCTTATCTTTTTTTTTAATTATGCTTAACGTTTTTTTTGGGGGGGGGGAGTAGTGCCGGTTTAATAACAATCACTTTCGCACCAGTACTAAAGTAGTTAAAAAGCACAAGAGATCGAATAACACTCCAGTCTTCATTATTGTACACTGAGGGAATTTAAAGGTTTGGATCGAATAAGAAACTGACATTAGAGTATTAAACCGACTTTCGATACGTGAATGAACGTATTCAATAATCCGTAACCATATAAACTAAATTATAAACCAATGAACTTAAAATCATTAACTATCATGTTGACAGCCACGTTAATAAGTGGCATCTCATGGGCTCAAGCGCAGCAAACGGCAATAAAAGAGGACTTCAAACCTTCTTCGTTAAATCAACCGCACCAAGATTATCCGATGGTAAACTCACAAGGATATGCACGCTTTCGTGTTCAAGCTCCAAAAGCTGATAGTGTACGAGTAAGCTTGGGATTAGGTGGAGCAGGCGGCACGTTATTAACCAAAGGTGCAGATGGCTATTTTACCGGTACAACCGCAGGGCCAATGGATGAAGGTTTTCATTACTATCACTTAACTATTGATCGTAGTCAATTTGTAAACGACCCGGGAACTGGATCTTTCTATGGCTCACAACGTTGGGAAAGCGGCATAGAAATACCTGCTAAAGACGAGGATTTTTATGCTTTAAAAAATGTTCCACATGGTGCTATGACAGAAATTTTGGTTCCGTCAAAAGTTGGAAACCAATCTTTCCGTAGGTCTATAGTGTACACTCCTCCGGGTTACGAAAAAGGCTCAACCAAATACCCTGTATTATATTTGCAACATGGTTGGGGCGAGAACGAAACCTCATGGGCAATTCAAGGTAAGACTAACCTGATCATGGATAACATGATAGCAGAAGGTAAAATAAAACCATTTATTGTGGTAATGTCTTATGGTATGACTAATACAGGCGCTCCAATAGGTGGCGGAGCTCGTCGTCCTGCAGGTCCTCCTCCGGGTGGTGCTCCTGCAGCCGGTGGTTCGGGTACAGCTCCTGCAGGTGCTCCTGCCGGTGCTCCTCCTGCTGGTGCTCCTCGTCCTGCAGGTGGTGGCGGTATGGGTGCAGCCGGTACTGTTGCTATGGGGATTACTAAAGGTGATGTAACCGGTACCTCTGCTTTCCAAAATGTGTTGATCGATGAAATTATACCTTATGTTGAATCTCACTACCGTACGGTAGCAACCAGAGATGGCCGTGCAATGGCGGGCCTTTCAATGGGTGCGGCAGAAACCAAAGGGATTACTTTAGCAAGGCCAGAAGTATTTGCTTACTGGGGACTATTAAGCGGTGGTAATTACACTCCTGCAGATCTTGAAGGTAAAATGAAACCTAAGTTTTTATTTATAACCTATGGTAGCAAAGAAGGCGGATCTAACGGTCTTCCTAAAGTTGAAGCTGATTTAAAAGCAGCTGGTTACAAAGCCGCAACTTACGTTTCACCAGGAACAGCTCACGAGTTCCAAACCTGGCGTCGTAGCTTATTGGAAATGGCTCCAAGCTTATTTAAATAAGCAATTGATTATTTATAACAAAAGCCGCCCATATCATGGGCGGCTTTTTTGTTCTGATATTATTTGATACGCTAAGTGAATGTCACAACTATTGAGTATACGAACGCTTTCGTATTCACTTGTCGCGTTGAGAGCGCTGACAACGCAATTTGTACAGCAAGGTCGGTATAGTCAAACTTGTTGTCAACAATTTCCAAAAGCTTCTGCGTCGGGAGATTAGAATATAATTTCTTTAATGCTTCCGCTGTCTTTTTAGCCCATGTTAGGCGTAGTTTTTAGTCGTCATTGCTTTTTTCGCTGTTACCGTTTTCTGTCGCAGGAATATTATTCCCACTTCTAATTTCTGTATGTCTAATTTCTCCGCCTGTTGTACCTGTTTGTTTGGCAAAGAATAGTGCCACTATTGCAAACACCAATGTGACAATTGCTACAATTAAAGAAAAGGGTTTCTGTTTAAAACTTGTCCAAAGCCCAAGTAAAGAAATACCTCCTAAAATATAGGAAAGTAAAGCGAATTTTTCAGCCGTTTCCTCGTGGCTTTTAATATAATCCTCAGTAACTCCGCTTATTTTTTCTACCACATCTTCTGCTCCTTCGCCTGTTGTCATTGCTGCAATTGCAGCCAACGTACCTAAAATAAAAATCATAAATGCCGTTCGTTTAACAACTTCTGATTTTGAAATAAGTCCTGTAATCATTACGATTACTCCCACAATGGGGAAAATGATTGGTAGATGATTTACCACTAAATGCCAATGTGCTCCGTTCATATTATTGTATTTTAAAAATTAAACATTTACTCCAAAGAGATAACCTACAAGTGCTGATAAACCCATTGCAATTGTCCCCCAAATAGTAATGCGACTAATAGCTTTTTTAATGCTTGAACCGCCTGTTTTTGCTGATGTTGCTCCCAAAATCACAAGAAATATTATAGTAAAACCATATAGCCAATATTCCATTCCTCCTACTGGTGCAAAAAGAACTGTCAATAATGGCATAACACCGCCAACTGTAAAAGATGCTCCCGATGCTATCGCTGCTTGTATAGGATTTGCTTGACTAATTTCGTTAATACCTAATTCATCTCTTATGTGTGTGCCCAAAGCGTCTTTCTCTGTCAATTCAATGGCTACTTGCATAGCTGTCTCTTTTTTTAGTCCACGTCTCTCATAGATTTGAGCTAATATATTTAGCTCTTCTTTGGGCATTTCTTTAAGCTCCTTCATCTCTCTTTCAATGTCGGCTTTTTCGGTGTCCGTTTGCGAACTTACCGAAACATATTCGCCTGCTGCCATAGATAAAGCACCCGCAACAAGTCCTGCGACTGTTGCTAAAACAATCGGCTCTCTTGTCGAACTTGCCGCAGCAACTCCAATAGCAAGACTTGAAATTGAAATTATTCCGTCATTTGCTCCAAGAACAGCAGCTCTCAACCAGTTGCTTCGGTGTATATAATGGCTGTCTAAATAGTTGTCAATTGTTATCATTGTCTTGTAGCTGTTAGTTGTCGTAAAATAACGATTAACGGAACCTATAATAATTGAATTTGAATCTGATGAATATTTTTTAAAGGTGAGCATTACGTGTTTAGAAATAAATGACCGTGGTCATAAAAATATAGATCGCAATGTTTTATCAAATTACGCCCGACTTGTTTATTAAAGCGTATCCCCCTCTAATATACGCTCTAATTCTTCGGTTTCAAATTGGGTTGTGGCGTAAATACTGCAATAGCTTACGCTCTTTATTTTTTTAGGTTTCGAGGTCATCAAACGGACTGCTAATAGTTGAGATGGCTTTAGTGCTAACGTGGGTATAGATCATGGTAGTTTTCGGACTGCTATGGCCAAGGAGCTCTTGTATATAACGAATTTCTGTGCCGCTCTCTAATAAATGCGTCGCGAAGCTATGCCTCAATGAATGCAAGGAGACGTCTTTCTTAATTCCGGTGGCTTTTAAACATCTGTCAAATACTTGGGCTAAACTTCGGCCGCTGTATTGTCCCCCGTATTGCCCTTCGAAAAGATATTTATTTGGTTTAATTCCATTTAGAATTATTGAGAGACGCTCATGCAATATAGGGAGTAAAATGGAAGGAGCACGGAGCAATGACTTAATTGAGTAAAGGAAATAAGGCCCTAAAAAGCCCACCTAGAGGAGTAATGAAAATGGTCGTAAATAAAGTGATCCGATGAACGTTGTTCATCGGATCACAAAATGGCCATTCACTGATACTTAGGCCTTGCACCAGTCGCTATGCGCTATGCACGTTTACCAAAACTTAATATACAACGCAGCAATAATCATCACAGTAATAACGATCAACACCATTGTTGCAGGCGGAACACTGAACATTCCTTTTTCCAACACAAATGCTTTTGGATTTTCTTTCGGTCCGAACATGCTCAGACCAATCATCACGATCATGGTAAAGACGAAAGACCAGCCCATACAGATCAAGAATGGAATTTCGTAATTGCCATCAGCGTTCAAAAATGCAGTGAACAAGATATTTTCATTACCCATTACGGCAGGGGCATAGTTGTTAAAGAAAACCGATAGCACAAAGCCGGTAATGATACCCGCCATGGCTGCCGTAGCTGTAGTTCGTTTCCAGAACATGCCCAAAATGAACATGGCAAACACACCCGGACTGATAAAGCCGGTATATTTCTGGATGAAGGTGAAACCGCCTTCGCCGCCGATACCTAGAATATCTCCCCATGTAAAAAACATCGCGATGACCATGGCAAAAATCACGGTAAGCCGACCAACCCAAACCAATTTGCCTTCATCAGCTCCGGTGTTGAAATATTTTTTGTAGATATCAAGTGTGAAAATTGTAGAGATACTATTTGCTTTTCCTGCCAACGAAGCCACGATTGCCGCGGTGAGCGCCGCAATGGATAGTCCTTTTAGTCCATTCGGCAAAAAGCCAAGGATAGCAGAATAAGCCCCATCTTTACTTCCACCTTCGAGCTGTGGCAAGTGTCCGTTCTTATAAAGAACAAAAGCCGCAATACCAGGAAGCATTACAATGACAGGCATTAATAATTTTAATAAACCGGCAAATAAAATACCGGTACGGGCAGTGTTCAGATCAGCACCTAATGCGCGTTGGGTGATGTACTGATTACATCCCCAATAGTTTAGATTCACAATCCACTGTCCTGCAAAATACATGGCAATACCCGGCACAATAAGGTAGCGTTGTACCTCAAGTGGAGATGATTCGGCCGTTGGCTTATCCAAAATCATATGGAAATGTTCGGGCGCATCTTTCATCAAGACGTTAAATCCAGCAATGGCATCGCTACCCAATCCGAAACGTTCGCTGACGATGGTCAATGCTAAGTAAGTCGTTGCCAACCCGCCAATAATCAAAACGCCCACTTGAATTACGTCGGTATAACCGATAACTTCCATCCCGCCAAGGGTAATAATGAGCGCAAACAAGGCAAGGCAGATCATAATCACATGCAAGTATTCGCCGCCTAGCATTCCGTTTATCGCGATAGCGCCTAAATATAAAATAGAAGTTAGGTTGACAAACACATATAGAAACAGCCAAAAGACAGCCATGATTAGGGCTACGCTTTCATTGTACCTCGTTTTTAGAAACTGAGGCATAGTATAAATCTTATTTTTTAGGTAGATCGGCATGAACCAAACAGCCATAATGATCAGGGCGATTGCCGCTACCCACTCATATGCTGCAATGGCAATACCCACAAAATATCCTTCTCCGCTCATGCCAATAAACTGCTCTGCAGAGATATTCGACGCGATTAGCGAGGCGCCGATTGCCCACCAGGTAAGGGATCCTTTTGCCAAGAAGAAGTCTTGCGTGTCTTTTGAGGCGAGCCTGTCGCGACGATACACCCAGATACCGTAGCCCGCTACGATAAGGAAGTAGATGATGAAAATGACGTAGTCAATTCCGCTAAGTTGATTCATAATGTTTGGTTTAATTGGTTTTGATTTCGGTTAGGATTTATTTATCTGATAATACATTTCGCTCCATTTTAGCTCATTACGCAGCTGACCAAGTTTAGTGTCTTTGCCAATATGTACACATTCAATACCCGCAATAGTTGCAAAATCTTGCACATGCTCTACACTTAGGTTCTGGCTGTAGGCGGTATGATGTGCGCCACCTGCATAAATCCATGCGGCACATGCTGTTTTCATGTCGGGTAGGGGCTTCCATAACACGCGGGCTACAGGCAGCTTAGGTAGTTCATTGGTAGGTTCTATTGCCTCTACTTCGTTAACCAGCATACGGAAACGGTTACCCATATCGATCATTGAAGCATTGAGCGCTGCGCCTCCGGCCACGTTAAATATCAGCCTGACGGGATCCGCTTTGCCACCAATACCCAGGGGATGAACTTCCACGGATGGTTTTCCACTGGCAATCGATTCATCAATTTCTAACATATGTGAACCGAGTACTAAAGAATTTTCGGGATCAAAATGATAGGTGTAATCTTCCATAAAAGCGTTTCCGCCTTTCAGTCCCGCGCCCATAACCTTGAAGGCACGCACTAGTGCCGCTGTTTTCCAGTCGCCTTCACCGGCAAACCCATATCCTTGATTCATAAGCCTTTGTGCGGCAATGCCAGGTAGCTGAATCATCCCATGAAGGTCTTCGAAGGTATCTGTAAATCCTTTAAAGCCACCATCTTGTAAGAATTTGCGCAAGCCAAGCTCAATTTTTGCTGCTTCGCGCAAGGAAGTATGCTTATCGCCCCCTTTTAAAAGGGAGGAAGCAACCGTGTAAGAACTTTTATATTCTTGAATCAGTTCATCTATGTCTGATTCAGTTATGTTATTGATAACTGCTACCAGGTCGCCGATGCCATAGGTGTTGACAGAAAAGCCAAATTTAAGTTCCGCTTCAACTTTATCCCCTTCTGTTACAGCTACATAGCGCATGTTATCGCCAAAACGGGCAAATTTTGCTCCTTGCCAATCATGCCATCCTGCGGCAGCCCTTGTCCATGCGTTGATTTGTTCGAGCACTTCTTCGTCTTGCCAATGCCCCACCACTACTTTACGGTTTAGGCGCATGCGCGAAACCATAAAGCCAAACTCGCGGTCGCCATGAGCACTTTGGTTGAGGTTCATGAAATCCATATCGATAGCATTCCATGGAATGTCTCTATTGAATTGGGTATGAAGATGAAGCAGGGGTTTTTGAAGGATACTCAGGCCTCTGATCCACATTTTAGCAGGCGAGAAGGTATGCATCCAGGTAATTAAGCCGATGCAGTTTGCTGAGTTATTCGCTTCGCGGATGGTTTCATAAATTTCATCCGGTGTCTTTACGGTAGGCTTAAAAACTACGCGTACCGGAATTTGCGATGCGGTATCCAGCGATTTCGCTAGTTGTTGAGAGTGTTCAGCAACTTGTCTTAAGGTTTCTTCGCCATATAAATGCTGACTGCCCGTTATAAACCATACTTCGAATTGTTTTAGATCAATCATTATGTTTTTGTGGTTATAATTGCGTTACTGACCGTAATAAGAATCGGGTCCGTGTTTTCTTTCAAAATGTTTTTTGATGAGTGATTCTTGCAGTCTAGGCGCCGATGGATTAATCCGTTCTGTAAGGTAAGCCATCTGTGCAACAGATTCAAGTACAGCGCTATTGTAAACTGCTTTTTCTGCTGTTTTGCCCCAAGTAAAGGGGGCATGATTTCCTACCAGAATCATTTCTACGTCTTCGTATCTCAATCCCTTGTCTGTAAAGGCATTCATAATCTGAAAGCCGGTTTCATGCTCATAATTTCCGCGAATCATGGCATCTTCCATCGGCGCTGCGCAGGGGATATCAACCGTTAAATGATCTGCATGTGTAGTTCCGTAAATAGGGATATCGCGCTGACTTTGCGCCCAGGCCGTAGCGTAGGTAGAATGGGTATGCACGATGCCGTTAATCTTTTCCCAATGCTTGTATAATACGGCGTGTGTTAGCGTGTCAGAAGAGGGGCGGAGAGTACCTTCAACAGTTTTCCCTTCAAAATCGACGATCACCATTTTATCCGGCGTAAGCTCTTCATAGGGCACTCCGCTGGGCTTAATCGCAAAAACTCCGAGTGCGCGGTCTGCTGCACTTACGTTGCCGAAAGTGAATACTACCAGGCCAAGTTTTGGGAGTTGCATGTTTGCTTCATAAGCACTTTGTTTGATGAATTGATATTGGCTCATGATACTCGTTCTTCTTTCTTTACAGGATGTGATTTTGTATTAATTTGTTGTTCAACAAAATTTCCAAGTTCGCGGTATTGCCTGAAGCGTTTAGCATAAAGATCCGCGTTTCTATTTTCAGGGTAATACGCTACATCAAAGCCTCTACCCATCGCTGCCATGGCTTCTTCTACAGTGGGGTAGATCCCCGCTACCACGGCTGCAAACATTGCTGCGCCCAAGGCACAAGTATGTTTGAACTGATGAATACGGATTGGCATGCCAAGGATATCAGACATCATTTGCATGACGTAGGGCGATTTTTTTGCAACACCACCGATTCCAATTATTCCCTTTACGGGGATGCCTTCTTCTATAAAACGATCCACGATATTTTTAGCGCCAAAACAAGTAGCTTCTGCAAGAGATTGAAAAATTCTAGGAGCATCGCTTCCGAGTCCAAGGCCAGAAATGGCAGCTTTAAGCTCTTGATTTGCATCCGGCGTACGCCTACCGTTTAACCAGTCGATAGCAAGCTCGCTGTGTTCATCCAACGGAAGCTTTGCTGCTTCCAAGCTTAATTCGGGAATAATTAGATCAATCATTTCCTCCTTTAGGGCGATGGCAGTTTCTTGATCGATTATTGAAGATTTATGCAAAAGCGAAGTTAGTGGCCATGCCAAAACATTTCTAAACCAAGCATAGGTATCGCCAAAGGCTGATTGGCCCGCTTCCAGACCCATCATGCCGGGAATTACGGAACCGTTCACTTGTCCGCAAATGCCTTTAATCAATTTGCCCTGAATATCTTCTGTTGGTGCAACGAGAATATCACAGGTAGAGGTGCCCATTACTTTACTTAAATGGTATGGTTCTATTTGTCCGCCAACAGCGCCCATATGCGCGTCAAAGGCGCCCACACCAACCATCACATCTTCCGACAGGCCAAGGCGTTCTGCCCACTCTTTGCTTAGTTTGCCGGCAGCCTCGTCTGCAGTGTAAGTTTCTGTAAATAAGCGTTCACGGAAGCCTTTCAGCAATGGATCTAGAGAAGAGAAAAATTCCTCAGGCGGTAGGCCGCCAAATTCTTCAGCCCATAAGGCTTTGTGACCGGCCGAGCATCGTCCGCGTTTCATTTTTGTAATATCGTTTCCTCCCGTTAGGAGAAAAGGAATCCAATCACAATGTTCTACCCAAGAGTAGCAGGCATTAAATACTTGTTGATCTTCCCTTAGTACATGAAGCAACTTGGCCCAGAACCATTCTGTAGAATAGATTCCACCTACATATTTGAGGTAATTGGTTTCAAATTTAGTTGCATGTTCATTAATTTCTGCAGCTTCTTTGATTGAGGTGTGATCTTTCCAGAGCACAAACATCCCGTTAGGATTATTTTCAAAACCGGGAAGCAAAGATAGGGGAGTGCCGGTCTTATTTACAGCAACGGGCGTAGAACCGGTGGTATCAACAGAAATGCCTTTAATTAGTTTTGCGATAGATGCACCGCCTGCCTGCTCAATGCACTGTTTAATTGTCTTTTCGAGGCCTTCGATATAATCTAAAGGGTGTTGCCTAAATTGATTTTTTGATGGTAGGCAAAAAAGTCCGTCTCGCCATCGCGAGTAGTGATGAACTGAAGAAGCTACTTCCTCGCCGTTACGTGCGTTAACTAGTACAGAGCGAACAGAATCTGAGCCATAGTCTACCCCGATGACGAACAATTTTTGTTTCATGAATTGTCAAATTAACAATTAAATTTTGTTAAAATAAAAGGTTTGGACTAAAAAATGCCGTACCCGATTGCTTCTGAAATATTCTTGTTGGGATTAGGAATTAAGGTAAGAAAGGATTCAAAATCCTGATCGTGATTTGATTTATTAAGCACATCATAAAACGCGCCTTTCGTAGAGTTCGCTTTGCCTGTATCCGTTTGTTTTTCTGGACGACTTGCGTTAAAATCAGAAATAAGAAAAATAAAACTATTGGTACAAAGAGGTTATAGCAGATAATTATTTGGATACCTATCCATAGATAGTTGATGACTTCGTAGAACATTTATTCTAAGACAGTTGTATGGGCAACTTTTTCTGTCGTTTTGCTATCTGATTTCACTTTATTCAATATCCAACCAATAAATTGTCCGTTAATACTTGAAAAATAGTTTATATGTTGTTTCTTAACTTCATTAAGAGATTGATTGGCTTCGAATACGCTTAACGTTTTGTCTGTAAATAAAATCCATTCTTTTGCTTTGTTTAGAGAATTTAAAGAAGGGGTTTCGACAAGAATAATATCAAATTGCTTTTTTAGGTTATTAAGTCTTGTATGAATTAGATTTTCGTCGCAAATTTCAAGTAATGATTTATCACCGCCATGATTTCCCATTACTATAATACCTGAGTTGAAATTTAAGCCCTCAATTTCACCGGTTTCAAAATAATCTTCTATAAAAATTTGGGTATTTGAGTTCTTGGTAATCGATGGATTGTCGAAATTGCCATCTATCAAGAGGACTTTCTTATTGATCATCGCATAGGTATAGGCGATACAGGCTGAGATCAGAGTTTTTCCCTCACGTTCACTTAGGCTCGTAATGCTTAATGTTTGACATAAATTTGAGCTTCGTGCTAGCTCTCTCGTTACTTCAAAACGTGTTGATCTGAGCTGCTTTTTAAATTCCATTATCTCTGGAGTCTCGTGCAGGTTTTTCCAAATTTCTTTTAGGTCAAGCGTTGATTTATCAACCAAATTCAAGTATCCGAGAACCGGCATTCTTGTCTTTAAAGCTAATTCTGCAGGTTTCCTGATCGTATCGTCAAAGAAGAAAATTATAAAAAACAACATTATGTAAATAGCGCCGCTCGCCATACCGCTGAGTATTACCAAAGGCATTTTTTTAGAAGGCAAAGGTGCACCCGGCATTGCTAGTTGAACCTGTCTTAGGTTAATAGGAAACTGCGATTCCATATTAACTTGATTAAACTGGCTTAATAAATCTTGATACTCTTGCTGAACGATATCAATATCTCGGTCGAGAGATGAAATAACAGCGTCGTGCTGTACTAGTTTTTCGTAATTTTTACCGATATTAGTTAGATGTCGTTTTACTGAGCCAAGTCCATATGTGGCAAGATCCCGCTGCATCTGAAGGTTTAATTTTTGTTGAATTAGGTCTCGCTGCGTGCTAAGTGGACTAATGGTTTCTTTGCCGCTCAGTTCATTTATTTCGGTTCTTAGAGTATCCTGCAACGAATCAATCGACTTTTTATATTGCGCATCAAAATTACTCTGGATATATTTATCATATAAAGATTGAATGTCGTTTCTTATCCTAGGGGCCTCGAGATTGCTCGATGTCATTGCTGATTCGGCATAACGTCTTTCTTGCGGATCCAACTTGCGGTCTATGCTGCTTATCGCTCCTTCAAGTGAAGCAACCTGTCTTTCTAAGTCTTGTTCCTGAGCGCTATATGTTGCAGTCTCGTTCAGCAATTGTGAGGACTGTTCGGTTAAGTCGAGAATTCTGTTTTTGATCTTATAGTCGCTTAATCGTCTAACTCTATGGTTCAAAGTGTCCAGTTTTTCCTGCATTGTTCGTTGCAGAAAAGTAACAGAAGCAACTTGATTTTGCCTGATCAGGCGGGTATAATCTTTTATAAATTCTTTGCAAATCTGATTAACAACAAATGCTGAAAGCTCAGCCCCATCAGATTCAAAATCAACAAAAATAAAATCGCTGGAGCCAATTCTAAACACGGAAAGATTATACAATATCGATTCAGCGTCATATCCCATAGAGGCTAAAACTCTCGCCAACCTTTCTTGATCCGGATCTCTTAAATCGAGACCTTCTGCTTTTTGATAGTTCTTTGTATATACCTCAACTAAATGATTTATGTCATGTTTACTTAAGGCCACCTCTTTTAATAACGGGCTATATTCCTTAAATGGGCTTGGCGATGTTAGATCATGTAGAATGAGTTGATAGGAAACTTGATTAAGTAAATTTCTTGATTTAATCGTTTCAATAAGGTTTGTAAATTTCTGATTAATTCTTGAATCCTGAAGGACACCACTTACATCAGCAAAAGCTATGTGTTGAGTTTCATCCACAATGCCTGTCGCAATTTGAGTAGGAGCGTCATATACGTCTGGTAAATTGCGCACTATGTAAAAGGTAATCATCATCGTAATTAAAGGCACGATGATCATCGCCAAACGGTTTCTCCAAAGCAGACCAATAAATTTCCTTAGCTCTTCCATTTACAGTATCTATTCAATCTTTTTTGTCAGTAGTTCTTCGAGGGTAGATTTCGCAATCAGAAAGCCTGTCTTAGCTGATATTTTAGCTGAATTTGCAGTAGATAGAGCGATTTGGTTGCCCATGTATGCTATTTTTACATAGATGCTTCCCGAAGAGCGTGAACGACTCATTATTCCATCAGCTTTTGCGAATGCATCAACAATAAGGATTTGTTTTTTCATATGGATGTACAAAAACTATGCAAGCTTCTAATATTTCGTTTCAAATTTGCAGCTTATATTTTCTAAAAAAAGCTGGTCTTTTAAAATAATGAGACATTGAATTCAAGAGCACGAAATTCGTCAAAATACTTCCCCAAAATAACAATAATAACGTTAGAAAAAAACTGCCATTACACTCTAAAATCGTTTTTTTATCCGAATCGAGCTCCTTCTTGGTTAATTAAAAAACGTTTAAAATGATTATAAATTTTCCTAATTACCCAGTAATTGTAGAAATTTTTCCACGCACTCTACATTTAGAAACAAGATATACGATATAAACATATATTTATCTTTTGCATTAGCAGGAAATACTTAAATTTGCGGTTCAGATATACGCAGTTTGCGTGTCTGTCTAAAGCAATCTGCTTAGGCACCCATAGCTCAGCTGGATAGAGCAACGGTTTTCTAAACCGTCGGTCACAGGTTCGAATCCTGTTGGGTGTACAAAACCTGATAGAGACACATTACAAGGTCTCCGTCAGGTTTTTTTATTCCCTTTGATATTGTAATTTGATAATCGGGAAAAAGGGTTAAATGGGAAAAAGTAAAAAGCAAGTTGATCAACCTGAAACAGCACTTTTAAAAGAGGCGCTGAAATGCAATGACCAAGTCCTCAAGCTCGTCCGAAAGCTTAGAGATGACATTAGTCAATGAAATAATGTGTGCAAGGTTTGTAGCCAAACGCACTTTAAAGATAAATTATTTTGTATAGGGAAATCCCTTGTTAATCCAATCTGTTTTAATGTTTGTTGGGAGGTTCAGCACCTTTCCATTGATGAATCCACTTGATATTAGAGCTTGAAATGCGGGACGAATATTGGGACATTTGTCATATGGGCAGCATCCGCAATAAACGACAACTTGTGTATTCTTTGGCAGAGCTTTTAGTTTCTCTTTTAAAATCTGAATGTTTTTTTCGTCGCTCGCTGCGCCGATACGAACGGCACCGGGAATATCTTCTACCACTCCCATATTAAAAATCACAGGTTTTTGGATTTTATTATTTGCCATGATAGCTGCCAAAGCGGAGGGCTGTATGAGTTGTTTTTCGGTCCAATTAACAGGTTTATGTGGCAACAAATCACTTGATTTAACTTGCGCAGTAGATTGTGAGCCGGCAAACAATAGTATAACGATACTAAGCAATTTATAGGTCTTCATTTTGAAATTTACTAGTTAAGCAATTTACGAGTTTTCTATCAATAGAACTGATACGTTTCAAGCAATGAAGTGCACCGTTTTTATCTCTAGCTTGCAGAGAAAATTATCTTTCACTTTCTTCATGCATTCCAATCAACAGATATTTCGCAGTGGCCGGATTTGTCGCCAAGGGGACATTATGCACATCGCAAATCCGAAGAAGCATTTGTACATCCGGTTCATGCGGGTGCATGCCTAGTGGATCCCGAAAAAATATAATACCGTACAATTTTCCCTCAGCTGCCATTGCCGCAATCTGAGCATCGCCTCCTTTCGGACCACTCAATTTGCAAACGACCTTCAAACCAGTTTGTTGAATGTATTTGCCGGTTGTTCCTGTTGCAATCAACTTCATTTCATTTAAAATGTCGTAATGATCTTTTACAAAAGCTACCATCTCGGCCTTTCGGCCGTCGTGTGCAATTAAGGCGATTGTTTTTAGCATTTTTGACTGTAAATTAGATTATGATAGTTTGTCTTTACTTAAAGAATAGATAGGCAAGTAAAATTGCAGCAATCAGTCCGACTAAATCAGCAATCAATCCGCAAATTATCGCATACCTCGTATTCTTGATATTTACTGACCCGAAATAAACGGCAAGCACATAAAATGTTGTTTCGGTCGAGCCCTGGATGATACTCGCTAGTCTGCCTTGAAACGAGTCCGCGCCGTAAGTTGTCATTACATCTACCATCAATCCTCTGGCGGCGCCGCCACTCAAGGTCTTCATTAGTCCTACGGGGAGGGCAGGAACAAACGCAGTGTCTAAACCGCAGGCTGCTACTACAAATCCGATAGCATTTACAACATAATCCATACATCCTGTTGTCCTAAAGGCACTTATAGCAACCAGGATAGCGATCAGAAATGGGATAATCATCACAGCAGTTTGAAAACCCTCTTTGGCGCCATCAATGAAAGTTTCGTAGACGTTGATTTTTTTTGCCGCGCCGTAACAGATAAAAAGCAAAATCACCGAGAAAATCATTATTCCGCCCAATAGACCGGCATAAAGCTGAATTTGATTGGGAGGAAGGCCACCGAGCCAAAAATATAGAACGGCCATTAGCAGAACGAAACTTCCTACGAATATTAAGACCGGTAGCTTAAAAAGATTAATCCGCTGGTATAATGCTACCGCTATCATTCCAGAAAGGAAAGAAATAAAAGTGCCAATGAGTGAAGGAATAAAGATATCAGCAGGGTTTACAGCACCATTTGCAAGTCGTAAGGCAATAACAGAAGTTGGGATCAATGTTAGTCCGGCCGTGTTAAGCACCAAAAACATGATTTGGGCATTACTTGCCGTTTCCTTTTCGGGATTTATTTCCTGCAGCTCTTTCATTGCTTTCAATCCCAATGGTGTCGCAGCATTATCTAGCCCTAACATGTTAGCAGAAAAATTCATAATGACCGAGCCCGAGGCGGGGTGATTTTTAGGAACTTCGGGGAAAAGCTTATTAAAGAATGGATTTACAGCCCGAGCAAATACTGAGATCATGCCCGCCCTTTCGCCAATTTTCATGATGCCTAACCAAAAAGTCATGATGCCGATTAGGCTTAGTGAAATCTCAGCGCCGGTTTTGGCGCTGTCAAACATTCCGCTTATCACGTTCGTAAAAATGCTTGTATCTCCGAAAAAGATAAGCTTAACTAGGGCTACAACGAATGCGATAACAAAGAATCCAATCCAAACGTAGTTAAGCGCCATATTTGCTTTAATAAGATGCAGTCAATTTAGAGCTTTTTAATTTAAAACTATATCGCTTCCCCACGCCGTTTACTAATCTTCTGTTCAAAAAGAGCGCTAATGAGATACAAGCGTTTAAATTGAATTCTTATTTATTTTTTCTTTTTGGCAGGCTTCGTTACTGCAGCCGCGTCTTTTGCAGGTAGCTGCTTGCTTCGCATATAGTTATCCATTCGCTCTTGAAATTTAGACTTCTTCTGCGATGCTGATTTCTTTTTGTTTGCCTGAATCTGAGCATGTATTTTGTCATCATTAACAAACTGTCTGATCGCAAATTGCTGCGCGAAAGTTAACATGTTTGCCAGAAAATAATAATAATTTAATCCTGAAGGGTAGCTGTTTAGAACACCAAGAAATATTACAGGAGTAATATAGCCTATATACTTCATTTG